>CAYROR010000028.1:1603-37048 GCA_964425935.1 uncultured Sangeribacter sp.
CACCGAGACCCGCAACAGTGTAATCGGCCGCTACTTCCTCTTCCACATCCAGTATCATTTCAACACCTCCCCTAAAAAATAATCCCCAATCATCCATCATTAATTCCCCGAAGCATGTCCTTCAAGCTCTATCCCCAGTTTGACCAGATGGACTGCGGGCCGGCGTGCCTGCAGATGATCGCCCGGCACTACGGGAAATACTACTCGCTTCAGACGCTGCGCAAGCGCTGCTTCATCACCCGCGAGGGGGTATCGATGCTCGGCATCAGCGACGCCGCCGAATCCATCGGCTTCCGCACCCTCGGAGTGAAGCTCACTCTCAAGCAGCTCCGCGAGGACGTGCCGCTTCCCTGCATCCTGCACTGGAGGGGCAACCACTTCGTGGTGCTCTACAAGGTGAGGCGCGGCAGGAATCCGCGCTACTACATCGCCGACCCCGCCAATGCCAAACACGCCGTCTACACCGAGGAGGAGCTGAGGCAGTGCTGGGCGTCGGGGCTCACCACCGACAGGGAGGTAAACGGCCTGGCCCTCCTCCTCGAACCCACCCCGGCCTTCTCCGCAGAGGAGGGGGAGCAGGAGAAATCCGGAGTCCGCGACATCCTCTACTTCCTGCGCTACATCATCCCCCACCGGCGTCAGCTCCTGATCGTGGGCGCCGCGCTGCTCTTAGGCACCGCCATCCAGCTCGCCTTCCCTCTGCTGACGCAGTCGACCGTAGACATCGGCATCAACGGGAAGGACATCAGCTTCATCACGCTCATCCTGATCATCCAGCTCGCAATATTCGTGGCCCAGCTCCTGGTTGGCTACCTGCAGAGCTGGATCCTGCTCCACGTCAACTCCCGCATCGACATCTCGCTGATCTCCGACTTCCTCATCAAGCTCATGAAGCTCCCGGTGAGATATTTCGACACGAAGATGACCGGCGACATCATGCAGCGCATCGGCGACCACTCGCGCATCAAGGCGCTGCTGATGGGGAGCGGGCTCAACATCCTCTTCGCCGTGTTCAACTTCATCGTGTTCGGCGCCCTCCTGGGCTACTACCATCCGCTGATCCTCTGCATCTTCCTTGCGGGGAACTCTCTCTATGCCATCTGGGTGTGCGCCTTCCTGAAATACCGCCGCGAGCTCGACATCAAGCGCTTCAACCAGTCGGCCGCGGAGCGCAGCAACGTGATCCAGCTCATCCAGGGGATGCAGGAGATCAAGCTCGCCAACTGCGAGAAGCAGAAACGATGGGAGTGGGAGCGCATCCAGGCGAAGCTCTTCCGGATCAGCCTGCGCGGGATGGCCATAGGCCAGATCCAGCAGACCGGGACGGTTCTGTTCACCCAGACCACCTACTTCATCATCTCCTTCATCGCCGCGCGGTCGGTTGTTGAGGGAGACATGACGCTTGGCATGATGATGTCGATGACCTACATCCTGGGTCAGGTGTCGGCTCCGATCGGGCAGTTCATCTCCTTCGTGCAGGCATTCCAGGACGCCAAGATCAGCGTGGAGCGCCTCAACGAGATCCACCGCCAGGACGACGAGGAGCGCGATCTGGAGTCGAAGATCGCCGAGATCCCCGAAGACCACACCCTGCGCCTGGAGGACGTGCGCTTCTCCTACAGCGGCGCCGAACGCGACTACGCCCTCGACGGCGTGTCGCTCACCATAGCTCCGGGCAAGGTCACGGCCATCGTCGGGATGAGCGGCAGCGGCAAGACCACCCTGATCAAGATGCTCCAGGGAATCTACGAGCCGATGCACGGCAGCATCAGGGTGGGCAACACCCCCCTGTCGCTGATCCATCCCTCGAAGTGGAGGGAAGTGACGGGATCCGTGTCGCAGGAGGGCTTCATCTTCTCGGACACTATCATGAACAACATCGCCGTCGGCGACGAGAACGTTGACCGGCGCAGGGTGCGTCAGGCTGCCCGGACGGCCAACATCGAGGACTTCATCGTGTCGCTGCCGCTGGGCTACGCCACGAAGATCGGCATGGAGGGAAACGGCATCAGCGCCGGGCAGAAGCAGCGCATCCTGATAGCGCGGGCCGTCTACCGCAATCCTGACTTCATCTTCCTCGACGAGGCCACGAACTCCCTGGACACCAAGAACGAGCGCATCATCATGGAGAACCTGCAGGAATTCTACCGTGGCAAGACGGTCGTGGTGGTGGCCCACCGCCTCTCTACCGTCAGGAACGCCGACCGGATCATCGTCATCGACGGCGGCAAGGTAGTCGAGGAGGGGACGCATGAGGAGCTGGTTGCCCGCGACGGCAAGTATCTGGAGCTCGTGAGGAATCAGCTGGAACTGAACAGGGAGGAATGATTGATGATTGGTGATCCCGGAAGATAGGTATCGGCCCCCCGACCCCCTGAAGGGGGAGTTTCAATGCGGAGGAAGTAAGATTGATGATCGGGGAGTGGAGGAGTGTCTCCGGAGGAGACATAAGAATATTAACCACGGGTGAAACCCGTGGTCGGAGCTCCGTTCCACCAGGGATCCCGGAGGGATCCGGACTCACAGAGGAATGACTGAAACACAGAGATATGGAAGAGAATAACAAGGATAATGGCCAGAATCAAAAGGAGGCTGGCGAAACGGAGAATATGATTTTCGCGGCGGAGGCAGGAGGTTTCATCAGCGAGGCCGACATCCTCTACTACAAGGGAATGGGGCAGCGTTGTGACGAGATCCAGGAGATCATGGGGCGCAACCCCCGGTGGCTCACGAGATGGGGCGCGGGGTTACTCGTCACCGTCGCGGTCGGGTTCGCGCTCCTCGTGTGGCTGCTGAGGGTCCCTGAGACCATAGACGTGGCCATCCACACCACAGCCGGGACTTCGGAGATTCCGGTAGTCAGCGGCGCAGACGGCACGGTGCTTGAGGTCATGACCGCCAACGGCACGGACGTGGAGCGGGGCGACACGCTCCTGATCCTCTCCGTCGGGGAGGGACTTGCGGCCATCACCGCGCCGGCATCGGGGACCGCGGGCTATACCGCTCCACTGACCCGCGGCGTAGCCGTCAAGGCGGGGGAGCCCCTGATGTATGTGTGTGTGGCTGACGGCGTGGCCGACGGACCCCTGTTCGGATACCTCCAGAGTTCGGACGCGAGGAAGGTGGAACGCGGCACGGAGATATATCTCGACAACGGCATGAGGGGATATATCGAGTCGCTGTCGGCGGCGCCACACGAGTCGGGCCGGTATTATTTCGAGATGAGGATGCAGTCCGGAGAGACCGCGGCGAAACTTCCCCGCGAGCTGGCCGGCAAGATACGCGTCTCCGACGAACGCCTCATTGCCAAACTATGGCGCTCCTGGCGCTCCAGATGAGGTGCTCATATCCCTCCCCCCCACGCCCCAGAGGTGTCGATTCTCCACCACCTGATCGGATGATGGAAAGGCCCCGGGCAATCGGGAAAGGGAAATATAAGCCTATTGAAAGAACGAAGAAAGAATCTCTTTGGAATTATCTTTATAGCATTTATAATATAAGAGCAACGCAATCCAAATGAGACAGCCGACATAGTGGCCGGATATGATGGTTTAAGGTAAAAGCCTGATCCCTTACTTTCTCTATCTTGCATCCTACACTTTCACCTATCAGAGTCAATGGGTCAATTCCTCAGAGCTGAAGAAGGAGATGCGACAACTCCTAAGGAAGAGAGGATCATTCGCCTCACCGGGGGAAATCTCCGTTTCCGGGCCTATTAGCTTCTGGAAAACATAAACTATAATTTTTTGACCCATCAGCCTATTTTTTTTGGAAAAAAGGTAATAATTTGGGGAGTTTGCCTGTCTTCTATATAAAAGACTTCAGGATGCACTATTCCACATCAGAGTTTAAACCACTCTACACACCCCCTCTTATCGCTGGCGATGACGCTGGCGATGAGTCGGCATGAATGTTAATCACCCCAATTCTTAAACGATTACCATACTGACAAACAATTTGATATATGAGAACTAAACTTACTTTTATTCTAATGTCAATGCTTCTTCTTGGCTCATGCAAACCGGGGTCCTCCGATGAAAATACCGGAGAACTGACGGTAATCAAGTTTGAGGAGGCTCCAGATTCATTCCGGCTGACCGACAGTTTCAAAAACATCTCCTGTATCCAGCTGGAGATGACCGACAATTCCATATTGGACAAGATCAAAACGATTCTCGATGCCGACGGCAACATCGTCGTTCTCACAAAAGATTATGAGATCAGTGTGTTTAACAAGGAAGATGGTAAATTCATCAGGAGGATAGGTTCCGTTGGAGAAGGTCCTGAGGATTTCATAACAGCTCAGGATATATGCTACGACCAAACTAACAAAACATTGACGGTTTTTGACAGACTGAAAAGGGAGTTCATCATTTACAAGCTTACAGGTGAGTTCGTTGATAGATACAAGACGAAAGGAGAACTTTTGGAAGTCAATTCTGTAATAAGGGCTTCTGACGGCACTATGCTTGCATGCAACAAGCTTTTCTCTGAAATGCCTGACCTTTGCGCTTTCACCATAATAAATCCAGACCATACCATAGAGGATATCGACCCTTTCGCGCCTCTAGTGCAACCCAACAAATGGGGATCATCAATCTGCATCACCTGGGGAGACAAACCAATGAGCGCTTGCGGTGATGAACTGAAATTCGTGAAGGTTCTCACCGACACCCTCTGTTCGGTAAAAGGCGATAAGGAGGCTCCTTTGTATAAGCTTGATTTCGGCAAGGAGATACTTACCAAGGAGAAGATAATGGAGATCGGCTCCTGGGAGGGAGAAAGTATAGAATATTGTATGAACCACAAGATTTTCACATACGTCAGGAGCATGTTTGAAACATCACGATATATAGTGATCAGTCCGGATATTGAATATATGACAGGGTATTACTGGATAGACAAGACATCAGGAGAAGGCACACATATCAGTTCCACATACGATTATGACAACGAAATCAAGAAGGTGATTCAGGGCAATACAATAATCCAGATCAAAGGATCAAATGAGAAAGAATTAATATCCTGTTTTGAGGGCCAGATTGCCTTTGAAGCTTTCAGGGATGCTTTTGCCGCAAACAGAGACAAGAGTATTCTTCCTGCAAATGTTGTCTCGGCGATCGAGAACTTCGACCCGGAGGGTAATCCATTCCTGATCATCTACTCGAATTGAATCCGAACCCTCCTCCGCGGACTTTACAGGCGTCCCCCCGGCCTCTAAAAGATAAGCCCCCTTTCCCCCCTAAAGGGGACGGGGGAGGTGGATTCTTTAAAAACTTTAAAAACTCTCAAAACAACTGTTCCTCAGACCCTCATCAGTATTTTTTAGGGTCTTCTTCGATTATCCAATCATCGATGCATCGGGTGGAGGAGGAAAACGAAATCCCGATCTTAAAGATTCTGCGTCCGTCTCTTTCAAAGGGGCGGACGTAGTTACGCTCATTTATCTGACGGAGGGCCTCTCGAGCAGGATGATCATATTTCAGCTCAATGACATAAATATAGTCATCGGTCATGATAAGGATGTCGATCCGTCCGTCGGAAGTATGATATTCAGCTTTAGTCTCAAGGCCGATAAGATCCATCAGCAGGAAGAAAGCATTCTGAAAATTATTCTCATTCTCAACTTTAAGTTCGTAATCAATTCCCGCAAAATAGGTCTTCAGGCAGACCAACGCCTGATCAGGGAGTCCGATATTGAAATATAGGCTTATGTCGGACACAACATTTGCAGGTGTTGATCTCTTTGTCTTGACATAGAATGGGAGAAGCTCATTGAAAAGACCGTGTTTCACCTCTTCATTCGGAATTCCGAGTTTCATCCGTCTCAGTTTCGGAAAATATTCCTTGATGGTCAGATAACCTGTCTGATAGAGCAAAGCCTTCGGATTAGGATTGAGGAGATCGAGCCCTTTCAGTTCATCACGGGTGCAATATGAGTCAAACACCTTTTCAAGATCTGCATTGATTCTTTTCAGCGACTCCGCAATCAAGGTTGGTCTTCCGGTTTCATTCCAATAATTCTCTATCAAGGATTTCTCAAGGCAGTTCAGCACAGACCACGGATTATAAATCTCACTTCCATTCTCCGTGAAATGATACCCGTCGTAATTCATCTTCAACGCATTGCAAGCCTCCTGATAGGAAAGGCCGTTATTCTCACCCAACAATTCGATCCCTTTCCGGAAATTGGAATAAAGCTCCCTCTCCGTGATGCCGCAAACATCGGAGAAGGAGGGATCGAACGTTATGTCGTTCAGGTTGTTGAGATCTGAGAAAACACTAAGCTTACTAAAACGACTAACCCCGGTGAGAAACACAAGCCGCAGATGTTCAGCACTACTTTTGAAACTGGAGTAAAGCGCAGCAAGTTTCTCACGATAGTGTTCAAAATGACGTGAGCGATTTAGATTGCCAACAAGAGGTTTGTCATATTCATCAACAAGAACCACTACCCCTCGTCCGGTCCTTTCATGCACTTTCTGCAAGATATAAGCAAACCGTTGGGAAGGATTAGAAAACAGAACGGGAATATCATATTTCTCTTCCCACCCCCTGAAGATTCTCTCCAAAACAACCTCAAGCAACCCCGTTTCCAGAAATTTCTCGGTGTTCAGATCAAGACGCAGAACCGGATATGGTTGCCAATCCCATTTCATCGAATCAATATGGAGGTCCTTGAAGAGATCGCGACGCCCTTCAAAGAAATATTGGAGAGTTGACAGGAAGAGACTTTTCCCAAAGCGTCTGGGACGCGCCAGAAAATAATACTTACTCCCCGCGCTGGCAATCTTTTCAATAAACTCAGTCTTGTCGACATATACGCAGCCCTCCTCGCGGAGCAAACGGAAATCTTGCTCTCCGATCGGGTATTTTATAATCTCTCCCATATCAGCATCGCTTAGTTGGGGAAGCTGACGTTGTCGCAGTCGGTGGCAACGAAGTTGCGGGTCTCCTCGCGGCCATAGACGTAGGCATCCGTAGGCTCTATCTTGTTGTCGGGGGTGAACTCAAAACCATCCACGCAATAGATGTTGACAATCCGGGGGTCGAACACGCGGAAAGTGTTGCCGCTGACCTTTATATTCTTGTGATAGCGGCAATTCTCGCGCTGAGGGATGCCGCTTCCCACGGCTATGCAGGCGCTTCCCCACGACGGGGAGCCATAGTTGCCGTTCTCAAAGACATTGTTGCGGATGGTGACGTCGCGCACTCCCGACTGCTCCCACCAATAGTTGCCATCTCCCTCAAAGAGGATTGCGGCGCCGGGCACATGGAAATAGCAGTCTTCCACCACGATAGGTGCCCTTGATCCCAGCAGGAGACCGCGGGCGCGGTTGCCGCTGAAATGACAACCCTTTATGAGGACCTCAGGATACTCATCATCGGCGGCCACGACATGACGTTTCTTCACTCCTTCCGGAAGAGGCTCCGTGAAAGTGACCTCCGTGAAGATTTTATTAAGGCGATTTACGTCTTTCACCTTCATGCGGGCATACGCATTCATGTTTTCATTGTCGACAAGCTCAAGAGTCATGCCGGGACGGATGAAATCAACGCCATACTGACCGGAATTGTGCCAGCGCACCATCATCCTGTCGGGAGCCGTCACTGAATCCACTGCCATGTAAAGGCCATGAATATTGGTGGCGTCGTCTTTCTGATTCTTAAACGTACAGTCGATCATGCGGAGATAGCCCCCGCAATTCACGAAGTGGGTGGCATCGGCAGTGGCAGAGACCATTCTTCCCTCCGGAGGAACCACATTGAATTTATTAAGCTCAATGTCGCGGCTTCGCTGGGCGATGACGCCCATGCCTCCGCAATGGAAAACGTTGACATCGCGGATCGTCACGCCTTCACAATCGGCGAGAGTGAACGCTGGATTATAGCGTGCGAGAGCGCCGAAGATAACGATATTTCCCGGAGTGCCCACCTTGTCTTTGCCAAGGAATCGGAAACTGCCGTCGTCATTCTTCGTGGTCGGGATCCCTCCCCAAAGCCAGATATCCTGCGCGTAGTAGGCAGGTTCGCGTTTATTCACATCAAATTCAAGCATACTGCCGTAGGGATACGTTTTCCCCTCTTTGTCGCGGAAACGGAGGAGACCGTTGTTGACCTCGGCGCCATATTCTTCTGCGAAAGAGATGTCGTAGCCCCCGTCGAAGACGTTGGTGATGGTGCCCTCAGAATGGAATGGACGGGTGAAATCTATGCTCAGGTTCTCGATGGTGACGTTGCGGCAATCCTCGAGATTGAAGGGGGAGATAAAACCTGTGAAGACAAGCTCCGTGCCATTGCCGTCGATTGTCAGATTCTCGAAATCTTCAAGCTGAAAGGCAATCCTTTTGAGACTCTCGTCGTTGTTTGATATGAACTGATATTTCTCGAACGCCTTGTCGGGACGCACATGAAGTTTCCCTCCGGGGAGCACAAGTTTTGAAGCTTTCGCGGTCTTCACAGCTTCAAGGGCAGCCCTGATCGCCGGCTCGGCATCAGTCTGTGCCTCCTCTTGCGAAAGATAATCACTCAGATAAATGGTCGCTGACTCTTTCGTGCCGCAGGCAGCGCAGAATATGAGCAGGAGCATCCCAATTGCCAACAGGAATCTGTTTGTCTTCATGGTCGGATTTTGTTTGAAGAATTATTTCTCCGCAAAATTAATCATATCATTCCGTTTTCGCAAATCTTAAAATTCCACGTCAAAAGTGGAAAAATTTGGATTTGCCACAAAAATTACATAAATTTGTGGCAAAAATAAAGACTGCCATGAGCGGATACGAGTACATAAGGACTACCATAGAGGATTCTGGAAGAGGCCACATCTTCTTTCCAGACGATTTCGCAGCAAAGGAAAGCAGCGATACGATTCGGTCTGCTTTAGTACGCTTGTGCAAAGACGAAATTATCATCAGACTGGCACAAGGCATTTATTGTTACCCGTTAATAGATGATAAATGGGGAATGGGGATAATGTACCCTTCCATCGATGACATAGCTCAGGCTATTGCTGATAAGGAAAAGTGTAGGATTGCTCCAACCGGTTCAGCTGCATTAAATGCACTGGGTATTTCCACTCAGATGCCGGCAAACGTTGTCTATTATACGGATGGTTCACCCAGAAACATCAGTATTGGTAACGGCCGCGGACTTCTATTCAAGAGAAGCACTGACATGAAGAGATTCGCCTACAAGAACAAAATCATGGAACTTGTGGTGGTGGCACTCCGTGAAATTGGAAATGGGAAGGTGACCGAGGGAGATAAACATATTATCGCAGAACATCTTAAAAATGTCAGCGACGATGATTACTTACATGACCTGACTCTTGCCCCGGCATGGATCCAAAAAATTTTAAAAGAATTGAGATGAAATTCATAGATATAGAACCATCAGAAAGACAGCAGATTCTTGACAGCCTCCAGACAAGGATTGGACTCAAGTCAGCCATAATAGAAAAAGACTGGTGGGTGACAGCAGTGTTACGCGCACTTTTTCAGTTACCTTATAGCCAACATCTCTCGTTCAAGGGGGGTACGAATTTGAGTAAATGCTGGCATCTGATAGAGCGTATGAGTGAGGATGCTGACATCGGAATAACAAGAGAATTTCTAGGGTTCGAGGGAGAACTCACAAAAACTCAGATAAGCGACAAGTTAAGGAGGGCTGCCTGCTCATTTGTTAGGGAGAAACTTCAGTTTGATCTTCGGGAGCAAATGATTAAGGATGGTGTTGATGCAGACAAATTCAAAGTCCATGTCAACATCACTCCTGTAAGCACCACGGACCCGGAGGTGATTTTCGTAGAGTATGAACAGACTGCTTCCCCTGTAAACTATATACCACCGGTTGTGAAAATTGAAGTGAGTGGCCGGTCAATGGCAGAGCCAATCGAAGATGTTTTGATAGATTCCCTTATTGATAGTGCCGTTCCTGGTGCCATATTCGCTGAACCAAAATTCTCGGTAAGAGCTGTAATGCCAAAGCGAACATTCCTTGAAAAGATATTCTTGCTTCATGAGGAATTTGCCAAAGGTGAAGGGAAAATAAGAGTTGACAGAATGTCACGCCATCTTTATGATATCCATAGGATGTTAGATACTCCGATAGCAGATGAGGCATTGGCAGACCAAGATCTGTATGACATGGTCATTGAGCACCGTAAGATATTCATTGGTTTGAGTAAATTTACTTACTCAACTTTGGGCAAAGCTACCCTCAATTTCATTCCACCGGGAAGTGTCTATGACGCTTGGAAGAGAGACTATGAAACGATGCAGGTAGAAATGATCTATGGAAAGTCTGTTCCATTTGATGAAATGGTTTCTGACCTCCGGGATTTCAACAATAGGATTAATAAAGATATGGATTATCACAAATGATCCCCAACTGAATATCAATGACTTTATCGGTTAGGAAATTCTCCCGGAGAGTAGGTAAGAAGGGCGGTTTTTTCCGGGGAGTATACAGAATTGGCACGGTTGAGGACAGTTTTTTCCTCTTTAGGGGTTAACTTTGCACAAAGATTTAAATCCTGCTGATCCATGAACCGGAAAGTAAAACTTTTTTCAACCCTGCTGATCCTACTCGCCACCACCACGACGTGTCTGGCAAAAAAAGCGGATGACCGATGGTCAACGATAGCCGACGGAATGTCGCAGGCCCTCATCAAAAACTTCTGGGGCGCAAGTTTTGATAACACCCCTGACCGCTACTACTTCAACTACCGCAGTAATCAGGCCGACATGACCACGGAACACTACTGGCCCCAGGCGCATGCCATGGACGTGCTGGTCGACGCCTACATGCGAACGGGCGACAAACGATATAAGGAGCTATTCCCTCTATGGTGGGAGGGCGCTCCAAAATTCAACTTTGCGGGAAAGATGAATCCAAAGGAGCCATGGTGGAACGTCTTTGTCGACGACATGGAATGGATCGTGCTCGCACAAATCCGCATGTTTGAGGCAACGGGCAACCGGAAATATATCGAAAAAGCCCGACAGATATATGATAACTGGATATGGCCTACGTGGGGGCCGGAAAACGAAAGCCCCTGGTTCGGAGGCATCACCTGGAAAACAGATGTGGAAAAATCGAAGAATGCCTGTTCCAATGGTCCCGCATCCCTCATCGCCGCACGCCTCTATAATTTCTATGACAAGGCCGGATTCAAGGATGGCAAGAGAAAGGAAGCCTATCTCAATGAGGCTATCAAAATCCACTCCTGGGAGAAGAATCATCTCTTCGACCGGGAATCAGGAGCAGTGTTTGATCATATCAACGGGAAGGGGGAGGTGCAGAAAAACTGGATCTTCACCTATAACATCGGAACATTCCTCGGCACCGCTCTCGAACTTTATAAAATCACAGGCGACAGGCAATATCTCGACGATGCGGCTCTGGCGGCAAACTACGTGATCGACAACATGTCGCCCGGTGGCATCCTCCCCGATGCAAGCGACGGAGACGGAGGTCTATTCCACGGCATTTTCTTCCGCTATTTCCTGAAACTGGCAAATGAAAAGGACCTCGACAGGGCAACCCGCCGCAAATTCCATGACTATCTGACCAATCTCGCCACCGTCATGGCTGAGGAAGGGGTCAACCCCAACACCATGCTATATGCCGGACGTTGGCGTAAAGCTCCTTCTGACGACGAAGCGGTCTGCCTGACGGCCCATCTCACAGGATGCATGCTCATGGAGGCTATATGTGCCCTCGACCCTCTCGAAGACTGACCCCATTCTACCAACCCACAACTGAAAAGATTATCAATCAAAACTCTATTCTGAATAATGAAACGAAACTCTGCAGTGACTTCTGCGGTCATCGCTCTGTCGGCTCTGAGCATGAGGGCAGACGATCCTACGGTCTATGCCGTCTCCGACGCGCATCTCGACACCCAATGGAACTGGGACGTGCAGACCACTATCCGCGACTACATCCGCAAAACCCTAGACCAGAACCTCTTTCTGCTCGACCACTACCCCGACTATATTTTCAACTTCGAGGGTGGAATCAAATATGCCTGGATGAAGGAGTATTATCCGGAGCAATATGAGAGAATGAAAGACTACGTGAAGAAGGGACGCTGGCACGTGGCCGGAGCAAGCTGGGATGCAAACGACGTCAACGTGCCCTCCGTGGAATCACAGATCAGAAACATCATGCTCGGCCAGAATTTCTATCGCAATGAGCTGGGAGTTGAGAGCACCGATATTTTTCTTCCCGACTGCTTCGGATTCGGCTGGACTCTCCCCACGGTGGCAAATCATTGCGGTCTCATCGGCTTCTCTTCCCAGAAACTCGGATGGCGCCACAAACCGTTTTATGGCAACGACCGCTATCCTTTCCCGATCGGCCTCTGGAAGGGAGTCGACGGGGAAAGCATCATGATGGCCCACGGCTATAACTACGGACAGAGATGGAACGACAGCGATCTCGTTCCTGATTCAAAAGTGGCAAAACTTGCAAAGGAGAGCCCCCTTCAGAAGGTGTTTCATTATTATGGCACCGGTGACACCGGAGGCGCTCCCTCAATCGGATCTGTGGCCGCCGTGCAGAAAGCTTCCAAGGGGAATGGCCCTATAAAGGTGATCAGCGCCGAAAGCGACCGTTTATTCCGCGATTATCTCCCCTACGACAAACACCCGGAGCTTCCCGTATTCGACGGAGAACTCCTGATGGACGTCCACGGAACCGGATGCTACACATCGCAAGCCGCAATGAAGCTCTACAACCGACAGAACGAACTGCTCGGCGACGCCGCGGAACGCGGAGCCCTCACTGCCTCGATTCTGACCGGCAACGACTATCCCACAGAAGCCCTCACGGAAGCCTGGAAGAGATTTATATTCCATCAGTTTCATGATGACCTCACAGGCACGAGCACACCGCGCGTCTATGAATTCTCCTGGAACGATGAACTTCTCTCGCTCAAGCAATTCTCCGATATCCTCACGGATGCTGCCTCCGACGTGGCCGCCGTGCTCAACACCAACACTGCAGGCACTCCCCTCCTCCTCTTCAACCCGCTCGGTTATGAGACCACCGACGTCGTCACCGTCGAGATTCCCGCTAAGCGTCGTCCCGCCTCAGCAATAGTGAAGGATCACACGGGGAAGACCGTCAGATCGCAGGTGACCGGTTTTTCCGACGGAAAAGCAACCGTGGCTATCGAAGCCACAGTTCCGGCAGTTGGATATGCCGTCTATGACGTGGCTCTGAAGGGAAATGCCGGCGCCAAGGCTCCAAAGAGCATCTCAGAAGTGGAAAACAGTCTTTATTCCATCAGATTCGATAAGAACGGCGACATCATTTCGCTAACCGACAAAAAGACAGGGCGTGAAATCGTGAAGGACGGAGAGGCAATCCGGCTGGCCATCTTTACCGAAAATCCCTCCTTCGCATGGCCGGCATGGGAAGTGATCAAATCCACTCTCGACGCCACACCGGAATCCATCACAGATGAGGCGGAAGTGACGCTGGTGGAGGATGGGTCCCTCATGAAAACCGTGAGGATCACCAAAAAACATGGTGACTCCAGATTCACTCAGTTTGTCAACCTTTACGAGGGAGATCTCGCCCCGCGCATCGATTTCGTGAATTCCGTGGAATGGGGATCGCTAAACTCCCTGCTTAAAGCGGAATTTCCCCTCTCGGTTGCTTCTGAGAAGGCCACCTACGATCTGGGACTCGGTGTTGTGGAGAGAGGCAACAACACGGATATTGCCTATGAGGTGCCTGCACAGCAGTGGGCAGACCTCAGCGACGCTGATTATGGAGTGACAATCCTCAATGACTCCCGCTACGGCTGGGATAAACCCGACGACAACACCTTGCGTCTCACCCTTCTCCACACTCCCAAGACTGCAAACGGATATAGCTATCAGGATCATCAGGATCTGGGTCTGCATGAATTCACCTATTCGATGATCCCTCATCAGGGGAAACTCAACCGCCCGGAAGCAACCCGTAGCGGGGAACGCCTCAACCAGAGAGTGAAAGCTTTCATAGTTCCTAAATCGAAAGGCACAGGCCGCTCCATCTCCCTCGCTCATTCCGATTCTCCTGACGTTTCGGTGAAGGCTCTGAAGGGGGCCGAGGATGGCGACGGCATAGTGGTGCGCGTCTATGAAACCGCAGGGAAAGCCTCGGATGCCAACATCATCTTCTCGCGTGAAATCAAGAAGGCTCTCATGGCCGATGGAACCGAGAAACCCATCGGAAACGCCTCCATCAATGGCAATAAATTAAACGTAAGCCTGAAGCCCAACGGAGTGGCAACCTACAGGATCTATTTCGACACCCCGGCAACAACGACATCTTCCGCCTCAAGCTCAATAGATCTTCCTCTCAACCGCAAGGCTATGACCTGGAACGGCTATCGACAGGAGGGGGGCCTGAACGGAGGCTACAGCTTCGCTGCTGAGATAATGCCCGAAAAGATCACCTCCGCAGGAGTCGACTTCTCAATGGTCAAGGATCCGACAGGAAGCGCCCTCGCCTGCGGTGGCGACACTATCCTCCTTCCCGAAGGATCATGGAACCGGCTACATCTCCTGATGACCGCCGACACCGACAACCGCGACATCCCCGCCAGGATCAACATCGGGAATGTGGCAACGGAACTGACCGTTCCCTCCTACACCGGATTTATCGGACAATGGGGACATGACGGCCACACTGAGGGCTACATGAAGGAACAGAGGGTGGCCTACGCCGGCACACACCGCCACTCCCCCTCTGCCGACGAGCCTCATGAACTGACCTACCTTTTCCATTACACGCTTGACATTCCCGCCGGAGCAAAATCGATCGTTCTTCCGGATGATCCGCGCCTGCTGATCTTCGCCGCCACGACAACCAACGGGAATGAATCGCCGGCCATCCCGGCCCACAAGCTCTTCCGCACATCCAACCGTCCTGCCGGAAGCGAGGCCGAAGAGATCCCCGCAAATATCCTGCGTCCGGAAATGATAGTGGCCTGCTCCGGACACATCAACGACCGCGAGAAACCGGAATTCCTTCTTGATGGCAACAACCGCACGAAATGGTGTGACGTGTCAAGCAATCCTCCGGAGATCGTGTTTGATCTCGGCAAAGTCACAGAAATCAACGGATGGACGATGCTCAATGCCGGTGAGGAGGATCCCTCCTACGTCACTTCGGCATGCTACATTCTCGGCCGGGATTCGAAAGATGAAGACTGGCACACGATCGACGCCGTAGCCGGGAACAAGCGTAATCTCATCTCGCGCAGGCTTTCCTCTCCGGCCAAAGCCCGCTACGTGAAGCTCATGCTTACCGCTCCGACTCAGGAATCAGGCGTCAGCACAGCACGCATCTACGAATTCGGGCTATACTGATCGCCCGCACAAACCGCCCTTGCCGGGCGAAGAGAAAGCGATGGCCTCCGCGGGAAAAACACCACGGAGGCCATCGCTTTTCCATTATGCCTGCACGGGAGGCGGACGCCGTCTTATTCAAACACCTGGGTCATGCTACGGCCAATCCATACCTGAGGAGGGACGACTTCAAGAATGTCGGCCATAGTGGCCGCCACGTCATATTGCATCATGCTCTCCTGAAACTCCCCTTTGCCGCTTATCCCCTTGCCGAAAATCACGAAGGGAGTCTCCATCTCCACGAGCGAATTGCCGCCGTGGCGTGTGCCGATGCCGCCATGATCAGCCGTCACGATAAAGATAGTGTCGTCATATATTCCGGCCTTCTTAGTGGCCTCGACAATGCGCCCCACATATCCGTCGAGCTCATTCATCTTGGCATAGAATGCATCGGTGTCGTGGCCAATGGCATGCCCCGTATGGTCCGGTTCGTCGAAACAGATTGCCACAAGGTCAGGCTTCGATGAAACGATATAATCTTCCGCCATCTCGCAGAGACGCGTCGGATTCTTCACGGCGTCTTCCGCGAGGGCGTGATGATTCAAGGAGAGGGTGTCGACAAGAAACTTGATGCCGTCCCATTCATAAAGGACTCCGATTTCGGATTCAGGACGCTGATCGCGCATGATCTGGAAGATCGTGGGGAAGATATTGTGCTTCACTACCAGACGGGGAGGGAAATCCGGATGGCTGGAGCCCCAGGTAGTGTAGCCGTGGAGCTCGGGGCCAACCCCCATGAACATGGCGGCCCAGTTTGGTGCGCTTTCCGAAGGACGCACGGCGCGTTTCTGAAGCGTATAGCTTCCGTTTTTCATCATCTCCTTGACCACGGGCATGTCGGCCTTCTCCACAGAATAGGAGCCCCAACCGTCAAGACCGATGAAGACCAGATGGCTCGCTTTCGGCTTCGCCGACATCGCTCCCGCCGCTATCGCGGCAGACAGGATTAGGGAAAACAGTTTTCTAATCATTGCAATTCTATTTAATCAGAAACGTCGGGCCGCCTCGCGAGGAAACGGCCCGACGGAATTTCGTTTGCATCAGAGTTCAAGATCGCCACCCACGATTACGTGCCAGGGGAGGCCCGAAAGAGCGAGCTTCTCCAGGAAGGGATCCGGATCAAATTCCTCCACGTTGTGGACTCCGGGCATCACCCATTTTCCAGTCAGGAACATGTAGGCGCCAACCATCGCCGGAACGCCGGTGGTGTAGCTCACGGCCTGGGCACCTGTCTCCTTGTAGGCCTCCTCATGAGAGCAGTTATTGTAGATGTAGTAGGTCGATTCCTTCCCTTCCTTGTCGAGGCCCGAGATGCGGCACCCGATGGAAGTCTCGCCGGTGTAGTTCTCTCCAAGCGAACCGGGATCGGGAAGCACGGCTTTCAGGAACTGGATAGGCACGATCTCACGTCCCTCATACATGACAGGATCGATACGGGCCATGCCGATGTCCTGGATCACTCGAAGATGAGTGAGATATTCCTGGCCGAAGGTCATCCAGAAGCGCGCGCGGCGGATTGTCGGGAAATTCTGCACGAGGCTCTCCAGCTCCTCATGATAGAGGAGATAGGATTCTCGCTCTCCGATGTTGGGATAGGTCAGCGGGCGATGGATCTCAAGATTCTCGGTCTCCACCCATTTGCCGTCTTCCCAATATTTCCCTTTCTGGGTGATCTCACGGATATTGATTTCGGGATTGAAATTTGTGGCGAAAGCCTTTCCATGATTCCCGGCGTTGCAGTCTACGATGTCGAGATATCTCATTTCAGAGAAATGATGCTTGGCGGCGTAGGCCACGAAGACAGCCGACACCCCGGGGTCGAAACCGCAGCCGAGGATGGCGGTCAGGCCGGCCTTCTCGAAACGCTCGCGATAAGCCCACTGCCAGCTGTATTCGAAATGAGCCTCATCTTCCGGCTCATAGTTGGCGGTGTCGAGATAGTTGACGCCACACTGCAGACAGGCCTCCATGATCGTGAGATCCTGATAAGGGAGAGCCACGTTGATGCAGATGTCCGGCTTGTGGCGGCGGAACAGATCGCAGAGTTCCTCCACAGAGTTGGCGTCGACCCTGTCGGTCGTGATGTTGGGGGCGCCGATTCGTTCGGCGAGCCTGTCGCATTTCTCCTTTGTTCTCGAAGCGATGACGATTTCCGAGAAAACCTCAGGGTTCTGGGCGCATTTAGCGGCCACCACTGTTCCGACGCCTCCGGCGCCGATGATCAAGACTTTTCCCATCTTTTATATCTGTGTCTCTTTAAAGTTATTGATTCAATCCGGGGATGGAACGGCATTTATGCCCTCCACGGAATTCAAAATTAGTTCAAAAATTCCGTACTACCATATCCCGGAGCATAAAATTAATGATTTTTTACTAATTTTGCATCAGGGAAGCCGGAATTTCCTTCCGGCCGTGCCCGGAGGCCGCCATTTGACGCGGCGTGAAACAATATTGCCGATTATGGATCTACACGTAAATGGCCCGGCGGGGATACCCGAGGCGGCCGGAAAATTCATCGACGCAATGGGCGCCGGAAGAGTGTTTGCCTTCAGGGCACCGATGGGAGCGGGCAAAACCACTTTCATCTCCGAGGTGTGTCGCCAGCTGGGAGTCGACGATGATTCGGGAAGCCCCACTTTCAGCATCGTCAACGAATATCGTGATGGCGAGGGGAAACCCGTCTATCATTTCGATTTCTACCGGGTGGAAAGCATGGAGGAGGCCCTGGATCTCGGGCTCGACGACTATTTCTATTCCGGAGCACTCTGCTTCCTGGAATGGCCCGAAAATATCCGGGAGCTCCTCCCGGAGGAGGCAATTGACGTAGTCATCACCGTTGAGGCGGACGGGAGCCGCACCATTTCGTTCTAAGTCATGGACGTGGTGAGGATCGAAAGCACCAGCTCAACCAACTCATGGATGGCGGAGAGAGCGCGTGATTTTCAGGCCGACACGCTGGTATATGCCATGGAACAGACCGCCGGCCGCGGACAAAGGGGTAACTCCTGGGAGGCTGAGCCGGGCATGAACCTGACGGCATCCGCCCTCCTGCACACCGTAGGGATCGAGGCGGCCCAGCAGTTCATCATCTCCGAGGCTGTGGCGCTCGCCGTTGTCGACATTCTACGTCACCACGGCATCCGCGCCAAGGTGAAATGGCCAAACGATGTCTATGCCGGCGACCGCAAGATCTGCGGCATCCTCATCGAACATTCCCTGCTCGGGAAGGAGATCTGCCATTCCATCGCAGGAGTGGGGATAAACGTGAATCAGCGGAAATTCCTGAGCGACGCCCCGAATCCCGTGTCGATCTGGCAACTAACGGGAGAGGAGACAGGAGTGGAAGAGACGGCCCGGAGGTTTGCCTCCATTCTTGAGTCAAGGATAGCGGGGATATCCACTCCCGAGGGACGAGACGCCACCCACCGGGAATATCTCTCATCCCTCTGGCGCGGCGACGGGCACCCCCATCCGTTCTCCGACCGCATCCGGGGCGAACGGTTCATGGCTTCCATCGCCGGAGTGGCGCCCGACGGCATCCTCACTTTGGCCGACACTGCCGGCCATCAACGAAAATTCGCCTTCAAGGAGGTGGAATTCTTACTGACGGAGTGACTCTCCCCCTCTCGGGATTGGCTCCACAAATCATCCATCTATGGGAAAAGAGAAAGACATCAAGACCGAGGCCGCCATTCCGGCTTCAAGAAAGTGGATCTCCATGGGCTTGCGCTATGGGCTCCCTGTAGTGCTGACAGTCCTGCTCGTGGTCTACATGTTCAGGAAAGTCAACTTCACCGAAATGCTGGATCTGGTTCGCCACGGCGTTGACTATTGGTGGATTCTGGCAGCCATGGGGATCAGCATATTCTCCCACATCTTCCGGGCTGCCCGCTGGCGCCTACAGCTGCGGGCACTCGGCATCCGCCCCCCCTTCATGGCGCTCTGCTGCTCAATATTCGGATGCTACGCACTGAACCTTGTGTTTCCGCGCCTCGGGGAGGTGTGGCGCTGCACGTATATCTCCTCTTCGCAGAAGGCGCCTTTCACGTCGGTGCTCGGATCGATGATCGGCGACCGTCTCGCCGACACCCTGATGGTGCTCCTTCTCCTCCTGTTCTGCCTTGTGGTTGCCGCTCCGGCTCTTGAGGCATTCCTGACGCGCTATCCCGTAGGGCGTGATCTTGTGGCGTTGCTCGGGCAATGGTGGTTCTGGGCCGGGGCTATCGCCGCGGTGCTGCTATGCTGGATCCTGCTGCGGGTTTTCCGCCACACGGCTATCGTGTGCAAACTCCGTGAGATGGTCATGAACTTATGGACCGGGTTCAGCGTCGTGGCCACAATGCAGGGGAAATGGAAATTCCTCTGGCTCACGCTCTGCATCTGGGGCTGCTACTACTTCCAGCTCTACGTTGCCTTCTATGCCTTCGACTTCACCCGCGCGCTCTGCCATGCCGACGGCAATTTCTTCGGACTTGTGCCTTGTCTGGTGGCGTTCGTGCTGAGCTCCATCAGCATGGCCATCCCCTCCAACGGAGGTCTCGGCCCCTGGAACCTGGCCATCATGTTCGGACTCGCCATCTACGGAGTTTCCGACGCCGAAGGCACTGCCTTCTCCATGCTTCAGTGGAGCGGACAGACCGTCATGCTCATCATCCTGGGCATTGTCACCATGATCTATATCTCCCTTTCCAGCAAAGGCAACTCCGCCACGCTATCGCGAGCCATCGGCGAAGAGGAAGCGGAAGAGGCCGATAAACTCAAAAAACACTCCTGACCATGAGGTTTGATCCGGAAGAACACGATTCTGAACAGAACGATTATTTCGACGGCCCCGACATTCCGGAGCCGGAAGACACTCCCAAGAGACCTGCCTACAAACCGGAAGATCCCGACTACTGGGAGGAGGAATCCGAATGGGAGCATCTGAAACCGACAACGGTGAAGGTTTCATGGCTGTGGGCCCTGCTCGCAGTGGTTGTAGCCACTGCCTGCGGAGTGGTGTGGTTCCGTTTCTTCTCCCCCTACGTGGAGGGGGCCACCCAGTTCGGATATGTAGAGAGCATCGAGCAGAGGGGAACCATTTTCAACACCTACGAGGGTGTGCTCATCCCCTACCGGGAAATGAAAGACACCACCCGCATCTACGACCGCAATTTCGACTTCACAGCCGCCGACAAGGAAACGGCGCTGAAAATCAAGAAAGCTCTCCACGGCGGATATCCCGTGAGAGTGGAATATAAGCGCTACCATGCCACTCTCCCCTGGCGAGGAAGCACTCCGGTCATAGTCGTGAGTGTGGATTCGGTGGATCCGGCTACAATCCTCCCGCCGGAGTTTGCTCCGAAAGACCCCTCGTTCACCCGCAAGCCAAAACTGAAAGAATGATATGACACGAATTTTTATCCTGATAATGATCCTGGCGTCGCAGTTGTCGGCCGCAGCCAAGGGCTCAGGCTTCGCAGGCAGGGTGTGTGGTGTTTCCGAAGGCGACACCATTGCCAGGGTGCCGTCGGGAGTTGCCGTTATTCCCGCCTATGCGTTTGCCGACTGCCGTGAGCTCCGGGAGATCGTGCTGCCGGAAAGCGTCAGGGAGATCGGGGAATACGCATTCATCGGTTGCGCCTCGCTCTCCCGGATCAAGCTTCCCTCCCGACTCTCGAAAATCGGAGAGGGAGCATTCAGGGAGTGCGGTTCACTACGGGAACTCGGCTTTCCGGATGGGATCACGGAGCTTCCTCGCTACGTCTGTGCATGGGATTCCTCACTCCGGAAGGTGGAGCTTCCACCGAAGCTCCGCGACATCGGGAGCCATGCATTCGCTTATTGCTCTTCCCTGCAGACAATCAATATTCCCCGCGGAGTGGAACACGTCGGCAGCAACGCCTTCAGCTATTGCTCAGCGCTCACTGAAATCCGCCTCCCCTCCACGGTCACTGAACTGGAGTCATACGCATTCTCCGATTGCACGTCGCTCCGAATCGCGGTTCTCCCTGCCAACAGGAAGATGCTTGGCGAACTCATCTTCACAGGGTGTCGGAATCTGGAGGAGATCGTGTGCATGAGCGCTACGCCGCCTACCTTTGACTGTGAAAGCACACTTTTCGATCCTTCGGAGAAGGCGCTTTTCCGGAAGGTGAAGCTGAAAGTGCCGGAAGGATCACGGAGGCTCTTCATGAATGCCCCCGGCTGGAAGCTTCTATTCAGCAACTGATCTTCAGGTCTGCCCCGATTAATCTTGAAAAATATATTCATCATAACCATGAAACCTCTCGTCTCTTCCCTCCTCGTTCTCCTTCTCCCCTTTCTCGCGGGCTGCGGCTCTCCGAAGATATCTCCCACCCTGCTCGAAATTAGCGAAGCTGCGGAAAGGCGCTCCCCGCAGGAAGCCGCCGCCATGCTCGATAGCCTCGACCCGAATAGCCTTTCTGAGAATGATTTGTATTTCTGCGATATTCTGAAGATCAGGATCGCCGACAAGGCCTCGACAGCCGACGGAGGCATTCATGCTCTTCTGGATGCCGACACCATAATCCATCCTCTGATGGATTACGTGGAGAAAAATCCTGACTGCGGCTTTTATCCGGAAGCCCTTTTCCATGCCGCCCGTTTATTCTCCGCTCACGGCGACACCTACCGCGCTCTCATCACCTCCCAGAGGGCTTTGAAAGCTATCGGCAGGGATTCCACCGACCGGGCCCTGCGCAGCCGGATCCTCAGCCACACGGGCACCCTCCTATTCTCCCTCGGGAACAACTCAAGCGCGGAAAAATATTTCTCGGAGGCGCTCCTCCTCGATTCGATACGCTCCGATTCCCTGGCTTTGATTGACGACAGGAGAAACCTTGGAGCATTACATATCGCCGACCGACACTATCAGATGGCAAGAAAGGAGCTGGAAAGGGGAAGGGAGATTGCATCTGAGGTCTCACCGGCCGACACCTCGATGATCGACATTTATCTTGCCGAAGTCGATTTCCATACTTTTGAAAATGGAAGAGGCCGGCGAAGGATCAGGGATGCGGTGAGGAATGTGCCTCAACGCTACCTCAACATGGCGCTGGCAGAGGCGGCCTTAATTTATTATTCCCTGTCCATCTCCGACACCGCAGCCATGTATGCCATGCACCTCGCCTGGAGAGAGGAGCCTTCGAATCTCAAGATCGGGAGCGGCCTGCTGATGGGGAAGGATCTTCGTAAATTCGTGCCTTCCGACTCATCCAGCCGCAATTACTCCAGATATCAGGACTGGATAGGGGACTTAATTGAACCCTTCGGAAGAGAGGGACGGAGTAAGGGACACATGCAGACCTCCATGTTCAACTACACCGTCCATGACCGGCTACGTAAGAAAGCGGAGAAGAAGACGGAGATCTACGGCCAAATCGCTCTTGCCGCCGCTATCGCAGATTTGATCTTTCTTTCCTTCTTCCTCATCACTAAGTCAAGGAAAAAACAGGTGCTCCTCGAACTTCATGAGGCGATCGACAAAGTCAATGCCCTGAATTTGAAGATCAGCGAGATGCAAGCCCCGGAGGTCGTGGATCAGGAAGAAGGTAATCCCGAAGGGGTCCGCACCGCGGAAACACACCCTGACGACACCGGAAATGCGAAGGATGAAGCAGGAGTCCTCATCGAAAGATACAAAGCCACTCTCCTGGCACGTTATAAGGATGCCACACCTGCTGATACTGACTACACCGTGCCTGAATCAATCATCAGATCGGAGGCGTATAAGAATCTTCGCAAGATGATCAAGGCCGGGAAGCCCGTCAATGTAGACTCGAAGCTATGGAAGCAGCTCGACAAGGCGGTGTGTAAAGCCTTCCCGGATTTCAAGCGTAACTTCACCTATCTTACGGGGAAACGGATGACGCTCACCGACTATCACACGGCGCTGCTTATCAAGTGTGGGATAACTCCGGCAGAAATGGCAATCGTTCTCTCGATAGTGGTGAGTTCGGTGAGCTCGCGAAGGAGCGCCATCAGCGAAAGGATATTCGGCAGAAACGTCGGTGCGGCCACTATCGACGCCATCATCCTCTCCCTCTGATTCCGCCGTTCAGAAATACTGTCAGCTTATCCCCGGCACGGGCAATGAGAATATCATCCACGGGCAAAACCCGAACACCCTGATGAGTATCTATAACTTCTCCGGTTATAGATTTCTCCCCGAGGAGGGATAAGAACCGTATCCCCGGCAATACCCATGGGAGGGAAGGCCTCTCTCTGTCTCATCTCCGGAGTATGGCCTACAGTCAAATTTGTATTGTAAGAACCATTACAAATCGGGATGACTGGATGACAAGTGGGATGACAGAGTGGATACCTTTCAATAGAGTCTCAAAGAGGAATTTGAAAAATCCTATAAAACATTTCTGTCTAAAGACTTGTCCCCAAAGCAATTAAGATAAATGAGATTGAGATTGATACTATTCTGAGAAGTAATGACTACTCCGGGCGACTCAAGTAGTTACTATTCACGCTAAAAAAGAGAGCCAAGCAAGCCTTAACATTAATTAACATTGTTAAAATAAGGTTTTTCTTAGATCAAAGATACTCCTGAAATCCCTCATAACCTATAACGAGTTGTGACGTTTTTTTATTTTGCCCTATATCCATACGAGCAAGTTACGTATAAAACATTGCATAAAAAAAGAAATCGATTCATGATGTGCTATTCTGTAGTAATGGGATATACAGTACGTTATAGTACTAATCAGGACAATTTGGACTTGCAGGATACCAAAAGATATTGTAAATTTGCAGTGTCGAGTTCATGCGACTCGGAGACATACAAACGTACAACACAAAAGTGTCTTACTGATTCTCGTCGATAAAAGTGTGGCAACTTATCGGCAAGGAACTGAAAGTGGCTCTTCCGCTTTTGTGTAGTGCTTCAATCATTAAGCGATAACCGAATCCGTTGTAGAGCCTGGATTCTTAGATTTAAAATAATATTAGAATTAATCATTTAAAAATAACAATTATGAGTAAAGGTTATGCTGATTATCTCGTTGATTTAGCACGAGAAATTGATCGAGAATTTCAACGCGATGCCGACGGCGTCGAAGTTCCACTTTTCGGAAATGATTATAAAAAATGGCTCAAAACTGAAGGGAGTATTTCTGAGGAATCACAAGTAAACTACAATCGTTGGCTTGAAAAAGCTGATTCTTGGATCTGTGACTCAGATTACGATTTCTGGACCCTACTCAAAAAGGCATGGGAATCAGCCGACTTTGAAACTGCACGCAATCTCTGCAAGGAGTATGAAAGTAAACTCCTTGAAGAAAAGGGCCACGCTGAAAAGGAGGGCAAGGATGAATTCGGCGTATCTGCTAAAATGATTGGCAACTGGGTCAGTGCATTCCGTAAATACTGCAAATTCTTTGAAGAACAGATGAAAAAGGCAGAAACGGATAAAAAGGTACTCGCTGCAATGATTGAAGCCTCACGCCTGACTGCGAATCATCTGTTCCTTGATATACGCTTTATCCTTTGGGGTATGGCTAATGGTTTAGCAGAATCAACGATGGAGTCATATGTCTCCAATATTATTCGTGTTAACCGAGAATTGTTTTGTAAAACCGGACACAACATTCTCCGTGAATTTCTCCCCGGGTATGTAAAGACAAAGAATGTGGCTAAAATTGACGAGATGTTCAGCGCTATGGATGCCAAACTCATAGAACGTATTGACAATAGCGATGAAACGGAAATGCCGGTTGAAATTCTTGTCAACTGTCGCAGTGCCCTCCGCAAATACGCCGAGTTTATCAAGTCAATAATAATTAGCGAATAATCAACCCATGCAAGAAGCCGATTGCAAAGTTGGCTTATTCCCAAATACTAATCTTATGCATAAGTACAGTATAGCTGTTGATTTTAGTCCTGGCTCTTTTGATTCTCGTTTGTTCAATTATATTGAAAAGAACAATTCGAGCTGGTATTCTTCTGCAGTAGTGATAGACAAAGCCGTAGACCGTTTGAGCTCAAAATCTTTTTATAATGATGGGATTGCTTATATTGGAGCCTTTTTCAATTGGCTTTTTACCCGCGAAAGAGTAGGAAAAGATTTAGCAAAAAGATATAAAGACTGGTTACAATCATTAGCAAAGAGGACTTTATTTTGCATTGGAGAGGAAGCGATTCCTGCCAATGATATATGGCTTCTGATAATAACCCCCATTAAAAATGAGGTGCATATTGTGAGGCCTGATAGAAAGCATATTTACCCTATATTCTATCATGATTTCCCTACAAAGAAAGTCGTTGCGAATGATATAAGTAAACTTCATATTAGAATTTCGGATATAGTTAATCGAAAGATAAGCGAAAAAAAAAACGAGTTAAAAGCTCTGCCAGACTTGATGAATGTGTTCAATCATATTTTACCCGACATAGGCATGAACACATCCATAAATAAAAAAAATGAATTGAAAAAGGCTTTAGATACCTTATCCGCAGAAGACGATGATTATAAGCTTTTATCTAGTATGGCTGAAGATTTGCTTACGGACATGAATTTGATTTTCTCTGATATAGAAATTTACTGGGGATAAATGATCGTTTAATTATTTAAGTTAAAGATTATAGGCTAATTATGAGCGCAGTTAATCACACTTTCCCGTTGGACTTATTGTCTGAGGGGAGTAAGCAAACAACCCTTGATAAAAGAGACTTAGATCAAATTATCAAAGAGATTAAGAAAAAAATTTATTCAACTATAAATAAACACTTAGGCGGTATTGAAAAGATTATTACCACGGTATTTCAGTTCCATATTAATTTTGAGATAATTGTAAAATTAGAGGTGCGTTCTACAATGAGTCAAATGGCTCGAAGGAACCTTCCTAAAGCACTGACATCATATGGAAAGGTTCAAGGAATGATTATTAAACCGTGTGAAAAAAGAACAATTGCCGTGGAGATTCCGCGACCGGATCGCCAGATAGTAAGACTCAGAGAGGTGCTTGAATCCAAGGAGTTTCAGGAATCAGAGGCTCATTTGCCTATTGCATTAGGAATTGACATAGAAAATAATACCATAGTTGCCGACTTGGCTAAGATGCCACACTTGCTTATAGCAAGCGTAACCGAGCAGGGTAAATCGGTCGGTCTCAATGCGATCATCGCTTCTCTACTTTACCGTATGACTCCCGACGAACTGAAGTTCGTCATGATCGACCAAAAAAATGGTGGAATTCAGCCTTTACGCGAGGATTGAGGTTCATTATCTCGCAAAGATTCCGGATGCGGAAGACGCCATAATCACCAATATAGATAAGGTTGTGGCCACCCTCAGCTCCCTTTGCGTTGAGATGGACAACCGTTATCAGCTCCTGAGGGAAGCCCACACGTGCAATTTCGAGGAATATAACAAGAAGATCAAGGAATGCAAACTGAATCCTGCCGAAGGCCATCGCGTTCTCCCTTACATCGTCGTAATTGTAGATGAGTTCAGCGACCTCATCATGACCGCCGGCAAGGAGGTTGAGTTCCAGATTGCCCGTCTCGCACAGAAAGCGCGTGCAGTGGGAATGCACGTCATTATTGCAACTCAGCGACCATCTACAAATGTGATCACCGGCATTATCAAGGCAAACTTCCCTGCCAGGATTGCGTTCAAGGTTTCCTCGGGAGTCGACAGCAAGACCATCCTCGACACACCGGGTGCCCAACAGCTGATCGGCCGTGGAGATATGCTCATCAGCAACAATGCGCCGATGGTCAGGGTGCAGTGCGCGTTTATCGATACCCCTGAAGTGGAGGCAATATGTGACTATATTGAGAAACAACCTTATGGCAATGGCGCTTATGAATTGCCTGAGCCTGTTACAATCGAGGCCAGTAAGAGTAATAATGAGCTGGGTAATAACATAGGTGACCGAGATCCATTGTTTGAGGAGATAGCCAGATTAGTTTTAAATACAACCATTAGTGAAAAGAGTAAATATAATGAAAGTTCCTCCCACGAACGATAAGCTTTCGAGTG
The DNA here is from genome assembly GCA_964425935.1 of uncultured Sangeribacter sp. Classification (GTDB taxonomy): domain Bacteria; phylum Bacteroidota; class Bacteroidia; order Bacteroidales; family Muribaculaceae; genus Lepagella. The sequence goes on from CAYROR010000028.1 coordinate 29,009, forward strand.
AAGATGAAATTCGAAATTATTCAGAACGGTATAGATTCCCTTACAATGATTATAAGATTGTCGGTGATACTGCCAACATTGACAAGATTATACATACTTGTGGATATATAAATATCGATGTTTCTGATATTATTTCAATCTTATCAACAGAGACATTGAATTATGTGACGGTAGGTGCCGGCGATAACATTACAGATGCTTTGGAGCAGTCGGTTGATAGCCTGCCGATTAGCACCAACAATGTCAAAAGGATGCTTTTTCAGATTTTGACTCCTAATGGCCACAAACCAGTTATAAAGCCACTGACCGAATTTATGAGCAGGTTCGTCGCAGATATATACCTCACTTGGGGCATAGCCTATGATGAATCATTAGCTGATATCATAAAAGTTATATTAATCGCATCAAGTAAATAGGTTATGTTAGGAGCAGTAGCAGGCGATATAATAGGCTCGACTTACGAGTTTATTGATATGAAGGATTATGACTTTGAGTTGTTGCCTCAGGACAGTTGTTTCACTGATGACACGGTTATGACTATTGCTGTGGCACATTGGCTGGCTCACTATGATGAGGAGGGACTAACCGATCAGCAATTGATTGACACCATGAAAGAACTTGGCCGCAAATTTCCATTTTCCGGCTACGGGAGTTCGTTTAATAGTTGGTTATGGAGTGAGAACCCGCAACCTTATAACAGTTGGGGAAACGGCGCGGCAATGCGCGTAAGTCCGGTCGGACTCTATGCAAAGACTCTTGAAGAAGCTCTTGAATTAGCAAAAAGAACGGCACAGGTCTCACATAACCATCCCGAAGGAATAAAAGGTGCTCAAGCTGTGGCTGCAGCTGTATGGATGGCAAAGCATGGACATACGAAAACTCAAATCAAGAACTATATCACCAAGAAATTCAAATACAATCTAACACGAACAGTTGATGAGATCCGTCCCTCATATCAATGGGAAGTATCATGTCAAGGTTCGGTGCCGGAGTCTATAATCTGTTTTCTTGAGGGAAAGAATTTCATCGACGTGGTACGCAAAGCCGTTTCGCTCGGTGGCGACTCCGACACAATGGCCTGCATAGCCGGGTCAATCGCGGCCTGCATATATCCAATCCCCGAATGGATAGTAAAAGAGTGCGAAGTTCTTTTACCTCACCCTCTTAAAGCATGGATGTCCGGATTTGAAGGCTATCTCAATATTCTGCCATTCTTCAGAATGCTCCCGGGTGATTAGTCGATAAATAATAAATCATAAGAATGGTATACATTATGATTATATGACGAGGTTGTTTCAGATGATGGAACCATCAGATTTGGTGACTTAATAAAATTATTATGACTTATGAAGAATTTAAGGAGTTGGCTTTGAATCCTCCACGTTATCAAGGAGGAACGATATGCCGGCTTGACGTTTATTGCTATGTTGCTGAATGGGGTGATTTTAGCGATGGGGCGGAACTGCATCACGGATTCAGAGGGTATTACTCAGCATTGACAGGAGCAAAGCGCTGTATGTCGAAAGTTTGCGAATCTCTCCGGAAAGAAGGTTTTAGGATTTACTGTGCCATAATAACAGAACTACCCACAAACGTGAATATGCACATAGATAGACCGGTATCAGTAAGAGTCTTTGATGAAGACGCAAACCTTATTGAGCAGACTTTGTGTTCACAATTGTGGAGAAACAATGAGCCTACAGAAATTTTCAGAGGCAGGACCGAAAGCCAAATGAGATTTAAGGCTGGGGATATCGTTGAAATGTTGGAAATATGGGCTGAAAGTCCGGCGACCATCAAGACGGCAATCATCACAGCGACTCCGCCAAGTGTCGAAAGATGTTGGGGACTTCAAGATAAGTTGCCTGACGATCTATATCCGGGAATTGAAGATGATGCTTATGAATTTATTACCTGGAATCCGGAGCTGGCAAATATTTACTCATGCCACCCCATTTGCCTTTTCAAACCTCATTTCCCTATTTCAGAACAGCGCAAAAATGAACTAAATGAATGGTTCAGGTTTGCAACTGAACATCCCGATAAAATTCATGGAGTATATCCTGTTAAAAAATCGAAGAAAATATGACATTTGAAGAATTCAAGGAATTGGCATTGAATCCACCTTACATAGAGCAAGAGACGGTGTATCGGGTAGATGTGCATTGCTACGTAAAATCGTCGAAGGAGAGAGAAGCACACGAAACACAGTTTGAGGTTCGACGCAATCATAGTTTTGTTTTTTCTGATTTGAGTTCCGCTCAAAGCAAACTCAAACAAATAATTTCAGACGAAGAATTGAAAGATACGCTTTATGCCATTTACATTTATCAACTCCCGATGGGTAAAGATATTTCAAGCGACTTGTATCAGCGTTTATGGGTATATGACCGTTCTGGAAAATTAAACGGTCAGTCTCGCTGCACAGCTATTATTGAAGATCTCGACCATACGTCCGCCAAATTCCGGGGACATGAGGCGGAATCTATCCGTTTCAACCCCGGTGACATTGTTGAGATTTATGACAGAGGGCATGACATGGTACGCCTTGCAACTGTAATTGATCGTCCCATGTCAATAGAGCAATGTTGGAAAGAACGAGAGTTCGTGGTGCTATCGTGTCTCGTAGAAGGTTTAGGAACTGAAGCCACTGAAGACAATTATTGGCTTTATGCTGTTAGCGATTGTTATGAGGTGATTAATGATACGGGCTATGAAAACAACAGACTCAATCCGTGTTCATACGATATATTTGCTCCATCTCTTCCAATCTCTCCTGAGATCCGTCACCGCTTTGATGACTATTATCGGGTTGTAATGAAAAGTATTGACAACATAAATAAAAACCGACAAAGAATTGTGGATAATTTCAATCGCCTTGTCGATCTCCTCTAACCCGTTGTATGAAAGTACAACTATCTCTGACTCTTTTGGTCTAATAGAGATGGGGAAATTGGGGATTATGTTGAAAAAATGAGAATTGTGTCTAAAAAGAGTGGTTTAGCAATGGATTTATGCGAACTTTGTTGTAACACGCCGGATGCGTGGAATTGATGCAGTCAATCTATGCCCCGAGATAAAAAAGTGCAATAGTTTGGTAAAACTCAGTACCAATCATTCATAAGAGATGTCCTCTTTAGCCTTGTCTGACTTTTTCTGCGCCGGTTGTCCTGCAGATGCAGGCTACCGGGGAGTTATTTCACTTTGCTTCTCCAGTTTGTTCTGACTGGTGAAAAAATAGGGAAGGCAAAAAAATAGCTCCAACTGATTCACTCCAGTATGTGAATTTCGTTAATCATCGTCAATTAGGTCAAGTGAATAATACTCTAATTTAATTCAACCAACGGGTATATACAAATATGTCAGCCAAAAAATTACAGAATTTTATGTGTCAAACTGCCGTGGTGTAAGTCCCAATGAACTGCCATACTAAGCATCATATAGAAAAAAATTTCTATAGAAAAATTTTTCTATAGAAATTTTTTTATATATCTTTGCGTGTACCAACAAACATTATAAGACTATATGGCAATATCAAATAAAGTGGGTCCACCTGTAACCGGTAAAGACTTTTATGGAAGATCCAAAGAACTCGCTCATGCCCACGAGTTCCTTGACACAAACCATTCCTTGGTTCTTTCTGCACCAAGACGAATAGGCAAATCATCATTTGCCAAAAGACTCGTCGAGGATAAGAAGTCCATTGGATGGACCTGTGTGTATATTGATCTGGAAGGTATACAATCACAAGATGAATTTCTCAATACTATCATCAGCAAGTTTGACAGATCTAAAATTTGGAGTCAAACTGCCGAAGTAGCAGGAGGGTTCATCAATCGTCTCTTTGAGAGTGTAAAAGGGATTGGACCCATCAAACTTGACTTCTCCCGGCCAGAAGTTTCACAAAATCTATACTCCTCTTTATCCGATTCCATCGATCATACTAAGGATACCTTAATCGTCATCGACGAGCTTCCGTTATTCCTCAATATAATAGACAAAGGAGACCTATCCCACAAGAATGTCGGGTTCCTGCTTAACTGGTTCAGAAGTCTGAGGCAAGTCACCGGAACAAAGATAAGGTGGATATTCTGTGGTTCCGTCGGACTCCACAACTTTACAAGTATGAGGAATCTATCCATGACCATAAACGATATGGTCAACTTCGATTTTGATGCATTATCACAAGAGGAAGCAGAAGGATTGATTCTTGCTTTGTCTGATTCTTTGGATATTCCCATAGCAAGAGATACAGTACAATATATCCTTGGCAAAATAGAATGGTATATTCCTTATTTCATACAACTGCTTTTTTCCACAATAAAGAATTATCCAGATGCTAAGAATGGCATTACCGAACAAATGATTGACTTGGCCTTTGACAATCTGGCGCATACTGATGATCTAAGCACTTGGTATGAACGTCTTTCAGAGTATAACGGATTCAGAGAAGGTGCGGAATTGCTTCTTAACGCCTTAAGTATGGCAAATAATGGTTTATCAAGAGTGGAACTGCTTGATATGTTTGCTCAATTCATCAATGAACCAGTAGCCAACGCCAACACAAAATTCAGTCTTATTCTCAATATGATTGAACATGATGGCTACATCATGCGAGTTTCCGGAGGAATCAAGAGGTTTCACTCTCCGTTACTTAAAAAATGGTGGTATTCTAAATTTGTTGAATGATGAAGTATGGCATCCAAACAAATACAATTTCTACATTCATCGCAAATACGTCTGCATTTAATGCCTTATGCAGTGAAATTGATGGGAACATCGAGTCTTCCATACCACAACCTGTATTGGTTATTGGCCAAGAAGGATCCGGGAAGACTACATTATTCAGACGTCTGATCACAAAATATCCAGCTCTGCATTTTGTTTGGATTGACGGACGCTTTATATTCAGTTCCAAAGATATCATTGAACAAGCCTCAGCTGATTCAATCCTTATCATCGACAACCTCGATTATTATTTGGATCGCTGTTCTTATGAGGAACAGTTCCGGCTACGTAGGTTCCTTTATAATGAGGGGGCCCCTATGATGATTGCCAGTGTCAGCAAACTGATTCCGGCCTTGACAGAATATAAAGCTCCATTCTTTGAAGGTCTGAAGAAGATTCACTTGCCTCCGATTACTGATGAAGACTTAACCCAGATATTTGGCGATGATTCTATTGACAGAGTCTCAGCTATGTTTAATTTTGTTTCTCCAACTATAAAGTCGGTGGAAATCATATCTAATATCATTGAAGCAGGGGGTGAGCCAAAAGACGACCTGGATTTTCTACTATCATATTATTCCATTATATACAGGGACATCTACAACAGTGTGCCCACGAATTCACAACATATTATGAATATTCTAAGTAATTCGGGAAAAGATATGACAATCCCAGATATCAGAGAAGCAAGCGGACTGACATCCGGTATATTGACGTCATATCTCAAAAGTCTAAAAGAAAGGGGCATCATCACAAAAGATAACTCTGTAAAACGTAGAGCAAAGTATTTTATAAAGGATCCTCTGTTCAGAATATGGCTAAAGAAGACGTTATAATTACTAACATCGCTCTAATAACTCTTATAATATGATCATAGGCTCTGCAAGAGTATTACAACATGACTATAACCTCTGTAGAATCATGCATGGTTAGCCCGGGTTGTACTTCTTTAGTTAGCGATCGGGAGAGAATATCAAGAAAATGGGTGGATTAGGTGAGTTTTTTTGGGGGAAAGAGGGAAATTTGTTAAATTCGCGTCAGAAAACTAACTTAACAGATGTCGATATCAGTAATAATAAATACCCGGAACAGCGCCCAGCACCTCGCGAAGGTGCTGGAGTCGGTGAAGGGATTCGATGAAGTCATAGTCTGCGACATGGGCTCACGCGATGACACTCTTGACATTGCGCATGCTCATGGGGTGCGGGTGGAGAGCATTCCCGTTTCTCCCGACGGGAGAATCGAACCCGGACGGAATCCGGCCATCGGAATGGCCACCAAAGACTGGGTTCTGGTCGTAGACGACGATGAGATCGTTCCCCCCGCTCTTCGCCGCGCTCTCTATCATCATATCCACGGGAAGTCGCCGTCTGACGGACTTTATCTTCCGCGCAGAAACTTTGTCATGAATAGGTTTAACTCCGCGTCTTATCCTGACTATCGCCTGCGGTTCTTCCGACGGGGCACGGCCTACTGGCCCGAACACCGCCATTCCCAGGCCGTGGTGGAGGGGAAGGTGAATAAGCTCCCTGCCAACCGGAAGGAATATGCGCTTATCCATCTTTCGCCCACGATGCGGCAGATGATTTCCCGCATCTCTTCCGACACGGAGCTCCGCGGCTATCGTGAGGGGCGCCCGGTGTCGCTGGCAGGAATGATGTTTCTTCCTTTGGGAAAATTCCTCCGCTCCTACATAGTGAAGGGGAACATAGCCCACGGAGTGCCGGGGCTCCTCGCGGCATACGATTCGGCGGTGCGAGAGATCTATAAACTCGGATGCAGATATGAGGAGTCGCTTTCAGACGATTTCCCGAACGACGTCATCATTCCCGATCCTGCGGGTGACGAATCCGACGGAGAGGAGAAGCAAAAATGAAAACTCCGGAATAAAATTTTTAAAGATGCGAATGGTAGTTCCTTTTATTATTTCGGTGCTGGTTTTTCTATGCGCCTGCGGTTCTTCGGGCTCAGCCTCATCTGCCGCCAAAGCGGAGGCAGCCCCTGCTGCAGCCGACACGCTGCGGGTGGAGTTTGACGCCGACAGCGCCTATAGCTATGTGGCCCGGCAGGTGGAGTTCGGCCCACGTGTGCCAAACACGCCCGCACATTCCGCATGTGGGACCTGGCTTGCTTCGGAGCTCCGACGCCACGGAGCGAAGGTGACCGAGCAGGAGACGAAGCTCCGGGCCTTCGACGGAACGCTTCTCGACTCACGGAATATTTTCGGCCAGTATAATCCGGATGCGCAGAAAAGAGTGCTCCTTCTCGCCCACTGGGACTGCCGTCCCTGGGCCGACGAGGATCCCGATCCGGCAAACCATACGAAACCGGTAGATGGTGCCAACGACGGAGCGAGCGGCGTCGGGGTTCTCCTGGAGATTGCCCGCCAGCTCGGAAAAGAGACCCCGGAATATGGGGTCGACATTCTTTTCGTAGATGCCGAAGACTGGGGCACTGAAGGCAACGATGACTCATGGGCGCTCGGAGCGGCATATTTCGCGAAGCATCCTCCCGTGGAGGGATATTCTCCCGCGTTTGCAATCCTCCTTGACATGGTTGGCGGGAAAGACGCCATCTTCTGCCGTGAATATTTCTCCGAACAGTCGGCTCCCGACGTGGCTCAGGCTGTCTGGGCGGCTGCCGCCCAGTCGGGCTACGGCCATCTCTTCCAGAACCGACTCGGGAGCGCTGTCACGGATGACCATGTGAAGCTGATTGAGCAGGGCATCCCCGCCATCGACATCATAGAGTATAATCCCGAAGGAACGGGATTCAATCCGAGATGGCACACTCTGGCCGACAACATGGAGGGCATCGATCCGGCCACTCTCAAGGCTGTGGGCACATCCGTGATGCGCACGCTCCGAATGATACCGGCCAAATGATTGAGGACTGAGGATGGATGAGTGGAGATTTAGAATCTTTTTCAGAAAAATAAATATTCAAAATTCAATATCAGATATATAATGGACTTTATTGAAGAACTTACATGGAGGGGCATGATCCACACGGTGATGCCCGGCACAGATGAACTGCTGAAAAAAGGGATGACTACGGCTTATCTCGGAATCGATCCGACTGCCGACAGTCTCCACATCGGCCATCTCTGCGGAGTCATGATGCTTCGCCATTTCCAAAGGTGCGGACATAAGCCTCTGGCTCTTGTAGGCGGTGCCACTGGAATGATCGGCGATCCCTCCGGAAAAAGCGCGGAAAGAAATCTTCTTGATGAAGCCACGCTCCGCCACAACCAGGAGGCCATCAAGAAGCAACTTTCGAAGTTTCTTGATTTTGAGAGCGATGCTCCCAACC
>CAYROR010000029.1:0-25835 GCA_964425935.1 uncultured Sangeribacter sp.
CCCAAGCCCAGTCGATGGCCTCTTTCTTGAAATAGTCGCCAAACGACCAGTTGCCCAGCATTTCAAACATAGTGTGATGGTAGGTGTCATGCCCCACTTCCTCAAGATCATTATGTTTTCCGGAAACACGAAGACATTTCTGGCTGTCGGCTACTCTTCTCGACTTAGGTTCGCGGTTCCCGAGGATAATATCCTTAAACTGGTTCATTCCCGCGTTGGTGAACATAAGGGTGGGATCATCTTTGATGACCATAGGAGCCGATGGAACAATCACATGGCCTTTCCCCTTGAAGAAAGACTTGAACGATTCTCTGATTTCGTTAGCTGTCATTTTCAATATAATTTGGAACCGATCGGTATTGTCGATTCATTTCAAAGTTGCAAAATTAATGGATTTTAAATAATTTTGCAAATCAAACATCACACAAATTGTCAAGAAACGTTTTCTATAGGTATAATGCGGACACGGATAATTTCGAGCGTGTCTATCCAACTGTCAGGTCGCGGCTCATGTCATGGGGACGCACCGGCATTGTTGCGCTTCTTCTTGCCGCAGGAATCTGCATTATCGCCTTTTATTGTTTTGATTCTCCGACATTGGAGAATCTGAGGGCTGAAAATTCGCGTCTCAAAGCTCAGTATGGCATTCTTGAGCGGCGTCTTGAAAACTCAATGAAGGTGATGAGGAATATCCAGGACCGCGACGATAATTTCTACAGGGTCATGATGCAGATGGATCCGATGAGTTCCGATCAGCGATTCGCCGGTTCGGAAAATGAGTCGCGCTATCGGGAATTGTCAAAGCTTAACGACGCGGCTCTTGTGAGCAGCATAAGCCGGACAATGGATCTGTTCGAGCGTCAGCTGTCTTCTCAGGTGCAGAGTTTCGATCAGCTTCGCCAGATGATGGGGCAGCAGCAGGAGCGAATCGCCCACATTCCCTCGATTCTTCCGATAAGCATGTCGGACTATACTATGTCATCGGGCTATGGCTACAGGATGGATCCCGTATATGGTGCCACTAAATTTCATGAGGGTCTGGATTTCGCAGCTTCAACGGGAACAAAGGTTTTTGCCACGGCCGACGGGAAAGTTGCGCTGGCGAAACGTGCGGCCGGTTTCGGCAATTGCATAGAGATTGACCACGGATTCAATTATCTTAGCCGGTATGCCCATTTGAGCGAGATCCTTGTCAAGGAGGGGGAGAACGTGAAACGTGGTCAGCTAATTGGGAAAGTGGGCTCCACTGGTAAATCCACCGGTCCGCATCTTCATTATGAGGTGCGTTTCAAGGATGAGCCACAGAATCCGGTGAACTATTATTTTATGGATCTCACTCCGGAACAATATGCCGAGATGATCCGTGCGGCGGAAAACGCCGGCCACGTAATGGACTGAGTAATTATGAGAGATCTTTCGAAGAAATATTATAAAATTGGAGATGTGGCGGAACTGCTTGATGTTTCCCAGACCACTCTCCGCTACTGGGAAAGCGAATTCCCGGAAATAGAACCCAGAAGGAGTAGTTCCAACAGAAGATACTACACTCCGGAGGATATCGAACTCCTCCGAACCATCTATTATCTTGTAAAGGTGAAAGGCCTCCGGGTGGAAGCCGCCAAGGAGCAGATGCGCCTGAACCGTAAGAATATCTCCAAACGGATGGAGATAATCGGGGAACTCACCGACGTCAGGGATGAACTTGAGCTGATCCTCAAATCGCTTGAGAAGCGTCGATAGATGGCAATGCTAACAGGTGGGATCGGATCATAGCATTGAATTGTAGTAGCGCGGATCTCCCGTGACATCTTCTCCTATGAAAGGAGGAATTGCATCCCTGAAAACGTCTTCCGATGCTTCCACTTCTGCTATCACCAACCCTTCATTGCGGCCATGAAATTCATCGATTTCCCAGATATTACCTTTGTATTCCACAATCCATCTTGTCTTTTCCAGAATACCTTTTTCACAGAGTCCCTGCATTTCAGAGGCATCTTCAAAAGGAACGGCATATTCGAATTCCAGACGTGTATCACCGAAATTCTTCCCTTTGACTGTTAAAAATGCGGAAAATTCGCCGGATGGATACTCCTTTATGGTGCGCACTCGCACGGTTCTCTCGGGATCACGATTGAGGTATCCCTGTCTAAGTTCAAGATGGCGTGATGCCATTTCTTTAAACGACAGGTCTTTGACAAGGAATTTATGTTCAGTTTCGTAGGCCATTGCGAATAAAAATTAAATCTACAGGTAATTCTTGATTCCGGAGAAGAGGGGGAGGAAGGGATGCAAATTTAGGCATAAAAAGGGAGAGCTGCAAGAGTCCCGGGAAAACACATCATGCAATTTCGGAAAGAAAAAGTCGTTTTATGAATTGATGGATAATCTAAAGCGAGTGAAAATATTCAAAACTGTTAAAGCCCTTGTTTACTTGATTGCGACGCTTTTCATTCTTCTTTCCGTTTTTCAGGAAGAGGCAAAAGCGCAGACTGCCCGTAGGGCCTCGGTGAAAAGGGCTATCGGAATTGTGAGAGATTCCATCAGCGGGGAAACGCTTCCGTTTGCCAATATCATGTCGTCGGAAAATCCGAAAGAGAATATGGTGACTGATGTGAATGGTTCTTTCCGGGTCTCGACAAAAGGCTCGGGCACCGGTTGGACCGTCAGCTATGCAGGCTATGATCCCAAACCACTTAATTTTTTTGATAGCGATACTGTTCAGATCATTTTGCTCGCTCCCATGGAGCAGAGCCTTTCAGAGGTTATTGTTAAGCCCGGAAAAGAGAAATATTCCAAGAAAAACAATCCGGCGGTTGATTTCGTCAGAAGAATCCGGGGATCCTCGAAGGAGAATGATCCTCTCAGGCAACCTTTCTATAGCTATGACAAATATGAGAAAACCCTGATAGCCGTAAATGATTTCAAAGGGGATTTCGAAACCGGGTTCATGGGGAAAAAAGGTAAGTTTCTTGAAAACTATGTCGACACTTCTTCCTGGACCGGCAAGCGTCTTCTTGATATGATTATTAAGGAGAAAAGCTCAACACGTATCCACAGCAATCATCCCGCTGCCGACAAGGAGATCGTGAAGGGCTACAGGAGTTCCGGTCTTGATGAAGCCCTTAATCAGGAAAACATTCAGGTTATTCTTGAGGATGCCATCCGGGAAATAGATATTTATGGCAATGATATTGTTTTTCTTCAGAACCGTTTCGTCAGTCCTCTGTCGGCGATAGGTCCCGATTTCTATAAATATTATCTCACTGACACTCTGATTGTCAACGGAGAAAAATGCGTGGAGCTTAGTTTTGCTCCTCATAATCCTGAATCGATGGGATTCAACGGAAAGATTTATGTTCCGGTTGGCGACACGACGATGTTTGTGAGCAAGGTTGTCATGCGTACTCCCGCCGATATAAATCTCAACTATGTCGACAATCTCTTCATCAATCAACGGTTTGAGAAAGATAGCCTTGGCAACCGACATAAAACCTACGATGATGTGTGTCTGGAAATGAGGATAGCACCCGGAACTCCCGGCATCTATGCGCGTAAGACCACATCCTATTCCGGGTTCAGCTATGACCGGCGAGAGGATCTTTCCGAATTTTATTCACGGCTCGGGAGGAATTTCGAGCTGGATGGGGCGAGAAAGCACTCCGGTGAATTCTGGAATGATATCCGCCGGGTTCCTCTCTCCGGAGCGGAATCGCGGATGGAGAATCTGATGGGTGAGATGAGGAAGGTGCCTCTTTTTTATTGGGGAGAGAAGTTTCTGAGTCTTATGGAGAGCGGATATGTGAAAACAGGAAATCCGAGCAAGATTGATCTCGGTCCGCTCAACACTCTCTTCAGTGCCGGATCGGTGGAGGGATTAAGGATAAGGCTGGGAGGAATGACTATGTCGGCTCTCAATCCGCATCTGTTTGCCAAAGGATTTGTTGCCTACGGCACAAAAGATAGAAAATGGAAATATCAGGCAGAGCTTGAATATTCTTTTACAAGAAAGAAGCGCCATTCATTCGAATGGCCACGTCATGGATTATATGGCTCAATAGGCTACGATCTTGATATGATCGGGCAGCATTATCTATTCACCAGCAAAGACAATGTGTTTCTATCTTTCAAGAGGAAAGAGAGCATCCTCGTGACGTATCGCCGACATGCGAAAGCGGGTTATATACTTGAACTTCCTAACAATTTCAGCACTGAGGTGACTCTGACCCATGAGCGTCAGGAGGCAACCCGCTGGCTTCAGTTCAAATTCCGCGATGGCAGTTTCGTTCCCAGCTATGATCTCTCCTCGATGATGCTTTCACTCCGATGGGCTCCCGGTGAGAAGTTTGTGCAGGGTCGCACCCAGCGTCTTCCTGTCAACATGGATGCCTGGATTTTGCAGCTTACGCATGAATATGGTCCGAAAGGATTCTTGGGGTCACGGTTCACTCTAAACCGAACGGAGGCTTCAGTGCAGAAAAGAGCTTGGTTATCGGCATTCGGATATGTTGACCTCATTCTTAAGGCTGGAAAAATCTGGGATAGTGTGTGGTATCCGGCGCTGTCGTGGGCGAATTCCAATCTTTCCTACACTATCCAGCCTGAGAGTTTCTCATTGATGAATCCTATGGAATTTGCCACCGATGAATATGCCTCCGTTGATTTCACTTATTTCGGCAACGGTATCCTTTTCAATCGTCTTCCTCTGATAAAGAAACTTAAGATGAGGGAGGTGGCCACCTTTAAAGGGATGATCGGAAGACTAAGCGATAGAAACAATCCGGAGCTAAATCCCTCGCTTCCTGTTTTCCCGGAAGATTCCCATACGACCCCGATGGGGAAAACTCCATATATGGAGGCAGGAATCGGTCTTGACAATATCCTGACTTTCCTAAGGGTTGACTACGTTTGGCGTCTCACCTATAGAGACCTTCCAAACATCGACAGGAGCGGCCTCCGGATTTCTCTCCATTTCTCATTCTGATTCTCATTCCGACTCTCCTGATTCTCATTCTGACCCTCTCTGAACCACATTATGGATTCAGACCGTCTGATCATCGGGTTTACTATGAATAAAAAATCAGACCGGTCGGAAAGACCGGTCTGTGGATATCATTATTGAATCAATTTACCAGTTAAGGGGTAGGGGGATAACGTGGTAAAATATTAGTTAAGCAAATATTATCTCATGAAAACAATTTCTTAACAGCTTGATTGGATTTATAAAGTGTAGATCACTGATAATCCTTAAGTTGTTCGCGGAGACGCTTGCGTGCGAAGAAGATGCGGCTCTTGATCGTTCCAAGCGGAAGATTCATCTTTTCAGCGATTTCGTTATATTTATAGCCTGCAACATACATATTGAACGGAATGCGGTATTCGTCGCTGAAACTTGCGAGAGCGGATGATATTTCCTGCACTGCAACTGAACCTTCGGGAGTTTCAAGTCCGGATTCCTGAGAAATGTTGAGGTGGTAGAGATCTTCAGTCTGATCGATAACTGTGGCTTTTCTTACAGTCTGACGATAGTTATTGATGAAGATATTGCGCATGATCGTGAAGATCCATCCCTTGAAGTTGACATTGTCAACATATTTCTCTTCATTATCGAGAGCCTTGAGAGTGGTGTCCTGAAGAAGGTCTCTTGCTTCGTCACGATCGGTTGTGAGCTGGTATGCAAAACTGAGGAGGTTACCCTGGAGTCCTAAAAGTCGCTGTTTGAAAGATTCAGTTGTTTTCATGTTGTTTTATTTTTTATCCATATAACATGGGGCGGTTCAAAAAAGTTTCGGGCAATGATGAAAATTTTTTCAAAAAAAATTGCAATGAGGTGTAAATATTTGACTACCAGTAGTAAAAATATTGAAAAATTTTTTAAAAATCTACCGAAAAAAAGTGGCTGGTGTTTTAAAGATGGTAGGAAAGGGTGGAGTCGGAATTTTTTTTGTATCTTTGCAAGTCTTCGCCTCTGACGCATCAACAGGTGAGGCTTCCAACCAATCAGACCCAAAAAATGAAATTCGAAGAAATCCTTACAAACGACGATCTCCTCGACGCCTTATATGATATGCACTTTGACGAGTGTACTCCCATTCAGGAAAAATCTATTCCTCCGGTGCTGGAGGGACGTGACCTTCTTGCCGTAGCGCAGACTGGAACCGGGAAAACAGCAGCATATCTTCTTCCAATAATCGAACGCCTTGTTAACGACAATTATCCTCAGGATCATGTTAATTGCGTTGTGATGGCACCGACACGAGAGCTTGCCCAGCAGATCGACCGCCAGATGCAAGGATTCTCCTATTTTATGCCGGTCAGCGGAATGGCAATCTACGGTGGCACCGACGGACACACTTATGAACAGCAGCGGAAGGGATTGAAGATGGGGGCGGATATCGTTATCGCAACCCCCGGACGCCTTCTGGCACATCTCAGCATGGGATATGTGGATTTGTCGAAGGTGTCGTTTTTTGTACTTGACGAGGCCGACCGGATGCTTGACATGGGTTTCTTCGATGATATCATGCAGATTGCGGGCCATCTTCCTAAAGAACGGCAGACACTGCTTTTTTCGGCTACCATGCCTCCCCGCATTCAGCAGCTTGCCTCGCAGATCCTGAAAGATCCGGCGGAGGTCAAGATCGCTGTTTCAAAACCTGCGGAAAAGATCAAACAGGCTGCCTACGTTTGCTATGAGAGCCAGAAACTTCCTATTCTTGAGCGGATGTTCAAGGAGAATCCTCCACATAGGGTCATCATTTTCTCATCCTCAAAAATAAAAGTGAAAGAACTTGCAAGAGCCCTCAGCAAGCTTAAGGTGAAGGTGGCGGAGATGCATTCTGATCTTGAGCAGACTCAAAGAGAGGAAGTGATGCTTGGGTTCAAGGCTGGGAAGATAAATGTGGTCGTGGCCACCGACATTATTTCCCGAGGCATAGATATCGACAATATAGAAACGGTGATAAACTATGACGTGCCTCGAGAAGCTGAAGACTATGTCCACAGGATTGGGCGCACGGCGCGTGCCGACCGCGAGGGAAGTGCCTACACATTTATAAGCGATAAGGAGAGGGGTAGCTTCCGGACTATCGAGAAACTTCTTGAAAAGGAGGTGGAGAAACTTCCGGTGCCGGAAGATCTCGGCTCTGCTCCGGATTATTCAGGAGCCTCGGAAAAAAGAAACTCCCGTGGAAAGAGAAGAGGTCGGGGACGAGGTCAGGGAAAAAGCAGAGGCCACGGCAATCGCCGCAGCCAGTCGAAGAATAAAGCCAATAATAATAAGGAGAGTAATAATAGGGAGAGCGGACAGGCGCATCATAAGGACTGAATGATCAGTCTGACCGCTTCAAATGTTTTCTGAGGAGCCTTTATCCAGAAATCATTATATTGTGCAACGTTCTCTCCCTCTCCAGGGGTGTCGCTGACCATGCGTATGATTGCGAAAGGGATCTCCATGGTCATGCAGGTCTGGGCTATGGAGGCAGATTCCATGTCGACGGCATTCACGTCAGGAAAATGAGAGCGGATAAATGCGATCTCCTCGGGAGTGGAGATGAATTTATCGCCACTGCAGATGAGTCCTCCTACCTTTATCTTTTCCCCCGTAAGTTGTGAGGCTTTTTCCAGGATATTTTTGTCAGGACGCATGAAGAGGGGATAGCCCTCCGCTTCGCCATATTCTGTGCCCGGACCGCACCAGACATCGTGGTATGCCACTCGATCGGGAATAAGGAGTGTTCCAACAGGAAGTCCGGCGCCACCGGCCACTCCTGAATTGACCACGAGATCAGGCTTGATGACCATGCAACATTTATAAGCCCCGATTGCGGAATTAACTTTGCCAATTCCGCATCTTGCCACGAATATCTCATGACCGGAGAGATCTCCGTGATGGAGTTCGATTCCCACGATATGGCGGATGTCGTGGTTTTCAAGAAGAGAGGCAAGCAGCTGGAGTTCCTTCTCCATTGCGGCAAGAATCAGAATCTTCATATCAATCCTAAAATTTAAATCATTGCTACTGCTGAATTATATTTCGCTATATTACCGGCCTTACGGATGCTTTTCCAAGCTTTTCTCCCGATCTCCTCTTCGGCATATTCCCAGAAAGGTTTGATCTTTGAAAGAATCTGACTGTCGCCACAAAGATTCTCTGAATAATAGTCAAAGAGTTCCCTATGGAATCGGAGCATTGTCTCAACCCTTTTCGTTTTATCCCATTCCCCATTTTGAGCTTCTGCAATGAGTGAAGGCCGGGCAAGGATTCCTCTTGCAGTCATGATGCCCGCAATCTTAGGAAAGCTTTCCCCGATTTTCCTGAAATCATCCGGAGTCCGTAGATCGCCGTTAAAGATTATGGGATTCGAACTCTCCGACAGGATTTCAGCGAATCTGTCGAGGTAAAGATCCCCGCCGTATTGCTGACGTGCTACCCGGGGATGCACCGTGATATGAGAAAGAGAAACGTTGTCAAGAGCATGAAGAAGAGTTTTCCATTCGTCGGGGTCAGACATGCCGAGTCTCATTTTAACGGAGAAAGTGATTTCCGGATTGTCGCTGACTGTCTGCGCTACTGCGTTGCAAAGTTCAACGTTTGCAACCGTGGCGGCACCTCGTCCATGACCTGTCTGCAAAGGAAATGGGCACCCCATGTTGAGATCAATCTCATGGATCCCTTCTTTTTTCAGTATGCCCACAAGTGCATGAAGCTCTTCGGCATCGCGGAAAATTATCTGGGGAACGAGATGCATTCCTTCATTTAGCGGCGACAAGAGGTCCTTGAAGTCGCGTTGCCTGATGGTTCCGTTTTCCAGACGGATGAATGGAGTGTAGAAAGAAACACCTGATTCATGATTTCCGTAAATCAGGTTATGGAAATGTCGGTAGGGGGCATCGGTATGTCCCTGAACCGGAGCGAAAAGATATTTCATGATTTCTGAGGAAGAAAAACAAATACAACTGCTGCCACAAGGCATATAAACGCGGCGATATGGTTCCAGTGAAGCTTCTCTCCGCTAAAAACGAACATAGCTACTACTGTGAAAACCGTCAGGGTAACGACCTCCTGAATGACTTTCAGTTGAAACAATGAGAATGGACCGCCATTTTCAGAGTAGCCGATGCGATTGGCAGGAACCATGAAACAATATTCCAGAAGGGCAATGCCCCAGGAGAAAAGGATCACCGCGAAAAGTGGCCAGTTTTTCGAAATCCCCATGTTCTGGAGTTTCAGATGCCCATACCATGCAAACGTCATGAAAACGTTTGAGATAACAAGCAGGATTAGAGTAAGTATATAAGCTTTCATCTTGTGAAAAATAATTTTAGTTCAGAAAAATCGTTTGTCGGAGTGCAAAGTTACGCAAAAAAACGTTATAAGGTTACAGAGGTTGAGATAATATTCCAAATTTGTCAAGACTCTTTAAGCAAAATCAGGTGAAGGGTGTGAGCAGATGCTTTCAATGAGCAATGATTTGCCGTTTCGCCCGATTTTAGATAATTTTGCAGGTTGAAAACGGAATGTCCGGATTCTCTTTTAGATGAAAAAGGGGAAAAGGACAACGATTAATTCAAAAGATTATGAATATCAGAGAAATCAAGGAGGGAATCCTTTATTGCGGAGTCAATGACCGCGTGACAGATAGATTTGAGGGATTATGGCCGTTGCCTTTTGGAGTCAGCTATAACTCCTATATTGTAAAGGGAGCGGAAAAAATTGCCCTTATCGACACTGTGGAGATAGGAGAGCTGTCCTCATATAAAAAAGCGATAAAGAATCTGATCGGCGATTCAGGTGTTGACTATATCGTGGTCAATCACATGGAGCCGGACCACACGGGAAGTCTGCCGCTGATGAGCGATTCCTATCCCTCTGCTAAAATTGTTGGCAACAAGCAGACCCTCGGAATGATCAGGGGATTTTATCCTATGATTCCTGAAGACCGACTGATGGAGATTGCCGACGGAGCCACTCTTGAGCTCGGCGGCAAAACTCTGAGATTCCATTTCACCCCTATGGTTCACTGGCCCGAGACCATGATGACATACGTTGTGGAGGATAAGGTTCTTTTCTCCGGCGATGCCTTCGGTACATTCGGGGCTCTCAATGGTGGAGTGATCGACACGGAAATGGACACGGAATGGTATGACGAAGAGATGTATCGCTATTATTCCAATATTGTGGGGAAATATGGTAAATTCGTTATGCGGGCCATCGATAAACTTAAGGATGTTCCCCTTGAGTTTATTTGTCCTACGCATGGACCAGTGTGGCATGATAGGATAGCGCGTGTGGTTGAGATTTATTCCGGGCTGGCACAATATAAAGGTGAACCGGGAGTGACGATTATTTACGGTTCGATGTATGGCAACACCGCCGAGGTTGCTGAAGAGATAGCCCGCCAGCTTGCTGCCCGGGGGGTGAGAACAATAAAGATCCACAATGCATCTAAATCCAACATGAGCTATATGATTTCAGATGCGTTCAGATATGAGGGTCTCATTGTTGGCGGCCCTACATATTCCATGCATCTGTTCCCCCCATTGGAGGATTTCATGATAGCGATGGAAACCAGAGAAATAAAGAATAAAGTGATTGCTACTTTCGGATCATTCACATGGGCTCCGGCAGCGGAAGCCAAACTTCGCACCTACGTCAATCAGCTGGGTCAGGACCCTGTGGATTCCTTCACGATGAAACAGGCTCCCGGAGTTGACACACAAGCCGCAATCGAGCGTCTGGCCGATAATTTTGTGGAGGCTCTGAAAGCGAGAAGTTCAGCTGCAAATTCCTGAGTCGTGGAGAGCGAGAACCATCCCTTTCCCCCGTTTGTGCCTCCAGGAGCCAGACTCCTGATGTGTGGAACATTCCCACCGAAGTCTAATCGCTGGTCGATGGAGTTCTATTATCCGAATTTCATCAACGACATGTGGCGGATATTCGGCCTGATTTATTTTAATGATAAGGATGCCCTGGTTGACACCACAGGAAAGACTTTCAGGCTTGATGAAATAAAGCGCCTTCTCACAGAGAAGAGGATCGCTCTGAGCGACACGGGGGTAGACGTGGTCCGCACCAAAGACAACGCCTCTGACAAATGGCTTCGCATCGAGCGTCCGATTGATCTTGGTAATATGCTTTCCGGCATGCCGGATTGTTCTGAGGTTGCCACAACAGGAGAGAAGGCTGCGGGTGTGATTGCAGAGCTGACAGCTACAGAAGTGCCCAAGGTGGGGGAGTGGTGTGAATGTCGCATTGATGCCGGAGGGTCAGAACGTCTCTTCCGCCATTGGAGGATGCCGTCGAGTTCGCGCGCATATCCTATGAAGCTGGAGAAGAAAGCTGATTACTATCGCACTATGCTCAAAGAATCGGATCTATTGTAAAACATCAATATTCAAATATAAGATGCTTGACTTAATTCCTCTGGCGCTTTTCGACGCCAGTCAGTTCTTCCAATGGTTTGTTGACAATGCAAACTATTGGTTTGTTTTTGTCTTTATGGTTGTGGAGAGTTCTTTCATTCCGTTTCCATCGGAGGTGGTAGTGCCTCCGGCCGCTTATCTGGCATGCACGGGATATGGAGTGGGAGCCGACATGAATGTCTGGCTTGTTGTGATTATTGCGACACTTGGAGCTCTATGCGGAGCATTTATAAATTATTATCTTGCTTTGTGGATAGGGCGTCCTGTCGTCTATAGCTTCTCAGAGAGCCGTCTGGGACATATTCTGATGATCAACCGTCAAAAAGTGGAGAAAGCGGAGGCATATTTCGATAAACATGGGGCGGTTTCTACTTTTATCGGCCGTTTGATTCCGGCAATCCGTCAGCTAATCTCCATTCCGGCTGGAATTTCCAGAATGAATGTAGCCCAATTCGCTCTCTTCACGGCTCTGGGAGCGGGAGTGTGGAACGGTATTCTCGGCCTTCTCGGCTTCTGGCTATCCAAAACCGTGGATCCATCCGATCTTTTCAATAAAGTCGAGGAATACAACCGTTATCTCACATGGGCCGGTTATGGAATCGGGATTATCTGTGTGGTATATATAATCTGGAGTGCCCTGAAACCTAAGAAGAGTGACGGGGCTGTCAGTCAAACAGGAAAAGAATAATCAAAACAACAAGCGATATCATGAAAGTTTCACCTTCGCTGCTTGCGGCGGATTTCGCAAATCTCTCTTCGGAGATTGAAATGATCAACAGCTCGAATGCTGACTATCTTCATCTGGATGTGATGGACGGTGTTTTCGTGCCGAACATCTCCTTTGGATTCCCGGTGCTGAAGGCTGTAAATAAGGAATGTATAAAACCTCTCGATGTTCACCTCATGATCGTTGAGCCTGGAAAGTGGGTTTCGAGAGTGAGAGATATAGGAGCCTACATCATGAATGTGCATCTGGAGGCATGTCTTCACCTCCACAGCACTGTGATGGACATCCACAAGGCGGGAATGAAAGCGGGGGTGACGCTCAATCCGTCGACTCCCGTGAGCCTTCTTTCCGATATTATAGAGGATCTGGATCTTGTGCTCCTGATGTCGGTCAACCCCGGAGCCGGTGGGCAGCCCTTTATCCGCCACACCTTGAAAAAGGTGAAGGAACTGAAACGTCTTATTGAAGCTTCAGGATCAAAAGCACTGATTGAAGTAGATGGGGGAGTCAATGAGACTACGGGTGCCGAACTTTCGGCTGCCGGCGCAGATATCCTGGTGGCAGGAAGCTACGTCTTCGGATCGGAAAATCCTCACTCACGCATTGACCTTCTCAAAAATCTCTGACCGACTTTCATAACATTCCGAGAAATTCCTCTTCCGTAACAAGTGGGATTCCGAGTTTCTCGCATTTCTCTTTTTTAGCAGGACCCATATTTTCTCCGGCAAGCACGAAAGAAGTTTTCTTGGAAATGCTGCCGGAGTTTTTTCCTCCTTCACGTTCAATGATTTCCTTATATTCATCGCGCGAATGATAAGTGAAGGTGCCTGAGATTACAATCGTTTTTCCCTCAAGAGCGTTTCCTCGCGGTGCAAGCTGCTCTTCGGAGAGCTCCATCCTCACTCCGGCAGCCTTCAGACGAGAGATATTGTCAGCGCTGACCGGATCTCGGAGATAATCGTAGATACATTTAGCGATGATTGGTCCTATATCGGAGACGGAAGTCAGTTCCTCCTCGGTCATGCTCAGAAGATTATCCATGCTCTTGACGGCGAGGGCAAGCCTCTTTGCAGTAGTTTCTCCGACGTTGGGGATCGAAAGGGCATAGACCACACGTTCGAACGGCACCTGTTTAGAAGCTTCGATACCTTCAAGAATTCTAGTTGCCGTTTTTTCTCCTATACGGTCGAGATTATTGAGTTTTTCGAATGTGAGATCATAGAGATCTGCTATTCTTTCCACAAGCCCGCTATCGAAAAGAAGTTCTGCGGTTTCCTCTCCTATTCCATCGATATTCATCATCCTGCGGGCACAGAAATGCTCTATCTTTCCGGTTATCTGAGGACGGCAGCCATAGTGGTTAGGACAACACCATGCCGCTTCTCCAAAGATTCTGACCAGAGGAGTTCCACACTCCGGACATTTGGAGACAAAGCGGATTCCCGGAGCTCCTGACTGACGTTTCTCTTTGTCAACTCCAGTGATTTTCGGAATTATCTCACCACCTTTCTCCACATAGAGCCAGTCGCCTTCATGAATATCGAGTTCCCGAATGATATCATCGTTATGGAGAGAAGCTCTTTTGACGATTGTACCGGATAGCAACACCGGTTCGAGGTTGGCCACCGGAGTGACGATTCCCATTCTCCCTGTTTCAAAAGATACGAATCTGAGGGGAGTGCAAGCCCGCTCCGGATTGAATTTGAAGGCAATGGCCCAACGAGGTGATTTTGCGGTGTAGCCAAGATTCAATTGCTGTCGGAGAGAATCTACTTTGAAGACAAGTCCGTCGGTGGCCACCGGAAGACTTTTACGTTCCACATCCCAACGGTCAATGAATTCATTGACCTCTTCAAGAGTCTTCAGACGTGTCATCGCTTTGGAAACCTTGAAGCCCCATCGTGAGGCTGCCATCATATTTTCATAATGACTGTCGGAAGGGAGATCGTCGCTTAGAATATAGTAGAATCTTGCGTCGAGATGACGGCGCGCCACCTCTCTCGGATCCTGCATCTTCAAAGTTCCCGAGGCAGCATTCCTGGGATTGGCGAAAAGCGGTTCCTCATTATAGGCTCTCTCCGCATTCAATTTTTCAAACACTTCCCACGGCATGAGGATCTCTCCGCGGATTTCAAATTCTTCAGGCCAATCCCCGGGCTGAAGCATGAGCGGAATGCTACGGATGGTCTTGACGTTTGCCGTCACGTCATCGCCTTGAGTCCCATCACCGCGGGTGACTGCCCTCACCAGACGTCCCTGGCTATAAGTGATTGAAATTGAGGTTCCGTCGAATTTCATTTCTCCCACTACATCAAAATTCTCTCCTTCCAGCGCTTTCCTGATTCTGATGAACCAATCGTCGACCTCTCCGATGGAATAGGAGTTGGCAAGCGACATCATCGGCCTTGCATGAATCACGTGGGCAAATCCCTTGGTCAGATCGGATCCTACCCGGCGTGATGGGGAAAGTTCATCATCAAACTCTGGAAAATCCTTTTCCAGCTTCTCAAGCTCCTTCATCATCATGTCGAATTCCATGTCGGAAATCTCCGGAGAATTCAAGACATAATAGTTATGGTTATGTCGATGGAGCTGTGAGCGAAGATCCTCGATCTTAAGTTTTGCTTCTTCAGGGGTCATGTGATGATTTTTTAGGAATGTGGGGAAAACATCGGTGTTTAATCAGAATGATTCCACCGGATTTGTTATGAAGGGATATTTAATCTCCCAGAGATATAATCCTCCCGGAGGCATTGATGTTCCTGCGGCACATCTGTTTTTTCTCTCGATAATTTCGCGGAATCCGTTAAGCGAGATTTTTCCTCTTCCCACTTCAACGAGAGTGCCGACAACCGCACGGACCATATTCCGCAGAAAACGGTCGGCCGAAATGGTGAACACGATTCCATCGCCGGGGAAGGATATTCCTGATTGTCCTTGATCAGACAAGGGGGTCCATATAGCATTCCTGACGTCGCAAATATTAGTCTTGACATCGGAATGAAGCTTGGCAAACGACGTGAAGTCAGAAGTGTCGGTCAGGATGGCGGCCGCCTCATTCATTTTTTCCACGTCAAGCACCGAAGGGGAATGCCATGAAAGCCCCGAAAGAAAGGGAGATTTACGGAAAGTGACGATATATTTATAGGTGCGCTCAGTGGCATCGAATCTGGCATGGGCATCAGGCGACACCTCAATCAGGTCATGAAACGCCACATTCGGACCACACAATCTATTGAGCGAAAGGAGGAATTTCCCTTTGTCGTGAATCTCATCCTCAAGATCGAAGTGGGCGAACATGCAGCGTGCATGGACTCCGGTATCGGTTCTTCCGGCTCCGGTAACTGCCACAGGTCGGCGGGTCACCGTGGAGATTGCTTTCTCCACAGTTTCCTGCACGCTGACGGCATTAGGCTGAGATTGCCAGCCATGAAAGGAAGAGCCGTTGTAGGAGAGCTGAAGGAAATACCTCATCAGTCGCGTTCAAGATATGTTATTCCGTAGAGTCCGGATTTATAATTATTTAGGAACTGGCGTCCCTCCTCCGGAGTGATCGCTCCTTTTTTCATTGAGGTTGAAACCCACGTCTCAAGATTGCGGACAAGTTTCTTGGGGCTGTATTCCACATAGTCGAGAACATCGGCCACCGGTTCTCCATCAATCACCTGTTCGATTTCATAGCCATCCTTATCCACGGAGATATGAACGGCAGCTGTGTCGCCGAAAAGATTGTGGAGATCTCCGAGAATCTCCTGATATGCTCCGACGAGGAAAATCCCGATGTAATATTTGTCGTTCTGCCGGAAGGTGTGGACAGGTAATGAATACGACATTCCCTGGGGAGCTACAAAACGATTGATTTTTCCATCGGAATCACAGGTGATGTCCTGGATAGTGCATCTTCTCGTGGGCTTCTCATCCAGTCTGGAGATTGGCATGATAGGGAAAAGCTGATCTATCGCCCATGCGTCGGGGAGGCTTTGGAAAAGAGAGAAATTGCAGAAATATTTCTCCGGAAGCATTCGGTCTACTTTCTTGAGCTCCTCAGGTGGATGTTTCATTGAAGAGGTGAGATCATTGACATCTCTGGCCACACTCCAGAACAATTTCTCAATCTGAGCTCTTGTCCTGAGATCAAGAAGTCCGATGCTGAAAAGCTCAAGTGCCTCTTCACGAATCTGTAGCGCGTCATGCCAGTCTTCGAAAAGAGTAGAGGCGTTTATTCGATCCCAGATATTATAGAGTTCTTTGGCGAGTTCATGGGCATCTTCCTCAATCACTTCGTTGTCGTTCCAGATCGGAAGTTGGGTTGTCTCCAGCACCTCGATCACCAGCACTGAGTGATGTGCAGTCAAAGATCGTCCGCTTTCCGTGATGATGTTGGGGTGGGGTAGTCCGTTTTTACGGCATACGTCGACGAGTGCCGAAACTGAGTCGTTGACGTATTCCTGAATGGAATAGTTCATTGAATTCTCACCCGAGGATGATCTTGTTCCGTCATAATCAACTCCGAGTCCGCCACCTATATCCACAAATTCAATCTTGAATCCCATCTTGGAAAGCTGCACATAAAACTGCATCGCTTCGCGAAGGGCATTCTTAATTCTTCGGATCTTCGTGATCTGGCTTCCGATATGGAAATGAATGAATTTTAAGGATTCCTTCAGGTTATTCTTCTCAAGGAATGCAAGGGCATCGAGGAGTTCAGAAGAGTTCAGACCGAATTTGCTGACATCGCCTCCCGATTCCTCCCACTTCCCGCTTCCGGAAGAGGAGAGTTTGATTCTGATTCCGATGTTGGGGCTGATTCCGAGCCGTTTTGCAACGTTGGCTATGAGCTTGAGCTCATTAAGTTTTTCCACAACAATGAAAATCCGGCGTCCCATCTTCTGAGCGAGAAGGGCAAGTTCCACATAGTCCTCATCCTTATAACCGTTGCATACGATCAGGGAACTGGAGGCCGGGCTGACGCCGAGAACTGCGTGAAGCTCAGGCTTTGAACCGGCCTCAAGACCGATGTTATATTTATTCCCGTGGCTCACTATCTCATCGACTACCTGCTTCATCTGGTTGACCTTAATCGGATAGACCACATAGTTGGTGCCTTTGTAGTCATATTCATCAGCCGCCTTCTTGAAGCATGAGGAGATTTTTCTGATACGGTCGTCGAGGATATCAGGAAACCGGAGCAGAACCGGAGTCGAAACATCACGGATCTTGAGCTCATCGATAACGTTCTTGATGTCGACAGAGGCATACCCCTCCCGAGGAGTCACCTGAACGTGCCCCTGTTCATTTATCGAAAAATATTTCAGACCCCACCCGCTGATGTTGTAAAGTTCGGCGGAATCTTCAATACGCCATTTTCTCATTTCAATATGTGTGGATTATAATTTATTACTGTTTTATTGACGTCGACCGAGAATCTCAAAACGTTCAACTATTATTTCCGTTTTCCTTCTTGTGATTTTCATCCGGTCTTCGAATTCTCTTGTGCGCAGATAGCCTTCGACATAGAGCTGAGTCCCCTTGCGGACATATCGCTCAACGATGGTTGCGTTCTGTCCGCCGAACACAAGAGAGTGCCATTCGGTGGTCTCTACCTTGGCGGCGCCTCTCACCTCATTTGTGGCGAGCGATACGAAAGCAATCGCCCGGTCCTTTTCCGGATATCTCATTTCAGGATCGGCCCCGACGTTTCCGATTAGTATAACTTTGTTGACAGACATATTTCTATTTTTTATGGGATTAGATTCTGACGTCGTGTCATCATGCAAACCAGGAGGTCTGGACATTGCCGTCGGAGCTTTCTCCTCCGAAACGAGCCGGCTTCAGGTCAAGACCCACCTTTTCCTGAAGGGCGAAAAGAAGATTCATCACATGAATGGCATCTCCGGCACCACCTCTCAGATGACAATCGGCTATTGCCTGAATCTCAAGATTGTCGATATCGTGTTTCCTGATGCTGAGCACGCATTTCTGAGTTCCCTCCACTTCGATGGGATCGGCTTCAGACCTTACAAGAAACGTGAAATTGTGATCGTCGTAGACCGTGTTGAAAATTCTTTCGATTTCTGCGGAAGAGAGAGCGCATCTGATTCCGGTCTTAACCTTCATCGCACGGAATAACTCTGACTGACGCACCTCCACGTTAACCTTCCCGGAGAAGCTTGTCTGAATGGAGGAGAGCACGGAGGATATCTCTTTTGCAAGAGATTCTTTCTCCACTTTCCCGATTGTGTGGACCGGAGTTTCCACAACAACGTCGATTTCTTCGGGAAGAAGCAGATTCAATGCAAGGGGATGAAGGGAGATGAGTGCGAGCGATGCGGCCGGGGTTGGCACGGTTGCGAGACGTGATCCACGGACAAGACACTTCCTGTTAACTTCAGAAAGACCATAGTCCATTCCATTGGCATCCTTATTGGCTATGCGCTCCGGCGAAAGGTCGATAACCCTGAGCTCAGGCCATTCATCAAGTCGGGAAAGGATGTCGGCCGCCACTTTGGAGTTGTCGGCAATGAAGACAACGTCCAGGGAAGAGGGCGAAATCTTATCGGAGAAGCTGACAACGTCTTCCCCGATGAAGCCATGATGACAAGAGGTGACCTTCCGGCCAGCGAGGGCCGGAGCGAAGAGAGTGCGGACGTCTGCTTCCGGATGGCGCACGAGAATCCTCAGAAGCTCGCCCGCCATCGGCGTGTCGGCACCAACAATTCCAACTTTAATCATATCTTTTATAATTGAGATGGGTCAAGATTCAGGATCTCGGCAAAAACCTGTTTGATTCTTTCGCGGGTAACCCCTTCCTTTACTACGGCGATAATAGTGTCGCTACCCGGGATTGTACCGATAATTTCCTCATAGTCGCTCATATCGATATCGTAAGAAAGACCGGAGGCATATCCGATTCTTGTCTTGATGACCACAATATTGCCGGAGTAGGCGATGGAAATGAATCCGCTCTGGTAGTTAGGCATTGCAGGGGAATAACCGGAGCTGATGATTTTATCTTTCAGAGAATCACTGTCAGGAAGGACATACATGTAGGTGCCTCGGTCGGTCGGAATCTTTGTGGTTCGGAGCATCTTCAGATCGCGCGAGAGAGTGGCCTGCGTGACGGAATGCCCTTTCGACGCAAGAATATGTGCGAGTTCCTCCTGACTGCCGATACATTGGTTTCTAATCAGTTCGATAATTAAATCGATTCTCTTTTTCCTATTTTTCATGATTCTCCAGATTTTTCTTTTCGTGAGTCAATTTCGGCCTTTATCCTGGCGGCCTCCTCATAGTCTTCTCTTCCGCATGCGTGGTCCATGGCTCTCTTAAGCTGTTCGAGAGTCAGGGGGGCGAGGTCAGATGTGGAGTCGTCTTCAGTTGCCTCAAGTGTTTCGTTGTCGGGCTTCGATGTTTCGGTTTCCGACGTGAATCCTGATTCACGAAGCACTGATTCCGACGTATATATAGGAGCGCCTACTCTTATTGCAAGAGCCACGGCGTCTGATGAGCGGGAATCCACTGTTTTTTCCACAACCCCGTCTGAGAGAATGAGATTGGCGGCGAATACTCCGTTTGGCAATTTATAGATCTCCACTTCCACCAGTGAGATTCCAAACGCACCGAGTGTGGCTGCCATTGTGTCATGAGTAAGCGGCCGTGGTGTGGCTACTTCCTGAAGCTTACATTCGATTGCCTGAGCTTCCGGAAAACCGATGATTATCGGTATCCTGCGTTTGCCTCCGGCCTGCTGAAGGATGAGGGCGTAAACGCCTGATTCAATCTGATTGTAGGTGATGCCCACAAGATCAAGTCTATAACGTTTCTCCATTTTCTACTCTTTTACGTTTTGAGGCTGTGTCTCTTCCTTAGCCGGGGCAGAGACGGTTTTCTTCTTGTTTTTCCTTGCGGTTATCATTCCGGATCCGAGGCAAAGCTCCCTGTCAGGACTATAGATCACCGCATACTGTCCGGGAGCGATCCCCTGAACGTCGGAATCGGAAACTATGATTGTTTCGTCGTCAGTGACTTTGAGTTTCCCATTATGGAACCCTGGGGTGTGACGTGTCTTGAAAGTCACGTTCATCTCTCCAGACTCCAGTTCTGAGGGAACTCCTGAGATCCAGTTCATCTCATCGAGGGGAATTATCCTTCCATATTGGAGAGGAGTGTGCATGCCGTTGGAAACGTAGATAACGTTATCGCGGACATTCTTTTTCACAACAAACCAAGGACCTCCGCTGAGGCCAAGACCTTTCCTTTGTCCGATCGTATAGAACCAGTAGCCCCGGTGTGTGCCGATCTTTTTCCCGGTAGCGATATCGATCACCGGACCCGGTTTCTCACCGAGTTGCCTCGCGAGAAAATCGGAATAGTCAATTTTCCCGAGGAAGCATATTCCTTGAGAATCCTTTCGGTTGGCATTCGGAAGGTTAGCCCTCTTGGCTATCTCCCTGACTTCTCGTTTAGGAATCTCACCAAGGGGAAACATCAGATGGGAAAGCTGGGAATAGGATATGCGGGCAAGAAAATCTGTCTGATCTTTCACAGGGTCTTTTGCAGTTGCGAGGAAAAGCTTGCCATCTTTCTCTTTTATGGAAGCATAATGTCCTGTGGCAGTTTTGTCGAAATCTTTTCCCCATCTCTCCTCAAAGAATCCGAACTTGATGATTTTGTTACACATCATGTCGGGATGTGGTGTGAGTCCGGCCTTGACTGTGCGAAGCGCGTAATCCATCACGTGGTCCCAATACTCCTCATGGAGCGACACCACTTCAAATGGGAGATCATATTTGCGTGCTATCAGACGACACATCTCGATATCCTCATCCGCAGAGCAGTCGCCCTCTCCATTGTCCATTCCGATCCGTATATAGAACAGATGAAGGTCGTGATTCTGCCGGGAAAGGATGTCGACGACCACGGCACTATCGACACCGCCGGAAAGCAACACTGCAATTCTCATACCTCCTCCAGTTCTGCCTCGCTTTTATTTTCCGTGTGGATAATATGTAGCGAGAGGAAATAATCAACTGAGATCTTCCCTGGCCCTACAAGGATGAGGAAGAAATAGATTCCGAGAAACATGATCGGAAGATAACCCTGCTGCTGCCAGTCGAGAAGATATGCCGCTTCCGACACATAGTCGTGGAGCAGGTGATATTCCGCCATAACCATCGCAACGAAAGGTGGAAGAATCATAAGACGGGTCAGGAATCCGAACATTATGAAAATAGAGCACACCAATTCAATGGCTATCATGACAATGAGCGAGAGCTCCGAATTCATTCCGAGAACATGAGGAAAGAGATCGCGCATCTCATAGAAGTGTGCGATCTGGCGGATTCCGAACTGCATCAGCATGATTCCTACGAAAATGCGCAGAAAGAGCCGGCCCAGATTAGTGTAGGAATAACCGGTTGTTCTGAAATAGAATCTCTTCAAAAATCTTGACAGACTGAATTTACGCATATTGTGATATCGGTGTTTATGATTCTTTTGTTTTGCCTGATATTTTCAATCCTACTGTTGCGGCACCAGCTCAAGAGCTTTTGCCACTGCTGTTTCAGCCACAGCATTCTTGAGAATGATATTTCCGTCGGAACCGATGAGATAGACACTTGGGGTTGCCCTCAGATCATAAGTGTCCCGAATGTCGGGCGCACATCCCACGATCCACGTCGATGGATAGGATGCCACTTCTTTGTTCCATCCCGGGAGTTCGGAATCAACCATATACATGATGTTGAGCTGTCCTTTATCAATTGCTTTTACAAGGGCGGTGTTTGTCTCCATCTTGAGACGCCACATTCTCCAGTCGGACGATGTCGGATCGCCGAAGAAAATGAGTGTCGGTGTTGTCATGGGGAAGTAGCGCCTGTCTTTGCCGTCGATCCCGGTGAATTTAAACTCCGGAGCTTTTCCACCGACAGTTGTGCTCTTCAGGATATTCAGTTGATTCTGATAACGGTTCTTTCTGGAGGCAGGAATCTTTTTGTTTTTGACAATCGCCTCCAGAAATTTCAAATAAATCTCATCGATCCATACTTCAGCTCTCGGCCCATAGAGATTTTCCTCGGCTGCCTTCATGAACTGAGTGAGAAGAACGGGATTTTTCGACAGTTTTTCAAGCAACTTGTCGGTAGAGACAGTTGTCTTGGTCTTATCCGCCCATCTCATGGGAACGGTATAGACACGGAAAGCATCGTTCAAAGCATGCTGATCTACAGATGCTTTTGCTTTGAAATCAAGCGGATCCCAGAAGTGTTCCACAAGATAGTTGGATTTTTCATCGATGGTGGTAAGCTCTTCTGGAGCCACAGGATACTCAAAAAGAGGTTTGATCTCGATAATCTCCTGAGCAGAAACCAAGATCGGCGACGCCATAATTAGGAAAATGGCGAAAAAACGTCTGATAGTTTTAATGATGTCAGTCATAATAGTTAAAGTAAAAGAGTGTTACATTTATTCTTCTACAAATCCGCGGATGGCGTCAGCCCAGGCGGTATATCCCGATCCGGTGAGATGCAGCCCGTCGTTTGTGAATTTCTTTTTCAGCTTCCCGGTGGCACGGTCGGAGAGAGCAGGCCATAGATCTATATAGGTTGCCCCATATTTTTTTGCGATTTCCGGCAATCCCTGATTTATTTCAGCAACAACGTTCTCTTTCCCGGTTAGTGCCTTGTATCTGTTGAAGCTGTTGTCGATTGGCATGATCGATTGGATATATAGCCTTGTCTCGGGCGATTTCTCTCGTATTTCCTTCACGAGCTCCTCATATTCCGACAGAATTCGTTCAGAAGTTAGATTATGGGAAACATCGTTGATCCCAACAAGAAGGAAAATCTTAGCGGGTTTCCCGTTGACAACCTGATAAAGACGCTCCTTGATTCCGGAAATTACGTCGCCTGAAATGCCACGGTTCTTCAGCTTCTCGTTGTTGAATAGTTCACACCATTCTCCTCCATCGGTAATAGAGTTGCCGAGAAAAACGATGTCATCCTTTTCAATAGGGAGAAGATCGAAAAGAGTGGTGCGTTGTTTCCAATATGCTGATCGCTGCGCGAAGAGATCGGAAGCGCTTAGGAGAGTCAGCAGGCAGAAGACAACTGAGACGACCCCTGAAAATCTGATGGATCTTGCATTCATAGCGAAGTGTTTTTATGATGTTCGATCAGACCATCCATCGGAGTCGCTGAGATATTGGTCACTCTATAACCCTGGGAAGCTGCAGCCTCGCGCAATACGTTTGAGAAATGATGGGCTATGGAACCGGTGAAACTCAAAGGCATCGCGTGAGCTCTTGGATACATGGCCACGTTTCTCTTGATAAAGACCGTGAGCTCTTCAAGAACGAGAGAGTAGATATAAGGATTCCAGATATTTGCTTTCAGGAATGGCACAAGCGAGGCGAGAAACTTGTTTGGCGTTTCCTGACGATAGATTTTGTCAAGAATCTGTGGTAATGTAAGATTGTATTCTTCAAGAAATTTCTCCCTGATATTATCGGGAAGATGGTTTTTGAAAGCGTCAGAAAGAAGACGCTTTCCGAGGGCGGCTCCGCTGCCTTCGTCGCCGAGCACAAAGCCAAGCGACGGAATCTGCATGGTTATCTCGTTGCCGTTGTAGAGGCATGAATTTGAGCCGGTGCCGAGGATACATGCAATTCCCGCATCTCCATGAAAAAGAGACCTTGCGGCTCCGAGAAGATCGGAAGCAACAAAAATATCAGCCTCTTTCCAGAATCCCGAGAGAGCATTTCCCATCTTATCGCATATCTCCTGTGTGGCACATCCTGCTCCATAGTAGTAAACTTCCTGAATGTCGGAGTGTCCCGGGAGGGCTGCCGCCACGCTTGCAAGTGCCTCCGTGATGGTATCAGGACCTGAGAGAAGGGCATTGATGCCATCGGATGAGAATCGCGCGGCTATCGAAGAATCGAAGTCGAGCAAAGTCCATTCCACTTTTGTGGAGCCGGCGTCGGCAATAAGTGTTTTTTTCATTTCTGTCAGATTTAAACTGAAATCTGTTTTTTGGATGTTAAGGTTATGCGTTGTCCGTTAAAACGGTTTCCTTAAGGTTAGAGATACAAAGTTATGAAGAAATTTATAAATATACAATTATTAGAGGCTATTTTTGATTCGTTAAGGAATAATGCCATAAAATAACAATGTGATATATAAAAAAACGTGAAAGAGGCCATGTCTTTCGACACAGCCTCTCACCCGTTTTCTCTAATCTATCCGCCTTTCCGGCTCAGCGGATTTCTTACAGAGGTAAGTCTTCTTGTGATTTTGTGGAAGACCACCCGACTTTTCAATATTTAATTTGAAAGGTAGATCTTGATTACCAGATACCCTCAGGATCAGCGTAGTTTGACCATTCACCTACGATCTGACGGAGCTGTGAGCAACCAACAGTCCTGAGATCCGTGAGGTTCACGTTGTAGGAGATGTTGAGGGTTGTGAGCATCCTGTCGAAGCTTACGTCAAGAGTCTGGAGCTGGTTGTTGCTGACGTTCAGACGCTGCAGGAATGTGAGGTTGCTGAGATCAAGTGAGGTGAGGTCGTTGTATTCGAGGTTGATGAAAGCAACGTTGGGGTCACCGCTGAGAGTGAAGGTTGAGAGGTCGTTGTATGGAGCGAACACATCGGTGAGAGCCTTGCAGTTGTTGATTGCAAGCTGAGTCATCTGGTTGTCGTTGACAGCGAGCGTTGTGAGCGAGGGGAGATCCTGGATGTAGAGTTTCTGGATCTTGTTGCTCTGAGCGTTGAGGACCTGAAGCTTGTTGAGTCCGGCGAGCGTCACGTCAGTGAGGTCGTTGTATCCTGCGTAGAGTGTCTTGAGATCCTCGCAGTTTGCAACAGAGAGCTCCTCAAGCTTGTTGCTCATAACGTTGAGATATGTCAGAGCGGTTGCGTTGTGAACGTCAAGAGCCACGAGCTGGTTGGAAGCGAGGTTGAGCTTCTTGAGCATCGGCGCACCGGTTACGTTGATCTCGGGGATCCTGTTGCGGTTGAGCTTGAGCACCTGGAGCTGCGGAGTCTCGAAGCCTACGTTTGAGAGGCGGTTCTTGGAAGCGTTGATTTCGGAAACGGTGGGCGACACAACGATGAGTCCTGAGAGCTTGTTGCCGCTGACGTCAACTTTCTGGAGGGCTGAGAAGCCGGTGAGGTCGAGAGAACCTGCGAGGTCCTTGTTGTCCCATTTGATTTCAGTCACGTGTCCGTTTTCAACGGTGATGCCGGGAATTGAAGCTACATTGCCTCCGGAGAAGCCGAGGGCCTGACCATTTGAAACGCCCTTAGCGGAAGTCTGTGCCACGAAAGCCTGAAGGCTCTTTGCTTCGTTCTTTGCGAGATTCTGGCCCCATGCGCAGGAGACAGTAGCGAGAGCTGCCAGAAATAGAATACTTTTTTTCATAACTCGATTGGTTTTAAGATTTAGAGAAATTGTGTTTGTTTATCTATAAAACACGTGGGAGAGAAAATGGTTTACATGAAATCAAATTTTTTTTAAAAATAATGTGTTTTTATTATTTTGAGTTTCCGTATGACACTCAAGTTTACAGTTGGCAGGATTTATAGCTAATAATTGGCAGGTGTATTTAAGATCTAAAGGAAACTCCCGGAAAATAAAAAACGTGAAAGAGGCCATGTCTTTCGACACAGCCTCTCACCCGTTTTCTCTA
>CAYROR010000029.1:25935-37037 GCA_964425935.1 uncultured Sangeribacter sp.
TTTTTTTCATAACTCGATTGGTTTTAAGATTTAGAGAAATTGTGTTTGTTTATCTTTAAAACATCCCGAAGTAAATTTGGTTCACAAAGTTTGTGATTTTTTTGAAAAAATTTTTTCAGGGGCTCTGATTATTTCTTTAAATGGCTGAAAAACTTTCCAGATATGCTTTTTTTAGTTAATTTTGTGAAATTGCTAACGTTTCTATAATGAAAAAACACCTTAATAATATAATAGGGGGCGTCAATCTGATTAAAGGCGCAATTATTGCCGGATCTTTTATTGCCGGGATGAATCCAGTGATGGCCAGTGACGCAGTGGAAGCGGCGTCTGCCTATAAGTTTTTAAACACAATAGGTGCGTGTGTCCATATCCAACATGGTCAGGATGCCGGGAAAATCGCCCCGTTGCTGAAATATGTAGGTATAAGAAACGTCAGGGATGCGGCCGACCGAAATTATGATATGTCGGGACTTCTGCAGTTGAACAGGGAGGCTGGGGTGAAAGTTGTGATCGGCCCGGGAAGCGGTGCTATCGAGAAAGATCTCGATGCCACACTTGAGATGGCCCGGCAGCTTCACCATCATGGAGCTCTTCTTGCAATTGAGGGACCGAATGAACCTAATAATTTCGGAGGGCTCACTTATAAAGGTAAGAACGGAGGCAGAGAGCTTTCTTGGTTGCCCGTTGCGGAATTTCAGCGGGATCTATATGAGAAGGTAAAAATGGATGATGAGTTGAAGGGTTATCCTGTCTATGGAATCAGCGAGACGGGAGCAATGACCGACAACTGCGGCCTTCAATTTCTTGAAATTCCGGAGAACGAAGAGACGCTTATGGAATCTGGCACCAAATTTGCGGATTTCGCAAATTGCCATAATTATATGTATCATCCGAGCTGGACAGGCGCGCCACACGATAACCAAGTGTGGAATGCTTCTGATCCCACAAAGGCCTGTCGGGCAGATGGCCTTTACGGCAACCATGGTAAAACGTGGATGAAGGGATTCAAGGGGTATGAGGAGCGGGAGCTTGAAACTTTGCCCAGAGTGACAACTGAAACCGGCGTGAGAGTTGGGGATTGCGACGGAGCGATCACCGAATATATTCAGGGTTGCAATTATTTGAATCTATTTCTGTCGCAGTTCAAACGTGGTTGGGACAAGACCTTTATTTATGAGTTTATAGATGATCCTGACGGAAGTTTCGGATTTTATGGTTCGGATTATGCCACAAAAAGGAAAGCTGCGGACTACATGCACAATTTCACTACTCTTCTCAATGATGATGGTGAGCCGGAGTCTTATAAAAGTCTTGATTATTCCTACTCGTATCCACTCCCGGAGACAGTGCATGATCTCCTGCTTCAGAAAAGAAATGGAGAGCTTTGGCTTATTGTGGGGGGAGAGTGTGTCAATAAAGTGGAGAAGATTGAGGTAATGCTACCACCTGAAATAAATTCGGTGATGGTATATGATCCTGTGGAAAGCTTAGGAGCAATTGGCGGAAAGATGAGAAATGATGATCCTGAACCGCAGGGAATGAAAATATCTTTGGAAGTCAGTGATCATCCATTGTTGATTAAACTGGCTGATCAATAGCGCTTTAAAATAAATTTAAAAAAATAATGAAAATTTTTGGTTGTTTCTCAAATCTTTTTTAAGCCGAGCGATGTTATAGAGTCAAACGGCACCTGAAGCACAAGGCGACCGGTTTAAAACGAGTTAATTAAAAATTAGTTTTAACCTATAACTGCATCAAAAAATGTTGATTATTCAGGCTATTCTTTTATTTGTTATTATTGCCGCCATGGTGATGATTCTTATCGGAATCCCTCGTATGTTCAACTCTGACGTTTATGACAATCCCGACATGACGTCTCTTCTCCGCAAGGAAGTGGAGGAAGTGGAAAATGTAGTGACTGAGAACAGTGCCTTCGTTCCATGGCTTCAGCGTCAGACTCAGAGGATTTCCTCAAGAGGTCCTTGGAGTCGTAGATAATAAATATTATTAAGATTAAGATCTGCAGATTTTTGAAGAAATATCTTCTCCATCTTTCGGGAAACCGATGGATGGAGAATTATTTTTTTGTAGCTGTCGATAAATGGAATGTCTTCAAGAGGTGTTGACAAAGCTCCGCTTCCAATTATAATATAGTCTTTCCCGGGATCGGGCTTTTGCAGGAGATAATCCCGGATGTCATTCCTAAGCTCGCAATCGAGGATGGTGAACACCGCTCCGGCATGATGGAATCTTGACAAAGCATATCGTGGAAAGGTCTTGACGGTGGGATGTTCCCCGTTGTAGAGAGTTACGCCGAAATGTGTTCTCCCGGTATGAAAAATTATTGAATCCGGTTGTTTTTCCGAAAAAAACGGAATGAAGATCAAAGAGGCAAGAAGAAGTGATAGCCCAATAATAGTCGGGTAACGTCGAGAGCTGCAATGCACGCTATAGGCGATCAATGCTATTCCACCCAGCCACAGAATCACCGTTGGCCATGCCGCGCGAAAGAGAATGACTGAGTTGCCATGGTCGGAAAGTGCGGAGGCCATTCCTGAGAAAACTGAGAAAGACTTGTCAAGGATCATTGCCATCCATTCGGGATCGATACCAAGGAATAGAAATGCCGTGTATAGGATGGAAAACCAGATATAAAGGGGAAGGAGTGGAATGATTATGATATTCACCGGAAGAAAAAGCAGGGTAATCTTTCCAAAATAGTGTGAGGTGAGCACCCATGTGGCCGATGTGGCTGCCAACGACACCAGAATCAATGCGGTAGCTTTATAAAGGCGTGGATGTTCATGTCGGGCAACGGGATTGAGTTTTCCGGCAAAGGCCAGAATTGAGGCAACACAGACGAAGCTGAGTTGAAAGCCGGCGTCAAAAAGAGATGAGGGTCTCGCAATTAAAATAATACATGCAGAAGCGAGGAGAGCGTTTCCCGAAGAATTTTTGCGCTGAAGGGTAGATGCAAGGGCAATGAAAGTGGCCATCACACAAGCTCTTGTTGTTGATGGTGCCAACCCTGTCGCATAAGCATAGATCCAGATGAGGAAGATTCCGATCCAGATGGCAGCCTCTCGTCTTCGCAACAGGCGCAAGGGAAAAAGAATCGGGACAAGAAGAGCGAGGATAACGGCTACGTGCATTCCGCTAAGGGCAAGAATGTGAGCCGCTCCTGCATCGGAGAAAATCTGAAACGTGTCATCTGAGAGCAGTGAGCGGTCGCCGAGAAGAATAGATATTATAAATCCGGAGGTGTTATGATCGAGATGTGATTTCTCGAGTTTCTCAGCAATCCGGTCTCTCAAACGCAAGGCGGTTCCCGGTAAGGTGTGGGTTTCACCACACTTCTTGATCTCATCGGCGGAGACCCGGCATTCATAGAGTCTACCTTCTCTCTCAAGACGTTTCCCGAATCCGGATGGTCGGAAATAGGGATGGTCGGAGATTCTGGAGAACCTGGCCGGAAAGGAGAGTATTTCGTCAGGACACGCTATAAGACCATCTGTCTTCAGGTTAATCCTCATGTTACGTGGAGAAATCTCTTTCCCTGAGGAATCAGTCAGTCTTAAAACTTTGACGACAAACAGATCCCCCGATGAATAAGAATGACATTCCTCCACGATTCCCTCGGCGGTTGACCGGTTGTTGACTCCGTTTTCCGCAAGAATGAAAGGTCGGGAGCTCCATTGGGCAAGAAGGCCGATTCCGAAGAAAAGAATGGCAATCCAGATTGAATGATAGGGAGCCAGACGAAGAGCTTTCACGGGAGATGAGCCCTTTCGAGAGAGCAGGATAAATATCGCTAAAGCTATCATGAGGGGGAGAGCTCCCCATGGAATATCAAGGAAATGCCACTCTGACGCCACGGAATCAGAGAAGCAGTAGCCAGCCAGAATTCCAGCGATAATGCCAATAAGCGGAATGAGGAAAGGGAAACGGGCTGGCATCAGGAATTCCAGATCTCCCAGGCTGCGATAGCCTGGCCGATAAGCATCTCAAAACCGTTCTTCACTGTTGCTCCAAATTCCGCAGATCTTCGCATGAATTCGGTGGTTTCCGGATTATAGACCAGATCGTGGCAAATATGCTTTGACGTCAGCAGATGATAAGGGATGTCAGGAGATGCATCCGTATTCGGCCAAGTCCCGAGTGGAGTGGTGTTCACGATCAGATGATGGCTATTCATGACGTCAGGAGTGATTTCGGAATAGGTTATGACTCCTTCAGTTTTCTTTCTCGACACTTTCGTCACCTCCAGTCCCAGATTGCGCAAAACATATTCCACAGCGAGGGAAGCACCTCCGGTGCCAAGGACAAGCGCTTTCTTTACATGAGGAGCAAGCAAAGGAGTAAGCGAATTCCTGAAACCGATTGAATCTGTATTGTAGCCCGAAAGTTTTCCGTCGGAGTTTATCTTGATCACATTTACAGCCCCTATCTCCTTCGCAGCATCTGAAATTTCAGAAAGGAAAGGGATAACCTGCTTCTTATATGGGATTGTGACGTTCAGTCCCTTCAGTCCCGGATTGGAAGCGAGCAGGGGAAGGAGTTCCCCGATATTTTCAAGAGGGAAAAGGGAATAGTGTTCGTCGATACCTTCCCTTTCAAATTTATTATTGAAGAAATCCGCGGAGAAGGAATGTCCAAGAGGATTTCCGATTAGTCCATACATAAGAATCAGAATAATAATTTCACCATATCACCACACGTTCCTCCTCTTTCCTGAACATCGGATCGTTTTCCCTGATCCCGAAGGCCTCAAAGAAGGGTGTGATATTTTTCAAAGTCTCGTTAACTCTCAGCCGCCCAAGGGAATGGGGGTCTGTTTTGGTTCTCAGGAGTATCTCTTCGTCTCGGATGTTACATGCCCAAACGTTGGCGTATGCCAGATAGAATCTCTGGAGAGGTGAGAACCCATCGATATTCTCCGGCTGCTTCCCTTTCATCGCTTCATGATAAGCTGAAAGCGCAACTCTCAATCCTCCCTGGTCGGCAATGTTTTCTCCAAGTGTGTACTTGCCGTTGGCATGGACACCGGGAGCAACCTCGACGGCATTAAACTGCTCTTCAAGCTTAGAGGCAAGCTTTGTGAACCGCTCCGCATCCTCAGGCAGCCACCATTCATGAAGGTTGCCGTTCTTATCAAACCTACGGCCTGAATCGTCAAACCCGTGGGTCATCTCGTGTCCGATAACCACTCCGATCGCACCATAATTCAGAGCATCGTCGGCGTCAGGATCAAAATAGGGTGGCTGCAGGATGCCTGCCGGGAAACAGATTTCGTTGTTGGTTGGGCTATAGTAGGCATTCACCGTTTGAGGAGTCATGTGCCATTCCTCTTTGTCAACAGGCTTCCCTAAACGTGCATAATTATCCTTGACATACCAACGGGAGGCATTGAAAACGTTCTCAAGGTAGCTTTTCTCAGGATCGATGGTGATTTCCGAATAATCTTTCCATTTGTCGGGATAACCTATTTTCACCTTGATCTTTTCAAGCTTCTCTCGTGCTTTCTTCTTTGTTTCGACCGACATCCAGGAAAGACTGTCGATATGTTGCCCGAGGGCAGAACGGAGATTCTCAACAAGACCGACCATGTATCGTTTGTTTTCCTCGGGGAAGTATTTCTTTACATATAGTTCTCCTACAGCCTCTCCAAGCATTGAATTCGGAATTGCCAGTGCCCTTTTCCAGCGAGGCTCCTGCTCCTCCTTCCCGCTCATGACTTTTCCGAAAAGTTCGAACGATGCATCTTCGAAGTCATCGCTGAGAACCCCGGTTGAACTGGAAACAGCATCATAGAATAGCATGTCTTGGATCTGTTGCCAGGAAAGTCGGGAAATGAAATCGGTGATGAATTTCAAATATGAAGGGGATGCGATATTAAGGTCCTCAACACCATTGACTTCAATTGATTTCATGTAGGATGTCCAGTCGAACGACGGGTAGTTTTTCGCCAGGTCCTCAAATTTTGCAGGATTATATCTCAACAGGGGATTGCGGCGTTGCTCCCGTGTCATCTTGTTGCGGGCCATCTCAGTTTCAATGAGGATCACATTTTTCCATATTCTTTCCGCCTCCTCATCGTTGAATCCTGAAAGCGTCATGATGCGGACCACATATTTGTGGAAAGCCTCCATGATCTTTCTGTTTTCATCATTATCCTCAAGGTAATAATCCCGGTCACCGAGAGAAAGGCCTCCTTCACCGATGTGGAAGAGATTTTTGTCGGAATCTTTGGCGTCGGCTCCCACTCCGGTTGAGAAGAATGTGGATGCAAGTCCTGTGTGAACCCACCCGAGAAGCTCTGCGAACTCTTCAGGCCTGGAATTCCTGATCCGATCGATTATTGGAATCAGGGGGGTGGCTCCCTCCCGGTTTCTACGGTCGGCATCCATACCCATGGTGTAGAGATCGCTCACTTTCTGGGCGATTGTGCCCGCAATGGCGGCCTCTGGATCTTCCGAAAGATTGAACACCAGTTCTTTGAGCTGTTCCCGAGCGTTCTCCCTGAGAAGATTGAATGTTCCGAAAGATGAAAATTCGGGAGTGAGGGGATTTGCCTTCATCCATCCTCCGCAGGCATATTGATAGAAGTCTGCGGCAGGGTTTACAGTTTGATCGAGATTTTTCCGGTTGATTCCGGATAAGGATTTATTATCTATATCGTTCATTTTTCAGTTTTCAAATTTTGATCGTAGATCATCAAAGTCCTGTTGAGCTACTTCCCATAACGACATCGCGTTTTCTATGTTCTTCGAGATTCCAGAATATTCATTAATAACCTCAGTGGAAGCCTCTCCGTTTGACAGTTTTTCCTCGAGCTCTTTCTGGCGCTGTTCGAGAGCGGAGATTTTTTCTTCCGCATCTTTAATGGCCTTCTCTGCTTTCCTAAGCATCTTCTCCCGAGCCTTCTGATCGGCGTATGACAAAGTGCGGGCCGGAGCAGTGGCATCATCGGATGTTTTCTGTGAAGTTTCATCTGAAATGGATGGGGATACTTCCCTGACAACCGGTTTTGATCTTTCAAGTTCTGAAAGATTCTCAAGTTTCTTCTTTCTCAGGAAATCATAGATGCCTCCCAGGTTTTCCTTCACCTTTCCTCCTCCGAATTCATACACCTTGTCGACAAGACCATCCAGAAACTCACGGTCGTGGCTCACCACAATGACAGTGCCGTCAAAATCCTTTATGGCTTCCTTAAGCACATCTTTTGTGCGCATGTCAAGATGATTCGTCGGCTCGTCGAGGATGAGGAAGTTCACCGGTTCCAGAAGAAGCTTGATCATTGCCAAACGAGTTTTCTCTCCGCCTGAAAGCACTGCAACTTTCTTATCGGAATCCTCTCCTCCAAACATGAAGGCTCCAAGGATATCGC
Organism: uncultured Sangeribacter sp.; assembly: GCA_964425935.1. GTDB lineage: Bacteria > Bacteroidota > Bacteroidia > Bacteroidales > Muribaculaceae > Lepagella. The sequence goes on from CAYROR010000029.1 coordinate 33,323, forward strand.
GGATTCGCGTGCGGATGTCGCCAACGGCAACGTGATCTATCGTGTCGAACACCGTGATGCTTTCGTCAAGAAGCTGAGCCTGATTCTGAGCGAAATAGCCTATCTTGACGTTGTGCCCGAGTCTAAGATGGCCATCAAACGGAATCTGATTCATAATGCATTTGACAAGAGTGGATTTTCCCTCCCCGTTTTTCCCGACAAATGCCACTTTGTCGCCTCTGCGAAGAGTGAATTCAGCTCCGGAGAAGACGAGATGGTCGCCGTATGCCTTCGATAGGTTCTCTACAATCAGCGGGAAATCGCCCGACCTTGGTGCCGGAGGGAATTTTAGCCTCAATCTTGCAGTGTCGACTTCATCCACTTCAATTGGAACTATTTTCTCAAGCTGCTTGATACGGCTTTGCACCTGAACAGCTTTTGTGGCCTTATATCGGAACCGCTCAATGAAGTCTTTTGTGTCGGCAATGAGTTTCTGCTGATTCTCGTATGCCCTCATCTGCTGCTCAACCCGCTCTTTCCTGAGATTGACGAAATCGGAATAACTCACCTTGTAGTCATAGATCTTTCCGCAAGAAATTTCGATTGTTCTTCGGGTTACGTTGTCGAGGAAAGCTCGGTCGTGACTGACAAGCACGACGGCACCCGCTTTTGTCAGGAGAAACTGCTCAAGCCATTGGATGGATTCGATGTCCAGATGGTTGGTAGGCTCGTCAAGAAGCAATACGTCAGGTCGCTGGAGGAGAATTTTTGCCAGCTCCACCCTCATTCGCCATCCTCCTGAAAATTCGCTTGTCGGCCGAGACAGATCCGTTCTGTTGAAACCAAGACCGATCAGAGTCTTTTCGATTTCTCCTTCCACATTGGAAGTGTCGTCGAGCGCAAGACGGTTGTTCAGAAACTCAATCCTATCGAGGAGCTTCTGATATGATTCGCTCTCATAGTCGGTGGAATCCGCAAGTTTCTGATTCAAGCTCTTGAGTTCCTCTTCCAGAAGAGTCCGGGAACGGAATGCTTTTCTGGCTTCTTCAAAAATGGTGGTGTCGTCCGCGAGTTTCATTTGCTGGGGAAGATATCCCACGGTCAGATCTGTCGGCTGAGAGATGTTTCCTGAGGAGGGGGATTGGAGCCCGGCAAGAATTTTAAGCATGGTCGACTTTCCGGCGCCATTTTTACCGACAAGTGCGATTTTGTCGGTTGGATTGACAACAAATGAAACGTCGGAAAATAGAGGACGGGATGCAAATTCTACAGAAAGATTGTTGACTGAAAGCATTTATTTCAAATTTGAATTCCGCAGAGGGATTTTCCGGAGGAACCGGGATCTCTTTTTCCCGATTTTCACTTTCATCCGAAAAACCGCGGATTGTTGCGATTTCAAAGTTAGCAATAATAAGTGAAATCGCCAAATGGATATTCTGTAGAAATAACGTTGATACTACATGAAAAAGTGTCAGGACTCCTCGTTGGAATAGAAAAAAGGCTTGTTTAAATGTTAAAAGAGTAAATATGACAAAAAAAATCGCGAATTATTTTGCGCCATACATTAAATGCATTAATTTCGCACCATAAAACATCGAGCCAAAAAATTCAAAGACATAACTGAATATGGTCTATAGATTCAAATTAGTCAGCGACGAGGTCAGCAACTTCTCGAGGGAGATCGAGATAGATGCTGAATCCACATTCCTTCAGTTGCGTAATTCCATTCTTGACAGTGTGGGCTACACACGAGAAGACATTGATTCTTTTTTCCTTTGTGATGAAGAGTGGGAGCGCAGGGAAGAGATCACACAAATGGATATGGGGAGTGATAGCGACCAGGACATATGGATTATGGCCGACACTCCGCTCAGTGATTTGATCGAAGAGGAGGGGCAAAAGCTTATTTTCGTATTCGATTATCTTACGGAGCGTTCGTTTTTTATGGAAATGAAGGAGGAAATCCCGGGGCGACATCTCAGCGATCCGATCTGCACCGTGAAGCGTGGAACTCCTCCTCCTCAGAAAATCGATTTCCAGGAATTCGAGAAGCAGATTGATGCCAATGCCGCCAAGAAGCGCCAGGAGGAGGATCTCGACATCGAGGAATTTTATGGTGATTCCGAATTCAACGAAGATGAACTCGGAAGTGGTTTTGACGACCTTTCGCTGAATTGATTCTTAGAAAAATCATATTTCAGGATAAACAAAATAATCGGAGACCGGATTTTTCCGGTCTCCGATTATTTTGTTTATCCGACTTTGCGTTTAGATCAGGAGATTGCTCCATAAATACTGGTCTCACCCTCCGAAGATCCGAGATAATATTGATTTGGGCTTCTCCGGTTTTATATGAACACGCATTTCATCGCTTTCTTTCCCGAAAAAGAGAATGTGGTTGCGGAAAACAAACGCTATTCTTTTGTCGAATTCAAGAACCGCCGTCAGGCTCCTGATAAGAAACCTGCGGAAAGGATTGAATTCTTCAAGATCCTCGATGATGATTTCATCATCGATCTGCTTTATGGAGTGGTATTGCTGGAGAATCGGCAAAAAATAATCAAGATTAAGCTCCTCCGGTTTCCGTTGGGGCTTCTTGAATTTCTGGTATATCTCCTTTATTACGCTGTCGGTTATCATAGTTTAAGAATGAAGCTTTGCAAACGATCTCTGTTTAACTCTCTCAGGTTAGGTTAACAAAAATGTCGTTGTGAGGAGTCTGATCACATCTGGATGGCATGAGGAGAAACCATTTCTTAAGTGAAAAGATGCTATTCAGGGCCGGATTCCTATATTTATAACAACTATGTCTCGCAAAAGTTCGTTCCGGTTCTATATGGTGACGATTATGTTTATAAATATTTATAAAACCTATATAATCAGGACTATAATCAATTCTTTTTTTGAGAAAAATACGTTATGTCGTAAAAAAATGAGAAGGTGTAGCAAATAGATTTAGAGGTTTTGCTACACCTTCACGTTTTTATAGATATGACTGATCAGGATTAACCGAGGAAGCTCAGAAGCACACCTGCGGCAACCGCTGAACCGATCACTCCTGCCACGTTGGGACCCATCGCATGCATAAGCAGATAGTTGGTGGGATCATATTCAAGACCGAGGTTATTGGAGATGCGGGCTGCCATCGGCACGGCAGAAACTCCTGCATTTCCGATAAGCGGATTGATCTTGTCTTTCTTCGGAAGGAAGACGTTGAAAAGTTTCACGGAAAGCACACCTGCTGAAGAAGCAATGATGAACGCCACAAAACCGAGGCCGAAGATCTTGAGGGTGTCAAGAGTCAGGAAAACGTCGGCCTGAGTGGAGGCTCCGACCGTCATTCCGAGCAGAATCGTTACGATGTCGGTCATCGCGTTGCTTGCTGTCTTGGCAAGACGTGAGGTCACGCCGCTCTCACGAAGCAGATTGCCGAAGAAGAGCATTCCAAGCAGAGGAAGACCTGAAGGAACGACAAAACACGTCAGCATAAGGCCCACGATGGGGAAGATGATTTTCTCATTCTGGCTAACGACGCGAGTCGGTTTCATCTTGATGAGACGCTCCTCCTTTGTGGTGAAGAGTCGCATCAGAGGGGGCTGGATGAGCGGAATCAAAGCCATGTAGGAATAGGCCGAGACTGCCACTGCACCGAGCAAGGCCGGATTCAGCTTGGATGTGGTGAAGATTGCTGTCGGGCCGTCGGCACCACCGATGATGGCCACACAACCTGCCGACA
>CAYROR010000030.1:0-35991 GCA_964425935.1 uncultured Sangeribacter sp.
AAGACTATTTAAGAATTCTTCTTAAAAACTATGGATTTTGATGCGGTTGCCCTGCTTAATTTTTAGAGAGATGAGTGATGTTACATTTATTTTCCTTAAATTTGTAGCCGGAACGTGATGTCTCTCCCCGTTTTCTATAATCTAACCTAACTATTTGAGGAATGAACAAACACAGTTTTTGCAAGTTGGCCCTTGCTTCTGCCATGATGATGGTGACTCCCGCGCTCTTTTCTGCAGATCCTAACAAGGAGATGGACAATTTCATCGGTAAGCTGATTTCGAGAATGACCCTTCAGGAAAAGATCGGACAGCTCAACCTTCATCCGGGAGAAGATTTCGTGACCGGAAATCCAAAGAGTTCAAATCTCGGTGCTCTTGTGGCGGAAGGGAAGACCGGAGGCACATTCAATATCCGGGGAATTGAGAAAGTGAAAGCTCTCCAAAAACTCGCTGTCGACAGCACACGACTCGGAATACCTCTGATTTTCGGAGCGGATGTGATTCATGGTTATGAGACTGTTTTTCCCATTCCAATAGGTCTTGCAGCTTCATGGGACATGGCAGCCGTGGAACAATCGGCAAGAATAGCGGCAAAAGAGGCTTCGGCCGAAGGGTTGTGCTGGACATTCAGTCCGATGGTTGATATCGCAAGAGACCCGCGATGGGGACGAATGGCTGAAGGTGGAGGTGAGGATCCATACCTCGGAGCGCAGATATCGGCGGCAATGGTGAGAGGTTATCAGGGAAATCTGACAAGAAATGACGAGATAATGGCTTGTGTGAAGCATTATGCCCTTTATGGAGCTGCTGAGGGTGGTCGAGACTACAACACCGCCGACATGAGTCGTCAAACAATGTTCAACTATTACTTTCCTCCCTACAAGGCGGCCGTTGATGCCGGAGTTGGAAGCGTCATGTCTTCTTTCAATACAGTCGATGGAGTCCCGGCAACTGCAAATAAATGGCTCCTCACAACTGTTCTTCGCGATATGTGGGGTTTCAAAGGATTTGTAGTGACCGATTATGATGCAGTCGGAGAGATGGCAAATCATGGTGTGGCCATGCCTCCGAAGGCTGCAGTGCTTGCTCTTGAGGCGGGGACTGACATGGACATGGCCTCTCATGCCTTTCTCGATAATCTTGAAGAGGCATTGAAAAACGGGAAGATTTCAATGAAGCAGATCGACACGGCTGTGCGTAGGGTTCTCGAAGCGAAATATAAACTCGGTCTCTTCAAGAATCCATTTAAATATATTGATCCCAAACGGGCTGAAACGGAAATTTATACTGAAGAGAGCCGCCGTTTCGCCAGAGAGACTGCTGCCAAGACATTTGTCTTGCTGAAAAATGAAGGCAATCTGCTTCCTCTACAGAAAAAGGGGAAGATCGCGGTTGTCGGGCCTATGGGAGATAATGGTAGAGACCTCGGTGGCACCTGGAGTATGTTTGGTCATTCTTCAAGATATAAAAGTGTTTTCGGGGCCATGAAAGAAGCCATGGGCGACAAAGGAGAAGTGATCTATGTGAAGGGTTCCAATTTTTATGAAGATGTGGTCCGTGAGCGAAGTGCTTCCCCTTACAACGCATCAAAATGGGACAACAAGAGCGAGGAGGAGATGATCGGCGAAGCTTTGGAAGCAGTGAAAGATGCCGATGTCATAGTAGCCGCAATGGGAGAAGGCACTCAGTCGAGCGGAGAATCAGCTTCCCGGTGTGAACTTGATCTCCCGGCTAATCAGAAAAGACTTCTTGAAGCTCTGCTCGCCACCGGAAAACCGGTTGTTATGCTTAATTTTTCCGGTCGTGCCAATGCAATGGAGTGGGAATCAAAAAGAGTTCCGGCAATAATGAATGTATGGTTCGGAGGTTCAGAGGCTGCTGAGGCGATTGCCGATGTTGTTTTTGGTGATGTTGTTCCATCCGGAAAGCTTCCGGTCAGCATCCCCAGGAATGTTGGTCAGGTTCCGGTGCACTATAATCATCTGCCCACAGGACGCCCCGCATCCGACAACTGGAATGGCTGGCAGGTTTTCAAGAGCAATTACGTTGACATGAACCCCACCCCTCTCTATCCATTTGGATATGGACTTAGCTACACTACCTTCAAATATTCCGATTTCACACTCTCTTCCGAAACGATGGAGAAGAATGGATCGGTGACGGCTACGATAACAGTCACCAATACCGGCGACAGGGCCGCGGATGAAATAGTGCAGTTCTACACCCGCGACCTTGAGGCAAGTATTTCGCTCCCGGTAAAGCAACTGAAACATTTTGAAAGAATCTCTCTCAACCCCGGAGAGAACCGCAAGGTTAGCTTCAGAATCACTCCAGATGATCTCCGTTTTTATAACTACAATCTTGAATATGTGGCTGAACCCGGAGAGTTCCTCATTATGGCAGGTCCTGACAGCCAGAACGTCCAGACTCTAAAATTCACGTTAAAAGACTGATTCCCCTTAACTTACTATTACAGGACGGCTCTACGGGCCGTCCTTTTTTTTCAAAAAATATTGCGACATCGTCAACTCCAGCATCTCCCTATTTGCGGATAATCTTTTTTTTCGTAATTTTGCAGTCCGTTATGACACACGGATTCGACAACGAAAAGTATCTGCGGATACAATCCGAACACATTAAGGAACGCATTTCCAAGTTCGGCAATAAGCTCTACCTCGAGCTGGGAGGTAAACTCTTCGACGACCACCACGCTTCCCGGGTTCTACCAGGTTTTCTGCCCGACAGCAAACTCAGGATGTTCAGCCAGCTGAAATCTCAGGCAGAAATCGTGATTGTGATCAGCGCCGTCGATATTGAAAAAAACAAGGTCAGGAATGATCTTGGAATCACCTACGACGAAGACGTGTTGCGTCTCCGTAATGAATTCATGAACCTCGGATTCTTCGTAGGTTCTGTTTGCGTCACCCACTATAACGGACAGATCAGTGCCGATTCATTCCGGAAAAAGCTTGAGAGGATGGGCATCACTGTCTATTATCATTATCTTATTGAAGGCTATCCCACCAATGTGGATCTTATCGCTTCCGATGAGGGATTTGGTCGGAATGACTATATCCAGACTTCACATCCTCTTGTCATCGTCACAGCTCCCGGCCCGGGAAGCGGCAAGATGGCAGTATGCCTGAGTCAGCTTTACAATGAGAATAAACGTGGGATAATTGCGGGATATGCCAAATTCGAGACTTTCCCTGTCTGGAGTCTTCCACTCAAACATCCAGTCAATATCGCCTACGAAGCCGCTACAGCCGATCTCAACGATGTCAATATGATTGATCCGTTCCATCTTGAGGCCTATGGCAAAACTGCGATCAACTATAACCGCGACATCGAGATTTTCCCGGTGTTGAATGCTCTATTTGAAAGCATCTATGGAGAGAATCCTTATAAATCTCCTACCGACATGGGTGTTAACATGGTTGGTTTCTGCATCTCTAATGATGATATTTGCTGCAGGGCATCAAAAAATGAAATCATTCTCCGATATTTCACGGCTCTGAATAATCTGGCCAAGGGAGCCGGAAACGATGCAGAGGTAAATAAGATTTCTCTCCTTTTCAAGCAGGCGAAAATCGATATCTCCTATCGGAAATGTATTCAGGCGGCGCGCGACAGAGCGGAGAAAAGCGGGGTGCCTTGTTCTGCAATAGAGCTTCCTGATGGAACGATCATAACGGCTGAAACGAGTGAACTGCTCGGTCCAAGCTCTGCCCTTATTCTTAACGCAGTGAAACATCTGGCCGGGATTGACCACGACCTGAAGCTTATTCCTCAGGAGATGATCGAACCTATTCAGCACACAAAGCTGAACTATCTTAAAGGACACAATCCAAGACTTCACTCCGATGAGGTGCTCGTGGCTCTCTCTGTTCTCAGCACCCACGATGAAAACTGCAGAAAAGCACTTGAACAACTTCCGATGCTCGATGGATGCCAGATGCATTCAACTGTGATGCTCGGAGAGGTTGACCATAAGATTTTCAAAAAGCTTGGAGTCGGTCTCACCTGTGATCCTGCGAAAAAAATACGGAATCCACGCTGATTTTTTTACAATATAACGATTCCCGGTCATTTGCAAAATGCATACGACCGGGAATCGCTGTATTTCTTTTCCAAGCCAGTGTTGGCTTTGGCTGTCGTCACCTTGAGCTCTTGCTCAGCAGCCCAACTATCCAGAGCAAAAAGATTGCGCCAACAACAGATGTGATCAGGCTTCCAATGATACTCGAGGTGGTTATTCCCAACAATCCGAACAACCATCCACCGAGCACTCCTCCAATTATACCCACGATGAGATTCACAACCAATCCGAAACCTCCGCCTCGCATAAGTTTGCCTGCAACTGCTCCGGAGACTATTCCAATGATAATGTACCAGATAAAACTCATAATCGTATTGTTTTAAGAAGAAAATTATTTTGATTCATTTAATCATCACATTCTTTTAACATCATCACTGCCATTATGGTTCAGCCGGTTGCAAAAATAGTGAGACCATAACAACACCAGGTTGCAGTTGATTATTCAGAGGGTTTTCTTTTCAACCAATAAGCCCGTTCACCTTCCGGCATCCGCTCAATCGCATAGCGCAGCGATGTACGTGGCAACATTGCATAACGTTTTTCAAGATAATCCACCAGAATCCGCTCATTCCTCTTCCCGATCTCACGCAACATCCAACCAATAGCCTTGTGAATCAGATCATGGGGATGATCAATCAATTTATCGGCAATCTGAAGGGTAGGCTCAAAAATATCATTCCTGATAAGTTCTATTGTCGAAACAATCGCTATCCTCTGCTCCCAAAGATTATCGCTTCCTGCAAGTCGAGGAAGAACATTATAGTCAAGATCTTCCATAAAAAGAGACTTCCCCAAAATATATGGACAAGAGAGATCCACAAGGTCCCAGTTATTAGCTTGGCGCGCATGTCTGAGATAGAAATCCACAATTTCCAATCTATTCGCTCTCTTCTCAACAGCTGGTTCTTTTCTACGAGGCATATTCTTACTCATCTTCTCCACAAGCAGGAGAAAACCACAAAGCCTCACCTCATGCCATCTGCTATATAGGAGTTTCTCAATTTCACTGAGTTCAACCTCTCCCCTCGTCTCCTTAACAATGGCTCTTGTCTGGGGAACTTTAAGTCCGAGAAATTCATCTCCCTCCCCATACTCTCCTGCTCCAGTTTTAAAAAAGCGCATCAGATGATCTCTCTGCACGTCATTCCGCAGGGATGTCAACATACTCTCTATTTCAACAACTGCAATCATATCTTATCTTGTTTCCCAGACTCTCAAGATTATTTTTCCATCTTCAAAACCAATGGGGCGGCATATAAAGATCCGGTCATTTAGCCATCCGTAGGCAGACTTCCTGTCACACTCGAACTTCGGGGAGGTCATGAAATAATAATTTCCCTCTCCGAAGGTATTGATTCCTTCATTCATGACTTTGATCATGACTGAATCCGGGGTCATTATATTGTAGACAGCCCTTAACAAAGTTCTTTTGTCAAGGGTGTCTACAATCTGATTATCGGCTCCTCCAGGAAGTATTTTCCCGGTTATCTCCCCCTTTATCTCACCTCCCATGATTGGAATGATGACTTCCTGACCTTTCTCAAGTTTTTTCCCCTCCTCAGCATTTCCAATATTTGCATGAATATCAAAAACATGACGAAACACTGGGTCTTGTGCAAAGTTAGAATCAAACCAAAGAAACGTCAAAGTCATTAATATTGAGAATTTTAAGATCTTGGTTTTTAAGATTCTCATTTTGAACCGTATAATTTCGCTTTAGCTTTTGCAAGAGCCTTTCTGTAATTTTTTTCCGCCTTAGCTTTTTCCTTACCTTCAGCGGACTTCATTTTTTCATATAGATTCCAAAGATCAGCCTCTTTTACGATCAATTTCTGGCGAGCCGTGAAATCATCTGCAAATGCTTCCGTCTGCTTTTCCTCTTTTTCATCAGCGAAAGCATGTCTGAACCCCTTGACATCATTCCAATGTCCGCGGGTGAAATCCGGGAATGCAACTGAAGCAGAATTATGATCCATTGACAATGCTCCGAGTTCAGCAAGGCTGCACCACTCGGCAAGATCATAAACATCCATGTCGAGCGGAAGTCCATTTTGAAGACAATAGATTAATCTGGCATCCATAAAGAAATCCATCCCTCCATGTCCGCCGACTTTAGCCGCAAGATCTCCATATTTCTTAATGATCGGATGACGGTAGTGCTCCCTGACCGACTGTAGCTCATCCTGGGGCATGAAATCATGCGCCGTCAGATTCTCAGTCTTGGGAGTGTAGCCATGTTCTTTCAACTGGGATCCGCTGATTGCCATTCCTTCAACAGGATATTTATTCGCAAAACCTTTAGTCCCGGTGAGCTGATAAAGCCGGTTATATGGCTGAGGAGTCATGACATTGTGCTGAATTTCCACCACCTTTCCATTTGCCGTGCGCATTAGGGTTGTGGAGTGATCGCCGTTGAGACAATCCCGGTCCTTATCTCCGGTCTTATTGACCACATATTCCTTTCCGCAGAAAGACTCGGTATCCATCGCCGTGAGAGTAGTAAACCTGTCGCCCCGATGAATATTCATCGCCTGCGCTACAGGGCCAAGTCCGTGGGTTGGATAAATGTCTCCACGATGTTCCGTATTGTATTTCATTCTCCAGCCAAGTCGGTCGGGATCATCCTCCGGATTCACCCAACAACCATCCCAACCCGGATTCAACGTGTGGAGATAGGCACCCTGAGCGCGAATCACGTTTCCGAAAACTCCCTGTTGAGCCATATTCAGAGCATCAAGCTCAAACCAGTCATAACAGCAATTTTCGAGAATCATGCAATGCTTACGATTTTTTTCTGAAAGATCAATGAGTTCCCAACACTGATCCAGATTCATGACAGAAGGCACTTCTATGGCTGTGTTTTTCCCGTTTTCAAGAGCACATTTCGCAACCGGGAAATGATGCTCCCAGTCTGTGGCCACATAAACAAGATCTATATCCGGGCGTTTGCATAATTCTTCATAACCCTTCGGACCTGAATATATATCGGCCGGAAGCATCCCTTTATTCTTCAGAGACTGCTGACAACGTTCAGCCCGCTCATAATCATAGTCGCATAATGCCACAATCTCGATACCCGGAATATAAGACACCCTTTCAACAGCCCAGGATCCTCTGCTTCCGGTTCCAACAAATCCGATGCGCACAACAGGAATTTTGGGAACAGTCAGACCAATGGCAGTTTCCTGATTCTCTCCTTTTTCCGGAACATCAACAACTATCGTGCCATCTTCCCAGTGCCACTTTGTCGACGCCGTGCTATGGCTACTGCCTAAGAACATCAACAATAAGGCAGTTGCAAAAATTGGTTTCTTAAAATTCATGTCTCTATTATATTTATTATCCAGACTTAGTATTCTATCATTTTAATCCTCGTCTTCTTCAGATTCCTTCTTATCCTTTGCAAGGATAATACTGAGCTCATACAGCAGGAACAAAGGTATGAAGACCACCAAAAGAGTGAATGGATCTCCTGTCGGAGTGATGACAGCAGCAGTAATCAGCAGGATGACAACAGCATGTCGCCGATATTTGCGAAGGAAAGAAGACGTGACAAGTCCCATCTTGGATAAAATCCAGGTGATGAACGGAAGCTCGAAAACAACTCCCATCACAAATATCAGCATCAGGAAATTATCAATATAGGAATTGAGAGAAATCATATTGGCTATATCAGCCGAAAGCTCATATTGTGCAAGGAATCTGAACGTGAAAGGGAAAACAATGAAATAACCGCATGCACACCCGAGATAGAACATCGGGACTCCAAATGCAAGAAGAGCGAAAACACTCCTTTTCTCATTATCATATAGAGCCGGGCGGATAAAAATCCACACCTCTGTGATCAGATAAGGAAATATTATTAGCAGCCCAAGACAGAAAGATGTGGCGATATGGGTCACAAACTGCGAAGCAAGCTTCACATTGATAATTTCAATCTTGAAATCGCTGCTGAAATCCGGGAAGAATGTGCCATCGCCACCCAAACCTTTAAGCCATCGGTAAAGAATGAAATCTGAAGAGGTGGGACCAAGGATCACACTGTTAAAGATATGAGGCATCGATACGAAACAGATACCGACAATGATCAGATAAACGATAATTATACGCATCAATACCCATCTCAAGGCTTCAAGATGTGACCAGAAAGACATTTCGTAGTTATCCTGCGACATAAGATTGAATCTTTTAAAACTTAAAGAATGATAAACTTAAGGTTGTTTTACTAAATAAATTGCAGGAACACACAAAGTGCGTTCCCACAATCATAATCTTCTTTATGCCGTCATCAAGACGACATGAAAAATCAACGTTTTGAATAGGCAGGTTTTACAAAAGGTGCAGCTATCAGATAGTCTACACTTTCCTTGCAACCTTTCTCGGCATTCTCAGTGAATTCCTCGATCTCTACATAGTATTTCTCGAGTCCGGCCTTATCTGCATTGTTGAAAATTGCATCAAATCCAACCATACCGCTCTGCCCTATTTCCCTACGGTCCTTGATGTGGAGAAGAGGGAAACGCCCGGGATATTTCTTGAAATAATCCACAGGACTTGCATGGCCCATCATGGCCCAATAAACGTCAAGTTCAAAAAGGACATTAGCGGGGTCAGTATTCTCGATCATATAATCAAGCATCACTTTGTCTTCAACCTTATTAAACTCATGAGAATGATTATGATAACCGAAACGGATTCCTTTTGCTTTCGCGCGTTTCCCAACTTCATTGAGGGCATCACACTGCTTTTTAAGATCGGAAAGCTTCGAGGGGACACTCATCCAAGGCAAAACCACATAATCTATTCCAGCGGCCTTATGGTCGGAAAGAACTTTATCCCAATATTCGAAAAATGCTTTCGTATCGCCGGAGTTGAGTTCTTCGTCGTTCAGAGGACGCCCAGTATGTGAGGATGTGACTTTCGCACCTGCAGCCTTCGCAGCTTTTGCAAACTCAGCCGGAGCAAGTCCGTAGAACTTCCCGTCGTTATAGTTCGCTGCTTCAAATTGGGTATATCCCATCCCGGCAAGAGCCTTCATGAGTCCGGCGATATCACCCTGATATTTCTGGCCGTCACCAAGAAGATTCCTCACTGAATAAAGCTGAATGCCAACTTCTTTCTTGGGTGAATCGGCAACAGCAGTGTTGAAAGTCAACACTGCTGCTGCGATTAATGCTAAAAGTGATCTGAACTTCATCTTGAAAAAATGAAACTGTTCGGATTAGTCAAGAGGTTTCACACGGATGTTGCGGAACCAAACGTCGTCTCCATGATCCTGAAGACCGATGTAGCCCTCATGATTCTCACCACCGCAGTTGTTGAGGAGCTCGAATGCAAGAGGCCAGTTCTGCTCACTGAACTTACTGTTCTGGAGCATTTCTGTCCACTGGGGAGTCCAGAGATGATATTCAACTACGTTCTCTCCATTCTGAGAGTGAACCACTGTGCCTTTATAGACAAGAATCTTAGCCTTGTTCCATTCTCCGTAAGGTTTCTGGTTCTGGGGCTTGGCAGGAATCATGTCGTAGAGGGATGCAGACTGACGGTTGCCATCTACGCCAAGTTTGGCGTCAGGATGATTTGCATTGTCGAGCACCTGATATTCAGGAGCGGAAATATAGATGGGCTGATATGACTGAGTGCCATCCTCGTTGTTTGTCACAACCTCTTTGGCAAGGTAGAAAATACCAGAGTTACCACCCTTAGATACCTTCCATTCAAGCTCAAGCTCAAAATTGCCGAGATTTTTTGCGAAAATCAGGTCGCCACCATCAGCCTGCTGAGCTTCACCGCCGCCGGCGCCATTGATTTTGATAGCTCCATCGTCGATCACCCAACGACCGGGAACAGAGTCTTTTCCATAGCCTCTCCAGCCGTTGAAATCCTTACCATTGAAGATCACGTAGTAGCCCTCGGCATCCTGCGGGAAGGAGGAGAGATCAACCTGTTCAGCCTCCACAACTGTGAAAGCCGGTTCGGGAGTTGAATCAACAGCTGCGCTGTCGTTGGAACCCGCCTTGTTTCCTCCGCAAGAGGTCATGGCTGCAACCATAAGAGCGGGAGCGATAAAGAATATCTTCTTCATTTTCTATTTAATTTATGGAAATTGGGTTATATGTCGAATCATGCGGGCATATCAGGAAGCTTCCAGCCGTCACGGTAGGTGTGCTTGATAAGCTCGTTTGCAAACTGCTGGGCATTCACGGGATCTGTCCAGGTCTTGTCAAATGTCGGATGTCCGTTGTGGATTGTGAATCCGTCTTTGATCACCGTGCGGAGTGTCTCATCGTCACCAATGTTGGTGAAACGCATGTTCTCACCATCCCATTCGAGAGCTTTGTTGAGACCCTGCAGACGCACTGCGAGTACACCCATTGCGATCATCTCATTGAACGGACCTGCCTCTGAGAAATCAGATGAACACTTCACGCGGCTATCCTTGTCTTCCTTGCAGGCGCGAACCCAATCCATCTCGTGAGAAGTGGGGACTCTGCGGCAGATCTTCGGAGCCTCGGGCTTACGTCCGGAAAGGAGGAAGGGATTCTGACCATAACATCCGCACACGAGAGTGTCTTTCGTTCCGTGGAAGATTGTCAGGCCACCACCCTCACGCATGAGCGACATTCCCTGCGGGAACCCTTCGGGACGATCAGGAAGAAGGCCACCGTCATACCAGTGTACCTCAACCTCGGGCATCGCAACCTTCGGCATATTGTCGCGTGCCGGGAAGATAAGCTTCACATGCTGTGCCTGAGGAGCACATGAATTGAGAAGCAATGTTGAGGAACCTTCAGCACGCAGAGGATACTGAAGTTTCAGAGCCTTAAACGGCTGATGAAGAATGTGGCACGCCATGTCGCCAAGAGCACCTGTGCCGTAGTCCCACCATCCGCGCCAGTTCCAGGGCTGATAGATGTTATTATAGGGGTTCAGTTTCGCCGGACCGGTGAAGAGATCCCAGTCAAGGGTCTTCGGAATTTTATCAACCTTTTCGGGAGTGTTGAGACCCTGTGGCCAGATAGGACGGTCAGTGGCACACTCAACCTTTGTCACGTCGCCGATTTCGCCATTCCAGATCCAGTCACATACAAGGTTTGTGCCCTCGCCTGAAGCTCCCTGGTTACCCATCTGGGTAGCCACACCGGTGCTGTCGGCCAACTTCGTGAGCAGGCGTGACTCATACACTGAATGTGTGAGCGGTTTCTGCACATATACGTGCTTGCCCATTGTCATGGCATCAGCTGTAACAATAGCATGTGTATGGTCAGGGGTTGCGACAATCACTGCGTCGATAGATTTGCCCAGTTCGTCGAGCATCTTCCGATAGTCCCAATAGCGCTTTGCATTGGGGAATTCATCAAATACGCCTTTCGCATAGTCCCAGTTAACATCGCAGAGAGCCACGATGTTTTCGGTGTCTTTCACGGCATTGATGTTCGAATGGCCCATACCTCCGATTCCGACAACAGCTATATTAAGCTTGTCGCTGGGAGCTACGTGGCCGAAACTCTTGCCCAACACGCTGTTAGGCACCACAGCAAGACCGAGAGCTGCAGTAGCACCCGACTTGAGGAACTGTCTTCTTGAGATTTCTTTAGCCATAATGTTTTCGTGGTTAGATTTGAAAACTTAAATATTGATTATAAATTGATTTCTTCTTATCGCACCGACTGCCAACTTATTTTTCAGACAATGCGAACCCAGATAGTAGTCACTTCTTTTCGTCAGTGCCTTCAATATCTTTCTCGATGTTGTTGATGCCCTCTTTAAAGGAACGAACTCCTTTTCCGAGACCCTTCATCAGTTCGGGAATTTTCTTTCCGCCAAAAAGCAGAAGAACGATGAGGCATATAACGATGATCTCTCCGGCTCCAAGATTGCCTAAAAAGAGAAGATGATTTGCAAATGTCATGATAATATTATTTGTTAGGTGTTATTATATTTGAAAATTCAATTTTATACCGGGAAATAAATCTTTGTGCGACTTTTTATTTCACGGTTTGTTTCTTTAAAAGACCATATCCCTCGGTCATGATCCGCCGGCGCTGATGAATCTGATCAAGTTCCGCTGCTGTCCCTTTGACAGGCATGTCATTTTCCCATGCATTCTCCAGACATCGCCATGCAAACTCGGAGGCAATGGCCGAATCCCTGAAAGAGGGAATCCGCGAATCTCTCACACCGGATTCAATCGAATCAGCAAAGATACTTATCAGCATTCCGATATTCTTGCCGCCGTAGGGACGTTCGATTCTTTCCGTACGGTTTACGCCCCGGATATCGACGACTGCCGTCTTGAAATCATGTGTCATTCTCACAATCCCCTTCGATCCGATGATGTCCATATAAGAATTGTGAGTCTGTTGAGCGGAAAGCTGTCCGTAGACATGTCCCTGCGTAATATCGAAAACCACTCCATTCTCAAATGTGCCGTGAGCTTGCAACCACCAGGGATCTTTATAAGCCCACATCCTCACAGCCTGAGCATTCATGGTTTTATAGTTTGAATGCGCGAGCCAACGGGCGGCATCAACATAGTGCATTCCGCAGTCATGAAAAGCAGGACCCTCAGCCTCATGCCCCTCTCCAGGCGACAGACCGGGAGTCATGTGGCAGACCCTGACAATTGCCAGCTCCCCTATTTCTCCCGATTTAATGCAATCGTCAAGTTCCTTAAGATACCAGGAATTCCGAATGTAAAGATTCACTGCAGAAAGGATAGTCGAATTCTCGACCAACTCAACAGCCTTCCACTCATTCTCCGGAGTGTCGGCAATCGGTTTTTCAGCAATAATATGTTTACCGGTTGCAACAGCCTTTTGAATCTGCCTCAGTCGGCTGTCGGCCAAAGCGGAGAGAACAACGACCTGAATCTCCGGATCAAGAAAAATCTCATCCTCATCCGTCACAATTCTCGCCTCGGGTGCTCTGAGAGCAATACTTTCATGAGCGCCTTCCCAGACCTCACAAATAGTAGTCACTTTCCATCTCTTGTTCTTTTGAAATTGATCAAGATAGAAACCACCCATACGGCCTAGTCCTATAATGCCAACTTTTATAGCTTCCGATCCCATTGAATCAATATCCTTTGCGCGATGGTGCGCGGTATTTTAAGGTTAGTTTTCCATTGAAACAGTGCATTGTTCCTTGAATTATCCTCAGATCAACGCCCTATTTTTTTCAAAGTTAATACTTTTTGCTCATAAAGCAATAGGATTCACAGGTTATTTCACATTCCTTAACATTTTAATATACTATTTCATTCTGTATCCTCTTTCATCCGAAAATAATGCCGAAATTATTCAATATACGAATAAAAAACAGTAAATTTGCATAATATTATTATCGATATTGCTCATCTCTCAGATAATGAAAAGATTCTATTTTGCATGTATATCAATTCTGCTTCTCCTGACAGGTTGCTGTAGAAAATCGAGAGAGGAAGAGATTTCCGGACTCAGAAATGAACTCTATTCCCTGGTTGATTCTGTTGCCGGCACCGTTGGCATCGCGGTCGTCAGTAATTACGACACCATTACTATAAATAATGGTGTCCGTTATCCGCTAATGAGCGTCTTCAAGCTTCATGAATCGCTCGCAGTTTCGGATATTCTTGAAAAACATAATAACAGCATCGATAGCACCATTCATGTATTAAGGTCGGAAATTGACCCTGACACTTGGAGTCCGATGCTTAAAGTGGTTGGAGATGGAGATTTCTCAATAACAATAAGGGAACTTCTGGAATATGCGCTGAAATCAAGCGACAATAATGCAAGCAACATTCTGTTTGACCGGATTGTTTCTCCTGCAGAAACAAATCGTTTTGTCAAATCCGCAATAGCAGACACAACATTCAATATCTCTTTCTCTGAGGCAGAGATGAAACGTAATCATGAACTCAGCTACAAAAACTATACCTCTCCCCTCTCGGCTGCACTTCTTATATGGCAACTTTTCAAGACAAAGATTGTGAATGAAGAGAATCAGAATTTCATTAAGGAAACTCTATCAGAAGTGACGACAGGTCAAGACAGACTTGGCGCCCCCGTTGCAGCTGCAGATGATGTTTTCTTTGCCCATAAAACAGGAAGCGGCTATCGGAATTCCTGCAACGAGCTTATGGCTCATAATGACGTCGGTTATTTTTGTCTTCCAGACGGCACGGACTACAGTTTGGCAGTGTTTATCCGTGATTTCACTGGTACGGAAGAGGAAGCTTCATCTATAATTGCCAGAATTTCTAAAATCGTTTATGAAGAATATACCAAAATATGATCAGAGGCCCCGAATCATTTCTGCTCCGGGGCCCCTGCCATAATTCCATGCTATTTTTCGTATGGAAATATAACGTCCTTATTTAACTACAATGCGCGGACAATCATCTCTTCAAGCTGAGATTCTGTCTTGTCGCCGCTCTCCCTCATCAGTTCCTGACCCTCCTTGAAAAGAATCCATGTGGGATATTCTTCAAGTTTGTAGCGAACTTTCAGTTTACCGTTGTATGAACCATCAACACGGACAATATTGGCACGGTCGCCATATTTGGCCCGTAAACTTTCTGTGAGATACTTCACTTTCACCGCATCCTGATTTCCCGCATGCTGAAACACAACCAATGTGGGAACAGATTCCTTAATTTTTTCTTCAAATATTTTCATAACTGTAAATGATGTTTATTTACCTATATAACATCGCAACCTGCTGTTTAGTTTCAGTAAGGACTCCACTAATCGATGAAATTCATGATTATCTCAAAAAAATCATGGAATTTATAACACTAATATTCAATAATTTACCATTATCCTAATTGTTAACGAATTATAAAATCAATCCATGAAATAAACCTTTGGACAAAACCTCAGTCATAGAGATGTAACCGTTACAACAAAACATGAGAATTTGGAGACTGATGTCAATCATCTCCGCGAATAACAAACAAAATAATTAAATTTCAGAAAATGATGAAGAAATTTGTAATGGGCATCGCCCTCATAGCTCTCTCCGTCGGCGCGATTTCTGCTGCCAACAACCCCTCCAATCAGGACAACAAGAGCAAAACTGAGAATACCAAGTCAGAATGCAAGAAAGGTGAATGCAAGAAAGGTGAAAACCATGGTCCCCGCAACATCGAGGAATCAAAAGCATTCCAGGGAATCCAGCTCACCGACGCTCAGAAGAATAAACTTCAGGAGCTCAGAAAAGCCAATCGTCCGCAGGCCGATGCAAAACAGGGAAAGCCTGACAAAGAGGCGATGAAGAATCTCTCAAAAGAGGAGCGTGAGAAAATGAAGAACGAAATGATGGCTAAGCGCCTTGAAGGCAAGAAGAAATATCTTGATGGCGTGAAATCAGTGCTCACTCCTGAACAGTATACCCTCTTCCTTGAGAACGTGTATGTTTATGGCAACAATCCCGGTAAGGGACAGGGCATCCATAAACACGATGGTAAAGGGAAAGGAATGCACGGGCATTCAGCTAAAGCTGGGAAGATGAACAAGGGCATGAGAAATGGCCAGAAAGCATCCCGTGAAAACAAAAAGACTGCCTGATCAAAAGCTACCACATACTGTCTGAATCAATATATATACAGGACACCCCGGTCGCATAAACGTGACCGGGGTATCGTTTGCTATCTGCCAATCAAATAATTGATCAGTTGTTTTCAGGACGAAGATTGCGCACAACGGCACCAGCACGCCACATCTCGCTTTCGCGAAGTGCTTTCAGCTCCTTCTCAAGACCCTCACGATAGTCGGGCTTTGAGTTGGAGTCAATTGAATTCTGGGCTTCCTGTCCGCATGCCACACTTGCATAAAGCTTCTCAACAACCGGCTTGATGGCATCGTGGAAGGGAGTCATCCAGTCGAGGGCACCACGCTGCGCAGTGGTGGAACAATTGGCATACATCCAGTCCATTCCTTTTGCCGCAAAAAGAGGCATGAGCGATTGAGTCAACTCCTCCACAGTCTCATTAAAAGCCTCTGACGGAGTATGACCATTCTCACGGAGAACCTCATACTGAGCAAGAAGAAGTCCCTGAATTGCGCCCATGAGAGAACCGCGCTCTCCGGTCAGGTCACTATAAGCCTCACGCTTGAAAGTGGTCTCGAAAATATATCCCGATCCGATCCCGATTGCAAGAGCCAAAGTGCGCTCAAGAGCACGACCGGTGTAGTCCTGCTCAACTGCATAGCTGGAATTCAAGCCTCTTCCTTCAAGGAACATCGTGCGGAGGGAGGTTCCTGAACCCTTAGGAGCAACAAGAATCACATCTACATCCTTTGGAGGAACAACTCCGGTTCTGTCGGGCCATGCGATGGCGAAACCATGCGAGAAATAGAGAGCCTTTCCCGGAGTAAGATGCTCCTTGATTGTGGGCCATACGGAAAGCACGGCAGCATCGGAAAGGAGACACATGATGATCGTGCCTTTCGCACAAGCTTCCTCAATGGAGAAAAGTGTCTCGCCTGGAACCCAGCCGTCAGCAACCGCTTTATCGTAGGTTTTTCCCTGACGTTGACCTACTATCACATTGAAGCCGTTGTCGCGAAGATTGAGGCTCTGGCCGGGACCCTGAACACCATAGCCGATTACAGCAATAGTTTCATCCTTCAGAATCTCGCGGGCCTTTTCAAGAGGAAATTCCTCCCGGGTGATCACCGTTTCCTCGATGTCGCCAAATTTTAATTTTGCCATAATTCTTATAATTAGATATTTAAATTTTCTTATTCTTTATCTCACTCCTCTGTTCCGGAGTCCTTGCGCACTTTCTGACGTTCGAGATATTCGTCAACATATTCAGTAGTGGCCTTTGTGACAGCCACCCGGCCCGACCTTACAAACTGTCGGATGCCCAGTGGCTTTAATTTTTCAAATAGCTCCACAATCTCATCAGTGTGGCCGGTCTTTTCAAAAATGGTATAGGCAGGATGAATCTCAAGAACCCTTGCACCATTGATTCTGACAATTTCCTCTATATCGCTCCCGAGAACCGATTCAGTAGGGACCTTGTAGAGCGCCACTTCTTGAAAAACAATCTCATCATCAAGAAAGTAGAAAGCCTTGAGAACATCAATTCTCTTCTCAATCTGTTTAACCACATGTTCCATCATCTGACGGTTGCTCCGGCATGTGATCGTGAACTTATGCACTCCCTCAATTGAGCATGCGCTCACTGTCATGCTGTCAATATTCAGGCATCTTCTGCTGAAGATCATGGATATCTGGTGGAGAAGGCCGACCTGATTCTCTGTAAAGACAGTTATCGTGAACAGTTGATTTTCCATAGGTCAAACGGGTTTATAATATTCATGTCGGTTCATCAGAATCTCATCCACAGCTGCTCCTGGAGCAGTCATTGGAAAGACCATATCTTCTGATTCGATATTGACGTTCAGAAGATATGCGCCATCAAATTCCGCCATTCTCTTAATAGCCTCGTCAAGTCCGCTGCGATGATCCACGTCCTCAGCCTTTATCCCGTAGGCAGCGGCGAGCATCTTGAAATCGGGATTCAGCATTGGAGTGGCACTGAAGCGTCCTTTGAAAAACAATTCCTGCCACTGACGCACGTTGCCAAGGAAGTTATTATTCAGAAGCACGATCTTCACATTGATATCATATTCCATTATCATGCCAAACTCCTCGATAGTCATCTGCAGACCACCGTCACCTACAAAAAGCACCACGTCGCGTTCCGGAGCTCCTATCTTCGCACCTATAGACGCCGGAAGTCCGAAGCCCATTGTTCCGAGACCTCCGGAGGTCACAACGCTTCGCGGAGAGGAATAACGGAAATATCTGACTGAGAAAAGCTGGTTCTGTCCTACATCAGTCACAAGAATAGCGTCATCTTTAAAGATTTCGCTGACCTTGCTGATCACCTCTCCCATCCTCATCCTTCCATCAGTGTTTTTTGGATGAAGCTCTCGGCTCATCACTCGCTCTCTTTCCACCATATTATGGCGATCAAACGATTCAACCCAATCATCATGCTTCCTCTCTGAAATACGCTTAGTCAATTCAGGGATTACGGTCTTTGCAGAACCATGCACATGAAGAGTGCTTTTAACAGTCTTATCAAATTCGCTCGCGTCAATGTCAACATGGATGATCTTAGCCTGAGGCGCATATTTAGACACATCGCCGGTTACACGGTCGTCAAACCGCATGCCGATCGCAAGTATAACATCCGCCTTATTCGTGTTGATATTAGGGCCCATATTGCCATGCATCCCAAGCATACCCTTATTGAGCCGATGGGATGTGGGAATCGAAGAAAGCCCGAGCATGGTGCAGCCAACCGGGATATCCCCTTTTTCAGCTAACTTCACAAGCTCACTCTCTGCATTGGATATTGTTATTCCATGACCGGCGAGAATCATCGGACGTTCCGCTTTCTCAAGAATTTCTGCGGCCTTGTCGAGCACATCAGCAGCCGGGATCGGCTCAGGGTCATAGCTTCTTATAAAGGAGCATATCTTTGGTTCATACTCCGCCTTTCCAACCTGAGCGTCCTTAGCAAAATCGATGACCACCGGTCCGGGCCGTCCCGAAGAGGCAATATAAAAAGCTCTGGCAAGCGCCGGGGCAATATCTTCAGGACGCCTCACCTGAATCGCCCATTTCGTGTTGGGCAACATGGAGCATACAACGTCTGATTCCTGAAAAGCATCCTTCCCGAGTAAGCCGGAGCTCACCTGTCCGGTGATAGCAACGATCGGAGTGCTGTCCATGAGGGCATCATTAAGCCCGGTGAGGAGATTCATGGCTCCGGGGCCGGAGGTGGCGATAACAACGCCGGTCTTTCCGGAGACTCTGGCATATCCTTCGGCAGCATGGATTGCACCTTGTTCATGACGGGAAAGATAGTGGGTGATCCTGTCTCTATAATCATATAAAGCATCATAGACCGGCATTATAGAGCCGCCGGGATAACCAAACACTTTGTCGACTCCATGATCAAGAAGGGCCCGCATCAATATTTCCGCGCCGGTGATCTTGTCACTCATAGATAATTTCTTTAACTGTTAGCTGTATTATATGTCATTGCGCACTCCCCCTTTATCGGCAGAAGTGACTGATGCCGCATAAGCCTTGAGCGCCCGGCTCACATGCCTGTCGCGGCCTCTGGGACTGAAAGCATCTTTTCCAAAGGCTTCCTCTTCCTTGCGGCGGGATGCAAGCTCCTCATCACTGAGTCTCACGTTGATTGTTCGTGCTGGAATATCTATATCAATGATATCCCCGTCACGCACAAGCGCGATCGCTCCTCCTGATGCCGCTTCCGGAGAAATATGCCCGATTGATAGGCCTGAGGTTCCGCCGGAGAAGCGGCCGTCAGTAATCAAGGCACACTCTTTACCAAGATGTTTGCTTTTTATATAACTTGTGGGATAGAGCATCTCCTGCATTCCCGGCCCACCCTTAGGACCCTCAAAAGTAATGACGACTACGTCTCCGCTTTTCACCTTATCTTTGAGGATTCCTTCAACGGCTTCCTCCTGGCTATGGAAAACTTTTGCCGGACCAGAAAAACGGAATATACTTTCATCAACTCCTGCAGTCTTCACTACACAACCATCTTTGGCTATATTCCCTTTTAAGACTGCAAGGCCGCCATCTTTTACGTATGCGTTAGCAAAATTCCTGATACACCCATTCTCCCGATCAGTGTCAAGCTCCTTGAAACGATTATCCTGGGAAGCCATACGCACAGTGTGATGTCTTCCGGGAGCTGAATGCCAGAGGTCTGACGCCTCTTCTGTGAAATCCTTCCCTCCGACAGCAAATTTCTCAATTGCCTCGCCCAGTGTCATGCCATCAACGCGCTTTACGTCTGTATTGACCAAACCTTCGGAAGCCAGTTCTTTCATGATCGACAGAATTCCTCCGGCCCTGTTCACGTCTTCAATATGATAGCTGGAATTTGGAGCCACCTTACACAACACCGGGGTCTTTCTTGAAAGAAGATCAATATCATCCATAGAGAAATCCGCTCCTGCCTCATTAGAAACGGCGAGAAGATGAAGCACCGTGTTAGTGCTGCCTCCCATGGCGATATCAAGCGTCATTGCATTCAACATGGCCTCTCTTGATGCGATTGAACGAGGAAGGACAGACTCATCTCCCTCCATATAATATTTATAGGTGTTTTCAACAATCTTCCGGGCTGCTTTTCTGAACAAGTTCTCTCTGTTCTTATGAGTGGCCAGAATCGTTCCGTTGCCCGGAAGGGCAAGGCCAATAGCCTCATTGAGAGAATTCATGGAATTGGCGGTAAACATTCCGGAACACGATCCACAGGTGGGGCAACCCTCCTTCTCAAGCACCTCGACAGCAGCATCTGAAACTGTTTCGTCAGCCGAATCGATCATAATGTCAATTAGGTCAAGCTTCCTTCCGTCAACATCGCCGGCTTCCATCGGACCGCCTGAAACGAATATGGCCGGTATGTTAAGACGCATTGCTGCCATGAGCATTCCTGGAGTAACCTTGTCGCAATTGCTTATGCAGATCATAGCGTCAGCCTTATGGGCATTGACCATATATTCCACACTGTCGGCAATAAGATCACGCGAGGGAAGGGAATATAGCATTCCGTCGTGTCCCATGGCAATCCCATCGTCAATTGCAATTGTATTGAACTCGGCGGCAAAACAACCAAGCTTCTCGATCTCCTCCTTCACAATCTGACCAATCTCATGAAGATGCGTATGGCCAGGAACAAACTGGGTGAAGGAATTCACAACGGCAATAATAGGTTTACCGATCTGCTCCTCCTTCATTCCATTTGCACGCCACAATGCACGCGCTCCCGCCATGCGGCGTCCGAACGTACTGGCATAACTTCTCAACTTATAAACCATAACTTTTTTACCTGTATCGAATGTGGTTGAATTGATTCAAACTCCATAGACGCAGAATTTGCAATTTTTATAAAATTACATTATTCAAACCGTATTTTTATACATCCACTATTATCGATTCTTCAAAGACTCTAATAAAAGTGGGCAAATCCACGTAGTATTTATCAGCATATTGTCATGCTGAACTGCAAAATTATACAATAAATTTCATAATGGCAAATTTATCCCCTTTTTTAAGCATAATATTGCCATTATTAATCATCCATTGAAAAATTATCGCTGCAAAGCCTAATTTCGAGAACAAATTATTTCCCGGGCCGCTTCACCGGACGCGATGGCTTCGTTGACGGGGAGCTCTTTGCCGGAAGATCTTTATCCGAAAACTGAATCATTTTAAGAGGAGCGGACTTCGAAGGCACAACCTCCCCTTCTGCATCATCATTCCCTGGTTGCTGACGCGTCGGTTCTGTCGGCGTAGGGAGATCCAAAATCCCTTCCGGCATATCCTTGACTGAATCGGGAAGTTGCTTATTCACTTTTCTTGATGCCGGGCTATATCTCTTAATGGAAAATGCACCGGCATATTCCAGACTGTCAAAAGGCATAGTCCTCAATGAGATGCTGTCGGCAAAAATGGGTCGTAACGCCTCCTCCTTCAATCTGACACTTCCATATATCCTTCTGACAGTTTTGCCGGTATCAGTAGGCAAAGAAAGCTCAATGTTGTTTCGGCCATTGAATCCTGAAGTGACGGCAGAGGATGATCCATCGGCATATTCAACTCCAAGCACGCCTGTCAGCGAATGCATCTGATTGATGTGAAGTTTCCATATCAGCCGATCGCCCGGTTGCATTTCAGGATTCGACAATGAGAGAATCCATCCATCAGTAGTGCCGAGAGGAGAAATCTGACCATTGCCTGAATAGGGCCACAACATTCCAGACTCATTCTCCTGCGACATTCCTGCCAACGGTTTCATAATCTCACGCTTCTTCTCTGCAAGCCTTTTATCTACTTTCAGAAGAAGTTTTGAATATTCATCCAGATTTTTGCCATACCATCCCCAAGTTGAATCAAGCTCCTCATGGCTAACTCCATGAGCGGCAAGAACCCCTTCTCCAAGTTCCGATCGCGCGGAACGTTGGTCGGGCGCATGGGGCTGTGTTGTTGCATACGCCTCGGCAAGCTGCATATCTGCGACAAGCTCAACCATCTTCTTTTCCGTCAGCACTCCCCCGGGACGCCGACTGCAAGATGACCAAGCAACTCCCAACAAAAGAAGAGTCATCATAATCGCCGATATGAAACCGATTCTCATTTCGTAACTTTATCTTTGTCTTTATTTTTCTTCGAAAGCACATCCCCCACATATTGGAAAGCCTTGGATGCATCAGTAGAGTAAAAAATGAGCATGAGGCCAACACCTATGCAGATAGATGAGTCTGCAATATTAAAGATATATTGGAAAAATTCAAAATAATGGCCTCCTATTCCGGGAATCCAGTCAGGCCAATAAAAGGAAAACAAAGGGAAATAGAGCATGTCGACAACTCTTCCTTCAAACCATCCGGCATATCCACCTCCCGGAGGGAAGGCTACCGCAATCTCCGGGGGCATGGGATTATTGAAGATCTTTCCATAGAAGACACAATCGAAGATGTTTCCTGCAGCACCAGCGATAATAAGGGCCATTGCAACGAAAAATCCTGTGCGCAGGGCTGCCATTCGATTGATTTTCATCACAAACCATATAAACAACCCGACGGCCACAATTCTTCCAAGCGTCAGCACGATCTTATTCCACAATTCCACACCGAATGCCATTCCATTATTTTCTATGAATTTAAGATGCCACCAATCAGTGATCGGAAGGTCTTCCCCAAGATAGAATGACGTCTTTACCCAGATTTTCAGAATCTGGTCTGCAAGGATAACAACTATCGCGATGGCAACAACAAGCCATATTCTTCTGGCGGACTTGTCGGGCGACAATTCCGCCAGAAGATCCGGCTTCTCTACTTCATTACTCATTTTCAGACGTTCTTACTGACTTTAGCAAAAGCTTTCATCCCTTCCATTTCCAGATCAACAGCATTGTCGGCCTCAAGATCATTTCTCAACATAATGCTGTCGGCAAGGACCTGAGCGGAAATATAGTCTCCAAACGATTCCACAGCCTCACGGATCCCTTCCACATCAGAAAGCTCCACAACAATCCTGTCGGAAATCTCAAAACCGCTCGATTTGCGGATGTTCTGGATACGGTTGATAAGTTCGCGGGCCATTCCTTCATTACGGAGTTCCGGTGTAACCGTCACGTCGAGAGCAACAGTAATGTTTCCATCGTTAGCGACGAGCCATCCGGGCACATCTTCCGGTATTATCTCCACGTCATCAATTGTCACTACAGGCTCTCCGGGAAGATCTGAGAATGTTATGCTTCCGCTCTTTTCAAGCGCGGCAATATCTTTCTGGCTCATTTCAGTTATGGCCTTTCCAAGAGCCTTCATGATCTTGCCATATTTAGGACCGAGTTTCTTGAAGTCGGCCTTCACTCTCTTCACGAGCCCGCTTTCCTCATTGTCAACAATCTTCAGATCCTTAACATTGACTTCAGCCTTTATGAGTTCATCAAGGGCCTCAAGAGCAGCACGCTGTTTTTCATCAGCCACCGGAACCAGTAGCGTCTGCAACGGCTGACGCACCTTCATATTGACCTTTCGACGAAGTGCAAGGACATTGGAGGTGATCTCCTGTGCGAGCGACATTCTCTCTTCCAGACCGGAATCAACAAGTGCCGGATCACTTTCCGGGAAATCGGAAACATGAACCGAGGCATATCCATCACCTTCAAGCGACGGACCAACAAGATCCGCATACAGACGGTCTGAATAGAAGGGAGAGAATGGCGCCATCAGCTGCGCAACGGTCTTAAGGCAAGTATAGAGGGTCTGATATGCCGAAAGTTTATCAGTCGTCATCTCCCCTGCCCAGAAACGTTTTCTGTTAAGGCGCACATACCAATTGGAGAGATTATCGTTTACAAAATCCTCGATCGCACGGGCAGCCTTAGTCGGTTCGTAATCATCAAGGGCTTCAGTCACTTTGCTCACCAGCGTATTGAGCAACGAAAGAATCCAGCGGTCAATCTCCGGACGCTCCGAAACTGCCACCTGATCCTCTGCCCCCGTAAATCCATCGATATTGGCATAGAGAGCAAAGAATTTATAGGTGTTGTAGAGAGTTGAGAATAGCTTCTTGCTTACCTCCTCGACACCTTTTTCATCATATTTCAGATTATCCCACGGTGAGGAATTGGAGATCATATACCATCTCACCGGATCGCTTCCGAAACGGTCGATATTATTGAATGGATCAATAGCATTTCCAAGACGTTTCGACATCTTGTTGCCGTTCTTGTCGAGCACAAGACCGTTTGAGATTACAGCCTTATATGCGACGGAATCAAAAACCATCGTGGCAATGGCATGCAGGGTGAAGAACCATCCACGGGTCTGATCAACTCCCTCTGCAATGAAATCCGCCGGATAAACCTCATGGCTATCAAGAAGTTCCTTATTCTCAAAGGGATAATGGATCTGCGCGTATGGCATCGCTCCTGAATCAAACCAAACGTCGATCAGGTCAAGCTCCCTCTTCATAGGCTTCCCGTCGGCCGACACAAGAACAATCTCGTCGACGTAAGGACGATGGAGATCAATGCGATCATAATTCTCTTTGGAATAGTCTCCGGGCACAAATCCTTTTTTCTTCAATGGATTCTCAGCCATAACTCCGGCGGCGACAGATTTCTCTATCTCATTGTAAAGCTCCTCATAGCTCCCGATACACTTCTCCTCCTTACCGTCTTCAGTGCGCCATACCGGGAGAGGAGTGCCCCAATAACGGCTTCTTGAAAGATTCCAGTCCTGAAGATTCTCAAGCCACTTTCCGAAACGTCCGCTTCCGGTGGAAGCCGGTTTCCATTTGATTGAGCCATTAAGTTCAATCATCCTGTCGCGGGCAGCCGTAGAACGGATGAACCAACTGTCGAGAGGATAATATAAAACCGGCTTATCTGTTCGCCAGCAATGCGGATAGTTGTGGGTGTGTTTCTCAACCCTGAAAGCCTCACCGGCCTTTTTCATTTCAAGGGAAAGCACGATATTGAGATCTTCAGCAGCATTCGCCGAAGCTTCATCATATTTTCCGTTTTGATTGAACCGCGGATCATAGGCATTCTTTACATAATCTCCGGCATGGCGGCTGTATTCCTCAAGGTTGACACACTTCTCCACAAATTCAGGCGCAAGCTCATCCACCGGATAATACTTACCTGTAAGGTCAACCATAGGACGAGTCTCTCCTTTGAGATTAATCATAAAGAGAGGAGGAATGCCGGCAGCTTTGGCAACTTTGGCATCATCTGCTCCAAAAGTAGGTGCGATATGAACGATTCCGGTTCCATCTTCAGTTGTGACGTAATCTCCGGGAATCACACGGAAAGCCTCATCTGAAATCTCCACAAACCGGTCGGAACCGCAGTTGAAGATCTTCTCAGGATGAGCGGCCGCATATTTCTTGACAAAATCTGCACTCAGATCGTCGAGCTTCTCCACCGGTTTAACCCATGGCATAAGCTGTGAATAATGCATTCCGACAAGTTCAGATCCTTTCCATTTTCCGACAACACGGTAAGGAAGGATCTTATCACCCTGCTTCCAGTTCTCCATATCGGCATCTGCTCCATCCTTCTTGAAATAGGAATTCAGGAGCACCTCCGCCATCACAACAGTGATTTTTTCTCCTGTATAAGGATTGAACGTGCGGACAGCAACATAATCGAACGACGGGCCTACGCAAAGTGCCGTATTGGAAGGAAGAGTCCAGGGAGTTGTGGTCCATGCCATGAAACATGGGGTTCCCCAGCCCTTCATCTCCTCTTTAGGCTTAACTATTTTGAAGAGTGCCGTAGCTGTGGTGTCCTTTACGTCGCGATAGCAACCCGGCTGATTCAACTCATGAGAGCTCAAACCGGTTCCTGCAGCAGGAGAATATGGCTGGATGGTGTATCCCTTGAAAAGGAAACCTTTATCATACAATTGCTTTAACAGCCACCACACGCTTTCGATATATTTATTGTCGTAAGTGATATAAGGATTATCAAGATCAACCCAATAACCCATTTTGTGGGTAAGATCGGTCCACTCTTTCGTGTATTTCATCACTTCGCGACGACATGCGGCATTATATTCGTCGACAGAGATCTTCTTGCCGATATCTTCCTTAGTGATTCCAAGACTCTTTTCCACTCCGAGCTCCACCGGAAGCCCGTGAGTGTCCCATCCGGCTTTTCTCTTCACATGGAATCCCTTCATTGTCTTGTAGCGACAAACAATATCCTTAATTGTTCGCGCCATCACATGATGGATTCCGGGCATTCCGTTTGCCGAAGGAGGCCCTTCGAAGAAAACGAATGTGGGACAACCTTCACGAACCTTCATCGAATTTTCAAAAAGGTTGTGTTCATCCCATTCCTTAAGTATCTCCTTATTGATATCGGAGAGACTCAGTTGTTTGCTGTATTCCTTGAATTTCGTTGTCATTCTTAAAGAGATCTTGAAAAAATAAAATTATTTACTCCCGGATTTAGGTCCCTTTGCACCCTTCAGTCCACCTTTGAGGCCTCCTCCCATAGCGAAGATATTGGAGTCGTAGGTGAATGTCTTTCGGTCTGTGTCGCGTTTCCTTTTCAATGCAAGCGCCACAAGACGATCCATCAACTGCATGAAAGAGATGCCGCTCTCTTCCCAAAGATAGAAAGAGAGGCTTCCCGGAATAGTATTTATTTCATTGACATATATTTTATTATCATCTTTATCGACCATTACGTCGACACGGCTCACCCCATGGCAGGACAAAACACGGAACGTCTCTCCCGCCATTTTTCGGATTTCCTCACTCATCTCTTCCGGAATATCGGCCGGAATACGCTTCTCGCTCGCCTGCATCCCAGCCTTCGAACCTGCTCCATATTTCTCATTATAAGAAAGGAAATCTCCTTTGGAAATAGGCTCTTCACATACACTGCTCTGATGGTCGTCGGCATCTCCAAGAACAGAACAGTTTATCTCCATCATGTTCTGGATCATGTGTTCAACGATTATCCTTTGTGAGAACCTCTCCGCTTCATCAATTCTTGCAATTAAAGAATCCCTGTCGGAAGCTTTTCCGATTCCTACGCTCGACCCGAGATTTGCCGGCTTAACAATGACGGGATAACCAAGCTTATCCTCAATCTTTCCGATAATCTCATCTCGTTTTGTTCCCCACTCCTTATCTGTGAACCATACATAATCAACCACGGGAATCCCTTCGGAACGGAGAATCATCTTCATGGTGATCTTATCCATCCCATTAGCGCTTGAGAGAGTGTCGCAGCCAGCAAAAGGTATTCCGATTGTTTCCAACAAGCCCTCAAACATACCGTCTTCACCATGCGACCCGTGAAGAACCGGCACCGCTACATGAAGCTGAGCTACAACAGGATCTTTCTTAGAGAAGAGACCCCCTTTTGTATTAGCTCTGTAAAGGTTGTAATCTCCATATTCCGGCCGCATGTAAACCTCTTCAGCAATCTCAGTGAGATGCTTCATATCCTTATAGTTCTCAATCACAAGGGTCTCGGGGCCAGTGAACCATCTTCCCTCTTTTGAAATATACACGGGCACAACATTATATTTCGATTTGTCGAAGGCATTAATCGCCTGCAGTGCCGATATGATTGAAATCTCATGTTCTACCGACCGACCGCCGAAAAACACTACTACATTGGTTTTCATATATTTGGTAAAAATCTATTAGGACCAATCA
The DNA here is from genome assembly GCA_964425935.1 of uncultured Sangeribacter sp. Lineage (GTDB taxonomy): Bacteria > Bacteroidota > Bacteroidia > Bacteroidales > Muribaculaceae > Lepagella. Next base: position 27,845 of record CAYROR010000030.1, read on the forward strand.
TCCGTATTCGCACTCCCTCGCCATCTTGCTCAATAATATTTGCGGGGCGAGAACTGGCTCATTTCCGGATAATCTCTGCAAAATTAACAAAAAAACGCCAATCAGCAAAAAATAACCCCAATGCTGATTTCGCTAAGTGACAACATTCCTGCAATTAGATAATCAACGCACTTGAACTGACTGCATGACTGAAGGCCAGGGGAAATTAACCGGATTCATGGTCAGATGCACGTCATGCTGCTTCAGCCGCACTCCGACATATTGCTTCAACTTCTCCCGTTCTGTTTCCGAAAGTCCTTTGGGAGCATTGACGAAAACCATATTCACCGTGTCGGCAGCCTCCTCTCCCGTGGAGGCCGCAACCATTCTTGAAAGAGCGATGTCGGAAATAGTTGGAAATAAAACTCTAATTTCCGGGGCAATCCTTCTTGCCTCATCATCGTATGCATTATTATGGCGGACAACGTCTTTCAATGAATCTATCGTATTCTGGCGCTGCAGGAGTTCCTGCTGAAGCACCGAATAAAACTTATCAAAGTTGGAATTATCAATAACCTCGTTATTCGAAATAGAAAAACCTTGCTTTATATTGATAATCGTCCCCCCGAGCCCGACGCTGTCAAGCTTTGTCATCATCGCAAGCTGGAGGGAATCCTTCGGCAGTGCCGCTCCAATAAGAGTCACGTCGATATATCGTTTTCCGTTTTCAATAAATTCCTTATGATTAAGAACCTGAGTGTTCGGAAAAACCATTTCATTCTCTACAAAGGCTTCGGCTTTGGCCATGAATATGCTTTTCATCACCATGTTGTAGGTGAGGAAACAGCTAACTCCAACCGTAGCGAAAACAATCGCAGTGACTATTAACTGAACGCGGTGGTTACGCTTAGTGTCTTGAACAACAACCTTTTCATATTTCATCATCTTCACTCCTATCCACGTTGCGAAAAGAATGAAGATCATATTGGTGAAGAAAAGATAAAGTGCACCAAAGAAAAAGTGCATCTGAAGGGTAGCAATGCCATAGCCGGCAGTGCAGAGAGGAGGCATAAGAGATGTGGCGATAGCAACTCCGGGCATAACCTGACCTTTGTTTTTGCATGCGATACTCAGAATGCCAGCTGCTCCACCAAACAATGCCACAAACACGTCATAAATGGAAGGAGAAGTGCGGGCGAGCAACTGACTGGAACCCTCATATTGTGGAGAAATAAGGAAATAGAGAGCCGATGCAAGCAACGAACCAATGATTGCCATCACAATGTTTCTGAGCCCTCTCTTGAGAAGGTTATAGTCCTGAATCCCGATTCCGAGCCCCATTCCGATAATCGGACCCATTAACGGAGAAATAAGCATCGCTCCGATAATCACCGGCACACTGTCGGTGTTCAGACCAAGAGAGGCAATGAAGATAGCGAATATAAGAACAAGCAGCTGGCTACCCTTAAAGCTCACACCGGCCCGGATGCTCTGCTCCGCTTCAAGTTGAGGCACAAGATCTCCTGCCACATTGAAATAGGATTTAAATTCACTCCAGAAAGATGAAAGCGACTTTTTGAATCCATTGGATCCTGATGTTTTGGAAGTAGAAGTGGTATTGTTCATTGCTGAAAGGTTAAGATATGGAATTCAGGTCCTCCCGTTCATTAAGAGGGAGTCTGAAACTATAACCATATAACGTGTCCTATGGTCCAAATGTTACCCGGAGTATGCCGAATAAGATTTTTTTTGTAACTTTGCACCAAACAACAACAATATCATCTTATGGCCGACATTAATCTAAAAGGTCTTGGAGTGGCTCTCGTCACTCCTTTCAAAAAAGACAAATCCGTTGACTTCGAGTCGCTTCAGAGAATGGTGAAATATATCATCGAGGGACAGGCCGATTATATCGTGGTTCTTGGCACCACCGGCGAGACCCCTACCCTTTTCCCCGAAGAGAAAGAGGAGATAAAACGGGTTGTCAAAGAGACCGCCGCCGGGAGAGTGCCGCTTGTTCTTGGAACAGGCGGGAATAACACTCAGGCTGTTGTCAACGAACTGAAAAGCGGAGATTTTTCCGGCTTTTCAGCCATCCTTTCTGTAGTTCCATTCTATAACAAACCTTCTCAGGAAGGACTATATGCACATTATGCAGAGATAGCCAAGGCTTCTCCTCTCCCCCTGATACTTTATAATGTGCCTGGACGCACGGGGGTCAACATGGCAGCTTCCACCACACTCTCCCTGGCAAAGGATTTCGAGAATATTATTGGAGTGAAGGAAGCTTCCGGCAATTTCCTTCAGATTGAAGAGATAATCAAGCACAAACCCGAAAGATTTGATGTGATCTCGGGCGATGATGCAATCACCTACCCTCTTATGACTCTTGGAGCAGTCGGAGTGATATCCGTTATCGGAAATGCATTCCCGATGGAGTTCGGCCGCATGGTAAGGTTATGTCTGGAAGGAAATTTCCAGGAAGCCATGCCTATTCATTTCAGATTTAACGAACTCTTTAATCTTCTTTTCGTTGACGGAAATCCTGCAGGTGTAAAATGCACGCTGAACGCTCTGGGCCTCATTGAGAATGAACTCAGGCTTCCTCTCGTGCCCACCCGCCTAAGCACAAACGAAAAAATTCACAGGCTGATTGAGTCGCTTTATACGCCCTCAGAATCAGACATCGCATTGGGCGTCACATCGCCAATCGGACATAGCGTCACCCCGAAATAATGATCGACAGAGCGACAGTACAGAAAATTAAAGACACCGCCGATATCGTCGAAGTGGTAGGCGATTACGTGCATCTTGTGCGCAGAGGAGCCAATTATATGGGCCTCTGCCCCTTTCATAATGAGCGCACTCCATCTTTCTCCGTTAATAAAGCGCGAAATTTCTGCTATTGTTTCTCTTGTCACAAGGGGGGATCTCCCGTGAATTTCATTATGGAGAAGGAGGGCATATCATATCATGACGCCCTTCTGCAACTCGCAAAGAAATATGGAATTAAAGTCGAGGAGAAAGAGCTTTCCGATGAGGAAAGGGAAGCCATGGGTAGGCGGGAAGGAATGTATCTTGCCAACGACTGGGCCATGCAATGGTTTGAGACAAATCTCCATGACACAGAAGATGGAAGAAATATAGGACTTCAGTATCTCTATAACCGCGGTGTAACCGAGGAGGCCATAAAGGCTTTTCATCTCGGCTATGCCACTGATTCCCCTACCGCCATGGTTGATGCCGCCAGAAAAAAGGGATTCAACCTTGACGTCTTGAAATCGCTCGGACTCATCGGAGTTTCACAACAGGGGCGGGAATACGACCGATTTCGTGGACGTGTTATCTTTCCGGTGCTGAATTCATCCGGGAAGGTCATTGCGTTCGGAGGTCGCGATCTAAAGGGAGGTCCGGCAAAGTATATCAATTCTCCGGAATCAGATCTCTACAAAAAGAGTAATGAACTCTATGGGATGTATCAGGCGAGAGCCGCTATTGTAAGGGAAGACAGGTGCTATCTTGTGGAGGGCTATCTTGATGTCATCGGCATGTGGCAGTCAGGACTGAAAAATGTCGTGGCCTCTTCCGGCACCGCTCTCACAGATGGGCAGATCGCCCTGATCCACCGTTTTACGAAAAACGTGACCCTGATATATGACGGCGATGCGGCAGGAATCAAGGCTGCCTTGCGAGGCATCGACATGCTGATTTCCCATCAGCTTGACGTGAATGTGCTCTTGTTGCCGGATGGAGATGATCCTGATTCGTTTGCACGCAAGCACACCCCCGAAGAATTCCGGGAATACGTTAAAAGTCACGAAACCGACATCCTGAGGTTCAAGGCTAACGTGCTTATGAAGGAGGTTCAGAACAATCCTCAGAGAAGGATAGACGCTGTGAGAAGCATGGTGACCTCTCTTGCCCACATTTCAGAGAAATACAAGCTTGACGTCTATATTCAGGAATGCAGCGCTATCATGGGCGTTAGCGAGGAGTCCATCCGAATTGCCACTGCAAGAGAACGTGCCGTGATCGTGGAGCAACTTAAGAAACAGCGAAGGCTTAAGGAGCTCAACCGCGACATAGAGGCGGAGAGAATTGTTCCACCCACTCCGGTAGAGAGCGAGCCTGAATCTCAGCATTCTCAGGCTGAGGTTGAAATCGACGGCCCACTGAAACCTTTTGAATGGGATGTCCTTGTATACTGCATAAAATATGGCTATCTTGATTTTTGCGCTTCAATGAATGAAGACGAAAACGTCGGGACTATATGCGTGCTGGAATATATTGAAGAAGAGATCTCTGCCGACGACATTAAATTTTCCGTGGCAAGCTACGGCCGCATCTTCCAGACCTTGAAAGAGCATCTTCCTGTTTTCAGAAATGATCTGGATGAATTCATCATATCCATACAGCCGAAGCTGGAGGAGGAACGAAAGAGGGGGATTCGCGAAATTGCTGACAGCGCTTCTTCAATCAATGAAATTCAGAAAGCTGAAAAAGCTCTCGAGGAAAAGATTGCGAATCTGAGTGATCGTCTCATATTGGACTATTGCAGAGAATATCCTTCTAAACTTCTTACAAGCCATGAAGACAACACTGTCAGGAGAATCTCGATTGAAGCCATCACCGAACGCCATCAGTTGAGCAGCATTTTTGAGCGTGATCATCCTGCGGAGCGGGAGGAGGATAAGCTCGTCACTCTCATCCCGACAGCTATTTCTGTATGGAAAAACGGCATTCTCGACCTTCAGCTGACAGAACTTATGGCCGAACTCAGAAAGCTAAAAGGATCTGAAGATAAGAATAAGGAAATGATGCTTCAGTCAAGACTGGTTGAGCTGATCAGGATGCGTAGCGAAGTGGCGAAAAACATAGGCGACAGAATCCTGGCTCCTCCTCGCGGCTTTGCCCGCAGCAACCGAATAACAAAATAATTTCTATTAATATGGCTTTACTTGAAATCAAAGGTCTCCTGAAACAATATGGAGAGCTTAAAGCTATCGACAACGTAGACCTTGAAATTGAAAAGGGAGAAATCTGCGGACTTCTCGGTCCGAATGGAGCCGGAAAAACAACACTTCTCCGAATCATCAACAATCTTCTGGTTTCCGATGCAGGAAGCGTCACCATCAATGGGATTCCTGCGTCGCTGAAGGCATGCCGCAACATCGGCTATATGCCGGAGGAACGTGGACTATATGAAAAAATGAGGATAGATGAGCAGATCCTTTATTTCGGCCAACTAAAGGGTGGAGACCCTGCACGCCTGCGAGTGGTGATGGGAGAATATCTCGATATTTTTAATCTCAAAGGTCAGGAGAAACGCAAGGTGAAGGAGCTTTCCAAAGGAAACCAGCAGAAGGTGCAGATCATCGCGACTCTCGTTCACGAACCGGATCTTGTTATTCTTGATGAGCCATTCAGCGGTTTTGATCCGATCAACAGCGCTCTGCTGCAGAATCTTATTGCCCACCTTCATGACAAAGGAACCACCATCATCCTTTCTTCCCACAATATGCCTGCCATTGAAGATATGTGCAACAGCATTGCCCTCATCAACCATGGGAAACTGCTCGTGAAGGGTGATATTGACAGTATAAAAGAACAGCATAAATCTAATGAGTTCATTCTCATGACGAGAAATCCTCTCTCCATTCCCTTGCTGCAAGATAGCGGTCTGCTTTCAGACGTAAAGGAAGGGACTCCCCTAAAGGGAAGAAAAGGAAACGTCTATAACATCCGGAAACTTTCGGGAGTGAAAAATATTGATATCCTTGAGGCTGTCGCAATGCAGGGAGAGATTCTCCATTTCGAGGAAAAACTTCCTTCTCTCAACGATATTTTCCTCAACCTCACAGTCGGAAGAGATGCCGGATACTCCCTCACCAAGAACCCTGATGATCTTGGAGAGCCTTTGAAAGAAACATTGATTATGGAAAATAATAACATCTAAGATATCATGAATCAACTGTCGCTTATAATAAAGACTGAGGTTGGCACAGAGATCCGTACAAAGAAATTCTGGATCGCTACAATACTTGTGCCGATCATTATGATTGCATTCGGCATGGTTATGGGATTGCTGATGTCAGATTCTAAAACATTCATGCAGACGTCTCAGACATTATCGATGCAACCGGATGAGGAGAGCATGACCATTTCAAAAGTGGCCGGAATGCTCTTAGGAATGTGCCTCACCTTCTTCCTTATGATATATGGGTCTATGATTTTCACTAAAGTCAAGACCGAGAAATGTAATCGCATAATGGAGATTCTCTCAACATGTGTGGAAGGAAGAACAATGATGCTTGCCAAAATCATTTCCGTAGGTATAATCGGAATGATCCAGCTCATCACCTGGGGCCTTCTAATCATACTCGGGATAACTGCATTCTTCATGGTTTTCCAATTTGCAATCCCATGGGATATTCTTTCAAATCCAAAGTTTTATCTCGCCATCGTCTACATGATTCTTTATTTCATCGGAGGATTCATTCTCTTCGGCTCGCTCTATGCAGCATGCGGTGCTATAACTGATAAGGATGGCGAGAATCAGGCATATATGAGCATTCTTACGTTTATTCTTCTTGGTGCGTTCTATATTGGCCAATATGCTGTTGACAATGGTGACGGCATTCTTGCAACGGTATGCAACTATATTCCTTTCACCTCTCCTACCGTAGGCACGATCAATGCAGTGGATGGTGTGTCGCCATTATGGCAGACAATCCTTTCACTGATCATACTTTATGCATCGGCATTCTTGTGCACAACCATTGCAGGGAAACTCTACCGTTCCTCCATGCTTCTTCGTGGAAAACAATTCTCTCCAAAAGATATCATCACTTTCCTGAAGTCATAAGCAACGGAAGGCCTCAACACAGAAACTTTGCATCATCTTGCAAAGTGAAACTCCAACCCAAACACCCCAACGGCTACAACCTGACCAAGTTGTAGCCGTTGTTGCTTACACGGTAACTCATGACTACATATCACTTAACGTTTATCATTCAAAACGATACTATTTCAAAAAGTGTGTCTAAGGATTTGTACTAAAAAGGACCAGCCAAATTTTGACCGGTCCGAACAAGTTTGTAATTTTAGGTGACCAAACTTAAAATTCAAACTCAAATGGATTTGACAAAATTACAACTTTCAGAGGAAATGCGCAAGCATGCCTCCAAAGGAAATGGTCTTCACGACTTGATGGAGATCATGATTGAGAGTATGATGGTCGCTGAACGCGGTGAGTTTCTGGCAGACAATCCAGGTAATAAGGGAAATGTCTCACGACAAGGACGGCAACTGCATAGGTCAGAAATGTTTGTATACGGCTCTTGACGTGAGATAAGGGTCGGAAATTTCTCTAAAAAAAAATTGCAAACTAATAATATAATATGAATATAATTTAGTAATTTTGCAATCTAAAAAATAATTCTTGAACGCAAAAGTTAACACAATAGCCAAACATAAAGGTGTCGTAGGCAAGGCAACTTCCACCGATTCAATTGGTGCAGGTCTCGCTATCATTGGGAAACGTGTGCTTCTCATAGACCTTGACACCCAGACCGCATCCCCATTATCGGCTCCTAAAACAATATCATTTTATTAAAATACTAAATAACAAAAATAATTATGTGGAAATACCTAATGATCAGTCTCCTGATGGGCTTCACTTCCTGCACTGGAGGAAACAACAAATCCGATAAATCCGAAGAAGGTAATGTTGACGATAAAGAAATCTCTGCGATCAATATTCAAGGTCAATGGGATATTGAGAATGTTGTCGAGAATGACTCTTCTTATGTCCGTCCTTCCGAAATTGAGCAGGGAATAACTGCCTACATTGACTTCAAAGAAGATAATACTTTCGGGATAATGACCAACTGCAATCACATTGGCGGTCAGTATCATCAGAACGCCGACTCAATCAGCCTGACCGAAATCTCAACCACCGAGATGGCTTGCGACAACATGGAGTTGGAAGAGATGTTGAAAAAGGTGCTTCCTATGGTTAATACCATCGACTGCATCAATGACTCGATTACACGTCTCAACTCTGATAAAAGCGATTCCTACATTGTCCTTAAAAAGAGAGATATGACTGTGAAATAGTCGGAATAAATGAACACTACATTTTTTATTATCGGCTGCTGCAATATTGC
>CAYROR010000031.1:0-6690 GCA_964425935.1 uncultured Sangeribacter sp.
GCAGAGGAATAGAGAAAGGAGAACAGATAGGCAGAAAGGAAGGCAGAAAAGAAGGAAGAAAGGAAGGCAGAAAGGAAGGCAGAAAAGAAATGTTGGATGAAATCCTTAAGAGAGCTCGTCTTGCTGGTTTATCTGATGATATGATCGCCTCGCTGATACCTCAGTAACGATATCCGGATAATAAAATATGAGTTGCACTCCAAAAGTTATACAAAACTATTGGGATGCAACTCTAATCCAATAAGGCACAAAGTGTTGTCAGTGCTTCATTTCATCTTCTCAAGGCTCGTCGATCCACACTTCGGACACTGTGCAGAAGAGAGATCAAGGATGAAGCCTCCCCTGATTTTGAAAAACACGTGTCCACACTGAAGACATGTGTAACCATTTAGATTTGCAACCATAACTATTCCTTATATAATACATTCTATAAATAGAATCCACCTCCCCTCGGTCAGAGTTGACACTGGGAAACGCCTCTTATTCCTTACGTATGGTTTTCATTAGAAGGAGGATTCTTAACCGAATAACAATTCTTGAAATCCTTGAACCGAGCCATCCAGTGAGCGCTCTTCTCCTTCTCAAATTCTCCACGGTTGATCTCGCTTTCCCGTTTCGGATGCAACACCTTGTTGTTTCCATCGGAAATATGTTGCCAATAAGTAAGTTCCGCAAAGGGAGAATCTTGTCGCTGCCCAATATGATGCAACTCAAACACGTCGCCATTTTCATCACGAGGCGGAAATCCCTCTCCCATAAGGTCGGCATTATTCCAATCCCACCAATCCCTGGGATTCGAAAGGTTTCCACAACCATCCTGAAGCCATTTCGCCCTACAATAAAAGGCCTCACCACATATCGCTGGATTCACCAAAGCACACCGGCCATTGACAATCTGCTCCCTCAGCCCTGCATCAACATAAATTTTGGCTTCTTCCTCAGACCCAATCGAACGGCAAATCTCCTCCGACCATCCCGTTTCTTTCATTAACTTTCTGAAATCGTACATCTCATTAATGTTTAGTAATTAATATTTTCTCCTAATTGCATGGGTCCTCAGAGATCACTAGGAGGAAAACCAGTGGGAAATAGAGTGGGCTACTGATGACAACATGGTTAATAGACAATATATTATGCATCCAAGAACCACAAGCCATACGATTCCCCAGGTGGCTTTCTTATTAATCTCCTTCATAGTTTCCGGATCTTTCTCCATATATCCAACGATAAGCCGACATGCAATCTTATTGGACTTATGGAAAATATCCACCATATCTCCTACCACCGGCACAAGGCCACATAGAAGATCGATTGCCATTACATAAAAAATCGCAACCGTGAGCTTAAGCGACTTAAGTTTGAAGATGGCCACATATAAAGCCGGGAAAGTGACCAGAGAGGAAAGCATATCGCCAAACGCCGGGATGAAGAACCCAATGGCGGGATCCAGAAGGTAGTCATCATATTTTTTGGCAGCATACACAAGCGAAAAAGCCTTTGATTCGCTTAGAGTCTCCTGCTGGTGAGCCTCCTCTTCAAAATGAAGTTGAGCTTCTTTCATCATCTCTTGATAAGACGACATATCTAATGTCTTTATAACGGTTCCCATTATTTCACTATCATTTTTTTGTCAATATCTTAATATTGTGGCATCAACTTGGCTATCAGCATATTCAGTGATCTATTGGTAAGCTCGATCAACCCCATCACAGCTTCCTGACGCGACAATGAATTTTCCGATAAATCCTCTCCCATCATTTCGAGCGCACGATCGATCAGATTATCCATTCGAGCCTGACACATCGAGAATTGCTTATCGAGGATCGGCAGCGACTTCTCATAGACCGAAAGGTCATGCTTCGCCTTCGCAAGCAGACAATCAAGCGCATGATCAAGACGCGCACACTCCACTTCAACGCACGCCTGAAGCTGCATGACCCTCTCCACTGTCGCACTTACCTTTCCAATAGTATCCGAAACTTTCCCTATTATAGAGTCAGTGTATCCAGCCAGAATCTTTACATCTTCAATTGTGGCCACTCTCGACATATCCTCACATTTCAAGAGGGTGGTCTCAAATTCTTTTTCATTACTTTCCATATCTATCACTTTTACTAAAGTTTATCAATTGCCTCCCAGAAAAGCACTGATTGCAGCCATACCGGTGTTTTTCCTGTCATAATCAATTTCGATTTCTTCTGTTTTTCCACAAAAGGTCTCCATATTCCTATCCGTGTCCTCGACGATAGCCATCCCCGCTACCACATGGTTGATCCTTGCTCTCTTCAAATTTTTTACAACAAACCGTATAATTGCTCCGGTAGCAATCGCGCCCACCAGAATACTTATCCACGGTTCAACATCTGCAAATATCAGTCCCACCGATAATAAAACTGCGAAAAGCGCCACCCGCAGGAATGCGACCTTGCGGTAAGGAGTTTTTCTCACATGACGCCTCAGATCATCAGTTGTGTCAGTATAATACTTGCAGCCGGAGTTGAACTCCATCAGGACCCTCACGGCAGGAGAAGCCTGCGAAACATCAATCTCACAGAGTTGATCTTTCATGGTGAATGCAAACAACTGGGGATCTGCAATAAGCATCAGTTCTTTACCCAAAAGATCCCCGTTTCCGTCTGCCGCTTTCTCAAGAGCGACAAATGCCCTTTTGCCAAAAAGCTTTTCAACCACAACTCCGTTCACCTTATAGTAATCAGGCCTTCTCATTTCCGAAGTCTGACTTCCTGAAAGCCACACCCTGTATTCCCGCTCCAGATAACTGCATAGTTCCATCAGGAAAAGATTAGTGCGATAGAGCGTCAATACCCGGAGAACCAGATTTGAGACCCTAATAATGGTTTGCTGATCTTCCCCATGCAATAAATATTGATTTCGTGCAATCTTGTCAAACAGCAAGCCTGACGATTCAAGTTTACACCTCACTTTAGGAAGAAGATCGCTCACCTTTGCATAATTAAGGTTGGCAATCTCCCTTTTTACAACGAGGAATTTGTCAAGCATCTCGTTATGCTTCTTTGCAGCCTTATAGGCACCGTAAGCCTGCAATCCCCTGACACCAATCTCGGCAGCTACCGACAACTTTGAAGCAGTGGCCGATCTGGGATTAAGCACCGATAACGACACATTGATAATTTCCCTCACCATGGAGGCATAACCGCCATAGATCTCAGGGATTTTTTCCGCAAGAAGATCAAGTTGAGGGAGCAATTGCTTTTCAAGCCGTTGAACATCATCTGCAAGTAATTCCAGATTTTTTTCATCCGCGACACTTCGGTTTTCCATGTCGTTCATTCTTTCATTTCTATTTTCCATATTATATTTTTAAAATTTGATTGACAAAATTAAAATAACCGGCCAATTTTTGCAAGTTCACAATAATTCACTTCCAATGGGAAAACTGATGCCGATTAAATATTGTCGCGAAATTATCACCCGGATGTCTCATTTCCCGATACAACCCCTAAAATTTTTCCTATATCTTCACAACTTCTGCCTGAGAAACCACTGTCCTGAACACTCCCGCTTAGCCTCGACGATACGTGATCCTAACACACGCCGACTAAGCCCCGGATGGGGCGTGAAGAACATTATCCGCGGGTGAAACCCGCGGTCTCCGCCCCTCCCTCTCTCTCGATCCCGAAGGGATCGAACATCGCCCGCTATATCTCAGCATAATACCTCCCGATACAAGTCATGCAACGTCTCTTTCGACACCATCCGGGGTCGTATCCGGGTGTGGTGCCTCAGACCGCGGGTTCCACCCGCGGATAATATTCTCATCACCCCATCCGGGGCTATACCGTTTACCATCCACATGCACCCCGGCAGTAGAGGGTTGCGGTTCATTATGATTCCAAGCTTTTAGGAAAGACTTATTGTTGGATAATTAGTCTTTTACAGGTCAATCGTTCTGCAATTCGAGTAAGAACTCGGCAAAGAGATGCAACCCAAAATAAATTTCATCTGGAACAGATTCCCATAAATTGCAACTGGTGAACGAATCCCTATCCCTGATCCATTCCCACGCATTAACCATTTTACAAAGTGCTTCTATCCATTGTTCCCAGCAATCATATTCGCCGGAGTTGTGTCCCCTCGGTTTCGGAAATGTATACAGCCGATGAAACTGACTAGGACAGGATATGCTATGTTCAGCAAACCAAATGAATGTCGGAAGGATAATCTTAGCTAAAGTCCGGTCAAGATTCTGAAGTTCCTCAAACGCAAACCTATGATACCGTTCTTCTTCATATCTCTCCTGTGATAACACATAGTGTCGGCTGTTAAGATATGGGAGGATGTTGACAAATAAATGCAAAGCATTCAAAATTGGAACGATAGTTTCCCCACGTACAAAATCAATATCACTGAACTTATATTCAACGCCATTATAAGAGCAACGGTCAGTCATTTGTTTGAAATATTCCACCAGAAATCCCAAAGCATCTTTGATCTCGTTGAATTGCTTTCTTCCTACTGCTTTAACAGGATAAACGTCATACTCCATATAGCATTTTGAATTTTCACTAATTTCGGCTATTTCCATGAATTCATCAAACAATCCCGCAGCTATTTCCGTGAAATACGCATTAAAAAACCACACATCCTCACGCTTGACAAACTCCTCCGGATCCTCATATTCATGATCATGAAGTTCCTTATCAAGGATCTCTTTTTTGCTTATTCTCCTTGCTATTCTCATATTTATCTGATAATTCTATCTGTAATATCTCTTCGTAAATTTCATAGATGCCACTGTTGCCCCATCTGAACTTGACAAAATTAAAATAACCGGTCAATTTTTGCAAGTTCACAATAATTCACTTCCAATGGAAAAACTGAAGCCGATTAAAAGATGTCGCGAAATTATCACCCGGATGTCTCATTCCCCGATACACCCCCCCTAAAAATTTTCCTATATCTTCACAGCATCTGCCTGAGAAACCACTGTCCTGAATACACCCGCTAAGCATCGACGACACGTGAAGACCAGACCCCAACACACGCCAACTAAGCCCCGGATGGGGCGTGAAGGACATTATCCGCGGGTGAAACCAGCGGTCTTCGCCCTTCCCCCTCTCGATCCCGGAGGGATCGAACATCGTCCGCTTTATCTCAGCATAATACCTCCCGATACAAGTCATGCAACGTCTCTTTCGACACCCTCCGGGGTCGTATCCGGGGGTGGTGCTTCTGACCGCGGGTGAAACCCGCGGATAATATTCTTATCGCCCCATCCGGGGCTAACCCGGTTACTACGCACATCCACCAGTAGAACAATGACCGATTATGCACACACACCAGCTCTGCCACATGCCACATACAAAACCAGATCCCAACACCTACCAGCTTAACCCCAAATGACACGAACGACACGCGGAGACCAGACCCCGACACACGCCGACTAAGCCCCGGATGGGGCGTGAAGAACATTATCCGCGGGTGAAACCCGCGGTCTCCGCCCTTCCCTCTCTCTCGATCCCGGAGGGATCGAACATCGCCCGCTATGCTACCAAAACAGAGCAGCACTCCTGCTACGGTCTCCGCCCCCGATCTGTAAATTGAAAAGAGCAACTTATAATCATATATAATCTTATTTTAATTTATATCCAAGTTTTTTAAACTTCTTTTTGTAATTGTAATCCTCCCCTTTCAAACTAAATAAAAATGGCGTAAACTCTTTAGCAAGTTTATCAATATACTTTTGCGGATTGCCTTTAACTCTTTGTAATTTATTAAAGCTTTAGCTCCTTCTACATTATAACCTCTACCTTTCCCCGAAATTTTATCAATCGCATCATTGATCTCACCATATAAATCTTCTGTATTAATTATTACTCCAGTTTCAGTAGTGGTATGATCTCCCAATAAATGAATAGCGACCAAAATTGTTACAAAAGCATTAGACTGATCTCGATTAATTTTACTAAGCTGTCTTAATCCAGAATATCCGGAAATCTTCGCCCATTTACTCATCAAAATTTCATTTCTTCTGCTTACCTCTTTCATTAAAAATTTCCAGAATAAATATTCGTCGTTCTCATCTAATAAATTATTTTTGATATTTTCGTCAACTATTCTTCTTAAAGGCGCAAATTTCTTAGGATTCCGATTAAATCCCCAATGGAACCATATTCTGTGATTAGCAAACTTCATTTTGCTAAATTCAGGATAATCTTTTATAAAACGAGGATGTCCTGTTGTCTTATTTTTCTTAGGGAAATTTACATTGTCTAAATACTGATTAACATCTTTAAAAAATTCAAATACACGACTATTGGAAGCCTGTGCATTATAATCGAAAGGGAAAATATTCACCATATCCCAGAAATGGTCATTTCCACTCTTACCATCACAAAATAAGTAAGTCCCAATGACCATTATAAATACCCACACTATTCTTGCGAAATTCATAATATGTCTTAACTATAAAAATTTCGAAATTTATCCAATCACCATGAAAGAACCATTACCAAAATTTCCACCATGATTTGTCCTCTTTATTATCTTCCTTTTTATTTTTAGAATTTGCTTTTTTTGATTTCTCTCCCTTTCCTTCTCCCTTGGTGGACGAGTCTACATTTGATTTCTTATCGTCCGAATCCCACAATTTATCCCACCACGATTTCTCCTTCTTATCTTCCGATTTCGATTTATTAGTATTAGAAT
>CAYROR010000031.1:6790-35298 GCA_964425935.1 uncultured Sangeribacter sp.
TCTCTCCCTTCCCTTTCTCATTAGTAGGCGAGTCTGCATTTGATTTCGTATCGTCCGAATCCCACAATTTGTCCCACCACGATTTCTCCTTCTTATCTTCCGATTTCGATTTATTAGTATTAGAATTTGCTTTTTTTGATTTCTCTCCCTTCCCTTTCTCATTAGTAGGCGAGTCTGCATTTGATTTCGTATCGTCTGAATCCCATAATTTGTCCCACCACGATTTCTCCTTCTTATTCTCAACTTTCTTTTTTTCACCATTATTTGAAGGCTTCTTCTTTTCTACTGTCTTATTATTAGAAGCAGGCTTATCATATCCAAATTCTTTCAGATATAATTTATTTACGAAATAGCGTTTGCCTTGATATTGAATATAGCAAGGAATTAGTTTATCCTCATCAAGTTTAATCTCATAGCATATCTCAATTCTTCTGATATCATCCAGTTGAAACTTCATATATGTTTTTCCTTCTTGAGATATTAAATGTTTTATACCTCTATAAATCTCCCACATTACTTTAGGGTAAACAACATTCTTTGCGATGCCATCAATATATGAAATAATCGAACTTTCCACCTTTTCTGCAATAATATTAGTATTTAAAGATTTTGAAGATTTCTTTTTTAAAAATTTAATTATGGATTTTCTGTCTTCATCATTAAGATCGTATTTACCTATTCCGTATGGATAGGAGTTATCATATTCTAATTTAACTTCATTGATTTTTAAATCTGATTTTATTTTAAATACATTGTTTACTTCTTCAAAAAAAGAATATTTTAAATTTGGGTTTTCCTTAAAACATCTAATCTTTTCAATTTCTTCAATCGAAATACCACTTTCATCGAAAAGTGTATAAATATCAACTTTTACTTCACCTTTCCCATGTTTTTCAACAAACATTCTTACTTTTGATAGATCCACATAATACTTCAACGGGAAAGAAAACTTGATTTTATCATTTACCTCAGGAGAACCCAAATAATAAGGTCTATTTATTAAATCTTTAACAGTAATAGTTTTTTTTAGGAACTGAAACACACTCTCTTTTTTAGCAATACACATATTTATCGCTAACAATATATCGACTGAATTAAGTCCAGCATAAGCTGCGATAAAATCCTTATATTCTTGCCTTTGATTAGATATTTTTGGCAATATTAAACTTGCAGTAAAAAGCACCGCATCCCGATCAGAACAAGACTCATTATCTACGGCTGCCCTTAATAACGCTATCGCTTTGTCAGATTGCTTTAATATATTATCATATATTAAGGCACACTGGATAATCGCAAATGCATTATTGGGAATATTATTTATAACTTTTTTTATCTCTTTCTCTATCTCCGGATTAGAGAGATTATTAAAATGAGAGAGACGCGCAAGTGAAATAAGGCCACTTTTATCATTAATTCTATAGATTGGTGCTTTATTATAGATCTCATCATATTTCGCAAAAGCCTTCGACGCCTTTGTTAATTCACCAATATCATTATATCCCATTCCGAGATAGTAATAATAGTCCGCAATGTGCCCATATTTTGATTCACTGTCAGTTAAAAGTCTGATCATTTTTTTTGGATCTTTCTCAGAGATTATACGTTGGAATTGTTGGGATGTTTGCTCTGTTAAACGATCTGCCTCTTTTAACTGATATTTTTGATATAATGATAAAATAATCTTCAAAGCCTCCTTCCGTAATTCAATAAATTCCGTTAGATCTTTCTTTCTCAAATCAAACATTGCCTGCAATTCTTCAATCTCAAGTTCATTCCCAGCTGTTTTATATTCCACAGCTGTCCTTGCTGCAGTGGTCAATGCCTGAAATCCCATTTGGATACCTGTTTGGCCCCCACCCGTAATCATCATAGTATTACTTAAAGCATTTGAGAGAGCTTGCCATTTAAGATTATCCCGTTTAATTGAATTTACTTTTTTCAGCAGTTCTCTTTCCTTTTCCGTAATTTGGAGTTTTCCTATTGCCTCAACCAATTCTCCTCTAAACTCCCCAATTTCACTTAATCCAACAATATGCTCCATTGTAAGATTATTCAGCAACTGATCCGTCTCATAATTAAGAACTGACATTGATTTATTATTTATTATATTAGTCAATGTATTTACGCAGCTATTCATTTGCGCAATAACCAGATCCTTATCAACCTCCTTAGCAAATCCACTTATGGTGAAACACCATGCATATATCCCTAAAACCAAAGAAATTATCAACTTCTCCATATTACTATTGTGATAATAGAATTATTTAAACCAATTAACAGATGAAAAATACAATCTAATAATTTAGCACGAATAATATTAAAAAACATAATGTTCAATCAAAGTAACTCGAAATACTTTTGACATCGTTTGTGCTGTTTGGGGCGGGGCCTCACGCGCCGCGGGATTAGGGTATGAAAACGCCAAAGACGTGAGGCGGTATGCTTCACGTCCTTGTGTATCAGGTATCGCCAAACACCTTCCAATCTGAACTGAAGAATACTCCACCCCACGTCAGAAGATATGTATGAACGAACACGAGACTCTATGAGTCCGCGCTCCGCACACCCTTCTTCCGGAAGAGGGCATTCCTCACCGTTCGTTCAACTGGATTCTATATTTTGGCGATTTAGATACACAGAACGAGTGGCAAAATGCCTTTGGCGTGACTCCCAGAAATCCGTCAGACCTCTGTCTGACGTGATCCGAAGACCTACATTTCAGGAATCAATGCGCAAATATACAATTTTTTGGTGAAGAATGCCCTCTTTTATAAGGAAAAATTCTTCAAAGTTCAGTTCAGAATCAGAAAAAGGTTGCTCATCAGCCAATTCCAAGATCATGAAAGGAATCAGGAAGATTCCTTTCATGATCTCACTCGCAAAATTAAAATTCTCCCTGACACAAATCAAGTTCATAATGGTTCATTTCGCGCAAAATCCTCAATTTTCTACCTGAGAGACCTCATTCTATATCCGTGCGATACCATCAACCGGGGTATTAAAACACCTAAACGGCAAGGCTATCAGGGAGATGGCCTTGCCGTTTGGGTATTTAGTGAGCGGAAGCGAGTGGCTTTCGCTATCATTTGCCTCCGGCGGGGAGGTTGTCGAGCCAGTATTTGGCCATCGTCTTGCGGAGATGAAGGGTTGTGCCCTCACGCTCACTGATGGAGTGAGTGCGCATCGGGTAGCTCATCAGCGAGAAAAGCTTCCCATGCTTCACGAGTTCATTTATCAGCATCTCGGCATTCTGATAGTGCACGTTGTCATCGCCCGTACCATGGATCAACAGCAAATTACCCTGCAGGCCGTCGGCGTAGGTGATTGGAGAACCCTTCTTATAACCTTCCGGATTGAGCTGCGGAGTATTCATATAGCGCTCCTGATAGATCGTGTCGTAGGTTTTCTGATCTGCGACAAAAGCTATCGCTATTCCCGTTGAGAAGACGTCGGGATAGCGGAACATACAGTTGAGGGTCTGGCTGCCGCCACCGCTCCAACCTGTGATTCCCACTCTCTCGGGATCGATAAACGAGAACTGCTTCACGAGATCCTGCACACCGCGAGCCTGATCTTCGCTGGCAAACGTGCCCACCTCTCCATAGATGCATTTCCTCCAATCGCGGCCTCGCGGGACGTTGGCGCCACGGTTGTCGATGCTGGCATATATATAGCCGAGGTTAGCGCAATACTGAGGCCAGAGATCTCCTCCACCCCACACATCCTGCACCGTGGAGCTGGCCGGCTCGCCATAAACCTCCACAATCATAGGATACTTCTTGGTAGGGTCGAAATTCCTCGGTTTGATGATCCAGGCATCAAGGGTGAGGTCGCCCGATTTCACCTTCACGAATTCCTTAGGATTGAGGCCAAGCGCGGCATACTGCTCCGCTGCCTCCTTATTATCCTCAATAGTCCTCACGCTTTTATGAGCGGGGAAAGAAACCATGTCAATCACGGGAGGGGTGGCGGCATTGCTGAACGTATGCACTGCCCAACGTCCGGTTGGCGACATCGAATAGCGGTGCTGGCCCGCCTGATCCGCCGGGCTCACCCTCTTCGCCTCACCATTGCCAAACAGCTTGGCGCTATAGAGATAGCGCTGGGTGAAATTCTCGGGAGAGGCAATGAAATAAACGAGCCCGTTCTTGAGGTCTGTTTCCACCGGCTGGATATAGTCGAACTCCCCTTTGGTTACCGGCTCAATCTTCTTTCCGTCACGGCTAACCCTGTAGAGATGGCGCCAGCCGTCGCGCTCGCTTTCCCAAGTGAACCACTTGTTGCCATCGAGCCACATCACGTTGTCGTTGGTTTCAAGCCATGCGTCATCCTTGTCGGTGAAAATGTGGCGCGGATTGCTCTCCCCGATCTTATGGAGCCACACCTTATTGGTGTTTTGCTGACGGTTCATCTGCTGAATCATCAGTTCATCCTCTCCGGGAAGGAACTCCATGCGGGGAAGATAATTGTCGCGGGGATCACCGGGAAGATCGAGCCATGTGGTTGCTCCTCCGGCTGCCGGTACATAGCCAACCTTTACCGCCGAATTCAGGCTTCCGGCCTTCGGATAAGGGAAATGCTGCACCGTCGGATAAATGGAGTCTACGTTGTTGATGATGTCGAACCATCCTGTTCCGTCCGTGTCGCTCTGCCAGTAGGCTATATATTCTCCCGAAGGACTCCACCGGAAACCGTCGCGCGCGCCAAATTCCTCCTCATACACCCAATCGAATGTGCCGTTCACGATTATGTCGCTGCCATCGTTGGTGAGCTGCGTGCGCTTCCCGTCGGCCACGTTCTCCACATAGATATTGTTTCCTGAGACGTAGGCCACCCTCGAGCCATCGGGGGAGAATTTGGCAAACATCAGCGATGATTCAGGAAGACCCTTACCCAACTGATGGAAATCGCCATTGTCAAGATCGAGCACCCAATAGTCACCGCGTGTGTCATATCGCCACACTTTTTTTGTGTTTGTGTAGACGAGCACCTTATGATTGTCGTCGCTCCATGAGATGCTGCGGATAGGAACGTGCTTACCCGTGGATTTATCGATAAACATATTTGAGGGGATGATGACCTCCCTCTTATTATTTTTCGCGTGATAGGCCACCACGTCGCGGCCCCCCGTCTCCTTGTTGGGTTCAAGACGGGAATAGCGCTCTCCATCCTTGAGCCAGTTGATCGCTCCAGCTCCGCGCGACTGAATGAGGCGGCCGCCAACCACATCCTCGAGATGAAGGTCGCCTTTCTTCACCGCTCCCCCCTTCGCGAAGGGATCGGCATTATCGTCCGTTCTGTTTTCCCACGGCATTATCTGCGCCATCGCCAGAGCAGGCATTGCGGCGAGCAGGAGGGAGGCCAGTAATGACTTGTTTTTTATCATGATGCTAAAAGTTATGTTAGATTATCCTGTTATTCAAGCTCTCCGGGAGCTTAAAGGCCGACAGCATGAACCCTGCGGTCCATGCTGTCGGTTGAAAAAGATTCCGGCGTCAATCGCAGAGCACCTGGATCTCAGCTGCCGAAGCGAAGTCTTGTCCGTTCTGTGAATTGAGAGCCTTGAAGCGCAGATAGCGTCCCTTCACGGGAGCGAAATCCACACGCTTCTTCTTTCTGTCGTTGGCGAATTCACCGGAGGCCACTGGGTTACCCCAGTTCTGACCATCCTCGCTCACATAGATCTCATATCCCTTTACGTTGCCATTGTCGCTGTCGCCTCTGGGAATATAGACCATGCCGCTGATATTGTTCAGGTCTTTTGTGTCGAGGTCGATCCAGTGGGGATACTGTGCCACGGTCACGCTATACATCGAGTGCCAGTAGGTGGTGGGATCATTATCGATCGCATTGACCGCCTCTTCGTATGGTTCCTCGCTGCTGCAGAAGGCGATTGAAACCGCCACGCTCTCAATCTTCGGAAGATTCATCACGATCTTCTGACGAGGATCGGAAAGAAGCCAAGCCTCAAGTGTTCCTCCATCCTTCATGTTTAACGGGTCCTTATATTCAACCGCTTTCTTCATGCCGGAGAGCTTATACATGATCTTTTCTCCCTCTTTTCCAGCAGAAAGGGCTACGATTCCCTTCTCATCGCGCTCCACAAGGATCGGCTTGTCGGCGGAAAGAACGACATCGGCCATCTCTGCGGCCTTCTTTGTTGAGGAAACCGGGCGGAAGAGAAGTCCCATCGAATGAACGGCGCCATTCACGCGATCCGGTTTCAAGGGGCCGCCCTGACCACAGCTGTTGCCACCCAACCCGAGCATAGAGCAGTCGAGATGAAGCTGTGTGGCGCCTGCCTTCGGAAGCTGATAGGGATGACCGGCCTCCACGAGCTGAGCCTCTGTCCAGGGGAGAGCTGTCATCGACATCGGTGTTTCCGAGACGACCACGAATCCATCGCCGGCCTTGTCGGTCAGCGCTACCCAACGAACCTCCTCACGGTTGGCCATGTTCTGCGGTTTGGCATAATTCACGAACTGATCGGCAACCTTCTGCTGATACTGCTTGATGAAAGAACCTGTCTTGCGGTCGTTGTAGTTCTCGAGAGGTCCGCGGCCGTAATACTGCAGATTGTCAAAGCTTGCCGGAACGCCCATAGTGAAGCCGAGTCTGGGGAGCTCAAGCCAGGGGTCGCTCGTGTAGATGTTCGAATGGAGTTCTACAGAGCCGTCGGGATAGACGGTCCATACGAGGTCTGTGTCGAAATGGAAATCCTCCTGAGTGAAAGGATTGTCGGAGTTCTCGATCACCTTGTGGACTGCCTGGCTGGGGCTTCCCTGAAGCGAAGCGCCATTGGGAGCCTGCCAGCGCACGTTGAACGATATCACGGCCTGACCATCCTGATTGATATAGGCATCGCTTCGGTTGACTGTGGGTTTCAAATTATGAAGACCGTTGATATACCATCTCTGATATACCCAGTTGTCATTGTTTACGAGCGCACGGAACGCGTCGATATAAAGACCTTCTCCGGGCTGAATCATCTCCTTGTCACCATATTTGAGGGAGGAGAGGGTTCCGGTGGCAGGATCAAAGATCATGGAGAAGCCATTTCCGCTGACGTTTAACGGAGATGATACAGTCTTGAGATTCTTGAACTCCTTGCCGTTTTCCGACATGGCCACGCTTCCGGAGCCTGCGGCAGACGCCATCCGCACCTTGTCGGTGGCAGGGGAGATCATCAGCTGCTCATCCATCTGCACATATCCTTTCTGAGCCCAGGGTTTATCCTCAGCCAGACGGAACTCAACCACTACCGAGAGCTCTCCTTTCCGGCCTTCAAGATGATATGGGATGGTATAGATCGCTTTCTCGCGGGGACCGAGAGCCATGCGCGGGCCGATAAGGGCGTCGCCTTTCTCCACTTCCACGCCATTCTCATAAAGGATCCAGCCCATCGTGTAGTCTGAAAGAGGCTCGAAATAATTCTTATTGAAGATCTCGATCTGCCCCTTCTGCATATCGACCGGAGTCACGCCGATATTCTGGTAAACCTTCTTCACCTCATAATACTGAGGCTTAGGAGTGAGGTCGGCGAGCATGATGCCGTTCATGACAAACTGTCCGTCGTTAGGACGGTCGCCGAAGTCGCCACCATAGGCGATGTAGCGTGTGCCGGTGGCAGGATCGTAATTATAGAGGCCCTGGTCCACCCAGTCCCAGATGGCACCACCCATGATGAAGTTGGTGCTCTCGATGGCATTCCAGTAGTCAACGAGGTTGCCCATCGAGTTGCCCATCGAGTGGGCATATTCGGAAATATGGAAAGGATAGACAGCCTCGGCTTTCCCGGAGGCCAGATACTGAGTATATCCGATACTTGGATATTGATTCGATCCCATGTCGACAATATTGTTGTTGCGCTCATACTGCACAGGGCGCGACGTGTCGAATTCCTTGATTGCAGCGTAGGCTGTCTCGAAGTTCTTTCCGGGACCGGCCTCGTTGCCAAGGCTCCAGATCACGATCGAAGGACTGTTTACGCGGGCATGAACCATCTCCATGTCGCGGGCCACATGCGCAGCCTCCCACTCCTTCGGATGGCTGAGGGATGCTTTCCCGTAGTAATATTCATGGCTTTCGAGATTAGCCTCATCCTCAAGATAGATTCCATATTTATCTGTGAGATAATACCAGTAGGGATCATCGGGATAGTGGCTGTTGCGCACATGGTTGATATTGGCACGCTTCATGAGCATCACCTCCTTCTCCATGTTCTCACGGGTCAGCGCGTGGCCACGGTCGGGCATCGTCTCGTGGCGGTTGACGCCTTTCAGCTTCACGGGCATGCCGTTGACGTAGAAATAGCGGCCCGGAAGATTGAATTCATCATCCTCCGCCTTTGTGTCGCGGATCTCCACGGTGCGGAAACCGGTATAGGTCGATACTGTCTCGATCACCTTCCCCTTCTTGTCGAGAAGTTGGGCCACGAGCACATATCTCCAGGGCGCCTCAGCGCTCCAACGCTTCACATCGCCTGCCTTTAGAACGGTCTCTATTGATACGGATCCATCTTTAGCCACATTATAATTGAGAGGGCTCTCAGCCGTAGCCACCGGATCGGCACTTGTGGCGTCGTCATAAAGTTTCGGACAGGCATAGAGAGAATATTTCACCTTCACCCCCTTCTGGTCCTTACCTGTGAGGTTGCGCAGGGTGGCATTAATATTGAGGCTACCATCTGTCAGGAAATCTCCGGAGAGATGCGGAATAGCCACGAGGTCGGCAATCTGCAGTTTCGGAGTGCTCACGAGGCTGACGCTGCGGAAGATTCCGGGAAGACGGAACATATCCTGAGCCTCAAGGAATGAGCCGTCGCTGCTACGGTAAACCTCCACAGAAACAGTGTTCTGGCCATCCTTGCTGAGATAGGGAGTGATGTCGAAACGTGCGGCATTACGGGAGTTTTTGCTGAACCCTACGTATTTCCCATTTATCCAGAGATAGAAAAAGGAATCCACTCCGTCGAAGTTGATATAGACCTCCCTTCCGGTCCAGCTCTTGGGCACCTCAAACGTGCGGCTATATTGGCCCACTTCGTTTCGTGCCTTGTAGGTGGTGTGGCTCGGATCAGGTTCGCGCATCACGCCTCCCCGCCAATCGTCAACCTTGACGCTGTGTTTGAAAATCACCGGCTGATTAACGTAGATCGGAGTGCCGTATTTCTGCGATCCATCTTTGCCGAGACCGGCAATATTCCAGGAAGAGGGCACCTGAATCGTATCCCAGGAACTGAGATCATGACCCGGCTGCTGGAACGTGGAATCACGCTCCCAGGGATTGGCGACCCAACGGAACTTCCACGGACCGTTGAGACTCCTGTAATAACTTGAGCCGTCAGGAAGAACTGCCTTGGCCTCCTGAATGTCGGCGAAACTTGAATAAACGGCGCGAGGCTGCTCCTTGTTGAGAGCGAGACGCTCAGGGCTTTGCCACTCCGTTCCATCAGGAGCCCCCGGATTCGGATTATATTCAAATCCTGCCAACGGACCCGCGGCCGATGCTCCGGCCCATGCCAGCCCGCACAACGAGAGGGCCGCAAAAAGAGTTCTGGATAGTTTCATGGTGAATGAAAAATGATTCAATTCATGGTTTATGATGTTAAGCTACAAAGTTACAAATTAATCCCCACAATCAAAAGATTCTCCTTCAAAAATAATCCCATAAATCCAAATTTGACCTTTCCTGAAAATGGTTGACTCAATTTCAATTTATGGATTTCGGCCTAAAGGGAAAGGCAAGAGGAGAGAACGGATGGTTTTTAAAAAGGGGCTATCTTTTCGCGCGCCTGAATATGTAGGACTTGGCTTCTTTCAGCTCGGGCAGACCAAGCAGAGCGGCCATAGCAATATACGCAGCCACACCCGTCGCGACTGCCGCCACAAGGATTGCAGCCGGCGGCATAGCAAGAACCTCCACAACGCCACATAAGCCCCACATCACCAGGGAACAGGCCGCGAATGGAGCCATCTCCCCCACCATCTTCATCAATGAGACGCCGAGAGTGCGGGTGGTCATAACGACTATTATCACCCACGTGGCAAGAGACGCGAAAAACTGTCCCCAGACAAGCATCGGCAGGCTTCCGCTGAAGATGGTCAGCAGAATGGCAAGTGCTATTGCTGAGTCCTTCACCACCTCTATGAAAAACAATTTCTTTCCATATCCCTTGGCAAGAAGGCAGTTCCCGTAGAGCGACACCATGACCACGAAAATTCCTCTCACACAGAGAATCTGGAAAAGCAATATGGAGGCATCCCATTTTGTTCCGAAAAGAGTGTGGAAAAGAGGAGTCCCGATGGCGGCAAGTCCGATCATCGCGGGGAAAAGAATAAACGAAGTGAATCTGTTGATGCGCGAAACGTAGCGCCTGAAATCATCCGCAGAGTCCTGAAACCGGGAGAGAAGGGGCACAAAAGTGGCTGTCAGCATCTGGGAAAGCGATGCCACTCCCATCTTGCTCCATTTGTCTGACTGGGAATAAATTCCAAGATCAACGAGCGAATAATACTTTCCGATCACGAAGGAATAGACCGTCAGGAAGAAGGTGTTGAGCATTGAAGAGGAGAAAACGCTGAGGCCGATTCTCCAGATTTTACCGAACGACTCTTTCCACATTCCGAAAAGCGGGAGCCACCGCCCGGTGATCCACAGCACTGCTGTCCTGATTCCTGCCAACGCAACCGATTGCCACACGAGCGCCCAGGCCCCGTAGTCCATCAGCGCCAGGATAATCCCCAATCCCCCTCCTGCCACCTGCGCAATCACGTTTGAGACAGCAAGCATCCTGACGTCCATACGTTTCATCAGGCGGTTGGTCTGCACGATCGCCAGAGCGTTGAGCACGAATGTCAGGAACATCGCCCTTGACAGCTCCTCAAGCCTGCTGTCGTGGAATATGTCGGCGATCAGGGGTGCCCCGAACCAAAGAATCACGTAGATTCCTATGCCCACATATAGATTGAACCAGAACACGGTGGAATAGTCGCGTTCCGTGGGCTCCTTCAGCCTGAGAAGAGCAGCACCCAGACCGCTGTCGGCGAAAACGATAGCGAAAGCCTGAAACACGAGCAAGACTCCGACAAGACCAAAGTCTTCCTTCGGGACCTCGTTTGCAAGCACGATTCCCACAAGCCCGTAGAGCACCTGCGACGCCAGCCTGTCAATAGTGTTCCATTTGAGCGTACGGGCGGTTTTCTGCTTCAGAGATTCGTCAGCATTTCTTGCAGCAGGATCACTCATCATCCGGTTCCTCTTCCGCTATCTCCTCTGCCCCCTCTTCACTTTCACCATCCTCAGTCAGCACTTCATCAAATGTTCTCTCCTCAGGGAGCTGGAAAAGCTTACCTCCACCGGATTTCTTGATGGCCGGGGTGCCTTTATAGTAGATTTTTGTTGATCCTATACCTTTGACGCTCAGATG
Source organism: uncultured Sangeribacter sp. (assembly GCA_964425935.1). Taxonomy (GTDB): domain Bacteria; phylum Bacteroidota; class Bacteroidia; order Bacteroidales; family Muribaculaceae; genus Lepagella. The sequence goes on from CAYROR010000031.1 coordinate 18,219, forward strand.
GAGGGTGGGCCAGCAGGCAATGGTTCCGCTTCCAAGGATGCGGCAATCCACATTTTCCGCCCGGAGCCTGTCGGCCCCTATTATTCCTGTTCCCAGCATCCGGAATCCGGCATCACGGCAAGTGCCGGAAAGATTGACCGAGCCGTTGCCTGTGGCAATCGCCGCCCGGACCACATTAGCCTGCAGATCCTCCACCACAATCGACCCATTGCCAATGCATTTCGCCTTGAATTCCGCACATGGAGCGGGTTTCTCCACCGTCACCCTCTTCAATCCGGAATTCTCAACCTCAGTGAGAAAATCGGAATAGACATAAAGGACGGGGAGGGCCGGATTATTGACGTCTTCAGTCGACACCTGGATACGCAAAGAGCCATCCTTGGGAGTCAGGATAAAAGCATCGGCAAATTCCTTGGCGCCCCTATATTGCACAAAACCCGTGGAATCGGGATTGCAGCGATAGACCACGTTGACGTTGTCGTGAATCTTCAGCTTGTTAAACTGGCCAACATTAATTTTATAGTTCTCCGCCACTTGTGCCGAAGCCATCAGCGAGGCAGCGCCACAAAGAATTGCTGTGAGTATTCTTTTCATTTCAGTCAGGTGTTTTTTAAAAGTTGCTATCTCTTTAACGATGAAAAACAGCTTTTAGCCGAAATATTTCTCTTCGGTTTCTCCGATTATCTGTTCAAGTTTTTCCGCAGTGTCGGCCTGAAGCATCTTTATCCGCGTCTGCCGGAAATCAGGCAATCCCTTGAATAGGGGCGACGCGGCAAGATGACGGCGGATGTGAAGGATTCCGCGGTATTCATCTATTCTGTCGATGCTCTCCCTGATCTGCCGGCGCAGCAGAGCGAATTTCTCCGATGCTGAAAGGGGGCTCGACACTCCGTCAGAAAGGAATGACGTCACGTCATGGAAAATCCATGGAGCACCGATTGCTCCGCGTCCGATCATGATACCGTCGACACCATAGTCCTCAAATGCCCGCGCCGCAGCCTCCGGGGTGGTTATGTCGCCGTTGCCGATCACGGGAATCTCCATCCGCGGATCTGCCTTCAGTTGGCCGATGAGAGTCCAGTCGGCATCTCCGGTATACATCTGCGAGCGCGTGCGGCCATGAACCGTAATCGCCGCGATTCCGCAATCCTGAAGACGCGGACCGAGATCAGTGATGATCTTGTTCTCACAATCCCAGCCAAGACGCGTCTTGACGGTGACCGGGATTCGGACAGCCTCGACAACCGCCTTGGTTATCGCAAGCATCTTGGGAACATCGCGCAACATTCCGGCTCCGGCACCCTTCCCGGCCACTTTTTTCACCGGACACCCGAAATTGATATCGATGATGTCGGGAGATGCCTGTTCCACTATCTTGGCGGCCTCGACCATAGGCTCGACTTCACGTCCGTAGATCTGGATTGCCACAGGGCGTTCGCGATCGTCGATCTGCAATTTGCGCGTTGTGGAAGCTATGTTTCTCACGAGCGCCTCAGAAGACACAAACTCCGTATAGACCATCCGCGCCCCCTGCTCCCGACATATCAGCCGGAAAGAGGGATCTGTCACGTCTTCCATCGGAGCAAGCATCACAGGCCGCTCCCCGAGATCTATGTTCCTAATCTTCATAATCACATCAATGTCAGGCATGAAAGTCCATCCGTGAGTATCATCTCGGCCACTCCCCTCATCTCTTCAGAAGTCACAGCCGATATTCTCGATGCCGTGTGGGCAACGTCGTGTACCCTGTCGAAATGAAGCACACTCCGGGCAAGAGACATCGCCCGGTTCTCCCGGTGGTCGGAACTAACGAGCAGCTGCCCGCAATACTGGCGCTTGATCCTCTCGAAAGCCGACTCCTTCATCGGCGACTGGGCGAGGCGGTCAAGTTCTGTCATGATTATCTTCCGGCACGCCTTGACAGTGTTCTTGTCTGATCCGAAATAGATCTGCATCAGGCCCGCATCCGACATGAGGCTGACGGAGCTGTCGACCGTATAGACATAACCCCTCTTCTCCCTCAATTCCCGGTTGAGACGAGAATTCATCGAGGGTCCTCCCAGATAGTTATTGAGCAGAAACAGGGGGTAGCGGCGCTCATCATGGCGGCCGAAGACCCTTGCTCCCACAATCGAGTTCGCCTGGTGTCCGTCGCGGTCGGACACTTCGTCGAAACGTTCGCAGGGCTTCGGAGCCTCGCGACGCAATGGGAGTGCGTTACGGCTGAACTTGCCGAAGTAGCGTTCGAACAGGCGCTCCACTTTCTCCGGAGAAAGGGGGGAACAGCAATATGCCACCATGCGCGACGGTGCATAGTAGGAACGGACAAAGTCTCGGCAGTCTTCACTCGTAAGACGTCTAACTCCCACCTCAGTGCCCAATATGTTATGGGCGAGTCCAGATCCTTTGTAGGCCAGCTCCTCGAAATCATCATAAACTGAATCCGAGGGACTGTCGAGATAGCTCTTGATCTCCTCTATAACCACATCCTTCTCCGTCTCCACATCTGATTCAGGGAAACAGGCATTCTCAACGAGATCGGCGAGAAGCTCGATGGCTCGCGCCTCATAAGAGGCAGGGGCGGTAGTGTAGATCATCGTTTCCTCTTTCGAGGTGTAGGCATTCAGTTCTCCCCCGATGCTCTCCATGCGATTCGACACTTGCCAGGCCCGTCTTGCCAGAGTTCCCTTGAAGACGGTATGCTCCACCAGATGAGCCAGCCCATGCCTGGAGTCATCTTCATCACGGCTGCCAACGGCTATGTCGACACCGATATAGCTGACCAGCGAATCCGTCTGCCAGCAGACAGCTCTCATTCCATTGGAGAGCTGGATAATAGTATACTTTTGATTCTCAATCATTCTATGAAACCGATCCGGAGGTTCTGACACAAGGCACACCCCGGCTAATCACTTGCAAAATTAGTAAAAAATCCGTAATTCTGCATTGACATAGAGCCATTCGCGCAATAACCCGAGCCTTGCAATCCTATTTTTTCAAATAATATGGTTTCCGCCACAACCCAAAATGCAGTTCATGATGTTATAAAATTATAACCGGCAACCTCCGCGCCGGCCCGACAACTATGAACTCACCTATTGATACAGAAAAAACCACCGACAAGCGACACTGGACCGTCAGCCTTCACGACTGGCGGAGGAGAAACATACCCGAATATGCCTACCTTGTGTTTCTTGCAATAATCGTTGGCATCCTTGCAGGACTCGCAACCCACATTTTCCGCTATTCAATTTCTTACGTAGCCGGCCACTTCACCAAACACATCTCCGACACTGAAATAAACTGGTGGCTGATAGGAATGCCGGTTGCCGGCATCCTTATCACTGGAATCTTCACCCGATATATCATCCACACCAACCTCACCCACGGCGTGGCTCAGCTCATACGCGACATCAAGAACCGGATGTTCCGCATCAAACACAACATCACCTTCTCCCCGATGGTTGGAGGCACCATCACTCTCGGAATGGGAGGATCTTCCGGATCAGAAGGCCCGATAGCCTACACCGGCGCTGCCATCGGCAGCAACGTGGGGCAGTTCCTCGGCCTCGATCCGAAACATCTGAAAATCCTGACAGGATGCGGAGCGAGCGCTGCAATCTGCGGAATATTCATGTCGCCCGTGGGAGGACTCATGTTCTCACTCGAGCTTCTGATGATTCCTCTCACCACCCTCTCGGTGATGGCCCTGATGGTTTCTTGTCTCGTGTCATACGCAGTGGTGTTTCTATGCCGCGGATTTGTCTTCGACCACACCTATTGTCCTATAGATGCATTCGACAACAATCTGATTCCAGCCGTTATCGGTCTTGCGATTTTCTGCGGGCTCTATTGCGTCTACTACTCCTCAGTCGTCAACGGGCTTGACTCAGTGTTTAAAAAGATCCGGAGTCCCTGGGTTTCCAATATCTTCGGCGGCCTTATCGTAGGACTATGCCTGCTTCTGTTCCCCTCCATGTATGGCGTGGGTTATCCGGTGATCGGAGAGGTGATCCACAACAATGTGCAGGCTCTTTCCCACGGCACTCTCTTTCAGGCTCTCGGAATGTCGGAAAATGGACTTATGGTTTGCGCGGCTGCCATACTCGCGCTAAAATGCTGGGCTGTGGCTGCAACCAATAGCAGCGGAGGGGTGGGAGGAGATTTCTCTCCCACGCTTTTTGCAGGAGCGATATCCGGATTTCTTTATGCCTCCTTGTGCAACCATATCTTCGGATGGGATCTCCCGTTGAGCGTATTCGCATTTCTCGGCATGGCGGGAGTGATGTCGGCGGCTATCGAGGCTCCGCTGATGACCATTTTCATCGTGATGGATCTCGGCCAGTCATACACCTATGCGGCCCCGATCGGAATTTGCTCCATCATATCTTTCCTCACCGTGAAGGGAGGCATGAAGCTACTCGGCAAGGAACACAACATGGTGCGCCACGTCCGTTTCTTCAACCGGAGCCACAGCTGATCATCTATTTATAATCGGGTTCTAACGAAAGCTTCCGGCCGTCATATTTCGGAGGTAGGATCGCATTCCCATCCTCATCCTGATATGTGACCTTCCCCTCTCCTCCATTCTGAGCCTTGATAATCGACTCCTGATTATTCAGGAAATGCTCATGGACGGCGAGGGCTTTCTTGCGGTCGGTCTTCTTGTAATCTTCCGGAGAATAAATCGGAGTCATCTCCCGGGAGGTTTCCTCCAGTCCGGTAGCGACGAAGGAAAAACCGCCATCGGCCTCAGCCTTCAGTATCAATCCCGGAAGGCCGCGGAGTTTCCATGGTCCGCATCCGATAGGAATTTCCGGAGCAAACCAGGCTTTCCAATGCCGCCCATGATAATCAGACTCTGCCATCACACAGTCATATCCAATGACATTGGCAACCGAATCAGCATTCACCGACCATTCCATCTCATCCGTCGGCTCGGCATAGAACATTGTCTCGTTGCCCCACTGATCGTAGACGGTCAGTTCTCCGTCGGCAACATTATTGAAAACGTAAGTAAAAGTCTTTTTTACAGGCCCCTTGGTGAAATCCCAGTAGTCATATCCATCGGGATGCCTCACCAGACAATTAGCCCGCATAATCTCCTCATATTTCGCTTTGCCCTCCGGAGTAGCCTGAAGAGAATCCACCCAAAGACTGAGGTCGTTGAAATATTTCGACTCTGCAGCGTTAGCAAGCAGGGTCATCCGGATCGTTCTTTCCCCTCCTCCGAAAGCAGGATACTTTGACTCATAGCCGACAATCACGTCAGCCTTCCGTTGCCCCATTACCATTGAACCGGCTCCTGCGGCTGCAAGTAGAATATATGTTGCGATGCGTTTCACGATCTATAAGATTTTAATATCATTCGTTGACATCCGGCAGCCGGATGCCGTAATAGAAAAATAGAAAAGGGCGCAGCCCGAAAGCCATCGCCCCTTTTCATAAAATAAGCAAAGTGTTTTATTATTTTATGGAGTGTGTTTCCAAAATTTGAAGATTATTTGCCAAGTCGAGCATTCTCGCGTGCGATGTAAGCATCGATGCTCACGCCGTTTCCGAGCTGGAACTCCGGATAATCCTTCTTGATCTGATTATAGCAATCAAGAGCCTTGTCATATTTCTGCTGTGCATCATAGATGTTGGCCTCCTTCAGAAGAACTCTCGGAACGATCTGGGGATTGCGGTCGGCCTTGCGGATAGCCTTTGCGTATGCTCCCAGAGCCTCGTCATATTTCTTAAGGTTGACGTAGCAATCGCCGGCCAGAACCATTGCGTTGGCCTCGAGCACGGCGTCCTTGCAGGAGAACTTATTCAGATATTTTACGGCCTCCTCATATTCACCCTCATTATATAACGACTCACCGGCGCTGAGCGCTGCGAGCTTTCCGGCATCGGTTGAGCCATATTTATCGGCAACCGCCTTATACTGGGCGCCGGCTATGGAGTCGTTGCCGAAGCTCGACATCTCCACCTTGTTATATTCCGCGATAGCCTTCTGGGTGCGGGGGTTGCTATAGATGAAGATGTAGCCCAAAACGAGGACGGCTATGATGAGGACTCCTCCGATCCCCCATGCGAGGATCTTTTTATTAGCCGCTATACGGGTGCCGGCCTCTGTGAGCTGGCTGTTCACTTTGTCAATCGTGGTTTCGTCCTGATTTTTCTGATTCTCAGATGCCATTTCTTTTATGTTCGTGAGTTGTTACCGATTTTCCGGTTTCAGCCTCCACATCCTGATGAATAAGGAGGCATTCAACCGAGGGCACATTGGATGCCCTGTCATTTCAGGTTGCGAAATTAAGCATTTTTCGGTTATCACACAATTTTTTTACGATTTTTTTCCGTTCACTGCATTTTTTATGCTAATTTCGCGTCGCGTTAAGCGCCGACAGCCATGTCGGCGGCTCCTAATCCACTTCTCCGATGGAATCGAAACAACACCTCTCGCTCGACCAGCGACTGACAACACGCCTCTCAGCCATGCAGCTCCGCTTCGTGAAGTTGCTGGAACTCACTGCGCCCGAACTTGAGGAAACCGTCGACAAGGAATTGGAAGACAATCCGGCCTTGGAGGCAATCGATGTGGCCGAGGCCGCTCCCGAGATTCCACGCTATCGGTTCAACGCACGCAATTCATCCCCTGACGATTTTTCCGATTTCGAGTTTTCTCCTCCCGACAATTCAGAATCACTCTATGATTCTCTTCAGCGGCAGCTCGACGAAAAGAATCTCTCTCCGAATATCGAAAAGGCGGCTCGCTACATCGTGGGAAGCCTCGACTCCAACGGATATCTGCGCAGGCCTCTCCAGTCGTTGGTCAACGACATGGCTTTCGGCCCGGGCATTGAGGTGAGCCAACAGGAGGCCCGAGAAGCCCTCGCTGCCGTGCAGAGTCTTGAGCCTTTCGGAGTCGGAGCCGCGGATCTCCGTGAGTGTCTGCTCCTTCAGGTGAGACAACTTCCCCCCTCCCAGACAAAGAGCGATGCCATCGACATCCTTGAACAGCAGTTCGAGGCCTTCACGATGAAACATTCCCACAAGATCATCTCGGGCCTGAAAATGTCGAAAGAGCGCGCCAAGGAGGCGATCGACCTTATTCTCAGCCTCAACCCCAAGCCGGGAGCCTCTGTGGGTGGCGGCGATATTCCTGACGTAATTGTCCCCGACCTGATAGTCAGCAATGAAGATGGAGAGCTATCGGTGGCGGTTAACAGCAGGATTCCGGAGCTTGCGATCGACCGCACTTTCTCCGAGGCTGTCAGGGAAATGGAAAACAATGCCAATGAGAAACGCGACAACAAGGGGCAGGAATTCATCATCACCCGATATAACGACGCGAAAGATTTCATCAGGATTCTCCGCCAGAGGCAGGAAACGCTCATCAACGTGATGACGGCCATAATCAAGATCCAGCACGACTATTTCACCACGGAAGACGTTTATCGTCTCAAGCCGATGATGATCAAAGATATCGCCGCGATAACTGGCTATGATTTCTCCGTCATCTCCAGAGCCACCACTAATAAATTCGTGGCAACGCCCTGGGGTGTCTTTCCGCTGAGGTTCTTCTTCAGCGACACCATCGGAGAGGAATCGGGCGACGACGCCGAACCTCTCACCAACCGAAAAATCGAAGCCGAGATTTCCGCCATCGTCGAAAAGGAAGACAAACGACATCCGCTCAGCGACGAGCAGATCCGCAAGATAATGGAGGATCGGGGTTTCGACGTTTCCCGGCGAACGGTGGCGAAATATCGCGACCGGAAAGGGATACCGGTGGCACGTCTGAGAAAAGAGATCTGAGGATGTGCAGGAATTTTCAAAACAGATAATAAAGAAAACAGATGATAATGAAACTCAACACCAAGCTAATTCTACTTCTCATGCTTCTCGTGCTCCCGGCGGCTACATTTGCCGTGACCGACAAGGAGATGGAGCATGCCCGCACTATCGCGGCTAAAGCATATCTCAGATATGCCAACGATCTTTCAGGTTATCTCGACAACATCCACCCCACCACAATGGCGGAGCTCGAGAAAGCACTTAAAAACAAGGAAAAGGAAAACATCAAGGCTTTCAAGGCAATCCCGGTGCCCACCGACTATCAGTCGTGGGACCGCCAGAAACTTGAGGAATACTGGGGCACGACCGTGTTCAAATCAAAAGGACTTATCGAAAAGGGTCGCGCCGGAAGGATAGGAGCCAAGAAAGACCTTAAGAAAATGACTGTCGGCGCTCCTGAAGCAAAGCCCGAACAGCCGAAGCCTACAGCCGAACCTGCAAAAACGCAGAAAGAGGAGCCGCAGGCCACTCAGCCAAAAGCTGCTGACGCCCAGAAGACTTCCCCCACAGTGGAAACACCCTCGGCTGAAGCTGCCCTCGATTCAATTTCCGCTGCCGAGGCTTCTCTTGAAACTGCCGCCGATCTGAACAGTCTTGATGAGGAGGATCCTGAAATCGAGAAAGCGAGCAATCACACCTGGATCTATATTCTTGTTCTTTGCATCCTTGTAGGAGTTGTCGTGGCCCTCGTGGTCTTTGCCTCAAACGTCATGAAGAAAAATGGCATTCAGAATGGAGGAGCGCAGAAGGGGCAGGAGCGACCGAGCGTGGGAATGGTGAGCAGCGAAGCAAGCGCCTTACGAAACGATTTTGCCGACAAGCTGTATGCAAAATCGCAGGAGATCACAGATCTCAATAAAAAACTGCAAGCTCAGATAAAGGCTGGCGAGGTGCTTCAGAAAAATCTTGACTCCCTGCTCGCGGAAAACGGACGCCTCCATGCCCGCATTGCGGAGCTACAGGACATCCTAAAATCTTCGAAACCGGAAGAGACCGCAGCTCAGTCGCAGCCGGCAGTGCCACAAGCCAAAGTCCAGGTTCCTCAGGAGCATCAGGCCTACCAGCCAAAGCCCGTTCAGCCCGAGACTCCCACACAGCCGCATCAGGCTTATCAGCCGCAACCTGCTCCCGCGCAGCCACAGCAGCCTAAACAAGAGACCAATGGCCCGATCCACCGCACAATTTTCCTCGGACGCGTCAATCCCCGCAATAAATTCGTGAGAGCCGACCGCGCTCTCAATCCCGGACATACGGTGTTTCAACTTGAAACGTCTGACGGCCTGACGGGAACCTATCGCGTGGTGGCCGATCCATCGGTGTGGGAACTCGCCCTTGCCAATCCCTACGACATTCTTGCAGGGGGATGCAACGTTGCCGACATCATTGCCACCGCCGGAAAACAGAAGGTTGTCAATGATCAGGCCGGCACGGCAATATTCGAGGGAGGATGCTGGCAAGTGCTCCGCAAGGCCAAGGTACACTTCGAATAATTCTCCTTAATAATTACCCCATGTACACCAAAGAGGTCTGGCCCAGCGCCAGGCCTCTTTTATATAGGCAATTGAAATAAAAATGTGGATAAAAACAAATATTCTTTTGCAAATCCGGAAATTCTTTCTTAACTTTGCACGGAAATCCGAAGAGATTTCAGGCCCTGATGGCGGAATTGGTAGACGCGTTGGTCTCAAACACCAATGGTGAGAGCCGTGCCGGTTCGAGCCCGGCTCAGGGCACAGAGAAAAAGGATGTATCATAACCGACCTTATGATACATCCTTTTTTTGTGTGTCCTTTCACGCCCCTAATCAAGCATCGCATCAAGAAGACCGCCATCTTGAATGTTAAATCGGTCAATATTTAACTTAAAATTGTTAAATATGGGGATTTTTTACCCCAAAAATCAATTTTTTCCATGAGAATTTGCGTCTATATGAAAAATAAGCTGTAAATTTGCACCGTTTTTGATAGCAAAAAAATTGTTTTATTATTTTAAATTTTAAAGAGATGAAAAAAGTAGTTCTTTCACTTGCTGTTCTTTTCAGCGTAGCTCTCGTTAGCTGCGGCGACAGCAAAAAGGCCGCTGAGGCCGTAGACAGCGAATCAATCGCAGTTGTTGAAGAGGTTGCTGCTGAGGTTGCAGTTGACTCTATCGCTCCCGATTCAGTTGCTGTTGACACCATCGTTGAAGCTGCCGCTGCTGCAGTTGCTGAGTAATTCAGGACAGTCAATAAGACAAAAAGCAAACCTTGGCCGGAAATCTTTTGGATTTTCGGCCAAATTCTTTTTATATCTTGTCACCATTTAAGCCGTCAGCGTTGTGAATTACACTTTTTCGTTGTAATTTTGTAGCCGCAACAATGAAATCTCAGACTTCATCAAAAAAATGAATAAGAACCAGAAAATAATCATCTATGGAGGAGGCGCAGCGCTCCTCTGTCTCATCGCGCTCATAGTAGTGCTAATCATTACAAACTCGCAGCGCACGGATGAAGTTAATGCAGCAAGGGCCGAAACAGAAAATCTCAGGCTCGCAAACGACCGGCTGCTGCTCACCAACGAATTCAATCAGCTTAATGCCGACTTCAACCAATATGAGGACCAGCAGAGATATCTGAAAAACGACTCTCTCGTACAAAAATATAACGAGGCGCGCCTGAAAGTGGAGGGTCTCCTCTCTGAACTTAATCAGGAAAAGAAGAGCAATGCCGCCAACAGAAAGAGAATACGCGACCTTGAGAATGAAATCAAGACCCTCAAAGGGATTGTGAAACACTATCTGGAGGAGATCAAACGACTCGGAGAGGAGAATGAAGGGCTCAAGAAGGAGATTGAGCAGGCTAATCAGAGAAACAGGCAGCTTGCTTCTCAGGTTAGCGTGGCCACTTCCGAGAATGAACAGCTCACCCAGACCGTCAAACTCGCAAAGAAACTCAACGTCACCGGCGTGTCGCTGAAAGCCTACAACAGAAAAGGGAAGGTGGAGAAAAACATCACCAAGGCTAAACAGCTCGGCGTCAGCTTCACCGTTTCTCCCAACAACACAGCCGCCGCGGGAATGAAAGATTTCTATATCAGGATCGTCAGCCCCGAAGGCTCACTGCTTGGAGATGGAGGGTCTTTCAATCTTGATGGCTCCTCGGTTCAATGCACTGCCCACCGCCAGATTGAATATACCAACGAAGAGGTCAGCCTCTCGGTCTATTGGGACGTAAACACAACGCTGACCCCGGGAGACTACACGGTAGAGATTTTTGCCGACGGCTATCGTCTTGCTTCAAAACATTTCACCATGCAGAAATAATCCCCTCCCCTATTGCGGAGTGGAAATGAAAAGAGAGGAGCCGGATTCAAGATGAGTCCGGCTCCTCTCTTTTTATCTCCCGGGGCTCCGCTTCTGCAGATGGGAAGGATGGAAAGGATTTCTTTATCTATGCTATTTTCAGTAATTTTGCACTTGAAAAGAATTTTTTTTGAAAAAAAGCTTTTTTCAAGGTTGAGTTTATAGGAAGCTGTGTGTCCTTATAGTGTATGACAAAAAGAAATGACATAGAGCAGCTATTCAGATCACATTATCTGCAGATGCACCGGCTGGCCGTGGCGCTTCTGCATGACGCTGACCTCGCGCGCGACATCGTCCACGACGTGTTTGTTTCGCTGCTCGACGGGAAAGGAGCTCCTGACTGCAGCGACATCTCAGCTGCCTATCTCATGCGGTCAACACGCAACCGATGCCTGAACCATATCCGCGATTGCGGCATTCATCAGCGCATAGAAAACCTCTATTTTCTCGACAATGAGGAATATGATGCTGAAGACTGGCCCGACGAGGAAACCATCGAGAGAGTCTATAACCTTATAGAGTCTGACATTTCTCCGCAGGCGAAGCGGGTCATGGAATTGCGGTTTTCCGACGGAATGCGTTTCTCACGCATCGCGGAGGCAATGGGCATCAGCGAAACTGCCGTATACCGTCACCTGAGTCATGCACTAAGTTTCATCCGTAAAAAACTCAATGAAAATGGATAACCACAACCGGAAATATGGATTGGTGCTTGATATTATCGAGCATCCCCACAAATATTCGACGCAGGAACTTGACGAAATCCTTTCGGATCCTGAGACAAGGGAGATATATAACCTTCTCTGTAAGACAGATTCCGCCATGGAGGCCAAGAAAGAGATCGACGTCGAAAGCGAATGGAATAGTTTCTCCGGAAAACATTTCGGGGCTCCTCGCCGGCGCAATTTTCTATGGATCGGAAACAGGGCGGCTTCAATCGCCGTGATCATCTGCTCCTCGATCGTGGCAGTGGCTGCCGGAATCGCCGTGACTATGGCTGTGATCGAACATAAACCCGCGGCATCTCAAGGATCCGACGCGGAAGCAATCCGCTCATACACCATGGCTGCATCAGACACCATAAAGACCAAGAACGACTCTGTAAAGATTGAGAAGAAACCCGTGATGTTTGAGGATGAGTCTCTTGAAGTGATCATGGAGGCGGTCGCCAAGGCCTACGATGTCAAAATCAAGTTCAACAGTAAAGAAGCCGCCGCCCTTCACCTTTACTATAAATTTGATCCCTCTCTTCCGATTGACGACGTAGTGGAGCAGCTCAACACATTCGAGAGAATCAACATTAAACGAAACGAAGACACCCTCATCATCGACTGAAACATGAAAACCATAATAACTATGATAATGGCTGCGGTGACTTTCATTTCAGCCCATGCATTCTCATTCTCCTATTCTTTCGACAACACTCCGATATCGGAAGCCATAGTCAGGATCAGCAAGGAGCATCCGGAGATCAACATCTCTTTCATATATAAGGAATTGGATAACTACCGTACCTCTGCTAAGGTTAACACGGACGATCCATACGACGCTTTGCGCCAGACCATAGGACTAAACCCCGTCTCAATCATCAAGAAGAATAAGAATTTCTTCATCGAGGCATTCCAGCATGGAAAATTCCTCTTCACGGGCCGCACGGAGGGATCCGACGGAGAGCCAGTGGCCGCTGCCACGGTTATGCTGCTCGCCCCGAAAGATTCAACAGTCATCACTTACGGAATAACCGACGGCAACGGGCGTTTCTCAATTCCGTGCGACCGACAGGATGTGATCGGAAAAATCTCATGTCTTGGCTATAAGACTGTGGCGAAGAAGTTTAATTCCTTCTCCGTAGGCACCATAAAACTGGAGGAACATCCCGTGGCGTTAAGCGGCCTGACCGTGGAAGCCGACAATGCGCGACTCTATTCCGAGAAATCTGTTTATCTGCCTACCACTACACAGAAAAACGCCTCTCAGTCAGGAATCGATCTGCTTAACCACATGGCCATTCCACAGCTTGGCTTTATTTCGGGAAACTCCGTCCAGACCAACGGAGGGAAACCGGTTGCAGTGTTTATCGATTATCTCCCGGCTTCAGAAAAAGATCTGATGGCAATGCGGATGAGCGATGTGAAAAGAGTGGAATATCTGGAGTATCCCTCCGATCCGCGTCTGCAAGGCAATCCTTACGTGGTAAATTTCATAATGCAGCAATATGAATACGGAGGATATGCGAAGGCTTTCGGAATAAGCACATTCCTCAATAGCCATCATGAGCAGATGATCGGCAACGTCAGGATGCAATATAAAAGCATGACCTACGACCTTATGGGTTCAGCTTTCAATCTCGTGAGCAAGCATGACGGACAGGACCTGGAGGAAACTTTCCGCCTGCCTCAGGAAGACGGCTCAGTCAAGGAATTCCGGCGCAACTCAGAAGTCTCCTCCTCAAACTACCAGCGAAACAATTACTACCTTATTTTCAGAGCAACATATAATTCGGATAAAATTCAGGCATCGACACTCATAAACAGCAATCTTGACCGTCAACCAAACACCCTACAGAACGGAAGAATCAATTATTCATCAAATATTTATCCAGACTCGGAATATAGTTCATCGTCAAGCAATTTCTCCAAGTTCATATCCTACAAAGGTTATTACTTTTTCTCCCTGCCGAAACGGAATTCAATCACCTTCACGCCTCAATATAGTTTTTCACATACCGACCAAAACAGTGATTATCTGGAGAAAGGATATTCCCTTATCCACAATTCAGCAGCCGACAATACGAACAAACTTTCCGGAGATCTGAAATTCAAACATGATTTCGGCAAATTCGGAAGTCTTCTCGGCCTTTTCAAAGGTTCTTATGAATACAACCGCACATTGTATTCGGGCACTGCCAACACGCTGGATCATGCAAAATCCTCTCGCATCGGATTAGGGATGAACTATGAACTCTCAATCAGGAATATCCGTGGACATCTGGGATGTGGTTGGGACTGGGACCGACTTCAGTTCGGACAGATGATCGACAATCGCAATGCCCCTTATTTCGACGTGTCGGTTCAATACTCCCCCAACCGCAAACATTCACTCTCCGCCATCTTTCAGCAAGAGACATGGTTGCCGCTCCCGAATTTCAAAAGCGACCAGGTCATCACAGCCTCTCCGTTCCTGAAATACACCGGCAATCCAAATCTTATCCCCGCAAAGAGCTATGATTTCGATTTCTCCTACACCTGGATTCCAGACAACAACTATAGTCTGAGTGCCTACGCCTGGGGATGGATGGTCAAAGACCGATATGCCTACGATTATGAAGCTGACGGCAACGGAGTGATCCGCACCATCAAGCAGCCGATGGGATCCTACTCACAGGGAAGATATGGCATCAAGGGCACGGCCCGCTTCCTCGATAAATCTCTGGTTTTCTCCGGAAATCTCAGTCAGCTTTTCAACCACAACGGGAAACCGTATAACGTGAACCATTTCCATTTCTACTACACCCTCCAGCTGTTCTACTACATTAAAAACTGGAATATGGGGTTCACCTACAATTCAAATGTAGGCACCTGGGACGGCATGATGAATGGAATATGGGGACGCTACAAAGACAATTATTATTTCCACATCGGATGGTCTCACTCGGATTGGAACATCTCCGCAACGGTCAGCAATATCGGAAGATGGAACTGGAGAAGTGCCTCCAGGGTGATGAATAGCGAAGTCTACAGCACCAAGGAAACAATCTTAAGCGGCAACTATCACGCGACAGTCAGAATCTCCGCCACCTACACCTTCGGCTTCGGCAAGAAAGTGAAACGCGACAACGAACCACAGGTTTCCGGCTCGGCTTCCTCCGGCATCTTGAAATAAAAACAGTAATCTCATACTATCAGAAAAGCCTCGGCAGTGATGCCGGGGCTTATCTCATATCCAGCCTATATTTCTCCAGTCTCAGTCTTCGTCGGGGACGTAGGTTTCGGAGCGCAGATGCAGGTACTCCTCCCAGCCGGCATCCTCCTCCGCTTCTATAAGAAGGGGCATGACAGGAAGGGACTCAAGGGCCTTGTTGAAGACCAGGGAAAAGATCTTCAGATTCTTTGTATAGAACACCCAGTCGCGACGGCCGTCGCCGGTGTAGATTCCCGTCATGACAGCCACCTTGTCTTTCTTGAATGCATCGAGAAGAGCATCCGTGGCCTCCTCCATCCTCCGGGCATCCTCATCGGATGGCATTCCGTCGGGTTTGGAATCATAATTCCAGCTCACGTCTATGCGATAGATATATTTCCCGCTTTCCCGCCAGTCGTCGATGGCGTCGCGTCCGGTCACTATGATGGTACGTCCCGATTCCCCTTCGGCGGGATAACTCCACCATTTGTCGGTTTGCTTCATTTTGATACTGTTTTAATGGATTGTAACGAGGGTGGCTCCGAAGCCATATTCGCGGAATGAGGCATCCTGAAGTTCTGCTTTCGGATATTCCTTTTTCAGAAGTTCAAGAACCGCTTTCCTTAACACCCCTTCCCCTTTTCCGTGGATAAACACAATTTTCTGTCCTATTCTCCGGCAATTCTCCTTCATATTCCGACGCACGGCGGCGAGCTGCATCTCAAGCATATCCTTCGGTTCCATTCCTGAAATAGTGTCGGTCAGTTCCCCGATATGAAGATCCACTTCTATCAGGGGAAGCACCTTGGTGTCGCTCACCTTTCCATCCTTGCGACGACCCGGACGCCCTTCGTCAACACGATATTTCCGAGATAGCTCCTTCGCCATCTCTCCTGATCCTTTAGTTGCCTTTCCTCCGGAGGAAATTGATTCCTCAATCATTGCCGCGTTCACTTCAAGAGGACGCGCAGCAATTCCATCTTTCACCATCGGAATCTCAAGCACCGGAGTGTCGAAATAGACTCCGGGCCTAAAACAATGGAATTTATGAAACTTAGTGAGATCCAACTTCCGGGAAACGCTCACCGGGGGTTGAAGGGTGAATTCCTTATCCTTCTTATATGCCACACACTGAAACGCCACTTTCTCATAATCCGGAAGATCGGCATGAGTCAGAGATGCCACATCGATAAGCTCATTTGGAGCCACGGTTCCGCGGAAAACGACTGTCCACCCGCGTTCAAGCTCGCTTCTACGCAAAAAAGTGAAATCAAGGAAGAAGTTTGAATCGTTGACAACGACCGCCGCAAACCTCGATTTGTCGAGCTGCTTAACGTCGGAAGGTTCAAACACAAGCAATATGTTCGGCTTCTCTCCATGAGGAGTTTCCTCCACGGGGAGCTCCTTCTCCGGCTCGGGATCAGGAGCAGCAGGTGCAGGAACAGCAACGGCGTTGGTGCGACCCTCATCGAAAGCCTTCTGATCAAACATCTTTTTGACTCCGCTCTTCGCAGAATCATGGCCGGCCGGCATGACAACCACCAGCTCCTTCAGAAGAACCGGCGTCTCGAAACCTTCGTCGTCCACGTATGCAATATTTCCCTCAATTCTCGTAATCTTTCCTCCGCCGATAGCGTTTAGGAATCTCACTGTGTCTCCGATCTTTGCCATTTCTTTCCTTCTGTTCAAGCATTTGAACCTGTTTCTTTCAATTTCTCATCAAATTCCTCATCCACCTTCTTCTCTCTTGCCTCGTAGGCATCCACGATTCTCTGCACGAGAGGATGGCGCACGATATCTTTCTTCTCATATTCTATGATTCCGATGCCGTCGACACCACGAAGAATTTTGAGGGCCTGCAGCAATCCGCTCTGCACGCTCCTCGGGAGGTCGATCTGAGTAGCGTCGCCCGTGATGATCATCCGGCTGTTGACTCCGAGACGCGTCAGAAACATCTTCATCTGATGCTTGGTGGTGTTTTGCGCTTCGTCAAGAA
>CAYROR010000032.1:0-34880 GCA_964425935.1 uncultured Sangeribacter sp.
CCGTTTCAAATATTATCTCAGCGTGGCTCTCAACGCTAATCCCAATGAGGTTGAGGGCTTCGTGATCGGCGGACACGGCGACACCACCATGATCCCGATGAAGCGCTTCGCCACACTCCGTGGTGTGCCCGTAACCGAGTTCATGGATGCTGAGACTCTTGACAAGGTTGCTGCCGACACAATGGTTGGCGGTGCTACCCTCACCAAACTTCTCGGCACCTCCGCATGGTATGCTCCCGGTGCCGCTGCAGCTGAGCTCGTAGAGGCTATCATCCACGATCAGAAGGCCATCATCCCCTGCTCCGCTCTTCTTGAAGGAGAATACGGCCAGAGCGACATCTGCATCGGCGTTCCTTGCGTTCTCGGCAAGAACGGTATTGAAAAGATTGTTGAGCTCAACCTCAACGATGAGGAGAAGGAACTCTTCGAAAAGAGTGCAGCCGCTGTGCGCAAAACTAACGCTGCCCTCCCCTGCTGAGCATAACCCTTTCAACGGATTTCAAGAACGGGACACGCTGTATGTGTGTCCCGTTTTTTTATTATGATTGACGGCGTGCTAAAAATCGGGCTTAAACCCTGAAAAACTCAATTAATTTTATTAACTTTGCTTTCTGATTGAACAAACAGCGACTGCTATAAACCTCGGGCTCCCGATATTGGAGAGACCCGACAAAACATAATTGTCTGATGAAGAAAAGCGCTCTGCAAAAAGTTAGGGCAGAATATCAGCCCAAACTTCCCAAGGCCCTTCAGGGTCCCGTAAAGCTGGAAATCGGCGAAGCCACTCAGTCGGTGGCTGATCAGGAGGAGATCAAGAAGCTCTTCCCCCACACCTATGGAATGCCGATCGTGAAATTTGTGGAAGATGAGAATCCCGCCCGCGTTGAGGAACCATTCAATGTCGGCATCATCCTCTCCGGAGGTCAGGCTCCCGGCGGCCACAACGTGGTCAGCGGAATTTTCGACGGTATCAAGCGCCTCAATAAGGAAAGCCGTCTTTATGGCTTCCTGATGGGTCCTGCCGGATTTATCAATCACCAGTATATGGAGATAACTGCCGGCTTCCTTAAAGATTACCGCAACACCGGTGGTTTCGACATCATTGGCTCAGGCAGAACAAAGCTTGAGACTCCCGAGCAGTTCGAATCCGGCCTTAAAGTCCTCAAGGAACTTAACATTAAGGCTCTTGTGATCATTGGAGGAGACGATTCCAATACCAACGCCGCCGTGCTCGCTGAATATTATAAGAATATCGGAGCCAATGTTCAGGTGATCGGAGTGCCCAAAACCATCGATGGCGACCTCAAGAATGAATGGATCGAGACATCCTTCGGTTTTGACACCGCTTGCAAAGTCTATAGCGAAGTGATCGGCAATATCCAGCGCGACTGCAACTCTGCAAAAAAATATTATCACTTCATCAAGCTCATGGGACGCTCCGCTTCTCATATCGCTCTTGAATGTGCATTGGAGACCCAACCCAACGTCTGCCTCATTTCTGAGGAGGTGCTCGCTAAGAGAATGACTCTCGATAATATCGTCAACTATCTCTGCTACGTGATTTCCGAGCGCGCAAAGATGGGTTGGAATTTCGGAACTGTCCTCGTGCCGGAGGGTCTCATTGAATTCATCCCTTCGATGAAAGATCTCATTGCCGAACTTAATGAAGTGCTCGCCGCTCATGGTGAAGAGATGGAAGGTCTTGACGAGAATGCAAAACTCGAGAAGATCCAGAGCCTCCTTTCCCCGGCAAACGCAGACCTCTACAAGTCGCTTCCCAAGACTATCGCTCTTCAGCTCAGCCTTGACCGTGACAGCCACGGCAACGTTCAGGTTTCACTCATCGAAACAGAAAGCCTTCTCAGCGAAATGGTGGCAAAACGACTTGACGAGCTCGCCAAGACAGGTCAGTATTCCGGCAAGTTCAACGCCCAGCATCATTTCTTCGGATATGAGGGACGTTGCGCCGATCCCACAAACTTCGATGCTGACTACACCTACGCCCTCGGCTTCAATGCCGCCATGCTGATCAATGCCGGTCTCACGGGATATATGAGCTCCGTCAGAAACCTCACTGAGAAATCAGAGAACTGGATTGCCGGAGGCATACCAATCACCATGATGATGAACATGGAACGTCGTGCCGGCAAGATGAAACCTGTGATCCAGAAAGCCCTCGTCAATCTCAAGGGACGTCCATATCTCAAGTTCGCTTCAATGAGGGAGACTCTGGCACTCAACACTCTCTATCAGTATCCTGGCCCGATTCAGTATTTCGGTCCTTCAGAGATCTGCGACCGTCCGTCGATGACTCTCCTTCTCGAGCACGACAAAGAAGTCTGATACGTATCTCAGATTCTCTACTGATTGACAATAAAAAAGGATTTCCGCAATGCGGAAATCCTTTTTTATTGTCAATTCATTTTGATTCAGAGCTCCACTTTCTCAAGATTGGAGCCTGATCCTTTCCACAAATTTCTGAAATTAAACTCTCCCTTTGAAGCAAGCACATATTCCACCACATATTCCTGTGTGCCATCCGAGGTGTAGGCAGTGAAAGTAAACGTATAAGTCACTTCCATTCCATCCACAAGCTCTGCATCGCCATGCAGGATTGAAAGGGCACCGGGGAATGACTCCGTGGCAAATCTCTTCAGGATCAAAGCTGAAATCTCATCATCAGAAAGTCCGTCGTATCCTGTGTAGCCCTCAGGAGCGTTTGATTTGGCAGTAGAGGCCCGAACGTCTACGTTGCCATAATAAGCCGACGATCCGGAATAAAACTCTGCATTATCCCTGTAGTCAATGAACGGAGGGCCCGGCTTTGAGCCGTTAGCAGGCTCCGCATCAGGATAAAGCTTCTTCGTTACGTTTGCAAAGACCCAATCCTTGCATGCCATATAATATGTGTAGGATGGATCAGTGTTGCGCGAATATGGAAGAGTCATCTCAACCGACGGATTAAACTTCCATTCATTATCCTTCTTCGAGAATTTGTCGGAGGTAGTTCCCGTATTCAGCACCCACACTCCTTCCGTCTTTGTGAACTGATTGGCCTTATAGATGGTGTTGGCGCCATCATAATATCTATAGACCACAATTTCAGCAACGTCGTCAGAAGCGTAGGGAAGAGTCTGGGCAAGATAAGTCGGAAGCAGCTGTGCCGGGAGAGTACCGCTAAGATTCGGACGGCTCTGACCCATCGCGGTGTAGTCTTCCGGTTGGAGAATCGCCATCGAACCCGGAACAGTCCATTCTCCTCCTGAATAAACATAGATGGCATTTTTTGAAACAGTAGCAACCGGGGAAGCAGCGGCACGCGTTGAAGCAGGAGCCTTCCCTCCGTCAACAAGTTTCACATTCTTCAGTTCCCAAGTTCCGGCCTTCGCCGCAGTGCTCTTATAGCAAAAACCAATCTGGATCGTCTTTCCGTTATAAACGGAAAGGTCAATGTCGCCGGAAGCAACAAATGTCCAGCCAAGTTTGGAAGGCATCTCCGGAATGGTCAGCCTAACCCAATTGCCACCTTTTTCCCTCACATTGACAGTGGCCTCCTCAGCTGCTGTCTCAAGATTTGTGAAATAGTTGCAAGCCTGATCGAACGTGAGCACAGCATTGGCATCGGCAGAGAGAGCGACTTCATCGGAAACCAGCCATCCCTCCGAATCCTGATTCGCACCACCTACATATCCGGAAGCCTTCATGTAGCCGTAGCTATCAAGCTTCCAGATATAAGTTGAACCCTCCGGAAGAAGCACATTCTCCATTGAGAATCCATCCATATTTTCCGCAAATGTCTGGTCGATATATACAGTCGGCTCAGTCGAACCGCCGCCGAACACCGGATTGACAGCTGCCTCTTCATAAGAGATCACTGCGTAATCACCATCAGAAGGATCTGAAACCACATTTTTCAGGATGCCGGGAAGACTTGCAGAAGCCGGAGTCTGGGGAGCGAATCCCTTTATATAGTCCTCCGTGCTTCCCCATGCCACCTGATAATCCTCTTCCGCCACAGTGTAGGTTGCCACTCCGGCATCAATCCTCTTCACCTCTTCCGGCTGATTGGTGGCCAGATTATAGCTCACCTTTATGGAAGACCCATTATCAAGTGTAAAATAAGGAAATGAGGATGAGGAAATAAACGCAGGTAGATATTTACGCGCTTGCTCGGCGGTTGAGAAATAACCGTTGTTGCCGATTGCGGTTAGTTCTGCTGATTCCCCAGCCTGCTCGGCAAGCGTCTTATTGGTGGAATTGTTAGCGATCGTCTTATAGTCCGCCTCCGTCAAGGAGTAGTCTACCGTTTCGGTTTTTGAATAAACCGGGGGCTCCTTGAATCCATCAAGATGGTCATTCCATGCATTCTCCCCGCAGGCCGTCATCATGATGGCGCCTGCAAGAAAGGCGACCGATTTTATATTATTGATCTTCATAAGCTGAATCCTTAGCAAATTTTAGAAATTGATTTTTAACTTCATTGAGAAAGTGCGTCCGAATGAATAGATCACATAGGTCGCATTGCTCCATGTGCCGTTGACGTTATACGGATTCTGAGCATCCTTCACATAGTAGTAGTTGAAAAGGTTGTAGACGTTGCCATAGAGAGTGGCGTCAAGTCCGGCCATCTTGAACTTATAGCTGCAGTTAAGGTCTAACTCATTTCCCCATGGAATCTCCCAGGGATCGGAAAGGGTCAGAGCCTTGTTCACTTCAAGACTGCTTGCATCAAGATAATAGTCGGAATAGTTGCGCGCGCTCATGGTCCAGTCAGCTCCTATCCTGAAACCCTTGAACGGTCTGAATGTCACTCCAAGTCCACCTGTTGTCTGGGCAGATCCGCACACCTTATGGTTCTTCTGGTTGATGATGCCCCATGCATGATCCTCAGCAAGCATTCCGGATGCGAGCTCACCGTTGATGATATTTTTCAGAGGCTGTCCCTGCTCATTATAATAGTAACCCTTCGGATTGTTGGTCCACTTCCAGTCGCCCCAAGAGAACATTCCCTGCAGTTCAAACCAATTTGTGGGTTTATAGGCGAAATCCACTTCCACTCCGATATGCTGAGCCGAAACATTCTCAAGGCTCAGAGAATAGTAGCTTCCTGCGTCAGGGCCACTGGTGATCTCTCCGCGCTTCACTGTCTCTCTGTCGCTGCGATCCATCCATTTTGTGAAATAGGTGTTGGCGGTCAATGAGAATTTTGGAGAATGGTAGCCATATCCAAGTTCAACAGAACCGATCTTCTCATTGCGTGCGTTCGGATTGACAGCATTGCTCTGGTCGGCTTTCAGGAACACTCCGTATGAGAAGAACGGAGCTTTCGATATATAACCGCCATTAAGGAAGATATTGTTGTTGCGGTCGAGGTTCCAGTTAGCACCACCTTTCACTGTGCCTCCCAGGAATGTTTCCCAGGGGGTCGTGCCGTGCTCCTTGTCATAGTAGAACCTGTCGACTTTCTGATAGCCCGTGAGATTAAGCGACCCGGCAAGGAAAGTTGTCACTGCGCCATCGAGAAGTTTATATTCTGCCTGTCCATAGACACCCTCCTGATGTGTGTGGCCGTCATAGTTGCGATAGACGATATCACCGACTCCGAGTTTCTGATATATCCAGTTGGGATCTGCGGCAGCGGCATTATTGATAGCCTTCACATTCTTGCGGTCGTCATCATCCATGAAATACTGTCCTGAATAGAGATCTATGATTTCATTCTTATGATGGCCCACATAGTAGCGAACGTCAACACCACCCGTCAGGGTCAGCTTGCCGGGAATGAGGTAATTCTTATATGTCGATACAAGTCCATACCATTCGTGGCTATTGATGCTCTGCGACATAACCATATTTGAACCGGTTGTTGACTCCGCATTCATATCCTGGATGCCTCCATAGTCAAACGTTCCGTCAGGACGTCGGAAATCTGTGGTAATTGCTCCGTTATAAGCGCCTCTCCACATGTTGCGATAGTTTGAGGTGCGTCCCTGTCCGGAATATCCTCCGCCTGATGACAGGGAAAGATAGAGGGCAGTTGAGAGCGAAGACGCGTCATTGATCTGCCAGATATGATTGAGCGAAATTATAGGTTTGTGATATTGATTGCGATATGCGGTTCGCTGACGTCCCTCATTATCGAAACCATAGGTCGGATTATAACGATACATGCTTTCTCCGTTCATAAACTGCTTTGCGTTCTGCCAGTTGTCAATGGAAAGACATCCGTAGACCACGTTACGCTGGTTATGCCATTGAGGAGCTCCGAAAGCAGTCAGCGAAAGCTGATGGTTGTCGCCGAGTTTTTTCGAGACATTCACGAAATAATTCCATGCCTCGAACTCCGTGCCCTGGATATATCCGTCGCCCCACCGGCGGCTTCCGAGAACGCTAACGGCCCAGCCATTATTCATGAGTCCTGTCGAAACGTTGAAGCCAACCTCGTTGAGATTGTCGTTGCCCATGCCATACCATACAGAACCTCCCTTTTTGGAATCAAGTCCACGAGTCGTGATGTTGACGGTTCCTCCGATCGACGGAGAGGAGATGATGGCCGCACCGAGACCGCGTTGCGTCTGCATGCTTGACGTCACGCCGCCCAGACCAGCGAAGTTCGACCAATAGACACCACCCCACTCCATATCATTCATGGGGATACCATTGATGAGCACCGCCACATTCGGAGCCTTGAATCCGCGCATATTGATCTTTGCATCGCCATAGCCGCCACCCTCAGGTGTAGCCCAGACGCCGGGAGTGTTCTTCAACACCTCCGGAAATTCCTTATTACCGAGTTTTACCTCGATCTCGCCCGCCGTTAGCTCCGACATTGCGATAGGAGTCTCGCGGGTGCGTGCTCTGGACTGGGTCACGACAACGTCCTGCAGCATCTTGCTGTCAGGGTTGAGCTTGATAGTGCCCATATCCTGTTGAGCTTTCGCCTTAACCGGGACATACCCGACATAAGTGATCACAAGTTCCTTGGTTTTTTCAGGAACAATCAGGGAGAACTTTCCGTCGATATCTGTCGGAGTGGCAATGGAAGTGCCCGGCACTTGCACTGTTGCCCCGATAACGGGTTCTCCAAGTTCGTCAATGACTGTTCCGCGGCACGTCATGTTTCCCCTCTGGGCATTTGCCCAGGAAACAATTCCCAGCAGCGCCACGGTCAAGAGAAGCAGTCTCTTCATACGTAGGTTGGTTTAATTTAAGTTAGTTAGATTCATAATTTTGGGCAGACCTTATACCGGATAGCCTCCGGCTACAAGCCTTGATTACGATTGCAAATTTAATCATTTTTAAAATATGATTCAGAGTCCCGGTCCTTTTTTAATCCAAAAAAAGAAGGCCCCCACTCCTCTTTTCTCCCCGGAAGAAGCAAGATTCTCAACTAAATCAATTAATTTTGCACCATAGAACAAAAAACAGTCATATCAGATATGTCAACAACCAACCTAACATCGGCCACCCGCGAACTTCTACGCGACAAGGCCTGGGCGCGCTGGACCGCCCTCGCATTGCTGGCTTCGGCAATGCTTTTCTGCTATATCTTCGTTGATGTCCTCTCTCCGCTTCAGGAATATCTCCAGAGCGAGATGGGATGGGATCCTTCGGCCTATGGACGCTATGCCGGCTCGGAGACATTCCTCAATGTTTTCGTATTCTTCCTGATCTTCGCAGGAATCATCCTCGATAAGATGGGAGTTAGATTCACCGCCATCCTCTCGGGATGCGTGATGTTTATCGGAGGGTCAATTAATTATTATGCTCTCACCGGTTCGTTCGAGGCAAGCGGCCTGAAAACGTTTATGGACCACTTCGTGAATCTTCCCGACACATGGTGGAACATCACTCCTTTCTACGCCGGAATGCCTGCTTCCGCAAAGCTTTCGGCAATCGGCTTCATGATCTTCGGATGTGGCGCGGAGATGGCAGGAATCACAGTGTCACGCGGAATCGTGAAATGGTTTGAAGGGAAAGAGATGGCTCTCGCAATGGGTCTTGAAATGGCAGTAGCCCGTCTTGGTGTTGCCGTGGTTTTCCTCGGCTCTCCTGTCATTGCAGCTCTGGGTGGTCAGATCAGCGTTTCCCGCCCTGTTGCTTTCTCAGTGTTCCTTCTCCTTGTAGGCCTCATCAGCTTCATCGTCTATTCATTCATGGATAAGAAACTCGAGAATGAGATGGGAACAAACGGAGAAGTGAAAGACGATCCTTTCAAAATTTCCGACCTCAAATTCATTTTCTCGTCAAAAGTATTCTGGATTGTGGCTCTGCTCTGCGTGCTCTATTATTCCGCAATCTTCCCCTTCCAGAAATATGCTACCAACATGCTTCAGTGCAACCTCGGGATCACTGCCGAGGAGGCAGGCAGAGTGTTCTTCGTGTTCCCTCTTGGCGCAGCTGCCATCACTCCACTTCTCGGCCATTTCCTCGACCGCAAGGGAAAGGGAGCTTCCATGCTCATCTGCGGAGCGATCCTCATGATCATCTGCCATCTCACATTCGCATTCATCCTTCCGGCCACACAGTCAGCCCTTGTGGCCTATTCGGCAATCGTGCTTCTTGGAATCAGCTTCTCTCTCGTTCCTGCATCCCTCTGGCCTTCGGTTCCGAAACTTGTCGACAACCGTCTGCTCGGCTCCGCCTACGCCGTGATTTTCTGGATTCAGAACATCGGTCTTTACGCTTTCCCGATGATTATCGGAGCTGTTCTTGCCGCCTCCAATCCCGGAGTGACTGATCCACTCAAATACAACTACACCGCTCCTATGCTTGTGTTCGCCAGCCTTGGAGTCCTGGCCCTGTTCCTCGGCATCTTCCTGAAGGCTCTCGACGCCCGTAACCACTATGGCCTTGAGCTTCCCAACATGCCCTCAGGAGAAAAAGAGAAAGAGGAAGTGATGACCGCTGAAAACCTTTCAGCAGAGGAATAACCCATGAAACAGATCACTGATTCTAAAGGCGTCGCTGTCGCGGCATTCTGCATCGTCATTGCCTACATAGTGCTGACTTTCAAGCTTCGCTTTGCCTGGTGGACTTTTACCGATGAGTTTTTCGCCTTCATGATGGTTTTCACCCATCTCATGGCCCTCTTTCTCGCGCGTTTCAATCCTTTCGTAAGGCGCAAGCTCGATACATGCGCAATGATTTTCGGAATACTTTTCATCATTGCATTCTTCGTGGAGTTTTTTCTGTGTCTATTCCCATAACCAAGTAAGCCGGAACAGCATTATTCTGCCGTTCCGGCTTTCATCAAAACAATAGTTCTCATGGCTCTAACCAATAATGATTTTATTATCCTGATTCCCGCGCGTTATGCTTCAACCCGCTTCCCCGGCAAACCACTTGCCAGGATCGGGGGGAAGGAAATGATCGTAAGGGTTTGCGAACGGGCTTCGGAAACGGGTGCTAAAGTTGCCGTGGCCACCGACGACAAGCGTATCGCCGACTGCGTGGAGAATGCAGGCTTCACAGCCGTCATGACCTCAGAACTCCATAAAAGCGGCACGGACAGGGTTTATGAAGCCTTTTGCCGACTGGGAGGCAATGAAAAGGTGATCATCAACGTTCAGGGCGACGAACCCTTTATCGCGCCCTCACAAATCGAGGCCCTGATGAATATTTTCCGCAAGAATACTGAAACCCAGTTGGCTACTCTTGTCAGGGAATTCGATAAAAAAGCCGGTTTCGAAGCTTTGTTTGATCCTAATCTCGTCAAGGTTGTGAAATCGCTGAAAGATGAGGCTCTATATTTCTCCAGAAGCATAATTCCTTATATCAGAGGCGTTGAATGGACGGAATGGCTCGACAGGCACACATTCCTCACACACGTAGGAATATATGCCTACAGGAGTGATGTGCTGGCTGAAGTGACATCTCTTGAAAGAAGCCCGCTTGAGATTGCAGAATCTCTGGAGCAACTGCGTTGGCTTGAAAATGGCTATCATATCAAAGTGGCCCTCACATCGGAGCCCACTATCGGAATTGACACTCCGGCAGATCTTGAAGCCGCCGAAGCATTTCTGGCCAATAACAAATGATTTATTCCCCGGCTTCAAAAACCGGAATAATGATTGAATCAGGATCAGCCGTGATTTCCGCAGGGAGTCCGGCTGATCTCTTTTTACGCAATGTCAGAATCCTTGTCTGGCGAGGATTGGCTTTATCAGGAGAATTATGCACGTGATAGACATATCGCATCTTCCCTTCATTGTCAAAGAAAATATCTCCATGACCTGAGCCGTTCTCACCTACAATCTCCCGGTGTATGATAGGATTTGATGGGTTCTTCTCCCAGGGGCCCAGGGGGGAAGAAGACGTGGCATAACCCACCGCATAATCCGGACTCAGGTAATGGTTGGCCGAATAAAACAGATAGTAGATGCCATCGATTTTTACCACCGTCGGACCCTCCATAATTGGAGGAGCAGGATAAGCATCAGTTTTTTCCCATGATTGATCATTTGAAAAACACTGTCGTAAAGTTCCCTCCACAAACCGACCGTTTTCCACATCATACTCCCCTACCCAAAGGAAATTCCCATTGTTGAAACGCACGTGATAGAGGTAGCATTTTCCATCATCGTCAAAAAACAGAAAAGGATCGATATTTTTTTCTCCGGGATCAACGGGCTTGATCTCATCCTGCGAAAAAAGGCCCGACACACTGTCGCCCTTCGCCACTGCCAGCTGCTCTTCCGCGCAATAGGCAAGAAGATATCCTTTATCCATCTTCACAAGTTGCGGCGCCCAGAAACCACGTTTGCCGAATGTTGAATTCCCTTGCCGGAGAATCAAAGAGTCCTGACGGGAATATCTCCAATGATGGAGATCATCGCTCTCCAAGAGAGTGAAACCCGCAGGAGAGCCTGCCCGAGTGCCGGTCATATAATATTTACCATGCTCCACAAATACAGTCGGATCTGCCAGAAAGATAATTGAGTAGGCCAAAAGGACCTTTAGAATACCGGTCATGAGATGCTTCTTTATTCCTTTTCAGTTGTATTTTCCCCCCCTATATTCCCGGCATTACTCACCCCTTTTGAAGCAGAAGGCTTATGGAATCTCGAGATAGTGCTCTTCAGCCAGACCGGAACCAGAACTGCTCCGATCATCAGATAAAGATAGTAAGAAACTATTCTCCAAAGAATAGCGAGGATAAGAGCCATCCCGGCAGTCGGTACAAGATCGCCGTAATATTCCGAGAAAAGCCATTCGCTGAGTCCCGATCCTCCGGGAGTAGGACTGATCATCAGCACCACCCATATCACAAACTGGCGGGCAAGTATAACCCACTGCCAGGGATCATCCTGCGGAAGAAATCCCCAGAACAGAGCGTTGACAACAAGATAGCGTGAGCACCATGACACTGCCGTGCCTCCAAAAACTTCGAGCCAGAAACGGAACGGTTTTCGCCGGAGTTCCTTCGAAGTGGCCACCATATTATCACCTAAAGTATTGGCCTGGGATGCCCAGCGGCGAAGTATTCGCCATTTGAATATTCGGCTTATAACAGATCTGATCCATTGCGGACGCCAGATTATGCCCATGAAAAGAATGCATGTCCAAACGAATATTCCCGAATAAACAAGCCAGAAAGTCACCTTTATGCCACGGGAAAAAGTGTCGCCGGCAGCGGCAAAAATTTCATGGGCAGGGGTCAGGAGAACAACCAACGGACAGAACACAACAAAGAAAAGCTCATCGAGAAAGAGTGTCGTGATCATAAGTGTTGTAGCCCGTCCGAATTCTATACCCTTTGAATTGAGGAAAACCATTCCGAGCGAACTTCCTCCCACTGCGGAAGGAGTCACACATGAAGTGAACTCACACAGAAGATCCACCTCGTAGGCGCTCTTCCAGGGTAGCTGTCTGTCGGTCAGAGCGCGGAATCTCCAGGAGAGTCCGAAATCGCGGCCGAACATGAAAAGAAACGCAAATGCTATGCAAATCCACGTGCGCCAGGAAAACGTGATGCTTTTCCACACCTCCCCGAGATTCTCACTCTTGGCATCATGCCAGAAAAGATAGCCCACGACTCCCAGGCCGATAACCACAGGAATCAACACTTTCCATATTGAAAAAAAATCCTTGTCGCGCGGAGCGACTCCTTCTCCAACATTATTTGCCATCTCACCGTCTCTCTTTAATTATTCTGTCGTATTGCTCCATCACCTCATCAACGACATCTCTCCAGCTTCTCACAAGAGAGGCCCGTGCTCCCCGGGCCACCCGGCGCAGCTCATCCCTGTCTCCCGCCAGCCATTCAATTGTCCTGGCGAAATCAGCGGCGTCATACTTAGAAAGAAATCCGTTTTTCCGGTCGGTGACGACCTCAGAAGCTGTGGAACCTTCTGTCAATATGGAGGGCGTTCCCATTGCCGCAGCCTCCCTCACCACGAGCGGAGCGTTGTCATAATATGAGGGAAACACGAAAAGATCGTTGGCGGCATAATGATCAGAAAGAGTTGCCCGCTCATTGATAACTCCATGGAAGGTCACTTTCCCTTTTAATCCCTTCTCCTCCACCAGGCGTTTCATCTCATCAGCCGCATAACCCGTGCCGATGAAATTCATGTGGAAATTCACCTTGTCGCGGAGTAGAAGAAGTGTTTCAAAGACGATCTTCAAACCCTTTTCCCATATATGTTGCCCCACAAAGAGGAGATTGATATCTTTCCCATCAAGGCCTACCCGCCGACGGGCTTCAGCTTTGTAGGCATCCACATCGCCGGTGATTATCCCGGAGAAGTCATTGCCGTTCTCCATCACACGAAGCTTCCCCTTATAGCCATATTCCCTGACGGTTGGCTCCACATGCGCCTGTGGAATCCAAACTTCATCACAAGCATTGAAGAAATCAAGGATCCTGCGCATTATGATGGGTATAGCCCAGGGCATTAGCTTGAAACTATGCTCAAGATCGGCCTTATACTTGGAATGGAATGTGCCGACAAGCGGCACGTGCTGGTGTCTCTTGACATACACCGCCAGTCTGCCCGATGAAAAGGGACAATGGCTATGAAGAATCTTGAAATCCGTATTGCGCAGACGGCGCCAGATGAATGGATCAAGCTTTGGATATCCATATCTATAGGGACGACGGGATCTTATCGGAAGAGAGAAGAAACGCATCACGGGATAGTCACACTCCGTCGACACAGGATTCCATGGTGTCACCACCACAGGACTCCCCCCGGATGCCTTTATCCATTTGACATAGTTTTCCACCGTCAGCGTAACACCGTCAAGAATCGGAGGGAAGCTGTCGTTGAATATGCCGTAGTAACCCCGGCCGGCCGGATATGAATAAGGTGACTTCATTAATTGATGCAAATTTAAACCTTTTTTAAGATTTCTACAACCTATAACAACAAAAATGCCCCAAAAGTCAAAAAACAACTCTACAATTCTACCCTTTTTATTAATTTTGCACATCGTTATATAGTCATTGATGAAAACCTTATTTACCCTTCTGCTGTTTGCAATACCCACTCTGAGCCTTAAGGCCCAGAATAATGTCAATCATAAAGACACCATCCCGGAATGGGAGCTTGATGAATTTGTAATCGAGAAAAAGAAACTCGGCAATTTCAAGCTTTCCGGCCCGGAGAATGCTTTCCAGATTAATCAGTCTGAGCTTTTCAGAGCCGCCTGCTGTAATCTCGGCGAGAGTTTCACCACAAATCCATCGGTCGACGTAAACTACTCAGATCCAGCCACCGGAGCCAAGCAGATCAAACTTCTCGGTCTCTCAGGAAACTATGTGCAGCTCCTCACTGAGAATCTTCCTAATTTCCGTGGAGCCGCAATACCCTACGCACTCCGGTATGTTCCGGGTCCTTGGATGAAAAGCATCAGTGTTTCCAAAGGATCAAGTTCAGTCAAGAATGGTTTTGAATCAATGTCGGGACAGATTAACGTGGAATACCTTAAGCCTGATGATCCCGCGGGGGTAGCGTTGAACGCCTATATCGATTCCGACCTTAAGGTTGAGGCAAACGTTGATGCAAACACAAAGCTTAACCCCGGACTCGCCTCGGAATTACTCGCACATTTTGAAGACCGTTTCCGCAATCATGATTCCAACCACGATGGTTTCACTGATATGCCCGACATCAGACAGGTGAATCTGCAGAACCGCTGGAAATATGCTTCTCCTTCCTATATTTTTCACGGAGGAATCGGATTTATCAATGAAAGAAGTGAAGCAGGACAGCTATCCCACTCCTCCTTGACAACAGATCCTTACAGGATCACTCTCCTGACAAACCGCGGGGAAGCATATATGAAACACGCTTTCATTCTCAACCGGGAGCACAATTCCAATATTGCTCTTATGGGAAACGGCTCCTATCACGACCTTGACGCATCCTATGGCTTCCGATCTTACGCCACTCATGAATGGAACGGCTATGCACAGCTGATTTACGAAACCGATTTCAATGAAGCCAATAATCTCTCAACCGGATTCTCCTTCAACCATGATTCTTTCCGGCAGAAGATTAATCCTTTGAATCTGATTGATGCCACCCCTGTTGACATCAACGAACACGAGAACACTGCCGGCGCCTACGCACAATACACTTGGAAACCATCAGAAATGCTCACGGCAATGGCCGGAATCAGAGCAGACAGAAGTTCTATCTACGGATGGTTTGTCACTCCGAGATGCAACGTCAGAATCACGCCCTTGGAACATCTTAACTTAAGAGCTTCCATTGGAAAAGGCTACAGGACGGTGTTCGGTTGGGCTGAATACAACTACCTGATGGCAAGCGGCCACCAACTTGTTGTTGAGAACCTGAATCAAGAGGCTTCATGGAACTATGGAGTGAACCTGGATTATACCATTCCTTTCAACGGACAATCCATCAAGTTTAATGCCGATTACTATTACACGGATTTCAATCGTCAGGTTAACGTTGATTTTGATTCCGATCCCTTCCAGATCACCGTATGCAATCTTGACGGAAAATCTTATTCCCACACATTCCAGATCGATGCCACCTTCGAGTCTTCTTTCGGTCTTAGCGTGACCGCGGCATATAGGCTTAACGATGTGAAGACAACTTATTCGGGAGTGCTGATGGAAAAACCTCTCACCTCCCGCTATAAGGCTCTTCTTACAGCCTCTTTCTCTACGGCCATGGATATCTGGCAGTTTGATGCAACGCTTGCAGTCAACGGCGGAGGACGGATGCCCGCTCCCTATCTCTTGCCAGACGGGTCTTTCTCTTGGGGAGAACGCTTCCATGCTTTCCCTCAGCTGAATTTTCAAGTGACACGCTGGTTCCGCCATTTCTCCATTTACGCCGGAGGGGAAAATCTCACCGGTTTCCGTCAGAAGAATCCGATCGTTTGGAGTCAGGATCCTTCGAGTCCCTATTTCGACACAACCAAGATATGGGGGCCGGTGCAAGGAGCCATGGGCTATGTCGGCATTAGATTCAATTTCGGCAAGCTATGAAAATAAAATTTTATATATCAATGCAATAAATCCTCCATGACGACGTTATTGAATAGAAGTATAATAATAATTAATAAACCAATGAAAAAAATCCTCACCCTATGCCTTATTCTCCTTGGAGCCATATCTGTCTATGCTAAGGAGACCCGTCAATTCACAGTCACCACAACTCCCAAGATGAGTTGCCAGAATTGCGTAAAGAAGATCGAAGGAAATCTCCGCTTTGAAAAGGGAGTGAAGAAAGTTGAAGCTATTCTTGATGAGCAGACAGTCATCGTGACCTACGACCCGGAGAAAACTGATGAAAAGAAACTTGAACAGGCTTTCGGGAAACTGAATTATAAAGTGACTCCCAAAAAAGCTGACGCAAAAAAATCCTGCGATGGTAAACATAACGGGAAGAAAGGCTGCGATGGCAAACACGGTGGCACTAATTGCGATGGAAAGCATAAGAGCAAATAAATGCAACCTCCCCTTTCATCCTTCTCCATCATTCTTAAATATCTGCTCGTATTAACTCTTATATTTCCGGCGAATTCTCAAGTTATTGCAAAGAAAAAGCATCAGGCCGCAGGATTGAAATGCGAATATCTCGTCAATCCGGATGGTATCGACGAGAAGAATCCCCGATTGTCATGGCGAATCACACCGGCCGGAGAGGATGCACAGGGTCTTCGACAGTCTGCCTACAGGATTATAGTCTCAACCAGTCTCCAAAACATCTTGTACCATAAAGGGGATCTTTGGGACACCGGCACGGTAGCTTCATCAAAGACCAACCAGATACGTTATGATGGTCCTGCTCTCAATCCTTCTGAAAAATATTGGTGGGCAGTGATGACATGGGATCAGAATGGTAAAGCGGGAGCCTGGAGTGAGCCGGCAACATGGAGCACTGCACCAGCTTCCTGGGGAGCCGAATGGATCGGAGAACTCCCTGACACCGCACTTCGCAACTACCTTAAATATGTAGCCGATCATAATCAGGATGCCGATTTTGACTTCGAAAGATGGCAAAAGCCCCCGGTATTACCCTCTCCGCGTCTCCGGAAAAAATTCATTGTCAGGAAGAAAGTGGACCGTGCTTATCTTTATGCCACTTCCATCGGCAATTATGAAGTCCGCATCAATGGCAAATATCCCGACTCCAGGATAATGTCGCCTGAAATCACTAATTACGACCGCACGCTGCAATTTCAAACCTTCGATCTCTCCGATATCTTGAAGGAGGGTGAAAATGTGGTTGGTGTCACATTATCCGACGGATGGGCGCTCGGAAGAAACGCCGGAGTGAAATGGTTGCGAAGGTTCCCACACCGTGGCTACTATGCATCCGACCGTAGATTTCTTGCCCTGCTTACAATCAGATATGATGATGGGACAACCGACAATATAGTGACCGACGGCACATGGACCATTGATTCCAAAGGCTCCCCGGTCAGGGAGGCAGATAATTTTGCCGGAGAGACCATTGACGCCAGACTTGAGGACGACGGATGGATGTTCTCCGCCTTCGACGACAGCTGCTGGGATAAAGCTTTTGTTGACACAGTGATGCCCCGGCGGAAACTCATTTCTCAGAAAAATGAGCCAATAAGGGTGATTGAATCCTACAAGCCCAAAAAGATATGGAGTCATAACGGGAAAACAATTGTTGATTTCGGCCAGAACATTGCAGGATATTGCCGCTTGAAGTGGAAAGGGGAACGGGGGAAAAGCATCACACTCCGTCATGGAGAATGGATCGACGACGATGGATCGGTCTATACCCGTAGTCTTGGATATGCGCGGGCAACCGACCGCTTTATCCTCTCCGGGAAACCTGATATCTTTGAACCGAGATTCACTTATCATGGGTTCCAGTTTGTGGAATTGGATGGCCTCGATGGCGAATTGAAAGAGGAGGATATAGAAGCTCTTTCAATTTCCTCCGACGTTGCTGAGGCCGGAAAGTTCGAATGTTCGAATCCCGATCTTAACCAGCTGTTTGCCAATATTGTCCACACTCAGCGTAACAACATGATAAGTGTGCTTCATGACAATCCCTCGCGTGATGAGCGCACCGGAGCGTCCGGCGATATCCAGATATTTGCGCAAAGTGCTGTCTTCAACAGCGACATGGCAGCGTTCCTCACAAAATATATGGATGATTTCACCCACCTTGCACACAACGGTCAGTTCTTTTCGATGATTCCCTCTTTGAGTCGCCCTGGCCATTGGGAAGGTTGGATAGGAGCACCCGGATGGAGCGAAGCCGGACTTATTATTCCCTGGCGTCTCTATGAGAATTATGGCGACACTGCGGTCCTTGCCAGGATGTATCCCTACATGAAGAGCCACGTTGACGCAATTCAACGGGAAAACCCTGATCTCATCTGGAGGGTGAGACACAATCATAACGGCGATTGGCTCAACGCTAACACTATTTCAAATCCTCCTGACCCGACTTATTTCACAACTGACGGCGCAACTCCCGATGATCTCTTCGCCACAGCCTTCTTTGCTGAAGCAGCACGCCTGCTTTCAACAACCGCCGGAGTGATCGGATTGAAGAACGACAGCGTGAAATATGGTAACCTGGCAGGAGAAATACGGTCAGGATTCGCTTCTTCATTCATTAAGACGGACGGGACTGTAGAAGGGAATTCCCAGGGAGCTTATTCCCTCGCTCTTTCCTTCAATCTGGTGCCGGATTCAGTCAAGGCGATGGCTTATTCCAAACTTTTGGGGTGTATAAATGATTATGACGGCCGCCTATCAACCGGATTTATCACCACTCCAATGATGATGCAGCTTCTCGCCGACAATGGAGACCTGGAAACAGCATATTCACTTCTTGAATCCACCCGCTTTCCTTCATGGCTCTATAATGTGAAAAATGGGGCAACCACAATCTGGGAACGATGGGATTCGTGGATCCCGGAAAGAGGATTCCAGAACAACACAATGAATTCCCTTGATCACGTAGCCTTTGGAGCTGTGGCTGAATGGATCTACCGGAATATCCTTGGAATCAATCCCGACCCGGAAAATCCCGGATTCCATCACTTCATCTTGAGGCCGAGACCGGGAGGAAGCCTGAAATGGGCGCAGGGGTCTTACGATTCAATCCATGGAACGATTGAATCCGGCTGGAAGATCAATCCTGACGGCATGACGGAATATTCCGTCACTGTGCCCCCGAACACTACAGCCCTAATAATTCTGGTTGCAGATTCTCCGGAAAAAGTGGAATGTCGAAATATCGAATTCACCCGGCAAGACAATTCAACTGTAAAAGCGTTCCTTGAACCTGGCAAATACAATATCTCCGTAAAAAAATAATTAAACCCGGACAAGTTATATAAGACCTGTCCGAGTTTAACTTTCATTGTGTTGCCATTCTCAATGGCGGTTGTAGAACCGGAGTATTCTGACGCGTAGAAGATTCTCATATCGGGCCTGCAGCTTCTGATACATTGCATTGACATAGTCGGTGCGAGCCTGTTCATACTCTGTGGAATTGGCACGTCCGTTGTCATATTTCACCGTCATTGCCTCGAAAGCTGCCTTTGTCGATTCCACGGCTGCCTGCGCCGCTATCTCCTTCTTCCCCGCAGCCACAGCCTGCGCATGAGCGCTCGTGATTGTCTTGTGGAGATTAAGAAGCTCATTCTCCAGAGAGAGATCGGTGCTAAGGATCTGAAGTTTAGCCCTGCGTATTGAATTCCGGGTGCTGAAAGCATCAAAAATCGGAACGGAAAGTGAGAATCCGAGCGACTTGGAGAAATTATGTTTCAGCTGGGATCCGAAGGCATCGCTCTCAAAGCCTGACGTTCGGTAGGCGTTTGTTCCTATCCCCGCGTTGAATGATAGCGATGGAATCATCCCTGCCTTGGCAATCGAGAGATTCTTTTCCGCCGCCTCACGCTCTATTCTGGAGGCACGTATTCCATGATTGAAATTGCTGGCATTAGCCCAAACTTCATCAAGCGAGGGAAGAGGCAGTTCCTCACCCTCAAAAGGCATAATGTCGAAACCTGTCTGATCGGAGAGATTCAGAAGATTAGCAAGATCGAGCATGGCAAGCACACTGTCGTTTCTCGCATTTACAACCGAAAGTTCATCCTGACTCAGTTGGGCTTCCGCTTGGAAAAGATCAAGTTCCGGAATCTTGCCGGCCTCAAGAAGAGTGTGGCGTCTCTTCAGTTCCGTCTCAGAAAGACCTTTCTTCAGGAGTGCCACCTGAAGGTTTTCCCTTGCATAAAGAACCTGAAGATATTGTGAGATCACGTTGAGCGTCACATTGTCTTTAGTGGCCTCGCTCCTTTCAAGAAGGGCGCGGAGAGAGGTGCGTGAGTATTCAATATTCCGATACACCCGCAACCCCTGAAAGAGTGGGAGGGAAAGTGAAGCTCCTACGGAAAACGCCGAAGTGTTGCGGTTGGCATAAGTGTTGTCGGCAGTAAGTCCTCGACCGAAGCTGAAACTCTCCGAGGCATAGCCCGAAACGGAAGGGAGCACCCTGTCGCGGGCCTCAGTCACCTGAAGTTCTCCCTGTCGGGCAGCAAGAAGACGTTGCCTCACCTCTATATTATGGCTGACAGCGTATGACACACATGAATCAAGACTCCACTTCTCCGCATTAGCACCTGCCGCTGCGCTGGCCAAGATGATTGAAAGTAATATCCTCTTCATGATCATTCAATCTTATTTCCGCGAATGACGTCGGTTTTCCCGACTCCCTTTTTCACCTCTATCATGATCCCGTTGCTCAGGCCGGTCTCTACAGCTCGCCTCTCATAGACGGGCTTAGGCACGGTGTCTGTCCGGAAATACACAAATGTGCTATCACCTTCAAAAACAACCGCGGCCTCCGGGATTGCCACAACATCCTTGACCTGGGCAAGCAACACTTTAGCATTCGCGCTATAGCCCGAACGGAGCTGCACATCCTTGTCGACATTCAACGCAGCCTTGATCTCAAAAGTGTTCGCGCCTGAAGAATCCGTGGCTTTCGGGGAAATATATTCGAGAACAGCCGTTGGAGTCACTTCGGGGAGCGCGCCGATCGTAATGTCCATAGGCATTCCGACCGATAGCATTCCGACCTCTGTTTCGTCGACACTCCCTTTGAATATCAGATTATTCATATCGGCAATCGTGGCCACAGTGGTTCCATCGTTCATCGTGTTGGCCTGAATAACCGAACTGCCGACTTTCACTGGGACATCAAGCACAAGACCTGTGATGGTTGCCCTGACAAGAGTGTTGCTTTCCTTTGCATTATATTGGGATACTCCCTCCTTTACTATCCTGAAGGCATCGTGAGCCATGTCCAACTCCTGTTTGGCCTTGTCGTATACCTTCTGGGCATTTTCAAATTCCTCACGCGATATCACCTTTTTCTCGTAAAGGCCTTTGCTTCGCTCAAGCTTCACGCTTGCATCGTCGATCTCAATCTTGGCATTCTCTATTCTCGACTGTGCGGATGAAAGCGACGAAGCATCTGGAATAACCTTGATGTGAGCGATCACGTCGCCCTGATTCACGAAATCTCCAGCTTCGACGTCAATCTCGCTTATGATTCCCGAGATCTGCGGCTTGATGGCGATTTCATCGCGGGGTTCGATTTTCCCGGTCAGTACAGTGGTGCGTTCAATGTCGGTGGTTTCGGGCACAATCGTAGCATAAACCACCTCCTTCTCCTGTGAGTTCTTGTAGAGGAAGAAGAATGTGCCTCCGAAAATCAGCGCTACTATGAGCCAGACAATCACCCGGCCCACCTTTTTCATAATTCCTTTTTTCATTTTGTTATTATTGTTTTGTTTGTGTTGTCTGATATGTTTGAAGTCTCTTTCGTGAATGGAGGATTATTTGTCGTTGATAGCCTCAATCGGTCTGATCCTCATGGCCTTGATGGCAGGGAGGGTTCCTGCGAGGGTGCCAAGTATGAAGAAAGCAGCCACGATCGTCACCGCGGCATTAAACGGAAGTGAGAACCCGGCATTGCCCAGAAGTTCGTTATAGGTGGCGTGATCAGCTATCCCGAGGACAAGGGTGGCAAAGCAGACTCCTGCAACTCCCGCCAGCAAAGTCAGAACGATGCTCTCCGAAAGAACCTGAACAGTTATGTCGCGTGGTTTCGCGCCTATCGCTCTTCGGATTCCGAATTCATGAGTGCGCTCTTTCACCACAATCCACATAATGTTGCCAACCCCGATCACCCCCGCGAAGAGAGAACCTAAGCCTACGAAGAAGGCAAGAAGCTGAATGCCGATGAAAATTTTGTCTATCATCTCAAACATCTCGGCGGCATCAATGAAAAAGAATGCGCCGTCATCTTCCGGACTTATCGAATGTGCCGACGACAAGACCCGCTTTATAACCTCTTTGTTCTCCATGGGGGAATGTCCGGGAGGGGCGGTGTAGACAAAGTAATCAACTTTGTTTCCGGAATGATAGACTCCCCGAAGCGTAGAGGAAGGCACAACAACTCCATCCGTTATGTTTCCTCCTATTGACGCATCGCTCAGCTGGGAAGCAACCCCGATCACAAGAAAATACATTCCGTTTGACTTCACATATTTCCCTATAGGAGATTCATTCCCGAAAAGTGTTGTAGCCACGTTCTTACCGAGAACCATCACCTTTCTCTGATTGCTTACATCCGAGCTATTGATGAATCTTCCCTCATGAATCACAGGCGACATAATCTCGGAGTAGGAGCTCTCAACTCCGATAAGATTTATGTTTGAAGTGGCCTTGCTTCCGTAGGATACTATCCCTCCCCAGTTGTTGACCTCACTGGAGCTCGCTATCGCAGGAGCAACCTTTCGGATAACTTCGATATCCTCAGTGGTTATCTGCCATCTTGTGCCCTTGTTGAAACCTTTGTAGGAGATGGTCCGGTTCTCAGGCACCACTCCCGCAAGATTAGTTGATAATCCAGCGAAATTTCGGCGCATGACTCCCTCGAATCCCCGGGCTCCTCCCCAGAGCATGGCGAGCATCGCGGTGCCCCAGAAGATTCCGAAGGCTGTCAGGAAAGTTCTCGTCTTATTGCGGGAAAGAGTCGCTCCTATCTCCCGCCAGTTTTCAATATCGAATATGGAAGTTTTCATTCGTCGCGGAGTGCTTCTACTGGTTTAACTTTAATTGCTTTCAGCGCCGGGAACAAGCCGGCAAGACCTCCTGCGATGATCAACGCTATTGTCACCTCTATTGCGATGGAGATGTCAAGGGTCGGATTCTTGAATCCCTCCGAATCCCCAAACAGGGAATCGATTATCTGAAGGGCTATCATCCCCAGCACAATCCCCGAATAGCCGAAGAGGGCAGTGATTGCCACAGATTCCGATAAAACCTGCAGGATAATCGACCGCGGTTTGGCTCCGATGGCCCTCCGGATTCCGATTTCATGAACCCTTTCCCTGACTGAGACAAACATTATGTTGCTCACTCCGATGATTCCCGTCAGCAGGGTCAGGACCCCAATCACCCAGCCGGCAAGGTTAAGATAGCGCATCCCCTCCTCCCCGGCAAGATAATTCTTGAATCTGTTGTTGATCCAGACAGCGTTCTTATCTGAAGGGTCAAACTCATGTTTATGGCCGAGGGCTTCGCGGATTCCCTGCTCTGCCTTATCTCCGTCTTCCTCCGTCTGGAGCCCCTCAACAGTGGCGATTATCTCCCCCACATTCCCCTTCTTTCCAGTCAGAAGATCGTAGGTTGTGAAGGGCACATAGATCTGGCGGCGCCAGCGATGGCTATAGACCCCCACTATTTTCCATGCAAGCCCCATTGCCCTGACTGTATTTCCCAAAGCTTTCTCCTTATTTCCGAACAATGTTTCCGCATAACTTTCAGGAATAACCATAACCTTGCGGACTTCCTCGATATCTGAATGGTTAATAAACCGGCCTTTGATATCCGAAAGCCTGTCGGTAGCGGCATTTTGAGGATAGACACCCTGAAGGCTTGTGGCCACGTAGTCCTTGTCTCCTGAAACGTTGACACTCGCTCCATAAACCTTGGCTCCTGTCTCTGAGACATCGGCAGAGGAGTTTTCAATCACTTTGAGATCAGATTCTTTTAGAGAGATATTTCTTCCCTCTTTATAACCCTTGAAACCTTTTGAGGTGTATCCGCTGTAGATCGACATTACGTTGGTGCCCGACGATGCGAAATTTTCGACCATGGAATTTTTTACACCTCTCACAGCTCCCAAAAGAGCCACCAGCATGAAGACTCCCCATGCCACGGCTATACCCGTGAGAATTGTCCGGAGCTTGTTATTTCTGATGGTCTGTGCAATTTCATGTATAAGGTCAATCATGGCAGCAGGATTTCTTTGTCGGTTTGGGATCCCTCTATTTTTCCATCGACAATACGGATGATCCTGTTGGTGGCCGCGCCTACGCCGGGATCATGGGTCACTATGATGATCGTCATCCCCTCTTCGTTCAATTCGCGAAACACCTTCATGACCTCCTTGGAGGTGACGGAGTCAAGTGCACCCGTGGGCTCATCGGCAAGTATGATCGAGGGATTTGTGACCAAGGCACGTGCAATCGCGACTCTCTGCTTCTGACCGCCGGAGAGCTCTCCGGGAAGATGGTGTGCCCGGTCTGCAAGCCCCATTCGTTCCAGCTGTTCCATTGCAAGCGCATTTCGTTTCTTTCTTCCCACTCCCTGATAGAATAAGGGAAGCGCCACATTTTCAAGCGCGTTCTTATAGCTGATTAGATTAAATGATTGAAAAACAAATCCGATCAGATGATTTCTGAGTTCCGCCGCTTTATTTTCATTAAGATCGCGGATGGGAATTCCATCAAGCACGTATGTGCCTGAATCATATCCGTCAAGAATTCCAAGAATATTCAGAAGTGTGGATTTGCCGGATCCGGAGGCGCCCATGATGGAGACCAATTCTCCCTTATTGATGTCAAGACTGACATCTTTCAACACATGAAGCGGGATAACGCCCGGATAAGTCTTGTTGACGTCTCTCATCGTGATGATGGGAGACTCAATGATAATTGGGTCAGTTTGCATAGCGGAATATTTTTCATTTAGAGCCGGTCATCCACCCTGATTAAGGAGAATGGCAGCCCCTGTTTTTGTTTCAGCCGCAAAATTAACAATTATTTCTTTATCCGCCATAACTCCAAAGCATTTTTACAAAAAAAAAATCTCCATCATCACTGACAGAGATTTCTTGGAGAGGTGCCAACCAGATTCGAACTGGTGTGAACGGTTTTGCAGACCGGTACCTAACCACTCGGACATGGCACCATTATTTATTTCCAAAACCGTATTCAAATCATTGTTTTCCGGCTTTGCGAGTGCAAAATTAGGAAATGTTTTTCTTTCAGCCAAATTTTTAGGGGCTTTTTTATTCCTAATTTTAAATATTTTCTTTAACTATCTAATAATCACGAACATTTTTTATTTCTTATATCTGGAATAGATCTCCAATCCCTTCTTCTTGATTTTTTCAACATCCTTTGGATTCTCAGGATCAATTCCAAATTTCGACAGAGGAGGCACAACCACTTTTGTGCCGGGGCGTATTCTATCAGGATGTCCAAGTATTTTTTCATTCTCCTCATATATAAGAGGCCAGAGATTGAAATTACCATAGTGCATCCTTGCGATCGTGGTGAGATAGCGTGTGGTCGTGACGGTATCCACCACAACCGGAACGTCGGAAGGTATTGTGGCTACCGGATTATCACCAACTATTTTCACGCTCTTTCCAGTAGGGTCAATAGTCTCCTCAATTAAAAGACTATCCGATGGTTCTGCAACATCAGCGGGCCCGACCACTGCAGTATCGGAACCGGAAGACGCATTATCAGCCAACGCCGGAGCCTTGAACCCTCCGAAAAGAGTGTCGCCCCAAAGAATAAAGACCGCCGCTCCCAAAATGCATGCCAAAACAAAGCCGACAACCGCTCCCCAGATGAAATTTCCTCGTCCCCGGTTCTCACTCTCCTCCTCCGGATAGTAAGCCTCATAAGTGGCAGCCTCGGCGATAGCCTCCTCCGCGCTCTCCTCTTGAATTTCTTCCTGAGTCGGAGGCACCTCTTCTGTCACTTCTACTGCGCCATCAACCTCAGATTGCAACTCATCAGTTATAGCCGCGGCATCAGGGATGACTCCATCCGCGGCATCAACTTCATCAGAAGTCACCTCATCGGCGTTTTCCACATCATCCGAAGAGAGCTCCTCTGTGGACTCCGCCTCATCAGAGAGAACTTCGTCAGTGATCTCAATCTCATCAGAGAGCAGTTCCTCCGTGGAAAGATCGTCGGATATCTCAACGGCCACAAAATCCTCAAAAGGCTTGTTGACGGCAGCCGCAAGTTCTTTTGAGGGAGTGAACGACACCTTTCTATACCCCGGAATCCTGTTCTCTTCTCCCGTAGCCACATTCACGCTTTTTCGGGTTTCGACCTCCACAAGCCTGAAAGTGCCGAATCCCTTTATGCGGATTCCCTCTCCGCTCTCAAGCTCGGATGCAACGATCTGGAAGAGCTCCTTAATGAATTCTTCGCAAAGGCGTTTCTGCTTGCCGGTGGCTATGGCAAGCATTGCAGTGAGGCGTCCTATGGAAATCTTATTGTCCATGATTCTTTATTTTCTGTTTGAGACTGGTCGACGGACGGAACGCAAGGGTGACTTTCGGGGGAATCAGAAGTCTTTTTCCGGACGCAGGATGGAGGGCTACCCGCTCCGTGCGCTTCCGGGGTTCAAAAGATCCAAAAGAAGGGATATTGACTATATCGAGCGACATCCCACACTCCCCCATGACGGAAGTGAGGCCTT
This sequence comes from uncultured Sangeribacter sp., assembly GCA_964425935.1. GTDB lineage: Bacteria > Bacteroidota > Bacteroidia > Bacteroidales > Muribaculaceae > Lepagella. The sequence goes on from CAYROR010000032.1 coordinate 26,282, forward strand.
CCAACAGAGCCACAACGGTTTCCCGGGAAGTGTCAAGACGGGATGAAAGAGTTTCAATAAGGGTCTTGTTGTCCATAACAGCTGCAATTTCCACAAAAGTAATCAAAAAAAGCCATCTGCAAGCAATCATATCCCCTTTTATTTTGTCATCGGTCAAAAAAAAATTTGCGAGTATGAAATATTTCGGTGTTTTTTGCGTCTAACAAAATAAAAACCAAACAACCGTCAAAACAAAATGAAACGAATTAGTTTTTCCCTCGCCATCTTCATGGCGCTCTTTTTCTGGCTTCCGGCCAATTCCCAGTTATTATATAAGGTGGAAGGAAACGGGCTCTCAAAACCTTCTTACGTTTTCGGCACCCATCACCTCGCCCCGCTTTCCGTGATTGAGAAATTCGGAGCGAAAGCACCCTTTGAGGAAGCCGTCCAGATTGTCGGTGAACTCGACATGACTGGCGATCCTATGCAGCTCGCCACTACAATCCAGTCTCATGCCATCGCACCATCCGACAGCACCCTGACCAAAGTCATCAGCCCGGAAGATTTTGTCATTATTAAAGAGGAGTTCAAAAAATGGGCACCCATGCCGCAGATGGAATTGCAACTCTTAGACATGATGAAACCTATGCTTGTGTCTAATCTCGTGGCTGTATCCATGGCCCAGAAGGCGATGCCGGATCATAATCCTGCCGAGCAACTCGACTCATGGTTCCAGACCACAGGAAAGGAAAACGGAAAGAAAATAATTCCTCTGGAGACTGCAGACCAGCAGGCTGCCCTTCTTTTCGACCTCACCCCTATCTCCATGCAGGCAAAAGCTCTTGTTGAACTTCTGAAAGATCCCGATAAGGCAGTTGCTTCCACTCAGAAGCTCACCGAAGCCTATATGAATCAGGATCTCAAGAAAATGATGCAGATCAGCAAAGAGGATGATGAGAATCCTGAATTCATGATCGCACTCCTTGACAAGCGCAATGCCGACTGGTTAACCAAACTTCCCGGCATCTTTAAGGACGCTCCGACTTTCGTGGCCGTAGGTGCTCTTCACCTTGCCGGCGATAAAGGCATAATCAAAGGTCTACAGAATCTCGGATATAAAGTCACCCCCGTAAAAGCTAATTGATGAGTGATGATTGAAAATTAAGGATTGAGGATATAGAATAGCGGGATGTCTTGATTTGCAAGACATCCCGCTATTACATTAATATCTCCCATCATTCATCCATCATCAATTCTCAATCATCAATCCTCACTTCTGAGGCACCATTGCGGATGGCAACGGACTCTGCGACGGCTGCACAGGATATCCAGGATTGTCAGGAGTGCCACTATTGTTGAAGAATGGGTATGGAAGCCCATAGAGCACATCCGGATTCTTTCCGGGACTCATCCAGCCTTCCATAACGGTGTCTCGGCCGGAGGCGCTCTCAAATGTATAAAGATGGAATCTATACATCATCACTGCGATATGCTCAAACACGGAAGCCATGATTGCCTCATACTGCAGCCACGCGGAGGTGGCTGTGAAACAATACACCTGCAAAGGTATGCCATAAGCTGTCTGCGGCAAGGTCGTCACGAACGTATAGACAAGGTCTCCTGTTTTGGCTATATTCGGATTAGCATCAAGCCAAAGTTTAAGATAAGCACGGAAGACTCCAAGATTGCTCTCTATTGAACCGTCGACAAGACCTTCCGGATTGTTGGCGTCACATTCCTTGCCCTGGCTTCGCTGTTCTATCTTCTTGGCAATCCAATCTTTCAGAAGAGGAATCTTCGAGAATTCAGCGAGCAGGTTGTCATCAGTAGGAACCACGCTGTCGGCGTCTATCATATAGGAGCGTTGAATCCGGCGAGTGTTGCTCTCCTGCATGTTGCGGTAGTTAGTGAAACTGCCGCTTATAAGATTATAAGGAGGAACGGTTGTGATCGTCTTGTCCCAGTTGAGAATCTTCACGGCTGTTAGCGAAACCTCCAGCACCGTGCCATTGGCGTTGGTGCCATTGACGGCGATCCAGTCGCCAACATGAAGAGAATCATTTTCCGAAAGCTGAACGCCGGCCACCAGTCCGAGGATACTGTCCTTAAACACCAACATCAAGACCGCGGCAAAAGCACCGAGGCCGGTGAGGAGTGCCATGGGCGATTTATCAAAAAGGACACCGAGAGAGATGATCGCACAAACTATCCAGACAATACCTTTCACCAGCTGAAGCAAACCCTTCAATGGAAGCTTCTTCTTGTTGGAACGCTGATCGATTCTGACCCAGATCACCTCGGCAAGAATGCAGAGCGACCGCGCCACCAGCGCGATAAGCCAAATATAAGTGAATCTTGAGAGCCACAACAGAAGGTTGGCCTTATTTCCAAGAGTAAACTGAATCAGGATCAGAAAAACAATCGGGGGGATAATTGCGGCAGTCTTGGAAAAGAAATGTCTCTCCCGGAGGCTGCCATAAATGCCGTCGGTCATCCTGTCGCCGATTTTTTTCACCACAAACATCACTAAAAGCTGGATCAGCCAGCCTGCGACAAATGCGATTGCAAACACAAGCGCAGCATAGACAAAAGTAAATAATGTCTGGTTATGCTCAAGACCTACAAGCCTGAGCAAAAAATCATCAACATCCATGAGGAGTCGTGCAATGGCGTATGACTCTTCTTGAGCCTGCCCTGACAATTGAACAACCGGCACCGTGGCCTTTGCTGCTTCCGCAGCCGCTTGGGAGTGTGGAATCATATTCTAAAGGTGTTATTGGTTTAAGTTTGGATAGAGTGAGCCATCCCTACTTCTAAATAACTCCTCCACACGCATTTTGGTTCAAAAAGCGGGATTTGTTGGAAGATTATTTTTCATAAAGGGTTGAAATAATAAGCATTGAGATTTCTTTAACAAGCGTTAACAATTAAACGGTTTCGCGCGTGCACATAATAAAGAGGGGTGTGCAAATGTTCAAAAACATGTTGTAAAACATGTTTCTCAGACAAACTGCTGATATTAAGAATATTACAACTGCCAATTATCTGCTTTAACAATTTTTCACAGAATTTTCATCCAAAAATATTAGGTGGCGAGCAAAATAAGCACTACCTTTGAAGTGAGATCAATAAAAACCTTAAAAGTTTTAACAGTTATGGAAAAAACGTTGGTCATCCTTAAACCCTCCTGTGTGGAGCGGGGTCTGATCGGAGATGTGATCGGAAGAATACAGAAACGCGGAATCATCATCATTGCCATGAAAATGATGCAGCTTGATGAGGAAATTCTTCGTGAACATTATTCTCATCTGATCAACAAGCCTTTCTTCCCCGGACTTTGCGCTTCAATGATGGCATCCCCGGTGGTGTGCATGGTGCTCAAAGGGGTGGATGTTGTCAACGTTTTCAGAACAATGGTCGGTGCCACAAACGGCCGTAAAGCTGCTCCCGGCACCCTTCGCGGAGATTTCTGCATGAGCGGTCAGGCAAATATCGTCCATGCTTCCGATTCTCCCGAAAATGCGGAAATTGAAATCAAAAGGTTTTTCAAACCGGATGAAGTTTTCGACTATACCCCGGCTAACATAGATTTCCTATATGCCGACGACGAAATCTGAACCATAACCTCACTGACCTCACAAAAGAAACCTCTTTCTGAACCTGATAAGCCCTCTCATCCTCAAATCAAAATGAATCTAATCAAGAAAATTTCAGCATTCTCCATCATGGCGGCCCTCTGTTTCGCCGGTGGATATGCGCAGACTATCAAAAGCAATTCTCCTCACTCCGACGCACACAAGCAGTTGCTTGCCAACCACGCGAAGAATAAAGACCAGATCCGTCTGGTTGAGAAAAACACTTTCATCGATCTTATTGATGACATCGAGCCCGAAATCGACATCTACACCGAGGGATGGAACAGCAAAGCGGTGAATCCCTTTGCCGGAATGGACGTTCCCGACCGTCAGCTTATCGACGTGACCGGCTATTTCATGCCGGTGCCCGGACACATAACCTCCAACTATGGCTACCGCAAGCGTTTCGGACGCATGCACAAGGGAGTTGACCTTGCCATCAAGAGCAACGACACCATTTATGCCGCATTCGACGGCAAAGTGCGTCTCACCGCATACGAAAGAAAAGGCTATGGAAACTATATTATCATTCGCCATCCCAACAACCTTGAAACCGTTTACGGTCACCTTAACAAGACTCTCGTGAAACCTGATCAGGTTGTCCGCGCGGGTGATCCTATCGGACTCGGAGGAAGCACTGGCCGAAGCACTGGACCTCACCTCCATTTCGAGACCCGTTTCATGGGCTACGCGATTAATCCATCCGCGATTTTCGACTTTGCAAATCATACAACCCACACAGATACATATCAGTTTGATAAAAAGACCTATACCAAGGCAAGGAACTACGCTCCATCCTCAAAACCGGAGGCTATTGAAAACCCCTACCGGGCTGCCAACGAGGAACACGATCACTACGTTGTCAAGAAGGGCGACACCCTTTCTTCCATTGCCAAGGCCTATGGTCTTTCCACCACTTCACTGAGAAAAATCAACGGCATGGCAAACGCTGATATGATTCAGGTGGGACAAACATTGAAACTTAAGTAAAAGCATTTCATTTTTATTTTATTATATTAGAGCGGGAGACTATGTGAATAGTCTCCCGCTAATTTTTCCCCTGGAACCGGGGTTAGGAAAGAAAACTTAGAAACTGACGCCTCCACATTCGTTCCAGGCAGCCCTCACCATCATCAACTTATCGAGAAGGCCTCTCATTTCGCTTAATTTAAGCATATTGGCACCGTCGCTCTTAGCCACTGAAGGATTCTGATGCGTTTCAAGAAAAACGCCGTCGGCTCCTGCCGCAAGCGATGCCATTGCGATCGTGGAGATCATTCCGGGCTGACCGCCGGTCACTCCCGCCGATTGATTAGGCTGCTGAAGAGAATGGGTGGCATCGATTATTGTAGGACACTTACAAGCCTCCTTCATCTCCGGGAATGATCTCATGTCAACGATCAGATCCTGATACCCGAACGTGGTTCCTCGCTCCGTGACTGCCACATTATCGTTTCCGGCATCCCTGACTTTTCCAACCGCGTAGGCCATTGACTTCGGCGAGAGGAATTGCCCCTTTTTAATATTGATGAATTTGCCGGTGGCTGCGGCTGCCACAAGAAGATCGGTCTGTCGGCAAAGGAAAGCCGGAATCTGAAGCACGTCGACATATTCGGCAGCCATGGCCGCCTCTTCCGGAAGATGGATGTCGGTCACCACCGGAATCCCGAAGGTTTCCCTCACTTTCCTGAGAATTTTCAGAGCCTTTTCATCACCTATTCCTGTGAATGAATCTATTCTGCTTCTGTTGGCTTTCCGGTAGCTTCCCTTGAAGATATAGGGGATGCCCCGCTTGGCTGTCAGAACTGAAACTTTCTCCGCAATCTCAAGAGCCATATCCTCTCCTTCAATCACACAGGGACCGGCAAGAAGGAAAAACGCACCTTCCGAACCGGATTTTATGTATTCTTTAATATTGAAATCCATATATTTAGATAATAATTTAAATCTTAGAATTATATCTTCACGTTCTCAGCGCGACATGGCTCTGTCAAGAACATGAACTGCAGCAACGGCATATACCCCTGCTGTTTCAGTGCGCAGGCGGCTCTCGCCAAAGGTCACGGGGATAAAACCGGAATTGGCCGCCAACTCCACTTCCTCCGTGCTGAAATCCCCTTCCGGACCGATCATGATAACCACAGGGGCATCCGGGCGGTAGATATCCACAAACTCCTTGCGCTCGAAATTATCATCACAATAGCCAAAAAATCTCTGCACATCCTGCGGAACTGAGCCGACAAAAGATTTGAAATCAGTCATCTCCACAAGTTCAGGGAGGCGTGTCTTCAGGCTTTGCTTCATCGCCGAAACCATAACCTTGACAAGCCGGTCTGTTTTCATCCCCTTCCGCTCGCTTCGACGGCATTTCAGCAGAACGATCCTGTCAACTCCCATTTCAACCACTTTTTCCAGAAGCCATTCCATACGGTCTGAATTTTTGGTCGGGGCCACTGCGAGAGTGATCTCCCCTCTCCATGTTTTGGAGACACTCTCCTTTTCCATTATCTCCACGGATGTGTGGCGGGAATCTGCCGACAAAATAACACAGCGGAAGCGGTTGCCCCTACCGTCGACAACAGAAATCTCATCACCCTCCTTCATGCGGAGCACCCTGCAGCAATGTGCCGACTCCGATTCCGGCAACTCTCCTGTAGATTCGATATCCGGCGCGTAAAACTGTATCATTCCTCAAATATAAAACTCTCAACTACTAACTATAAACTCCCAACTATCCCCGGTCGACTATCATCCCGCCGCCGTCACTGCTTTCCGCACCTTCGATCATATCCTCAGTGAGCTCAACTTTTCCGGCGTCATCCTTAAATATCATCCAGAAAAGCACTCCCACCACAAGGGCATAAGACGCGAATATGAACCATGAATCGCGCCAGCCTTCAAGCTGAAGCTCCACCGCATCCGTGGCCACAACATTATGGTTGACGATAGCCATCGCACCGAGAGTGCCTATGGTCGCACCTAAACCGTTGGTCATAATCATGAAGATTCCCTGAGCGCTGCTACGAAGCGAAGGATCAGTTTCCTTGTCGACATATAGTCCTCCGCTCACATTGAAGAAATCAAAGGCAATGCCATAGACAACGCAGGAAAGAATCATCAACCACAAGCCTCCGCCGGGATTGCCAAGTCCAAAGAATCCAAACCGGAGCACCCATGCAAACATTGAAGTCAGCATCACCCCTTTTATCCCGAAACGCTTCAGGCAATAAGGAATGAGGAGAATGCAGAGAGTCTCACTGATCTGGGAGAGCGAAATGAGTGCATTCGCATTTCGTGCGGCCCAGGCATCTGCAAATTCAGGAATCTCCTTGAAGAAAGTTATATAAGGGTTGGCATAGCCATTCGTTATCTGGAGAGAGACACCAAGCATCATGGAGAAAATGAAGAAAACCGCCATTTTCCGCTGTTTGAAAAGAGTGAATGCCCGCAGACCAAGACGGTCGACAAGACTCCCCGACACTTTCCCTTTGCTCACCGGACACTGAGGCATCGAAAGAGAATACACTGCCATCACAAAACTCAATGCAGCCGACACGAAAAGCTGCATGTAGGTGGTCTGGAATTTGGCATCTTCCGGACCGACAAAATTCACGAACAGCATCGCGCATATAAACCCGATCGTTCCGAAAATCCTGATGGGCGGAAATGATTTGACTGTGTCAAGTCCGGCACCTATAAGTGCGTTGAAAGCCACTGAATTATTAAGTCCGATGGTAGGCATGAAAAATGCCACGGAAACAGAGTAGAGGATGAAGAGCGGTCCGAAATGAATCGAAGGAGCAGTCATGCAATAGAAGGCAGCCCCGGCCATCGACAACCCGGCCACCAGATGACAGATGCTCAACATTCGCTGCGCCTGAACATAGCGGTCGGCGAGAATACCGACAACCGAGGGCATGAAGAGCGAAACGATTCCCTGCATTGCATAAAACCAGCCGATACTCTCGCCGAGACCGTTCCGGAAAAGAAAATTGCCGAGCGATGTCAGGTAGGCGCCCCAGACTGCGAACTCTATAAAATTAAGGATCGCCAGTCTGACTTTAAGTGTTATTTGTGATTTCATGGATATGATTATAGTAGGAGAAAACGGCTTTCTTATCATTTCATGCCGTTATTGATGCAAATTTAATCAATTTCCCGGAATAAATCCTGCTTTTCAGGTTTGAAATCCAAAAACCTCCGTAAATCTGCAATCCGGGTTTCAATCGGGTTGCACTCTGCAACTCCTGCATCCTCTATCAACGTCTTCCATTCGAAGATATCCTCTTCGGCGGCGTTGCAGTAGCGTGAGAGGGAAGAATCCGTGGCACGTATCACCACTCGTTCCGCAGATGGGTCTGTTGCAAGGAGAATCAACTGGCAAACTCTCGAATGAACGTCTCCTCTCCAGAACTCTCCCGAAATGGATTTTCCTCGCTGCGCCCGCAACGAGAGATAGTTCAGGAAATTCAGAACATAGATAGGATCAGAATGGAGAAGCGTGATATATTGCTCCTTGCTGAATTCCATTATGCTTGCCCTCTCTCCCGACACAACGCTGCCGGCAAAGGTCTTGTCAAGCCCGAAGAGGCGTTCCGCGCCTATTACGGTTCCCGGAGAAACAATCTCCTCGATCGATATGTCCGACTCCCCCACCCCGCTGATAACAGAAAGCTCTCCTGAAATCAAAAACATCAGCTTTTCCACCGGCTCTCCAGATGCAGCCACAAGCTCTCCCTGGCTGAAATTCCTGAAATCCACATGGGTCTTCTCAAGAAACTGCGAGATATGGTTTCTCCCCACTCCTTTAAAGAGCGGAAGATCCATTATCATTTCATACATTGATGCCATCAGAAATCTGTTTTATATCCTGTTTAAGAAGAAGGAAGATAGGAAAAAAAATCGCCGCTGACATCATGCCAACAGCGATCTTGTAGCGGGACCGAGAATTGAACTCGGGACCTCCGGGTTATGAATCCGACGCT
>CAYROR010000033.1:0-542 GCA_964425935.1 uncultured Sangeribacter sp.
CCTTATCACGCCGATGGTACTGCGAAAGCGGGAGAGTAGGTAATCGCCGCCTTAGCGACAGGCTTCAGACATAATAGTCCGGAGCCTGTCATTCGTTTACACGGCTTTGTGTTGGCATCGGATGATGACAGCATCTGGGCGCCATCTCTTTGCTTTCCGGATGGCGTTGCACCCACGGAGTGGGTGGTTGGTTCATTAACCCCGGGTCTTGACCCGGGGAACCTGACCCGTACCAACTAGCACCCCGGAGGGGTGCCTGATCCCCCAGTCTAAAGGTTTTACAGACATTATAACCAGGCACCCCTCCGGGGTGCGGTGCTTTTTGTTGACGACTTCCCCGGGTCAAGACCCGGGGTTAATGGAACCGGAAGCCCACTCCGTGGGCTGCAAACATAGTTGATTTACCCTCATTTTAACAGCTTGCTTTTAACATTTATCTGATTTAGGCCGAACAGAGAAGTCCAGCCTTATGGTAGTTCGATCCCTCCGGGATCGGAGGTGTGTCGGACCCCGAACCCTGGGTTCCACCCAGGGATAATGTT
>CAYROR010000033.1:642-33951 GCA_964425935.1 uncultured Sangeribacter sp.
CTTGACGCCCCATCCGGGGCTTTTTGAGCCGGAGGGGATAATGTTCTTGGGCCCCATCCGGGGCTTTTCGAGCCTGAGGGAATAATTTTCTGGCGGCCCGTCCGGGGCTTTTTGAGCCGGATGAGATAATATTCTTGACGCCCCATCCGGGGCTTTTTGAGCCGGAGGGGATAATGTTCTTGGGCCCCGTCCGGGGCTTGGTATGCTGAGGGGGTGAAGGAATGTGAAAACGCCGGATGAATGCGGGGGCAGACATCCGGCGTTTTCGATTGTGGGGCTTTTTCAGTCTTTCTTTTTGTTTATTTTCATCTCGATGATGAAGGCGATCAGCAGTCCCATGCCGCCGAAGAGGAAGACGCATCCCCCGAAGATGATCTCTATCGGATTCCGGTAGAAGTCGCGGGAGTAGGTGTCCCAGCCCAGGGTGGAGATGCAGATGATGAATGCCACCAGCAGACCTAATCCAACTCCGACGAGGAAACTTCCCCATTTCAGGGCTGAGAAGGAGAAGTTGATGCCGGAGTTCGGCATGAGTGGAAGCTGACTCGGAGAGAGGGAGATCTCCTTGGCGTGTTCGATCATGTAGAGACGCTCTTTCTTGCAGACGAACAGCTCGAAGAGCTTGTAGATGAAATAGCCGACGATGATCAACACGGCAGGAACGGTGAAAAATTCCATAATTTTTTGTTTTGGCGTTATTGTTTTTGTAATTTTAATCTCTGAACGGCTTCCCGGGATTCGGTTTCCTGTCCGTTCGTGAATTTAGACGACTTCCGCTCCGAAAGGTTACAGCTTTTTCTGATTTTTTTCAAAAAGATTTTTTCCGGCGACGTTCTGTAACCTTTCCGTGTTGCTGGCGTCTGAATATATGCAATGACACAGAACGTTTCCGAAAATAGAATCATCGCCGACGTGCTTGGCGGCAACACGAGGGCTTTCGCTTCGATCATGGAGCGTTATGCCCCGAAAGTGTTTGCCATGGCGGCGGGGATGGTCGGAAATCAGGATGATGCGGCCGATCTCACTCAGGAGATATTCCTGAAAGTCTTCACTTCCCTCTCCTCCTTCAAAGGGAATTCCTCATTTTCCACGTGGCTCTTCCGGATCAGCTACAACATGGCGCTCTCGCGGCTCAGGAGAGGCGGCAGGCCCGATTCCACCACAGGCGACGATGGTTTCTGGAATGCTGTGGCCGACACGGAGCCCGAAGCGGATGAGGAAGAGGAGGGGGAGATCACGACAGAGATGCTCTGCGAGGCTCTTGAGCGCCTTTCGGCCGACGAGCGGACTCTCGTCACTTTCTTCTATCTTGAGGAGAAATCGCTGGCTGAAATCGCTTTCATCATGTCGATCTCGGAAACAAATGCCAAGACACGCTTGTTCAGAATCAGAAAGAAACTTAGAAAAATCATCTCCGATGGAATCAGATAGAAACCAATTCGACCTAAATATGACTGAAGCGCTCTCCTGCTACGGCAGTCGCTTCGTGATGCCGGAGAACCTTATCGCCGACACGATGTCAGAGATCGTGAGGCGCAGGGAACGCCGGGCATATATCCGCGGCCTGTTGATAGCGTCGGCGGCAGTTGTCGTAATGATAGCTTGTGCCGTGGGGCTTATTGTCTATCTTGCAGTGGTCACTCCGGAACCGTTCTATCCGGCCGATATCCCGATTGGGAACACCGTTGCGGGGATCTCCTCTGTTATGAAGGGCATTTTCTCGGCTCCGATTGTCCTGCTGATGATAGGCTGCATGGTGATCCTGCTGTTGTTAGACTATCTGGTGAGAAGCCGGATGTCGGCTCATGGGCGCGCGGAGATGGCCCGGGGTTAGATCTTGCCGCTCTCCTCGTCGATGGCATAGTTGACGAAGTCGTTGAAAGGCTTCGCCACCCTGAAAAGCTCTCCTGCAAGCCGGGCAATGTCGGCTCCCGTTATTTCGGCATCGGTCAGAGCGTGGGAGGTGACGAAATCGCGTGGGCGCACAAGCTCAAGATATGGCCAGTCTTTCGGAAACCCTTTCGGAGCCGTCTTCACCGGATTCTCGCCCACCGCTGGATAGATCTTTTTGAATTCCGGATCATTAATGAGGGCGGAATACTCCTCCACGTTGTCGAAGATCGATTTCCTTATCGCCGTCACCACTTTCGGGGGGAGGCAGACGGTGCCCGCCGCCACAAAACAATTTCCCGGCTCAATGTGGAGATAATATCCCATCCGGTTGCTTTTCTTGCCGAATGGAGGGTTGATGAAGATGCCGATGTGGGTCTTATAGGGAGTCTTGTCTTGCGAGAACCGGGTGTCGCGATAGATGCGGTAGGTGCAGTCGGAGGGGGTCAGGCAGGCTGCCTCCGGATCGAAAGATGCCACTTCCGCGATCAGGCGCTCCGACAGGTTTTCAACCCTTGCCTTCACCTTCAGATATTCATCCTTGTGCGCGTTGAACCATTCGCGATTGTTATTGCGTGACAGTTTTCTCAAAAAAGCGATTGTTTCCTTCATTCCAATTTCTGTTTTTTTATCTATTAAACGTCGGGGATGGAGGCGATGTTGTTGGGATAGGGGAATAAAGCGGGTCCGCGGCCTTGTTTCATAATTTTGATGGCGGAATTATTTTGATTAATTTTGCCGGATGAAAAAATATCAGATAATCATTTGGCTGGGCGCGATGGCGCTCGGCGTCATTATCGGGCTGCTTGGAATCGGCTGGCTCGACAAGACCATGAACGTCATAGCCATGGTCTACACGCGTCTGTTCCGTCTTCTGGCTGTGCCCACGATAGTTCTGGCGGTGATCTCCACTCTTGCCACCCTGGGCTCCGGCGGGGAGACTCGGCGCATCTTCCGCACGGCGCTCACCTACACTTTGCTGACAACCCTTTCGGCTGCCGTTGTCGGGCTGGTCTATTATCTTGTGATAGCCCCCGGCAATCTTCCCGAGAGCGCTGTTTCGGCTGAAACAGGGGCTCCAGCCGTGGCCGGGAAATCCTACGGCGACTATCTCCTTTCGGTGGTGCCCGACAATATGGTGACTCCCTTTCTGGAGGGTAACGTTCTCGGCCTCCTGCTCATCTGTTTCGCTGTCGGGATTGCCATTTCCCGGATGCCTGAGTCGCGGGCCAGAGAGATAGTGGTCAATGGTCTGGCGGGTCTTCAGGAGATCCTCTTCACCCTCATCCATTGGCTGATCGCCATCCTGCCGGTGGGGATCGTGGCCTTTGCGGCGCAGCTCATGGCCGAGGTGGGTGCCGGAGTGATGTTTGATTCCCTGGGTAAATATGTCGCGGTGATCCTGGCGGGGAATGCCACTCAGTTTCTGGTTGTGCTTCCGCTCTTCCTGCTGATTTCCGGCCTTAATCCGATAAAGACCCTGAGCAAGATGATGCCGGCGGTGATGATGGCATTCTTCACGAAAAGCTCCGCGGCCACTCTCCCGGTCACCATGGAGAATGCCGAACGTCGTCTTGGAGTGAATCCCAAGATTTCGCGCTTCGTGCTCCCGATCTGCACCACGATCAACATGAACGGGTGTGCGGCCTTTATTCTTGTCACGTCGCTTTTCGTGATGCAGAACAACGGGATGGAGCTTGGCTGGCCCACACTCCTGATGTGGACTCTGATCTCGGTTATTTCAGCCGTCGGCAATGCGGGAGTGCCGATGGGATGCTATTTCCTCACCCTCTCTCTGATGTCGGGCATCGGAGCCAATATCGGCATCATGGGGATCATCCTCCCGATCTATACGGTGATCGATATGGTGGAGACGGGAGAAAACGTTTGGTCCGACAGCTGTGTCTGCGCTATCACCGACCATAAGATGAAGAAAAACCTTCAAAAAAGTTAGCGGTGCAACCTTTGGGAAATCAAGGCATTAATAAAAAAGTGAAAATTTTTTTAAAAATTATTGCCGAAAAATTTGGTGGGGATGAAAAAAGGTTGTAATTTTGCACTCGCAAACGGGAAACAAAAAGACGCAAGTCAGAAACGAAGATTGCAAGTCATAATCCTGGTGCGGTAGTTCAGCCGGTTAGAATACAGGCCTGTCACGCCTGGGGTCGCGGGTTCGAGTCCCGTCCGCACCGCCGAGGAGAGAGGAAGAGGAGCAGTGTTAACATTTTTGTTACCTGCTCCTCTTTTTTATATCCACTCCCTCCCCGTCCCCCCCTCCCTCAAAACTCTCAAAACCCTCCAACCCTCAAAACTTTCAAAACCCTTAAAACTCTCAAAAACTTTCACCCACCCCGGTTATGTTTTGCATCATTAACGGCCCCAACCTTAACCTGCTCGGGCGTAGGCAGCCCGAGATCTACGGCACCACATCTTTCGAAGATTGTCTGCTCGAACTCCGCCGGGAATTCCCCGGTGAGGATATAGAATATTTCCAGAGCAACTGTGAGGGTGAGATCATCGACAAGATCCACTCCCTGGGCTACGACTCTCCCGATTGCCGCGGAATAGTGATCAACCCCGGAGCCTACGCCCATTATTCCTACGCCATTGCCGACGCCATATCGTCGGTTCAGCTCCCGGTGGTGGAGGTGCATATCTCCAATATTCACGCGCGCGATGAGTTCCGCCATAAATCCGTCACGGCCCCCGTGTGTCGCGGAATGCTCTGTGGCTTCGGGATGAAAGGATATGCCCTCGCGCTCACCTATCTTGCCTCCCTGGAGGGGATGCGGGAAAACAGCATGGTGAAATGACTCCCGAGCTCGAGAAATATATAGGATGCCACATCGATCCTGAGCCCCATGAGCTGCTGAGGATCGACCGCAGTTCGAATCTCCGCTTGCTCAACGGACGCATGTGTTCCGGACATATCCAGGGGAGACTCCTGAAGATGCTCGTGAGGATGTCCGCCCCCATGAGAGTGCTCGAACTGGGCACATTCTCCGGTTATTCCGCCCTCTGTCTGGCCGAGGGGCTTCCGGAGGGTGGCACGGTCGACACTATTGAGGCTGACGATGAGCTGGAGGAGGTGATTCGCGCCAATCTTTCATCCTCTCCCGCCGGCGAGAGGGTGAGGCTCCACATCGGCGACGCTCTGGAGGTGATGAAACGCTGGGATCATTCCACTTTCGACATGATCTTCATCGACGCCGACAAACGGGCATATCCTGCCTACTATGAGGCTGCGCTTCCGCTTCTCAGAGAGGGTGGATTCATCATCGCCGACAATACCCTCTGGGATGGACATGTGGTGGAGGAGGGGCGGCATTCGCCGCAGACAGCGGGTGTGGTCCGTTTCAACGATATTGTGGCGGCCGATCCACGGGTGGAGAAGGCCATGATTCCATTGCGCGACGGCCTGACCGTGGTCCGCAAGATTCCGGTTTTGCCTGAATAGCCCCGTGGCGTCAAAACCTGCCGGAGGGCTTTTGTGTTATAATAGCGACCGCAGGCCCCGAAGCGGGCCTAAAATAAACACGAAAATAAAAAGAATTATGGAAACAAAGAGACAAGCAAAAATATCGCGCCTTCTGCAGAAGGAACTGAGTGAGATTTTCCGCCGCCAGACCGCCTCGATGGGGGGAGTGCTGGTGTCGGTCAGTGCCGTCAGGGTGTCGCCCGACCTTGGGCTTGCCAAGGCCTATCTGAGCATCTTCCCGCCCGAGAGGAGCCAGGAGATCCTGGCCAATATCAAGGCGCAGGGGAAAACCGTCAGATACGAGCTGGCGCAGGCCGTGAAGCAGATCCTCAGGAAATGCCCGGAACTTCAGTTCTATCTCGACGACTCCCTCGACTACATAGAGAATATCGACCGTCTTCTCGGGCCGCATAAGCAAGATTCGGAAGAGAAGAAAGAGGAGGAATGAGCAACCGCTGGTTAAGCGCGCGGATAGCCTGGCGCTATCTTCGCGCTCCAAAGTCGCACAGCGCGGTGAGCGCCATTGCGGCGATATCGGTGACGGGGGTGGCGGTGGCCACTGCCGCCATCGTCTGTGTGCTTTCTGTTTTCAACGGATTCCAGTCGCTCCTGACCGAGAAATTCAATATCCTCACTCCCGATCTCGCCGTCAGCCCGGCCGAAGGGAAGGTGTTTGCCGATGCCGATTCCATTGTGCGGCTCCTCAGTGAGGTTGAGGGGGTGGCGATGGTGATGCCGGCAGTGGTCGACAATGCCCTGGCCATCGTGGAGGGGCGTGAGATGCCCGTGACATTGCGCGGGGTCGACACGTCGGTCTATCCCCTGATGACGTCTGTCGACTCCATCCTGCTCGGCGGGAATAAGCTTGCCGCCATGTCGGAGGGGGAAGTGGTGGCGTCGGTAGGCGTTGCCTCGCAGCTTGGAATCCATAGCTCCGGGGCCGGGATGCTTCTTTTTGCTCCCCGCCGCGAGGGGAGGGTGAATCTGTCGAATCCGATGACGTCGTTTCTGACTGATTCCGTCATGGTGGCCGACGTTTTTCAGGCCATGCAGAGCGACTATGACGACGACAACGTGATCTGCTCCATTGACGTTGCCCGTTCCCTTTTTCAGTATGACCGGGAAGCCACCGGGATAGAGGTCCGGCTTGCGGAAGGGGCCGACCTCCGCGATGTCGCGGCCTCCGTGAGGAGTGTGCTGGGAAAGGGAGCCATAGTCAGAGACCGCTATGAGCAGCAGGAGGTTAGTTTCAGGATGGTCACCATCGAGAAATGGGTCACTTTTCTGCTCCTCTCCTTCATCCTTGTGATTGCTTTCTTCAATATCATCAGCACCCTCTGCATGCTCATCATCGAGAAAGAGGAGTCGGCTGAGGTGTTGTCGGCTCTGGGAATGTCGCGCGGCAGGATCGGAGCCGTTTTCGGATGGGAGAGTATGATGGTGTCGCTGCTCGGAGGGCTGGCGGGAGTTGTCGTGGGGGTGATTCTGTGTCTTCTTCAGGAGAAGTTTGGGCTGATAGGTCTTGGAGGAGATCCCGGATCGATGATGATAGAGTCCTATCCGGTAGTGGTGAAATGGGCCGACGTGTTGATTTCTCTCCTTCCGGTGGCAGTCATCGGCCTGGTTACGGCCTTGATTTCTGGGGTTTTCGCCAGGTCGCGAATCCGTTGATTATGATTGTTATTGATTATTGGGATAAAATTGTTATTTTTGCGGAAAAATGCTCCCTATCGTGAATCCTCAACGATTTTCCCTATATATCGGCATCATTTTCGCAATACTGTTGCAGAGCTGCAGCCATGAGCGCGACCCTCGCCTTCTTCAGGCGGAGGCCATTCTTGAAATGCATCCCGATTCCACTCTTGTCATGCTTGAAAGCCTTGATCCTTTGTTTCTTGGGAGCGATGCGGACCGTGCCTACCATACCCTGCTGCGGCTGGAGGCTTTGAACATGAGCATGCGGAATGAGGATCCGGTCGCCCTGAGCAGAACACTTACGGGCTACTATATTGACGGGAAGAAAGATCCGGAACTGCTTCCGAGGGTTTATTACGTCTTAGGGCGGATGGATGCTCGGAAGAAACAATATCCGTCGGCCCTCATTAACTTCCGCAAGGCGCTCCGCAGCAGCCGTGAGAATCCGGATTCCAGCCTACTTGTGAGGATCTATGCCCAGATCTCGGGGATATTCTGTGATAATAAAATGTATCGCAATGCGCTTGCCTACAGTCGTGAACAGGAGCGTCTGGCCTACAATCTGAAAGATACGGTTGCCGCGATTAATGCCGCCCTATGGATCGCACGCGAATATCATTATTTGGATAATCCTGACAGTGTGAGGATTGTCTACGCTTATATCTCACCGATGGTGCATGATTTCAAGCATCGTAGATATGAAATATGGCTGGCTACCCAATATGCCTCTTTCCTCATGGATCATGATGAATATGAAAAGGCGGATTCTATAGTTAGGGAGGCTGATATTAAAATCTCGGAGCTTTCCCCTTCATCAGTGAAAAGTGTTATAAATCGTCTGAATCTTCATTTCAGGCGCGTTGAAGATGTTGAGAAATTTTCTGTTGACTTGCTTTCGGATAGTAAGGAAGCACACACCCTGAAGGCAGCGGCGCGAAATCTCGCCGTGATTAATCTTGAGAGGGGAAACGTTGGAGAGGCTATAAATTATGCTGACAGGTTTTTCAACACCGTCGATTCCATCACGAAAGCCGATGTGTCGGAGATGGTGGCTGAACTCGCGGCCCTATATTCCTTTTCCGAGACAGAACAGGATAATGCCGAGCTTGAGCGGAGGAATATTGAGATTGCAACTCAAAGATTCTATCTTGGGGTTGCGTTTGTCGGGGTTGTGGTATTGGGGATAGTTTTATGGTTGATCGTCAGCTATAGAATGATAAGGAAGCGGAAAGCAGATATCGAGGAGCGTGAGGAGATGGCGAAGAGGAATGAGGAGATGATGATGGAGCGAGAGGGGTTGCTGAAAGAAAAGGAGGATTTGATCAGTGAGCGAGAAAAGATAATGAGTAACCTTGAGAAGGTAACCAAAGACCGCGACAATAAGGATCAACTCATCTCCGCGGCCCTGGAAAATGCCGACAAAGAGGTGATTGTCAAGGAGCTTAATATGCACGCTCATAAAGGGGGCAACCGGGAAAAGACATTGCGTAAACTCAGACTTTACTTGGGAATCACCTATCCGGAGTTTTATGCGGCCCTCAAAAAGCTTCATCTCAGTTATGAGGAGTATAACGATGCGCTCCTTATAAAGATCGGCCTGACTGTGAGTGAAGCGACAGCCGTGCTGGATGTGGATTATAATACCCTCGTCAACCGAAGGTTCAGGCTTGCGAGGAAACATAACATAAAGGAGCACGGATTCAAGACGTGGAGCGACTATATCCTCTCTCTGGGAGAAGAGTCTCCCGGATCCCCTGAAGTGAGCTCCCCGGGTCACTAAAGGGGGAGTTGCATAGAATAAGTATCTTCTTAGATCTTTTCTATTTTATATTCAAGACCTCGCTTCTCCTTTTTCTCGTTATAGTTTGCTCCGATGAGGTAAAGAGTGCGGGAATCAAGGGCTAAGTGCCCGGAGTAGTCGCGTGATTTAATTTGTTCCATCGCCTCCATTACGCTCCTGTTATATTTGAATTCAAAGATATAGATATAGCTGCTTGTGGCTACTTCGATGTCACTACGCCCCTTATAGCCGTGGTGTTCTGCTATTGCTTTAGTTCCGCAAAGCACTGCAATCAGATAGGTGATTGCTCTGTAGGTAGACTCACGATGGTCTTCGCCTGGGAGATCTTTCAATAGCGTGGCGAGGCGCAGCATGAAGTCATCTGGCCGACCCTCGAAAAGATCTATTTTGAAGAGCGTGAAGTTGAAAGGACTTGTCGGATTTTTGGTTTGTGGGATATAGACAGGAAGAAGATCCTCATAAAAACCTATTTCCACCTCTCGGTTGGGGAACCGCAGTTCATAAAGGTCAAGTTCCTTGCGGTATGCCCCGATGGTAAGATAGCCTGTCTGAAACATCAGTGGAATGGGATTGGCGTCGTCCAGCCCGACTGCCGTAAGGTCCTTTTTTGTACACATTTTGCCATTAATATCGGGAGGGTACGTGCCGAGAGCCTTGAGTCTCTTCGCTAAGAATGTCGGAGTGCCGGTGGCGAACCAGAACGGATCGATTTCCTTTGAATCAAGCGCATTGAGCACGCTGAAAGGATTATAGAGACGAGACCCTTTGAGAGTGAAAAGATAGCCGTCATAATAATCGCGGAGAGCAAGCAGAGTGGTGTTGAAATCCTCCTCCCGTTCCGCTGCAAGAGCCTCTATGCCTGAGCGGAAATTGTCAATAAGTTCTCCCTCAGTCCATCCGCAGATATCAGCGAAATTATTGTCGATGGATATATCCTTGAGATTGTTGAGGTCGCTGAATATGCTGACCTTGCTGAAACGTGCCACCCCTGTTATGAAAGCGAACCGGATATATTCATCCATTGTCTTGAGATTGCCATAAAAGCTTTTCAGAATCCGTTGGTTCTTTTCAAACAGATGCTCGTTTTCCTCAATAGCCAATAAGGGCTTGTCGTATTCATCTATGAGGATTACGACTTTGCGTCCGGTGTGTTCATATACAGATTTGATGATATATCTGAAACGTTGAGAGATCGTTTCATCTTCTGGCCGCCTTCCAAAAACCTTCTCATAATCTCTCAAATAGCTGTCAATCATAAGCTCAAGACCATTCTCCCGGCTATAATCTTCCGCATTGAAGTCGAATCGGACCACTGGAGAAGGAGTCCAATCAAGATTCATCTTGTCAACTGCAAGTCCATTGAAAAGATCTCTCCTTCCCTCGAAAAAAGCCTTCAGGGTTGAGAGCAACAAGCTTTTACCAAACCGACGCGGACGGCTCAGGAAAATGAACTTTCCCTGCTTTAAGAGCAGGGGTAAGAAATGCGTCTTATCGACGTATGTGTAGCCTTCCTCAATTATTTCGGAGAAAGTCTGCATTCCTATAGGATATCTCTGTTCCTTCATAATTCTCAAACTATACGCAAATATAACGGATTATCGTTTAAAAGCCAAAATCTTGAATGAAAAAGTAAAAAAGTGAATTGCTTATCCTCAATAATCACCACCTGAATATTAAAAGCAATTTATATCTCTATGGTCTGTGAGAAAGGATCTTCTCCCGCAAGATGTGATTCTTTAAGTGTGTTGATAATCAGTAAATAAGGGGTAAAATCGTGATAAGATGTGATATGGTTGTGATGTCATGTGATTAAAGCGTGAGATTTTGTGATTGCGGGGAAGGAGGGGAGTATCTACCTTTGCAGTGTCAACGATAAATAACCCCGTTGACCGAAGAAAAATGAACCGATTAACATCTCTGCTATTTTTAGCAATTTTCTCACTTCCCCTCTTTGCGGAAAGTGAAGGAGTAGACATGACTCCCCCGGCACCTGTAAATCCTGAAGAGGATCCATGGCGTTTAAAGATTCCCGCGCGTGCGCCACAGGTAACCATCACCGACGGCACTCTGCTGACCGTAGACCGTATCGCAGAGGATGCATCGCTCGCCATCGAGATCCTCCGCGACGGAGAGAGCATCTTCTCCACATTCACCATGGAACACTCCGTGGCTATCCCCATGCTAGACGGGCAGCACACCTACACCATCCTCCTCACCGTCAACGGAACCCTCTGGACCGGCACCTACATCCCCTGATCCCCCTTCGTGTCCCCGCTCCTTTATAACAAATAAAGGAGTAGGGGGTACAAAAAATTTATCCATTTACCAAAAAAACAAACAAATGAAAACAAGTCAATACAACTATCTTCTTCCATTGAAGGATGGCCGGACGTTGATTTTCAATGGATTGACAAAACGCTATTTCACTGTGACAGAAAAGAACGGTGATGCCATTAGAAGAATCATAGATAATCCGACCGATGAGGCATATGCCCAATACAAGACATTCATGATTAGACTACAAAATGAAGGATTTATTCTGAATGACAATACAGACGAGAAAGAAATTGTCAGGAAGAAATACGAGGAATTACGTAGGCCGGACTTATACATGTTACTCCTGTTTCCCACCTATTCATGTAACCTCAGGTGTTGGTATTGTATTCAAGAACACCAGAACTTAAAAATGAATGATGGCCTTATGGAGAGATTAAAGAAACATATACCTCTCTATCTTAAGGAAAATCCTAATGTCAAACGTCTGCACATCAGTTGGTTCGGAGGAGAACCAATGTTAGGATTCAACAGGATCGAGGAATTGAACTCGTTTGCTATGAAGTATTGCGAAGAGCATAATATCACATTTTCTTCTGGTATAACAACTAATAGCACTTTAATGAGCTTGGAGAAGATAAAGCGTTTGCGTGAATTGTGTGTATGGAACTATCAGATTACCATTGACGGTGATGAGAAATCTCATAATGAAACAAAAAAACTTAAAGGAAAAAATTCTTATAAGATAGCTCTTAATAATATTCGTCTTATTGTTGAACTTATTCCTGAGGCTCAATGTGTTCTTCGCATCAACTATTCTGAAAAGAACTTACATGCAGATAAAATCATAGAGGGTATTATTGGAGAAATCCCATCTCATCTGCGTGGAAAAATTACATTTCTTCCGCGTAAAATATGGCAAGTTAATCCTGCCTCCATAGATAATAAAGAAGTTAAGAAACTTGTTTCAAATGCCAGGACAAGTGGTTTCATAATTGGAGATTCTGGATTAGGAATGTGTTATGTTAATCAAAAGCATTATACTTGTGTTACACCGGACGGAGGCATAATCAAATGCGATAACTCTGAGATAAAGGAATCCAAGGGATATATTGACGAAGTAGGCAGGATTATCAGGACAGATAGGTTTGAATTTGAGAAAATTCCTCCTCTTTATGAAGGTAGCGTATGCAGTAGGTGCAAACATTTCCCATTATGTTATGGGCCGTGTCCAGCCACCATCGATACTATGATAAGGGAATACGGAGATATCAGATGTAAGGAATACGATCCTGATGGAAAAATCGAAGAATATATTCATCAATTTACAGGACTAGATTGAATGATTATACTCTACTCACATGATAAAAAATGGTCAGATATTTTCTATCTGCCCAGAGTGTTAAATATTTCATTTATTAACTCCCTAAATTATACCTTATGGGAAAACTAAAGAAGCTCAATACGAGCGTTCCGTCAGATGATCTGTTGGAAGAACTGGAGAAAATCCAGATTCTCGGAGGTACTGGAGCAGAAACTGAGGATACAAACTTTTTCTGCAAAACGTACTGTCCATGCCCCCCTCCGCCTCCCACCAATTCTGGAGATGGGTGCAATTCATGTGGTGGCGGTAATACATGCGATGGTGGTAATACATGTGATGGTTGCAGCTGCGGCGATGATTGCAAGTGTGGAGAAGGAGGCGAGGCCTGCGATGGCGGTGGCGGAGTATGCTGCTGTGGAGACAATTGCAAGTGTAAGGAGAAAGGTGCCGGGGGTAATAGCATCATCGGTCAGTTCGGATGGATGTAAAGCCCTTGGATGATTAATTTTTTCCGAATCGTCCAAATTAATGCGGGTCGCCTGCATTCATAAAAGTGGGCGACCCGTTATAGAATCATGCTATTTTTACCTTATTAAAATTATTAAAAACACGATCGGATTATGAATTATAAATGTCTATTGTTACTATACGTTCTTATTTCTATATTCCTTGTAGATATTCCAACCTATGCTATTGAAATTTCAGATACTATAAGTAAAGAAAAAGGGAAAAAGCTCAAGGAGATTGTGGTCGAATCCTCCAACATCAAGCAGGAAGGGGAGAATACAGTCATCAACATCACTAAAAGCATGAGGAAAGGAACCGTCACCACCGAACAGATGCTCGGCAATATCCCCGGGTTCTTCTATGAGCCGAGTTCCGGAGTAAAATACAACGGTTCCGAAAATTTTATACTCCTGATGGATAGTGTGCCCAAATCCAAAACCATGATTTATGAGCTCAATAACATAAAGTTTGACAAGATAGTCATCGTGGCTCAGCCACAGGGGGAATATTCCGGTTATGACTATCTCATCAATATAAAGACCAGACCGAATTATGAAGGATATGAGGGGAATATTTATGGTCTCTACAACCAATATTTCAATAATGAAGCCCGAAAAGGGATAGCCACTTTAAATCCTTCCTCCTACGCTTACTATACCAAGAACAAGCTGACCCTTTATGCTAAGGCAAACCTGTATTGGACCCACACCGGTCATGACTTCGAGGACAGCCGGGATTTTGAATTCGACGGAATGTCGGAGACCACACAACGCCTTCCGGGAAATAACAAAATGATTGACAACTTGACAAAGAGCGTCAATGCCAGAATGATGGCCGACTATCAGTTCAGGCCGAAAAGCACGCTTTCCCTACAATATTCCTACACATACACCCCTTCCGACTTAAACGGTGAATATGAGAAGTTCATCCGCGACTCTTCCCATCCGGATGGAATGAGTACTCCCTATATCGCGAACAGGCATGACATCATAAACCGTCATTCCGCATCCATTTTCTACAGGAATTATGTAAATCGGGTTAAATTCAATACCAACCTCCAGTATTCCATTGACAATACGCATACGGACGGAGGAATTAACCAAGGAGACATAAGAATAGACTATAATGTGAGAAACAGGCTTAATCTTCTCACCTATAACGCCAGCGCCAACACAATAATAGGCAGAAACACCTCGGTTTTCGGGGGATATAATCTAACGTATAAGGACTATACCCAGCACAACAGCATCACGGGAGATTTTATAAGCAGCAACCGTTATATCCGGCATAAAATCTATGCGGGGGTGACCCAGCCAATCGGGACAAAAGTCAGGATCAGCCTCACTCCATTCGTAGAGTTCATACATTCCGAGGGTTCGGGCAAATCTTTTAATCAGACGCCTTTCGGCGCCAACGGATTCATCTATTACAATATCTCCAGAAAATTCTGGGCAAGATTCGATTATGGCGTCTACTCGCAGTATCCCAGTCAGGATATGGTGGCAGACTGGGGATATTTCTCCGACCCTTATATCTGGTGGGGAGGCAACCCTTCCCTAAAATCCACGGTTATGCATAATCTTAGCTTGCAGGTGAATCTCTTCAACAGCTTGAATATCCGTGGTGGATACTCGACTAATCCGGATGCCATGTTCACTATAGGCAGTATCGAAGAGGGGATGCTTCCTAACGGGGAATACGGCAGATATCTTGCCTACAGACCATACAACGGGGAAGCCCACAGCCTTTGGGGACAGGTGACCTATTCACACAGATTCGGCAAGGGTTTCTCGGGGAATGCGAGCTACCGTATTGAACGCTCGGAGACATCAGCATTTGGAGAAGGGAACTCAGGCTATCAACACAGGATATCGATGACCGGCAGATACAACAATAACCGATATGGCCTTGGAGTATGGGTTACATACGTTTTGATCAGAAATACTACTCCTTCACCCCAGGAGATATCAAAAAAATTCATTGAGAACCCATATATTACACTATCAAAATTCCTTTGTGGCAAGAAGCTGCAGTTGTCTCTTGTCTACGGAAGTTTCTTCCGGCTTTTTGAAAAAGGATACACTCGAACCATGAAGGACATTGCCGGAATCTACCGGAGTAATTCTTACTCACCGTATTGGGAGCGAAACAAAATAGAATTCACCCTTACCTACCGTTTCTGGGGAGGAAAGAGCATCAAGGCATACGAGCAGGGAATTTCTGAGGAGAGGTAAAAAAAGATAAACAATGAAACAGGCTATACTGATTGTGGCTCACAAAAATCCGGAGCAGCTGAATAGGCTGATCGGATATTTCCGCGGTGAATGTGAAATCTATATCCACATAGACCGCCGCAGCGAGATCACCCGGGAAGAGAAGGAGGAGCTCCGCTCGCTCCCTGGAGTGAAGGCGGTGGTCTCACGCTATCGCGTCCTGTGGGGGGGCTACAGCATCCTCCGCGTGGAGATGCTGCTGCTGAAGCTCGCCCTCAAGATGGGGAATGCCGGCTATTTCCACCTCATCAGCGGCCAGGACTATCCTCTCCAGCCTCTCCCTGACTTCATCTCATATTTCTCACGCACCCAATACAAGGGCTTCATCAACTGCAACCATCTTCCGGTTCCGATCACGGACGGCAACACGTTCCTGCGCGTGCAGTATTTCTTCCCCGCCGACCTGATGGACGTGCGCGGCAAGGAGGGGAGGGCGAGGATGTGGAGATTCGTATGGTGGCAGAAGCGTCATGGACTCAAGCGCCGCCTCCCCGACACCTTCGACCATCTCTACGGAGGATCCGCCTGGTTCTCCATCTCCCGGGAACTGGCGAAATACATCGTGGACTACACGCGCCGTCATCCGCGCTTCTACCGGCGCATGCGACACACCTATATCCCGGAGGAGATCTATATCCCGACCGTGATTCTGAATTCCCCTATGGCAGGAGGAGTTATGGGGAAAAACAACTGCCGCAACGTCATCTGGCGTTATGACGGTCTTGACGATTCCCCCCAGAACATAACAGAAGAGCATTTCCATCTCCTTTTCCGCAATCCCCATGCCTTCTTCACCCGCAAGATGGAATATCCGCAGAGCCTGCCGGCGATGGATCTCATCGACCAAAAGCTGCTCGTTGAACCCCGTCCTCAGCCTCAGTTCTCGGAAGCCGGTGCAAGATGCGACACGATCCTCCGTGGCTACGAGTACGACAACGGACTCTCGTCATGGCTGGCCGACTTCTGCCGCGACCGGAAGCTGCGCACCGTCTGCGACTTCGGGTGCGGCCCCGGTTGGTATGTTGCCAACCTCAGGGAGAAGGGGATCGATGCCGTGGGCTATGACCTGAATCCCAACGTTGAGGAACTTGGGCGCATGATGACCGGAGGCAGGGATGCCGGATGCTTCGCGCAGGCCGACCTCTCGGAGGAGGCCGAGGCCGACACACCGTTCGATCTGCTCCTGTTCACGTCAGTGGGGGAGTATATCCCGGCTGAGCGAGAGGCCACGGTGATCCGCAACCTCAGGGTGAACACCGCGCGCTATCTTGTGGTTTCCTGGGGCTCGGACCGGTTCCGCGAGGGTGTGAGGAATCCGCATGACCCGGAGACGGTGAGCCGCCTCATCACCGGATGTGGCGACTTCGTGCTCAACGAGGTGGCCACCGACATGGCCCGCTCCCGCTGCTATTCCGACACCCACCGGCGCAACATCCTCGTCTTCCAGAAAATTCCACAGACATGAAGCGACTGATCTCCCGGGCAAGATTCCCCTTCGTGCTGCAGAAAGACGCTATGGGTTGCGGGGTGGCATGTCTGGCGATGATCTGCCGCCACTTCGGCAGGGCATATTCCCTGGGCACGCTCGAACGCTACTGCCATCCCACGAACGAGGGAGTGTCGATGCTCGGCATCAGCCATGCCGCCTCTGACGTTGGCCTGGAGACGCTGACGGCCCGTATCGCGCTCGACGACATAGACCGCGACGCACTCCCGTGCATACTGCACTGGAGGCAGGACCATTTCGTGGTGCTCCACGACATCTCCCCCTCGCGCGGACGCTTCTTCGTGGCCGACCCCGCAAAGGGGAAGACATCCTACACGCGCGAGGAGATGGAGAAGGGTTTCCTCTCGACATGCTCCGGAGGGAAGGAGAAGGGGATCGCGATGTTCCTCGAGCCCGGGGAACGGTTCGCCACCACCGAGATCCATGCCTCCCCCGAGAAACGCTCCCTGAGGTTCCTGCTGCGCTACGTCATGACCTACCGGCGCTATTTCGGTCTCATCTTCGCCGGGCTCATCCTGGGGTCGCTGCTTCAGCTCATCTTCCCCTTCATGACCCAGGCCATCGTGGACATCGGCATCAACGGACGCGACATCCGCTTCATCTGGCTCATGCTGCTTGGCGAGCTCATGATAGTGTTCGGGCGTACGGCGGCCAACTACACCCGGTCCTGGCTGATGATGCACATCTCGATGCGCGTCAACATCTCCATCGTGAGCGATTTCTTCATCAAGCTCCTGAGGCTGCCGATGTCGTTTTTCGACACCAAGCTCCTCGGCGACCTCATGCAGCGGATGGGCGACCACGGCAGGGTGCAGTCGTTCCTGACCGGGCAAATCCTCGGGATCGTCTACACCCTCTTCAACTTCACGGTCTTCGGTGTTGTGCTCGTGATCTACAGCCGTCCGGTGTTCCTGATCTTCTGCGCCGCAAGCGTGGTCTACGCCCTCTGGACGCTGCGGTTCCTGCGGCGCCGCAAGATCCTCGACTACGAGTGCTTCGAGCTCAACGCCCGCAACAACAACCGCACCTACCAGTTCCTGACCTCGATGCAGGAGATCAAGCTGCAGGACTGCGGGCAACGGCGGCGCTGGGAATGGGAAGACGTTCAGGCCGACATGTTCCGGCTGGGCATGAAGTCGATGAAGCTGCAGCAGGTGCAGGAATCCGGCAGCCTCTTCATCAACGAGATCCGCAACGCCGTGATAACTGTAGTGGCGGCCACGTCGGTTGTGAACGGCGAGATAACCTTCGGCACGATGCTCGCCATCCAGTATATCGCCGGTCAGCTTAGCTCTCCGGTGTCTCAGATCATGGGCTTCATCTATTCGCTTCAGGACGTGCGCATATCCCTCGAACGCATCAACGAGGTCCACGAGGCCGAGAACGAGGAGAGCCCGCAGGGAGGGCTGACCGCCTACGCCGGACCGCGGCGTGAGATAGAGCTTGGCGACGTGCATTTCCGCTATAACCCCCATGCCCTCTCCGACACGATCTCCGGGGTGTCGTTCAGCGTGCCGGAGGGGAAGCTGACGGCCATCGTCGGGGCGTCGGGGTGTGGCAAGACCACGCTCATCAGGCTCATGCTGGGCTACTATCCGCTGCGGTCCGGATCGCTGACGGTGTCCGGCGCCCCCCTGCAGGACTACAGCCTCGGTTGGTGGCGCGGCAGGTGCGGGGTGGTGATGCAGGACGGGGTCATCTTCTCTGAGTCAGTGGCCCGCAACATCGCCGTTGCCGACGGCCCGGTGGACACGCGCCGGCTGGAGATGGCCGCCAGGGTGGCCTGCGTCCATGAATTCATAGAGACCCTCCCGCTCAGATACAACACCATCATAGGGCGCGACGGGCTCGGGCTCAGCCAGGGGCAGAAGCAGAGGATCCTGATAGCCCGCGCCGTCTACAAGGATCCCGATTTCCTCTTCCTCGACGAGGCCACGAACTCGCTCGACGCGCGCAACGAGCGCCGGATCGTGGAGAATCTGGCGGAGTTCTTCCGCGGACGGACGGTGGTTGTGGTGGCCCACCGCCTCTCGACGGTCAGGGATGCCGACAACATCATCGTCATGGAGGATGGCAGGGTTGCCGAGCATGGCACGCATGAGGAGCTGACGGAGCGTCGCGGCGCATATTTCACCCTGGTGCGCAACCAGCTGGAAAATAATTTGGTTGATGATTGATGATTGAAGATTGATGGAAAACGGAAAGGACAAAGTGACGGAGACATCACGCCGCGACAGGCTCAACGGCATAGAGCTGAGGTCGGAGAAGATGAGGGAGGTGCTCGGCGACATTCCCCGCGGACTCGTATGGGCCACGGTGGCGGTGCTGGTGATACTGTCAGCAGCGGTCATCGCTGCCGTGACGCTCATACCCTCTCCCTACGAGCCCGGAGTCTCCATCCTCCGTCATCTGATCGGATGGCCTATACATGGATAATATACAATGCCATTAGTATTGGATGAAATTTATAGACTAGCGGAATGATGAAAAGGAAAAATGTGAAAATAGTGATCTTGACGGCTGGGATCCTGATGGGGTTGGCGACCGTATTGTGGTTTGTGAAAGTGGAGGATCATGTGGATATCGAGATCGTGACGGCATCCATGTCGCTCTACAGAGGAGTGAGAGCCCGGGCGCATGGCTCGATCATCAGGATGGTGAGCCCTTTCGGATCGATGGTGAATGAGGGGGATACGGTGATGATCTATGCCAGATTCGACGGCAGTATTGACACGGTGGTGGCTCCCATTGCCGGGAGGGTGGTAGACCGCAATCCCGAAATGCATTCCTGGGGCTGGCGGATGGAGGATGAGATGCTTTTCGACATCATTAGCTCAGAGAGGGCCCCCCGTTCTCAGGGCTATTGCTATGTGAGCGCAAAGGAGCGTGATAAGCTCCGGGAGGGTCAGGAGATCGTGTTTGAGGGAAGGATCGATCCGAGCGCAAGGGTAAAAGCCATTTCTGCCACTCCTGACAGAGAGGGGAGATATCGTGTGGAGGTGAGTATCAGTGCCTGGGGCGAGGGGATCCCGGAGGAACAGCGTGAATATGGAGCGGTGAGTGTGGAGAAGACAAGTCTTCTTGAGCGCCTGTCGCGACGCGACAGGATGGCATGGCTGCTCTGGGAGCTCCTGAGAATCCGCCTCTACTGATTCCATGAAGATTCCAGCTTCCGGCGTTTGTTTTTTTTAATGCTATTCGCTATTTTTGCAGGAGAAATCACTCTTTTGAATGCAATATGCGAAATAAGACGTTATTACTGGTTCTTTCCCTTCTGCTGCTCGGCGCAGAGACCCATGGCTCCAACCGGCGGGGCCCGTGGAAAGCCGACAATGGCGACGGCACCTTTACTAATCCGATTCTCTGGGGCGACTGGCCTGATCCCGACGTGATCAGGGTGGGCGAAGACTTCTATATGGTCACCACAAGCATGCATTACGTTCCGGGATGTCCTATCCTAAAGTCGAAAGACCTGGTCAACTGGGAGATGGCCGGATATGCTGTTGATCGTTATGACGAGGATCCCCGCTACGACATGGAGGGGGGCCAGCTCTATCTCAATGGCTCCTGGGCGAGCTGCATCCGCCATCATGACGGCAAATTCTACGTGTTTTTCTGCACTCCCTACGGCTGGGGACGCGACACGGGCCATTTCTCCGTTTGCGAGGCAGAGCGGCCGGAGGGTCCATGGACGCGCACCATTTTCCCGGAATATATGTATGATCCGGGAGTGCTGATTGATGATGACGGACGGATCTACGTGGTTCATGGGCAGCATCATCTTTACGTCACGGAACTCGAGGCTGACATGAAATCGGTGAAGGGGGAGCCTACACTCATCTGGGACAAGACAGTTTCGGATCTTTCGGGAACGCGCACAGGAGGGATGGAGGGTTCACACGTCTATAAGAAAGACGGGATGTATTACGTCACGTGTCCTGCCGGAGGCACCGAAGGGTGGCAGATGTGTCTGCGGTCGGACAATATTTTCGGCCCCTACGAATCGAAGGTCATCATGGATGATTCCATCTCTTATCCTCCCAACGGTCTGCACCAGGGGGGCATGGTGGAGCTTGAGAATGGCGACTGGTGGTTTGTCATCATGCAGGACCGTGGGCCGATCGGGCGCTCGGTCAATCTTGTGCCTGTCAGCTGGGAGGATGGATGGCCGATGCTGGGAGCAGGAGGGAAAGACGTTGTGACATATAGGAAGCCGGATGTCGGGAATGTTTATCCGGCGAAGACTCCCGCAACGTCTGATGAGTTTAATTCCTCAGTTCCCGGATTGCAATGGCAGTGGAACCACAATCCCGACAACGCGTCATGGTCGATGTCGGAGAGAAAAGGGCATCTGCGCCTGAAAGCGGGGAAGGCAACGACGCTTAAGGATGCACGCAACACGCTCACGCAACGTGTGGCCGGCCCGGAATCGGAGGCTACTGTCGAGCTCGACATCTCCGGGCTCAAGGATGGGAATATTGCGGGATTCGGCATTTTCGAGTTTCCCTACGCCTTTGTTGGCGTCAGGCAGGAGGATGGGCGGCGTGAAGTGGTGATGGTCAACGATGGAGAGACCATTGAAACCGGTGGGCGTTTCCAAGGGAAGAAGATATGGCTCCGGGCTCATGCAACCGACGATGGTTTCGCGGCAAGTTTCAGCTATAGCCGGGATGGCCGCAAGTTCATTCCGATAGGGAATACTCTCGAAATGGGGCTCGGGTTGCCCTGGACGGCCAACCGTTTCGCCCTTTTCAATTATTCCCTCACCGACGAAGGGAAAGGCGGGGTTGCGGATTTCAATTGGTTCCGTCTCCGCTGAGAATGATCTTCTCCCGCAAAATCCCTCCATACGGAGGAGGTGTTGGAAGAAGAGAGATGGCGCGTCTTGCTGCGATCAGGCGGGTGGCTGCCGTGCTGTAGGGGAGTGTTGCGGATTACAAAATGACAAAATTTGATGGTAAAAATTGCATAAGTGTGAATTAATTGATAAATTTGCGCTATCATTACCGACGTGGGGACGTCTGGAGAGGCCGTCGCACGTCACAATCTTAAACCAACCATGGACCGCATAGACAACCTTGACAGAAAAATCCTGAATATAATAATGAAGAATGCCCGCATCGCCTCGAAAGACGTGGCGGTGGAATGTGGGGTTTCAAGAGCCGCGATACATCAGCGGATCCAGCGTCTGATCGAGATGAAGGTGATCACGGGGTCAGGCTATACCGTGAATCCCAAGTCGCTGGGCTACAATACGTGCACATATATCGGCGTCAGCCTGGAGAAGGGCTCGATGTATCGCAATGTGGTTAAGGAGCTTGAGAAGATCCCGGAGGTGGTGGAATGTCACTACACCACGGGCCCCTATTCAATGCTCATCAAGGTTTATGCGCAGGACAACCAGCATCTGATGGAGCTGCTCAACGACCAGATCCAGCACATCCCCGGCGTGACAGAGACGGAGACCCTCATCTCTTTGGAACAGAGCATGAACCGTCAGATCTATATCCAGACACAGGGGAAGAAGTGACCCCGATACTCCAGTGCCGATGAAAAAAACTTATATCTATTCTTTTTTGGCTGCTCTGCTTCTGGCGGTAGTGGCCTTCATGTTTTTCTTCCCCGACGATGTGGAGGGGAACGTGCTCCAGCAGCATGACACCATGCAGGGAATCGCCAACGGGCAGGAAGGGAAGGCTTTCCATGAGGCCACGGGGGAGACGACCCGCTGGACCAACTCCCTGTTTTCCGGAATGCCTAATTTCCAGATTGCTCCCTCTTACCCGGCCAATAAGGTGCTGACTTTCGCCGGGAGAGCCTTCTCTCTCTGGCTTCCGGCTCCGGCCAACCTCCTGTTTGCGATGATGCTCGGTTTCTTCATCATGGCTCTCTGCTTCAGGTTCAGATGGTATACGGCGCTCTTTGCCGCCGTGGCATGGGGATTCTCCTCCTATTTCATAATCCTTATCGGGGCCGGCCATATCTGGAAATTCGCCACACTCGCCTATATCCCTCCGACGATCGGCGGCATTGCCTTATGCTACAGAGGGAAATATCTGGCGGGAACAGCCCTGGGGGCTATTTTCGGAGCGCTTCAGCTCCACAGCAACCATCCGCAGATGAGCTATTATTTCGCGATGGTGATAGTGCTTCTTGTGCTGGCTTGGCTCTACACTTCCATCCGTAAGCGCCTGATGAAGCGCTGGACGATAGCCACGCTCTGCTGTCTGCTGGCCGGCGGACTGGCGGTTGGCGCCAATTCGCCGAGTCTCTACAGTTCCTACGAATATTCCAAGGAGACTGTCAGAGGGAAGGCCACGGATATCGCCGATTCCTCGCAGGCTCCGGCTCAGGGAATGGACAAGGATGCCATCACGGCATGGAGCTATGGGCTCGACGAAACGTTTTCACTCCTGATCCCCAATGTGAAGGGAGGGGCCACGATCAAACCGGTGGCGGGGCAGACCCGCCTGCTCTCAGTCGATCAGACCGAGAAGGCCGACGAGCTCTATGTCTCAAACGAGATCAGGCAGCTGATGGGGCAGTTTCCGCAGTATTTCGGCGATCAGCCGATGACAAACGGCCCTGTTTACGTGGGAGCGTTTGTGCTTCTGCTGGCAGTGCTGGCTCTCTTTGTGGTCGGCGGGCCGCTGAAATGGGCGCTCTTCATAGCGTCGGTGCTTTCGATTCTCCTCTCGTGGGGACATAATTTCGCGCCCCTGACGGATTTCTTCATAGATTCTTTTCCCGGCTACAATAAATTCCGGGCTGTCGCCAGCATCCTGGTGATCGTGGAGTTCTGCGTGCCGTTTCTTGCAGCTCTCTGCATCCGCAAGATCCTTCAGACCCCCGACTTCTTCGAGAGAAACAAATGGACTTTCTACGGAGTCTTCGCGGCCGGAGCAGGCGTCTGTCTGGCCGGGTGGATGGTGCCCTCCCTTTTCGGCGCTCCCTTCTCGGCTTCGGAAGTGGAGCAGCTCACTCAGGCGGGAGTCTTCACCAATCCTGACTATGCGCCCGTGTGGGACGCTATCCGGCAGACTCGCTACAGCCTTGTTCAGGCCGACTGTCTGCGGTCGTTCATCTTCATCGCGCTCGGTTTCGGGGTGATGATGCTATGGTTTAAGAAAGCATTCAGTGGAAACGCCCTCTTCGTGGGTTGCCTCACGGCGGTTGCGCTCATCGATCTCTTCCCGCTCAACAAGCGATATGTGAGCTCGGAGAGCTTCACGACCCCCGTGGCTATGGAGACAGCCTTTCAGATGACTGACGCCGACCGCGCCATCCTTGCCGACACGGCGATGAACTACAGGGTGATGGACACGCAAGGCCTCATGGATGCCCGCTCATCTTTCTTCCACAAGACCATCGGCGGCTATCATGCAGCTAAGCTCACACGCTACAACGACCTTCTGGAACATCAGATCAAGAAGATGAATCCGGAGGTGCTCAATATGCTCAACGCCCGCTATTTCCTGAACGGCAACTCCTACATGGCCAATCCGGACGCCCTGGGCAACGCCTGGATCGTTGACTCGCTCGTCTACGTGGATTCGCCGGCCCAGGAGATGATGGCTCTCGACAGCATCCGCGCCGCAAAATATGCCGTGGCCGACAAAAGCTTCAGGCAAGTTCTCGGCGAGGCCAAGGCGAAGCTCCCCGGCGACACAATCTTCGAGACCACTTACGCCCCGAACCGCCTGACGTATCATGCACAGTCGGCCAATGGCGGCCTCGCCGTCTTCAGCGAAGTCTTTTTCCCATGGGGCTGGGAGGCCACCGTCGATGGAAAACCGGTGGAGATCGGCCGGGTGAACTACGTTTTGCGTGCCATCCAGCTTCCTGCCGGCTCCCACAAAGTGGAGTTTGTGTTTGACCCGGCGAGTGTCAAGGCCACCCATACGCTCTCGATGGTGTCGGTGTTCGGCATTCTGGCGCTGTGTCTCATTTCGGCTATCCTCTGGGTGATCCATCTCTTCATAAAGACACCGGTGGCGGAACGTGAAGAAAAACTCTGACATGAGACGTCCGACTAAAAAATTAGCAGAGATGGAGCTCCGGGGCTTCAGGTCAATTGCATACGACACCCCCCTAAAACTGCAATTCGGAGATGTCAATATTCTTCTCGGAGCAAACGGTGCCGGAAAGAGCAACATTGTCAGTTTCTTTAAGATGCTGAGCTATATGTCGACCGGAGCGTTTCAGCAATATGTCGCACAATATGGCACCAGTGAATTCTTTTTGCATTATGGGGCAAAGAAAACTCCGGCTTTAAGTGCCACTTTGCGATTTAACGGGAACAATTGCTATGACATTTACTCTTTCTGTCTTGCCAATGCCGTTCCCAATAGACTCATCGTGGCTTCAGAAGAGATCCGCTGGAAAAATAAGAAATCCGAATCAAACAAGCAAGGTGTTAAACAATTAAAATCAGATTTCAATGAGTCGGCTCTTGTTTCCGCCACCGGAAGTGCCGAGAAGTCTGTTCTCCGCCTTGTGGCTGGATGTAAGGTGTATCAATTCAGCGACTCATCCTCATCAGCCCCAATGAGATTGGCATCAACCGTTGAATCCGCTCACTATCTTCAGTCGGAAGCTAATAATCTTGCATCCTTCCTTTATTACCTAAAGCATAACTATCCGGAATCATATAACCGGATAGTCAGCTATGTGCGCGAAGTTGTGCCACAGTTCAGGGATTTTTATCTGGAACCGGAGAGAAACTATATCTCTTTAAAATGGACCGATGTTTCTCCTAACGACTACGTATTATCCTCCCATCAGTTCTCAGACGGGTCAATCCGCTTTATTGCATTAGCGACACTCCTTCTGCAGCCGGAAGAAACTATGCCCTACGTAATCATTATCGACGAGCCGGAGTTGGGACTACATCCGTATGCAATTGATCAACTTACAGAGATGATCAAAGATGCATCGCTCCACGCTCAGATTATAGTTGCGACCCAATCTCCGGCAATTATTGACGGATTCTCAGCGGATGATGTCACAATAATTGAACGCGATGCTATATCTCAAAGTTCCATTGCGCGAAAACTCAATTCGGAAGATTATAAAGAATGGCTCAATGAATACACACTGAGCGAACTTTGGGATAAAAATATCATAGGAGGACGCCCGGCATGAAGAATTGCAGATTGACCATTCTCTGCGAAGGTCCAACGGAATCAAACTTTTCGTCAAAAGTGCTCGGCCCATTCTTCTGTGCTCAAAACATCTACGTCAAACCTATTATCCTTCAAACATCACGAAAGAAGGGAACGAGTGGTGGCATTATTAGCCATCAGCAGGTGATCAACGATCTGGACAGAATCTTTGCTTCCATTCGCAGAAACAGCAACGAAACCAACATCATCACCACCATGTTTGATTTCTATGCCTTACCCAATGATTTTGCTGGATATGCGGAAGCCATGCGCCATAATGGAGCCCGGGCACAAGTCGAGGCTCTTGAGCAAGCTTTCGGAGCAGAGATAAACCGGCGTATTTTCATTCCATATATTCAACTGCATGAATTTGAGGCGTTGCTATTTACCGATATAATGTCTCTGAAACTTGACTATCCGAATTCACTCAAGAATATCGAGAGACTAAAGGCACAAACCGATGTGATTGGAGACCCGGAGCTAATCAACCATAAACCGGAAACAGCGCCAAGCAAACGAATCATTAACTGCCTGCTTCCACACTACACTTACAATAAAGTTCGCAGTGGCGTGTCAATAACTGTTGCAATCACGCTGCCTGTTATCAGAGAAAAGTGTGCTCACTTTAATAATTGGATTAACAAAATAATCCATCTTTCAGACCAATTGGAATCAGAAAAATGACATCTGTAATAATGCTCAGACCTCTCTCTTTGGCGGGGAGATAGGTATGGCAACAATCGGCTGGTGGGTAACGCTCTAAATGAGTATACATATAAAAAAATAAAAATCCTTAATTATAACAATAGGTATAATTATATTGCGTATATTTGCGCACAAATTTCAAAATGAACCAATCTATGGCTATATCAAATATATTTGGTCATCCCGCAACTGGAGATGATTTCGTTGGCGGTATTGATGAACTCTCGCAAGTTCATCGGAAACTTGATCAGGATAGGAACTGATGGCTTTCGGGTCGCGCATCATACTGGCCTACCGTCGCTGGCGCCATACAAAGGGATATGGCGTCCACTCCCCCTATGCCTACCGGCTGGTTAGGCTGGCGCTCCATCCCTCGCGGGGATATGGCTACTACGGATATGATGCCATCGAGGAAACACTCCCCGCAGGTGAGAACTATGGCCAGACAAAGCGTAAGGACGCGCGTCTGCTGCTGCGGCTTGCGGCAACGGCCGGCGCCCGCAGGGTAGTGGCTGAAACGGTGCCTCCGGTGTGGCTTGAAGTGGCCGCCGAGGCTGCCGGTGCTCCGGTGGTGATCGTTTCGGATGCGGAGTCGCCGCGTGGCGACGACATTCTCCTTCTCCGGGGAAACGGAAGCTGCGACAATGCGTCGCGGTGGCTGAAGGCGAATGCTATAGTGATGGCGCTTGATCCTGGCGACCGGCTCCGCCAGACCCTCACGACCCCCCGGGCCGAGGGACTTCTCTTCGACGGGAAGCGGATCATCATTGCCTCGGGACGCAGGGAAATGGCTTTCGTGAAATATGACATGAGATTCTGACGCCCGATGGGAAAAGACGCTTCCGACAATAAGAGGCTGCAGGATAGATTTGAGGCACATCTGATCCTTGAAAGAAGCCTCTCGCAGAACACCGCCTCGGCCTATCTTAACGACACCGGACATCTGCTGACGTTTCTTGAAGAATCGGGAGAATGTGTGGACCATCTCACTCCTGAACTTCTCCATAGTTTCCTGGCTACGCTTCATGACATGGGAATCTCTCCACGCTCGCAGGCGCGGGTGCTTGCTGGGGTGAGGGCATTCTGCCGTTTCCTCACGCTCGACGGTTTCCTCCCTTCCGATCCTTCCGATCTCCTTGAGTCGCCGCGCCTCGGGCAGCATCTTCCGGACGTCCTGACGGTTGAGGAGATCGACGCCATGGTGGGAGCGCTACCTCCGGATAAGGAGGAAACTCCGAGAAACCATGCCATCATCGAGACTCTCTATGGCTCCGGACTCCGGGTTTCGGAGCTGGTGGACGTTAGGCTGTCGCGCATGGATCTCGACGGGCAGGTGATGATCGTGGAGGGGAAGGGAAGCAAGCAGAGGATGGTGCCCATGTCGCCCGTGTCGGTGGAACTCATCAGAGACTATCTCGAAATCAGAAACCACCAGACCATCAAGCCCGGGGCGGGGGATATCCTGTTTCTCAACCGTCGAGGCGCGCAGATGACGCGCGTGATGGTGTTTTATATCATCCGGGATCTGGCTGCCGCGGCCGGAATCCCCAAGAAGGTGAGCCCCCACACCCTTCGTCATTCCTTCGCCACCCATCTTCTCGAAGGGGGCGCCAATCTCAGGGCAATCCAGGAGATGCTCGGCCATGAGAGCATAGCCACCACGGAGCTCTATCTCCATCTTGACAGAAGCCATCTCAGGCGCGAGCTGATGGAGCATCATCCCCATTTCAAAAACTGACGGGGAAACAGGAGGTGATAAATTTTTTTTGAGACTCTTCTTGGAAAAAAGCCAATCATTTTTTACCTTTGTGAAACTTAAATAATATTCCAATCCCCAACATGAAGAAATTACTCGTCATGGCCCTTGCGTCGGCTGCCTGCCTGCCGCTCGGAGCGGCCCCACGCACCGAGACATTGCTTAAGAGCTGGCAGTTCTCTTCCGACAGCACCAAGTGGAAAACAGTCACGGTTCCCCACGATTGGGCGATCTACGGCCCTTTCGACAGAGAATATGATCTTCAGAACGTAGCGGTGTCGCAGAACGGAGAGACAAAGGAATCTTGGAAAACCGGACGCACCGGCGGTCTCCCATACGTGGGGAAAGGATTCTATAAGACCACTTTCAATGTTGCCGACACTGCGGGCCGCTCCATCGCCCTGCTTTTTGACGGAGCGATGAGCCATGCCAATGTCTTCGTCAACGGCCGCCACGTTGTCTACTGGCCCTACGGTTACAATTCTTTCTATGCAGATCTGGCGGGAGTGGTGCGCCCCGGAAAGAACACGGTGGAGGTTTCGCTTGAGAATCTTCCGGAATCCTCGAGATGGTATCCCGGAGCCGGCCTCTACCGCAACGTGCATCTGATCGACCGCAACCGCGTGCATATCCCGATATGGGGCACGCAGCTCTCCACGCCCTACGTTTCAGAGGAATATGCCACAGTGAATCTCCGCACGGAGATGGAGGGGGTGGCAAAGGGGGAGACCGTCACCCTAACCACCGTCATCAGGAATCCCGAAGGGAAACCCGTGGCTTCCGACACCCACGACTATAAATTTTATCCCGGCCAGAAGCTTGCACAGAATTTCATCGTGCGCGAGCCAAGTCTATGGACTCCCGAGACCCCCTCGCTCTACACGGCGGAGACAACCGTGACGAAGGATGGGGAAACAGTGGATTCCTATTCCACACGTTTCGGAATCCGCAGTGTGGAGGTCAGAAACGGGGAGGGATTCTTCCTGAACGGCGAGAAAAGGAAATTCAAGGGGGTCTGCAACCATCACGATCTCGGGCCGCTCGGGGCTGCCATCAACACTTCCGCCCTGCGCCATCAGCTTGAACTTCTCAAGGATATGGGAGCCGACGCGATCCGCACCTCCCACAACATGCCGGCTCCGGAGCTCGTGGAACTCTGCGATGAACTCGGATTCATGATGATGGTGGAGCCTTTCGACGACTGGGGCTTCCGGCCGAAGTGTAAGAATGGCTACGGCACTCTCTTCAACGAGTGGGCCGAGAAGGACATGGTCAACATGTTGCGTCACTATCGCAACAATCCGTCGGTCGTTATGTGGTCGATCGGCAATGAGGTGCCTTCGCAATGGGGACCCGACGGAATTTCCGAACTCACTTTCCTGCAGGACATAGCACACCGCGAGGATCCGACGCGTCCGGTGACGTGCGGCATGGATCAGTTTGACGCAGTGACCACCAACGGCTTCGCGGCCGCCGTGGATGTGCCGGGATTCAATTATAAAGTGAACCGCTATGATAAAGCGCTCCCGCTCCTTCCGCAGAACATCCTTCTCGGAACCGAAACGGCCTCTACGGTTTCCTCACGCGGGAAGTATTTCTTCCCGGTTGAGAAAGGGGCCAACGTGACCCGCGAGGGGAACCAGAGCAGCAGCTACGACGTGGAGCATTGCTACTGGAGCAATATCCCCGATGATGATTTCGCGGTTGACGATGATCTCGACTACAACATGGGGCAGTTCGTATGGACCGGATTTGACTATCTCGGTGAGCCCACACCCTATGATACTGACGCATGGCCCAGCCACAGCTCCTATTTCGGTATCATCGATCTCGCCTCCATTCCGAAAGACCGCTTTTATCTCTATCGCTCGAAGTGGAACGGAGCCGACCGCACTCTCCACGTGCTCCCCCATTGGAACTGGGAGGGACGCGAAGGGGAGGTGACTCCGGTCTTCGTCTACACCGATTCCCCCCGGGCAGAACTTTTCGTCAACGGCGAGAGCCAGGGAATCAGGGAAAAGAAGCTTGACGGCAGCAACATGGAGCGCTACCGCCTGATGTGGGACAACGTGATTTATGAACCGGGAGAACTGAAAGTGGTGGCTTACGCCGCTGATGGAAAGGTGGCAGGCGAGAAGGTGGTCCGGACTGCCGGCAAGCCCCATCATCTCGTGGCCACGGCCAACCGTACGGAGCTGACTGCCGACGGCGAGGACCTTGCCTATATCACCGTTCAGGTGGCCGACAAGGATGGCAACATCGTTCCCACCGACGAGCGGGCAGTGAAATTCAGCACCCGTGGCGCCGGCACATTCAGGGCGGCTGCCAACGGCGATCCCAACAGCCTGCGCCTCTTCCACCTTCCGGAGACCGACCTCTTCTCGGGGGCTGCCACGGCAATCGTGCAATCGGGCACGGAGCCGGGCAAACTGAAATTTACGGTTTCGGCCAAGGGATTGCGTCCGGCTACGGTGGAGATCCCTGTGAGACGCGCGGCAGGCGCTTCCAGATGAATCAAGGAGAAAAAAATCAGTATAACCAATAAAATCAACAATCATGACAACTGAAGAAATGCAGAAAAAGATTGAGAATGAATTCTCAGAGCGCTTCGGAGGCGAAGGCAACATCTATGCTTCCGCCGGACGTATCAACCTCATCGGCGAGCACACCGACTATAACGGCGGTTTCGTGTTCCCGGGCGCCATCGACAAGGTGATCATGGCAGAGATCCGTCCCAACAATCTCGACAAAGTGCGTGTGTTCTCGATTGATATCAATGAATATGTGGAGTTCGGCCTCAATGAGGAGGACGCACCGAAAGAGTCATGGGCCCGCTACATCTTCGGCATTTGCCGCGAGATTCAGAAGAGAGGCGGCGTGGTGAAGGGCTTCGATGCCGTTTTCGCCGGAAACGTTCCTTTGGGTGCCGGTCTGAGCTCATCGGCCGCTCTCGAATCCTGCTTCGCGTTCGCACTCAACGACCTCTACAACGGCAACAGCATCGACAAGTTCGAGCTCGCCAAGATCGGCCAGTCGACCGAACACAACTACTGCGGCGTGAACTGCGGCATCATGGACCAGTTTGCCAGCGTGTTCGGTCGTGAGGGCAATCTGATGCGCCTTGACTGCCGTTCGATGGAATATGAATATTTCCCCTTCAATCCGAAAGACTACCGTCTTGTTCTCGTTGATTCGAGAGTGAAACACGAGCTCAAGGATTCTCCCTATAACAAACGTCGCGAATCCTGCGAGAGAGTGGCCAAGCGTCTTGGCATCGACACCCTCCGCGACGCCACCATGGAGCAGCTCAACAGCATCAAGGGCGACATCTCCGCTGAGGATTATTTCCGCGCCAAATTCGTGATCGGCGAGAAAGAGCGCGTGCTCGCAGTGTGCGACGCCCTCAATGCCGGCGACTATGAAACCGTGGGCAAGAAGATGTATGAGACCCACGAAGGCCTTTCGAAAGACTATGAGGTGAGCTGCGAGGAGCTCGACTACCTCAACGACGTAGCCAAGGAAATGGGCGTAACCGGCAGCCGCATCATGGGCGGCGGCTTCGGAGGCTGCACCATCAACCTTCTTCCCAACGATCTCCACGACAAGTTCGTGAAGGAGGTGACGACCCGCTTCAATGAGAAATATGGCCACGAGCCCCAGATCTATGACGTTGTTATCTCCGACGGCGCTCATCTCGTGAAAGAGGCTGCGAAATAATCTCAAAGAGACGTTGAAATGAAAGTTTCTGAAAAGATTGTGGATTCCAAGGTAGGGAAGATCACTCTCGTGACCGTCACCAACGAGTCGGGGGCGAGCGTGGTTCTCTCTTCGCTTGGCGCGGGCATTGTCTCGGTGAGCGTTCCCGATAAGGATGGGAAGATTGAAAACGTGGCCCTTTCCTACGCCGATCCCGCTGACTATCTGGCCGACGGTCCCTGCCTCGGAAAGATCCCCGGCCGTTATGCCAACCGCATCGACAAGGGACATCTCGAGGTTGACGGGAAAACCTATCAGCTTGCCATCAACAATGGCCCCAACGCTCTCCACGGAGGGCCGACAGGATTCCAGAACCGCATCTGGGATGCGGAGCTGACGGCCGACGGGGTGAAGTTCACCTATCGTTCAGCTGATGGCGAGGAGAATTATCCGGGAAATCTCACGGCAACCGCCACGTATTCCTGGAGCGAAGACAATGTGCTCACACTGAGTCTGAAGGCTGTCGCCGACAAGGCAACCGTTGTCAACCTGACCAATCATGCCTACTTCAATCTCGAAGGGGCAGACGCAGGAAGCGTGCTTTCCCACAAGATGAGGATCAATGCCTCCCGTTGGCTTCCGACCACCGACAGCCAGATTCCCACCGGAGAGAAGGCCGACGTGAAGGCCACCCCGATGGATTTCACCGGGCTCAAGGAGATCGGCAAGGATATAAAGGCTGATTTCGAGGCTCTGAAGATCGGCAAGGGATATGACCATTGCTGGGTGCTCGACGGCTGGAAGAAAGGGGAGATGAATGAGGGCGCTGTGGTGCTTGAGGCTCCCGCTTCCGGAAGAGTGCTCACAGTTTCCACCACTCAGCCCGGCGTTCAGATCTACACCGGCAACTGGTTGGCGGGTTCCCCTCTCAACGTTTCAGGCAAGAGCTATGAGGACTATGACGGCGTGGCCATCGAGATGCAGGGTTTCCCCGACGCTCCCAACCATCCCGATTTCCCCTCTCAGCTTCTTCTCCCCGGAGAGGAATATGACGAGACCATCCGTTTCGCCTTCTTAGTGAAATAAGGAAACCGGGCTTCAGCAAAAACGATATCCGGGCGACACGTCAACGCTGTCTCCCGGATATTGTTTTATCCGTTTTCGTCCTGCCTCCTCCCAAAGACAATGAAGTTGTTTAAACTAATTTGATTTGTGAAATTTTTTAAGGAAAATAACGAT
>CAYROR010000034.1:0-32777 GCA_964425935.1 uncultured Sangeribacter sp.
TCAGCCCGGCATTTGGCCAGGACGTATTGCCATTGGAGAAATGACTAGCTCTCACGCCGAAACTTAATTCCACCCTGTCAGAAACAGCGTAGTCTAATTTCACGCCTATAGCCATGTGGGCCGTTACTTTCGTACTGACGACGGCATTATTTTCCGCTGTCTCAAGGTCATAGTGCTTCCAGCCGAAAGCGGCTCCGAATTGCCATTCATACCCCAGACTTAGCCGTTCTGTCAGATTAACTATCGGAGCTCCTTGATATACATATACCGAAACCGGATTCCCCAGAAGCTTACTTGCAAAGAAGGTGTTCCCCTCTATTCCCACGCCCTGATAGAGTCCTTTGTATAGAATCCCCTCTCTTGAGCCCGGATTGAATCTGAAATCTGTCCGCAACGCTCCCGAAAACCTTGCCCCAACATTCTTTTCCTCAGGATTCTCCCTTTTCAAAAACCGGTTGGTTGGCAGAACGTAGGCGGGCGAGAGCTCCGCGCCTACCCTCCATTCCGGATTCTTCACAAGAGAAAAAAATGGAGTTTCACCATGCATGGTGACCGATGTGGCAAAAACCAGTGCCACCAAGAGCTTACTAATCCCTTTTTTCAACCTTGATTTCATAGCTCACCGGATATAAAGTTGTCAATGTAAATGTTGAAGCGAAGAGGTCATTAGTATATGGATTCCTGACATACATCTCTCCCCTCTCCTTGACCTCAGAATAACTCACCGTTGATTTTATCCTCACCGCTGTTCCGGCCGGAATGTCAAGAGGAACCTTCAGATCGCCTCTGAAAGGTTCATATTCGTAGGGGACACTGCATTTCAGAACGTAGTTGTCATCGTTAAGCACCCACGTGTCATTGAGAAGCATCGGTAGCGCCAGCTTCAATTCCAATCCTCCCACCCACTGCTCATCAGGAGAGACAACAGCCCTTGCGGGAGCATTCTTGTAAGGCATAACATACACCCTCACGGTCTCCTCTGTGCTATTTTCATAATCAATTTCGCTTATCTTTTTTTCAGGAGATGGAGCCGCAATGATGTCGTTCCCGAAATATCTCGTCCACTCAGCCTCGAGTTTCTCTCCTCCTTGAATATGGAATAAAACAGACTTTATCCCATCTGCATATTTCAGTATGACCGTGATGTTTTCCTCCATTCCCGTGCAATTATAGTAATTATAGAAATAGAGATAGTTGCCGTTGATGCTGATGCTATACGCTGTGTGGAAGTCCTCATAGCTTATTGTGGTCAGCTCTGTCGCCGGAGAATCCGGGCCCGCGATTCCTCCTCCACCATAATAGTTAAGGTAGTCGGAGGGTTCGGCATTCTCTAGTCCCCACCAAATCAATCCCTCCGTCGGGATCAGCATGACGTGATCCCCCTCTGAGGGTTGGAGCATCACTTCAGTTTTATCCGGAAGCGATATCTTGTCTACAAATATTTCATCATTGCATCCCACCATCAATAATGCAGGAA
Organism: uncultured Sangeribacter sp.; assembly: GCA_964425935.1. Taxonomy (GTDB): domain Bacteria; phylum Bacteroidota; class Bacteroidia; order Bacteroidales; family Muribaculaceae; genus Lepagella. Next base: position 1,478 of record CAYROR010000034.1, read on the forward strand.
AGACCAATAGACATATCTTTAATCCCACTTTCATTTTCAGATTCATTGTCGGGTTTACGCTCTTCCATCCGACTCATTCTCCGCCGCAATAAAAAAGCTTGTTCCTGCAAAATTAATAATAATTCCATGTTTTCCTTGTGGTTTTCAAAAAAAACAGACACCGCAAGATACCCTTCACGTATGCGATGTCTGTTAAAGCAATTGATTGTCTCCCGACAATCAACCTTCAGTTAACCTTAAAATCTAATACCATGAAAAACTCGATGCAAAATTAGAAAAAAATTTACCACAAACATGTTTAACAACATAAAAAAATATATCCGTTTAACAAATTTTAAACATTAGCATTCATTAATCCCACTCTCTACGCTCCTCTTACCCGTGAGCATGGAATGGAATGTCAAAATTTTTAAGCATCCCATGCAGTATTTTCAATCCATCGTCATCATAATAATAAAATTTCATTAAATTTGCGTCATGAAGAAAATAAAGATCAGAGTCAGCACATTGCTGTCGGCCACTTGCTCGGTAGCCCTGTCAATTCTGGGGTTTGGATGCTCTTCGGATGATGACCCGATGTGTATGTATGGAACCCCAACCGGTTCATTTGAGATTAAAGGCACCGTCACAACTGAAGATGGCAAAGACGTAGAAGGTGCTGAAATCAGGGTGACAGATCCGGATACTCCCTCCGGTCTCCGCTCCTACAAAATCTCCAAAACGGACGAGGATGGGAAATATATTGTTGAAGGAAAAAGTTTTCCCCACGAACTGAAAGTAGTATGTATTCCCAAGGACAATACCCTTGAGGCAGACTCCATTATTGTGGATGCTAAATTCTCCACCGATAAAGATCACCCCCTTGACTCATGGTATTGGGGGCACTTCAAGGAAACCGTGAATTTCAAACTTAAGGATAAGAAGACTGAAGAATGAGGAAAATTTCCCTCCGTCAGAAGATCGCTCTCGAACTCTTCCGCAAGATGAATCTTGAAAAGCGGAAGGCTCATCCCCTGCGTCAATTGTTTTGGGAATGCACGTGGCGGTGCAACCTCTCTTGCCGCCACTGCGGAAGCGATTGCAAAAACTCATCCATTCTTCCTGACATGCCGGCTGAAGATTTTCTGAGGGTCATCGATCAGATCACCCCTCATGTTGATCCTCACCAGGTCAATATCGTCATCACAGGCGGCGAACCACTCATGCGTGATGATCTGGAAACTGTCGGGCTTGAACTCTACAGGCGTGAGTTCCCTTGGGGAATTGTCTCCAATGGTTTGCTTCTGACCGCCGAGCGTTTCGACAGTCTTCGGAAAGCGGGAATCCACAATCTAACCATTAGTCTCGACGGGCTGGAAGACGATCACAACTGGATGCGGTGCCATCCCAAATCATTCAGCCGGGCAACTGAGGCTATCAGCCTGGCGGCAGCAACTCCCGATCTCAACTTCGACGTGGTGAGCTGTGTCAACCGTAGGTCGCTTGCCAGATTGCCAGAACTGAAAGACCTCCTTATTAATATAGGAGTAAGGAATTGGAGACTCTTCACCATCTTCCCATCCGGCAGGGCCGTTCAATACCCCGAGTTCAACCTCAACAAAGAAGAAATGAAACGCCTGCTGGATTTCATCATAGCCACCCGCAAGGAGGGAATGATAAAAGCATCCTTCTGCTGCGAAGGTTTCCTGAGCGGCTACGAAGGACTTGTCAGAGACCACTTCTATACCTGTCAGGCGGGTGTCTCAGTAGCGTCAGTGCTTCTTGACGGAGGTATCGGAGCCTGTCCAAGCATACGCGCCGACTATAAGCAAGGCAATATCTACTCCGACGACTTCTGGGATGTGTGGGAAAACAGATTTCAGAAATATCGCGACCACACCTGGATGAAGACCGGCATTTGCGCCGAATGTAAATTCTGGCGCTACTGTGAAGGCAACGGCTTCCACCTCCGCAACTCCGACGGCTCCCTCATGCACTGCCACCTCTCCTCCCCCGACAATTGATCCCCATCCCCAATCCCCCTCGCTCCCCCTTCAGAGCGCAGGGGGCCACTCCCCTCAATCCACCTGTACAAGATCCCCATTGCCCTTCCGTGCAACGACCGGCAGGGAGTACACCCTTGTCTCACTGTCTAAATCGTGTATCTTTTTTTTATATTGAGGGTATATGGTGGAGTTTCGGCAATTATTTGTCGTTATTTCTGTTAAAAGGGTAGTTTTTACAATTTTTATCGCTAATTTTGCATCTGATTCTACAGGAATATTTAATCTCAATCATGCGGCCTCTCCAAGTCGGGCATGACTTCGGTGAGCCACAACGACTGAATATTATGAAGGTAATGAAATTTGGGGGCACTTCCGTCGGAAGCGCCCAAAGAATGAAAAACGTCGTTTCCCTCGTGGCTTCAGAAGGAAACGCACTGGTGGTTCTCAGCGCTATGTCGGGAACAACAAACAGCCTTATCGCCATCTCTCAGAATCTCTGCGAGGGAGAGACTACCACGGCTGCCAAACAGATTGACGATCTCGAATCTAAATATAGGTCGGTGGCTGATGAACTTCTGGCCGTTGAATCTTTCAAGGCGGAAGCTCACGCAAAACTCGATTCTCTTTTCAATGAGCTCCGCAAGCAGGCTGCTATTCCTTTCAATGAGGATAGCGAGAAGGAGATCGTGGCTTTCGGAGAAAAACTCTCCACAAATCTCGTGGCTATCTACATGAAGGAAAAGGGGATGAACGCCGTGCTTCTTGACGCTCTCGATTTCATGAAAATAAATGAAACCGGAGAGCCTGATCAAGATTTCATACGCGAAAACATCTCAAAAGTGCTCGCCAATTATCCCGACACTGATCTTTTCCTTACCCAGGGATTCATCTGCCGCAATCATCTCGGGAAAACCGACAATCTGCAAAGAGGAGGAAGCGACTACACTGCTTCCCTCATCGGAGCTGCTATCGGAGCTGACGAGATCCAGATCTGGACCGACATCGACGGAATGCACAACAATGATCCGCGTTTCGTTGACGGCACCTCCCCGGTGAGCCAGCTCCATTTCGAGGAGGCTGCCGAGCTCGCCTATTTCGGAGCCAAGATTCTCCACCCTACCTGTGTGCTACCCGCAAAGTATGCCAATATTCCGGTAAGACTCCTCAACACCATGCAGCCTGAGGCTCCCGGAACAGTGATCTTCAACACCAAGCCCACCCACACCATCAAGGCTGTGGCTGCAAAAGACAATATCACCGCCATCAAGATCAAGAGCAGCCACATGCTCCTTGCCTACGGTTTCCTGCGCAAGGTGTTTGAAGTTTTCGAAAATCATCAGACTCCTATCGACATGATCACCACATCGGAGGTTGGTGTGTCGGTCACTATCGACAACGTCAGATGTCTCGACCGGATTCTTGCCGACCTTTCCGAGTTTGGCGATGTGACTGTCGACCGCGACATGGTGATTGTCTGCGTCGTGGGGGATCTCGAGTGGCAGAACCGCGGATTCGAAGCAGAGGTGGTCAACGCTCTCCGAGAGATTCCCGTCAGAATGATCTCATACGGCGGAAGTAACTACAATATCTCCCTCCTTATCCGCAAGGACGATAAGATCAAGGCTCTACGCCTCCTGAGCGAACACCTTTTCCAATCCGAACCATCAATCTGACAAACATCCGCAATGAACAATACCGTTTTTCCGGTGAAGAGACTACTGGAGTCTCCGACACCGGTCTACTACTACGACCTCAATCTCCTCGGGCAAACGCTTGCCGAGCTCAAGGCAGCATCAGATTACCCCGGTTTTAAAGTGCACTATGCACTGAAGGCAAATGCCAATCCGGAGATTCTTAAGAAAGTGGCGGCAGCGGGACTTGGAGCCGACACCGTTAGTATCGGCGAAATTGAAGCTGCCGTCGAAACCGGATTCAAGCCATCCGGCATAGTCTTTGCAGGAGTCGGGAAAACAGATCTTGAAATCAGTCGCGCCCTGGAAATAGGGATCGGTTGTTTCAACGTGGAATCCGAACCTGAACTTCTGGCAATCGAGGAGATCGCCCGAAAGATGAATAAGAAAGCTCCGGTGGCTCTGCGGGTGAACCCTGAAATCGATGCCCACACCCATCATTACATCACAACGGGTCTTGCTGAAAACAAGTTCGGCATCGCAATGACCGATCTGCAGCGGCTTCTAAGCATTGTCCTTAAATCGGATGCTCTTGAATTTCGCGGACTTCATTTCCACATCGGCAGCCAGATCACCGATCTTGAGCCTTACAGGATTCTCTGCGAACGGATCCTGAAAATGCAGAAGAGCATGCCTGACGTATTTATCCCGACAATCAACGTCGGAGGTGGTCTCGGAATTGATTATGAGAATCCTGACGATAACCCGATTCCCGATTTCAATGATTTCTTCGCTCTTTTCAACCAGCACCTTCCTCTAAAAGAGGGACAGGAGCTCCATTTTGAGCTCGGACGCGCAATAGTGGCACAATGCGGATCGCTCATCTGCCGTGTGGTCTACGTCAAGGAGGGGGTTGACAAGAAGTTCGTAATTCTCGACGGAGGTATGACAGCCCTCATACGCCCCGCCCTCTATCAGGCACATCATAAAATAGAAAACATCACATCCACATCCGATAAAAGGGAGAGATATGATGTTGTCGGGCCGATCTGTGAATCGTCAGACGTGTTTGGGGAGAATGAAATTCTTCCAGTCACCAAAAGAGGCGACCTCATCGCCCTCCGCTCGGCCGGAGCCTACGGAGAAGCGATGGCATCGTGCTATAATTGCCGTCCACTCCCCGGAGCTGTGTTCTAATCAAGATCTACCACAGTGATTCCGGCTCCACCAAACCTCACGTCTTCATCACGGAAGTCCCTGACGTTGGGGTTGGCACGGAGTTGCTCTCTGATGAGAGTCTTCAGGATTCCATGCCCGGTGCCATGCAGGATGCGAAGGCGCCCGGCATTAAACTGAACGGCATCATCAAGAAAATATGTCACGGCCTGAAGGGCCTCGTCAGCACGCATTCCGCGGACGTCGATCTCATTTTTAAATCTGAGTTGGCGTTCGCGGCTTTCATTACTGGTGGTTGCTGAAACCGTAAGCACAGCGGAAGTGGCTTTCTCTTTCGGTTTCTGTGCCGGTTTAAGCTTATCGAGCTCCACAATGGTGCGAAGAGCCCCGAAAGCCACCTGAGCCTTCTTTCCGTTTATGCTCATGATCTTCCCGACCACACCTCCATCCGACATCCTCACATAATCCCCGACCGAAAGAGCTGCACTCCCCTTCTCGGCAGCCGACGACTGTTTTCCCGTTTCCTTCGCTTTCCGGCTTTTATGACGCAAAGGTTTGAGAACGCCCGGCAATCCCTCCGACTCCTCTTTTCCGGCCTCCTCGAGATTCCGCTTATATTCCTCAAGCTCACGTCTGATCTGTTTCGTCTGCTCCTTTTCCGCCTGCACTTTTCGGATGTCGTGGATTGACTTCTCGATCATTGAATTAGCTCCTGCAAGAATCTCGCGAGCCTCCTCGCGAGCCGCCCTGATGATTGCGTTGCGCTGCGACTTGAGATCAGTGGAGTCGGATTCATAGGTTTCAAGCAGTTTGTCGAGCTTATGCTCTTTTTCCTTGATTCCAAGCCGCTTGTTGGCCCAATAACGTCGGTCGCGCTGAATATCGAGCAGATATTTGTCAATATTCACGTAGTCACTTCCCACTATGTCACGGGTCCGCTCTATGACATCACGTGGCAAGCCTGTGTTTCGGGCAATCTCAAGAGCGAAAGAACTGCCCGGAGTGCCAATGGAAAGCTGGAAAGTGGGACGTAGATGCTGACGATCATAAAGCATCGCTCCGTTAACGAATCCATCTTCTGTGTCAGCGAAAGTCTTGAGGTTCTGATAATGGGTTGTGATGACGCCCATACATCCCGAATGACCCAGTTCGGTAAGGATCGATTGTGCCAGAGCTCCTCCAATCTGAGGCTCCGTGCCCGACCCCATCTCATCAGCCAGAATAAGAGTGTCGCGATCGGCATTAAGAAGGAAATGCTTCATATTTGCGAGATGCGACGAATAGGTGCTGAGATCATTCTCGATCGACTGTTCATCGCCGATATCGATGAAAATGCTTTTGAAGATGCCGATATGAGAATTGGAATATAGCGTCGGCAACATGCCGCATTGCGTCATATACTGAACCACAGCAACCGTTTTAAGACAAACCGACTTTCCTCCGGCATTCGGACCGGAGATTATGAGAATACGCTTTTCGCCTCCGAGAGAGATGTCGAGAGGCACAGGTTGCTTCCCATGCTGGCGCAATGTGAGGAGGAGACCGGGATGAACAGCATGAAACCAGTCTATCTCCGGCTTCCTTTCAAGCTTCGGCATCTCTCCTCCGGTGTCTTGCGCAAATCGGGCCTTTGCCTTTATGAAATCAAGACGAGCCAGCACACGACATCCCTCAGCAATCTCATCAATACTGGGTCGGATCACGTCGGCAATCATCGTCAGGATAACTGCAATCTCACGCTTCTCCTCCATCTCAAGCTCCCGGAGTCTATTGCCGGCTTCAACCACCTCCGCTGGCTCAATAAAGACAGTCTTTCCCGTGGAGCTCTGATCATGAACGATTCCGGCAATCCCTCTCTTATTCATGGATGACACCGGAATAACCATTCGTCCGTCGCGTATGGAGGGCGTGGCGTCCTTATCTACAAGACCCTCCCTGACGGCTCTTTCAAGAACCCCTCTCATGGCTCTCTGCATCGAGCCGGCAGCTCCGGCCATAGCTCTTCTTACGTCGGCCAAAGCCGGGGAAGCATTATCCTTCACTTCTCCGAATTTGCCGATACACCTGTCGATTTCGGCTATTATCTCAGGGAAAGATGGTAGCGAAGCAAATTCATCGCTCAGATAGGGATAAGACGGCCTGCCGTTCTCCCCCGCCACACTGAAAAAACGATAAATCGACTGCATGGTCATAAGCGTTGCGGCAAGTTTTCGCAACCTTTCGGCCGACATGAAGGATCCGGTGGCCTTTATTTCAGTAAGCCAGGGAACCACGTCGTGAACCACGTCGTCAGGAAAATCCTGACCAGACCCAAGAAGTCTGACCATTTCGCCGACACACTCCAGCCGGCGTCTCACTTCCTCAAACCGCGAACAGAAAGACATCTCCGCGGAGAGCTCTTTCCCGAGCCTTGTCTCACATTTATCTATCAGAATCTGCCTCAGCTGGGCAAATCCGGTCTTGGTTTCAAATTCTTTTGGAAAAATCATAAATTGCCTATACAGGGAGCGCGAGTATCGGAATATCACGCTCGAAGATTATCCGGTGAGCGATGCCGGGATTGAAGATTCGGCTGAAGATATTTTTCTTCTTGTTGGGCACTATCAGCATCTCGATAGAGGCATCTGTGATGAAACGTTCGATATCGTTTCTGAAATCCTTGCGGTCGAACACCTTTGTTGAAAAACGTGCCACAGGATAGTTTTGGGAGAAATAGGTTCTGAGTGCATCCACCTTTCGGTCAACTCCACGCGAGGCCCGGTCGTTGACAGGAACAAGAGTGACATCAACAGAAGGATATTCAAAAATCCTCATCAGTGTATCAACAGAAAGCATGTCGTGCTGGTCGAGATTGCAGAAATAAACCACTCTCTCAGGAAGCTCTCCTCCTGCGAAACCATAGTTCTCCGGGATAGCAAACACCGGCACACGGCATGAGTCAAGAACTTCGGCCGTGACACTGCCAACCAGATCTTCATCCCTACGGTTTTTCCCCCTCGTTGCCATAACAACGATCCGGGGGGGAGTGGCCCGGCAATACTCGAGAATCACCTCCTCAGGCACTCCCTCGTTGAGAAGAGTCGAAAACTTAACACGAGGGAGCTCTCCCGCATCCTGCATCGTCTCCAGCTTACGCTCAAGTTCACGCATCTGTCGTTCTCCTTCCCGCCGCAGGTCTCTGTCGGCTTTGGCAGTTGCGATCTGGTCCTCAATATTTTCGCCCGCCATGTCGTCGAAACCGGCTGAAACGGAAGAAAAGTTACCCATGAAATAAGGCGTGGCATAGGCGTGAAGAATCACAGGACGAAGATCCAGTCGGGCGGCAAGCTTAAACCCCACCTTGCATGCGAGCATACTGTGGGAAGTGAAGTCAACCGGAATGAGGATGTCTCCCCTCTCTCCGGCAAGCCTCATCTCAGTCTGAGCAGCAGAATATGAGGATCCGCTCTCAATGATCTTTAGGGCAAGCGGCAGATTATGCTCCTCGATCTTAACCCTCACCCCGGAAGCTATTGGCGATCCGGAGATCACGAGGTTTTCGAATCTCACTTCTATTCCGTGGCTCTCAAGAATTTTTCTTAGCTCCACGGCTTTGTCGTAGGTGTGAATCACCAGAGTTATGAATCTGTCGTTTGCCATAGGTCTTGATAATTTATACGGCGTCCCAGAAATCTGGAACGCCGTTATGAAAACTTTTTTGAGTTCTCTCTCTTTAAAACAGAATGTCGTTCCTGACACAACAGGCGCTAAAAGCACCCCATGTCATAAATAAGAACGTCTCAGGCCTCCGCCTTGTTCTGCTCTTCAAGAATCTTCACCGCCATGTCATAGATGGTGGTGTCGTTGAGAACCACAATACCTCCGTCAGGACCCGGTTCGATGTGCATGCCGACATTCTTACCGAATTCATAGTTAACGCCGCCAAAATAATTGCGCACTGTCTGAACTGTGAGATTCAGTTCGTCGGCAATACGATGGGTCGAGCCGTCGGGCAGACTGTCTTTGAGTCTGCGAAGCTCATTGAAGGTGATTGTCTTGCTCATTAGAGATGGTATTTTTGAGGTTATACTTAAACGATTGACTATAAGTAACCGTCGATTATTTTTTGTCTGACCGGAAACTATTTTCCGTTTCAAATGCTAATTTAGACATTTTTTCCCACTCCACCAAGAATATTCATAAAATTATATCCACAAATGTTCTAAAACATATAATTCCTATTCCCGGCATCTCATTTCAGAAGATTTCAAAACATTCGGGAGCGACATCAGATGATCTCAATATCGGAGACGGAAACCCAACCGATATAGTCTGAATTCAAGCGAACCTTATACCATCTCACATTGCCCTCCGCATCAACTTCCTCCGAAAGGATATCGACAAGAGTTCCTTTTGTCAGAACGCTTCCATGTCCGGGTTCATTCTCCTTCCCCGGCTCAGTAAGAAGGGTAACCTTGAAGGCAGTGATCACTCCCTCATCTGAAGAATCCTGAGCCCCGGCTGCCATAAAGGAGAAGATCAGGAAAATAACTGAGGCAAAAAAGCAGACTATGCCTCCGAAGAATCCTGTTTTACGGAAGGCCACCCTACGCGTGAATATATAGAGAGCTGCGCAGCAGATAAAAAGGATGAAGAAAACAGCAGCGAAGACAGCCCAGAAATCAGATGTCCTGTCACAGGCAATAACCGTGTGTACACTCTCGAAGAAAGAGGGGGCATCGGCCGTGGTCTTGAATCTTTTCCCTTTTTGCTCAGCTTTGTTAGCATCGTCAATTCGGTTTCGCAGATAGTTAAGATTCGAATTGATGCGTTCGTTGGTGGGATCAAGACGCCTTGCCCTTTCCCATGAAACGATTGCTCCACCGAAATCCCCGGCCTGACAACATGCGTTTCCAAGATTGTAAAGCAAAGGGGCGGAGGTGCCTTCCTCTGCGATGACATCCTTATATAGCTTCACCGCTTCCTCATAGTTTCCCGCATTATATGCAGAATCTGCCTCTGCCACAGGATTCGAAGCGAGAACGGACATCGCGGAAATCAGCGACACCGCAATAATTGACATCACTTTATATCTCATTTCCTTCCGATTTTTTAGCTTTTTTAAACGACTCTTCAAGCATATTGATCACGTTGACGCCCTCCTCATAGACATTTTCCATATTGCTGCCGGAAGCTGCCGGAGCATATTTGGCAAACTCACACTCGTCAATAAGAGCAATCATCTTCTTTATCGCTTCCTCATCAATGCCATGCTTCTCAAGTTCTCCGGTCACATTCTGACGGTTAAGCTCTGAAGTTGGCATCTTGAGTTTATCTCCCAGATATCCCCAGGTGGCCATAAGCATTTCATCGTAGAATCTTTCGGTTTCCCCTTTCTTAAGACAGGCAGCAGCCTTGCGCAGACGCTGGCGTGCCATTTTGCTCGCCTTTCGGCTTTTCACGGCCAGGAGATCGGCGTTAGCCTTTATATATGCACGGTAATAAACCGACACTCCGGTCAGAATAAGAATAGGAAGAATGAAGAATAGCCAGTAAGGGAACCGCTTCACGTAGGGCACATGATCATAGCTTAACTTTCCTTTCACAGGCATCAACTCGGAATTGAAAGCAAGCTTCGCTCTGGTCTGTGATTTTTCCGAACCTTTCCCCTTTCCTACCTCAATATTATAGCCGGATGCAGTGGATGTTTCGTATTTTCCGGTCTGAGGATTGAAAAACACAAGATCTATAGCCGGGATAGAGAATGTTCCCGCTTCAAGAGGCATAAAAGAATAGTCGAACCGTGCAGTGCCGCTCACATTGGTTTTCCCGACTTCTGCCTTGACATCAGGATTCGGACTATAGACTTCCAGCTCCGGAGGATAGATTGAGTTCAGGTCAGGAAGTTTGACATATTTCAGATTTCCGGTGCCTGAGACGGTATATACGATTGAGGCTGCCTGATTGCTCAGGAAAGTCTGAGATGGGAGATTGGAAGAGAGTGTGAAGTTTCCCACGCCTCCCGAGAAATTCGCAGGAACTGGCGTTGGAAGACTCTTGACGTTTATTGTAAGATCGTTAGGCGTAACATTTAGCTGCAAAGGCTTGGCCACCGACATGCTACCCCAGAAAGGATCATGGTAATACTCTCGTTCGTCCACACTAACAGTATAGGTGTTTCCGAGAACCTTCAGCTGACCGGCCATCTGTGGGAAAATGATATAGCGGGCAATGATGGCAGTAGCATAGGTCTTTCCGCCGTATGTTTCATAATCCAGTTGGGTTGAAACATCCTTTGACTCCTCCACCACAAAACCCTCGAACTTAGGAGCTGATGTTGCTCCGATAAATTTTATGGCGTCATAAGTCGTGTAGAGTTTCACAGTGTAGACAAGAGCCTCCTGCTCGTAGGCCGTAGACTTTGACACGTCAGCCTTCAGGAAGAGATTGCCATCTCCCTTTCCGATAAATTTCGGACCTTCAGCACTATTATGTCTATCCTGCGAAGACTGATCTTGCTGATCAGGGCTTCCCGGCACATTCCCCTGCTGCGGCTGTTGCGCGGCTCCGATCGTATAGGAAACGGTGTTACTCTTCACTCCGTCAACAGTAACCGGTCCGAAAGTGTAGGACCCTTCCGCCTGTGCACGAAGAGTAAGAGTATACGTGTAGCTATAGCTCTGCGTTGTCTTCCCGTTTACGCTTGTGAAACTGGAGCTTTGCCCGGTGCGGTCGAAATACATGACTTTGGCACCGGGGACCGACGAAGGTTTCTCAGGGGAAGTCTCCGTGTTGGACACCTCATACGTGATATAGAAAAGATCTCCGACTCCGATCTCCCTTCGTCCCCTTGCATTCTGAACACTCAGATGAATAGCTGCCGCGTATGCATCCATCCCCATTATGAGGAGAATAGCAAGGAGCAATATCTTAAACGTCTTCGTTTTCATTTTTCTGTTACTTTGTTCCGTCTCCACTCATCGATATGTTCCGACTCGGGAGCTATGAATAATTATTGACAATCACTTTCTTCCATTCAGATGTCCAGCTGAGCCGGAGGCGGATCGGAAGATTTTGAAGATGACGCTTCTATCACCTCTATTTCGGTAGGCTCTGAGAAAACCGTTTCATATCTTGCCGTTTCCGGGTTAAAATAATGAAATCCGATTTTCCCGATTTCAAACTTTCCGCTTTTTTTCGGCATAAATGTAACTTCAATTTCTATTTCGGAGCCGAGTCCTCCGTCTTTAACATAATGAGAGCGGGAATCCGTCATGGATTTGAAACCCAACTCCGAGGGATAAGAACGCATGATGTCGGGAAGTCGGGCTTCAGATAAATCCCCCCTCCCTGAAATCAGGACATTCATCGAACAACTCTTTCCTGCCTCCGGCTTTTCAGCGGGGAGTTCAATACTTATGGAAAAATTACCGACTGCTCCGGAAAATTCCTCTGACCTCCCCTTCGCCGGAAGCTCCGACACCTTGAGTGATTCCGGAGCCACCGTCAGATCATTGGCGACAGGTTTGTCAACAACGACATCTCCATCAAACAAAGTCCTGACACGGGTTCGATGGAGATCCGTCACCCTGTATGTTCCGCCTCCAACCGTAAAGACTCCCCTACCGTTGCTCCCGACGAAATAGCGGTCAATGACCATTTTGAAATATGGTTTTCCATCAATTTCAACTTCAGTAAGCTCTGAATCCCCGGCGGTCTGCATAAAGGGCAAATTGGAAAAAGAAGGAAGGTCAATAAGTTCTATTCCGACGATATTAGGATTCGTCGTGAAGAGGGTAACTTCATAAATCACCCTCTCTCCGTCATACACTTTCTTCGGAAGCTGAGTGGCCTTCAAGAATATAGGCACATCCTTGGCAGCAGAGGTCGTCATCAGAACTCCACCCGCCGCCATTAGCAGAAAAAACGCTATGATATGTTGATATATTCTTTTCATGCCACATCAAGAATTCCTGACTTTTTCACCAGTTCTTTCGTGAGCGATTGGTTCCGGTGCTCTTATCTCCCTGATTTCCGGTGGTCACGCGGGCTCGGGTCTGATTCTCCTTGTTTTCCATCGCTTTCAGAATCTGATCAGCCGTCTGGTTATTAATATCCTGCTGTTTCTGATCCTGCTTATCATTCTTATCCTGGTTCTGGTCCTGATTCTGCTGATTCTGGTTCTGATTCTGATCCTGATTCTGTTGATCCTCATTCTGGTCCTGGTTCTGATCTTGATTCTGGTCTTGATTCTGATCCTGGTCCTCGTTCTGAAGTTTCAGCTGAGTGATTCTGAGATTCCGTTTGGCAGCCGCATCATCAGGATTAAGACGCAAAGCCTGTTTATAATAGTTGAGGGCGTTCTTATAGTCTTCCGAATTGAACGACACATTTCCGAGGTTATAATTTGCACGCGATGCCAGTTCCGGCTTCTGGCTCCCCATCTTAGCCACCTGCTCCATAGCCTCACAACCCTTCTGAAGCATTTCCTTGGCAGCTTGCGTAGTGTCGGAGGGGTTTGAGCCGAGTCTGATCTGCGACAGACCCAGATTATAACGCCCCACAGCAGAGGATGGATTGAGCTTGAGAGCCTCATTATATTTTTTCATCGCAGCCCTATATTGGCCGTCGTTATAAAACTTGTTGCCTGCAGAAATTGCATTTCGCTCTTTCCTGTTTGACTCCACTTTCTCGGCCGAGGCAAAACCCGTGCCGGCCAATAGAAACGCCAGAGCCATTATGCCGACGAGTAATTTTCTCATTTTGTCTCCTCCTTTTTAAAGAACGTGATGCGGTCGAGCCAGCTGATCTTGCGGTCGAGCACAAAAATATCAAGAATAATGAATACCAAGGCTATCCAGACGAATATTGGGAACAACTCGTCATGAAGAGCTGAAAAACTGGACTCAATCGCTGTCTTCTTCACTGAATCAAGCTGTTTGTCAAGCTCATTTAAGGCATCATTGTTTGAAGCGTTGACATAGATTCCCTTTCCGGCTGAAGCGATTTCAGTGGCAAGATCCTCATTCAATGCAGTCCTGACAGGCTCTCCTGTATCGGGGTCAATCATCAGTCCTCCCCCCTTCACTGGGATGGTGACTGGAGTCGTGCTTCCGAGACCCACCACATCGATCTGAATCCCATTTCTTGCAGCGGTCTTTGCTGCGTCCATGACGCTCTGCTGGTCCTCAAGATCCTCCGCATCCGTGATGAGGATTATTGCTTTTCCAATCTTTTTGTCAGCACTAAACGACTTCGCAGCCATGTCGATAGCCGCAGTGATATTCGTTCCCTGATTTGTGATCTGGGAAGGATCGATTGAATTGAGAAACATTTTTGCGGAGACGTAGTCGCTCGTCACCGGAATGAGAGTATAAGCATCCCCGGCATAGACAATCAGGCCCACTCGGTCATTGTCCAGACGGTTAATGAGCTTTTCAAGAATGAGTTTGGCAGTTCTCATTCTGTCGATACCTTTCTCATCGGAAGTGGAGGATGCGAGCATTGAATTACTTGCATCAACCGCAATCACCACCTCAATTCCCTCCTTAACTGTTTTTTCGTCTCTAACTCCACCCCAAGGACGCGAAAAAGCAATCACAAGAAGAGTAAGGGCGATCATTTGCAGGGTGATCTTGATCGGCGGTTTATAAGGCGACACTTCGGGCATCAGAGGTCCGAGGACATCCGGACGTCCGAATTTTTTCAACTTCTTCGCCCTTGCATATCTCGCCCAGGCATACAAAGCAATGAATGCCGGAACAAGTAGCAGGAGCAGAAGAAATTTAGGATATGCGAAACTGAACATTATACTTCAGAATTAAAGTCTTACTATTATCATGGGATTCTTCTCAACACTGTGTATCTCATGGCCAGATAAAGACCGAAAGCACATAATGAAAGCAAAACCCATGGCATGAAATTCTCATCTGTGAGAGTGAATTTGTCAACGTCGAGAACCGTTTTCTCAAGGCTGTCAATCTCTTCAAAAACATTTCTAAGCATCTTCTCGTCGGTGGCACGGAAGAACTTTCCTCCGGTTGCATCAGCAATCTCCTTCAGCGACTGCTCATCGATCTTTGTTTCGAGAGTAGTCGTAGAGAAACCATAAGGATCGGTGATCTGTATTGAACCATTGGTGCCGACCCCTATGGTGTATACTTTGATTCCCTTCTGACGAGCAATCTGGGCTGCCGTAGATGGAGGCACATCGCCTGCGTTGTTGGTGCCGTCGGTCAGAAGAATGATGCTTTTCGATTTGGCTTTCCCGGAAGCGATGCGGTTGATCGCACTCGTGAGGCCATCACCGATTGCAGTTCCATCGTTAAGCTCTCCCATCTCCACATGACTGATAGCATTCATCAGAGCAGCACGATCATTGGTCAGCGGCATCAGGGATAGACTCTCCCCTGCAAAAACCACGAGCCCGATATTATCGTTCGAGCGTCCGCTGACAAACTTCGAAGCTACGTCCTTTGCCGCAGCAAAACGAGACGGCTCGAAATCCCGGGCTGTCATACTGCCGGAAATGTCAAGAGCGATGACGATGTCAGTTCCCTCAATTCTGGAGGTGCGCAGATGGTCATGAGTCTGGGGGCGACACAAAGCCACGATCAGTCCGCCGATAGCAATCAGCTGCAACACGAAAAGACCATGCATGGCAACCACTTTCCATGAAACCGGAAGCTTGGCAAATGGAGCCACCGTGGAGATTCCAAGTGAAGGATTCTCATTCCGGTGTTTCATCACATACCAGACAATCAGAGGCACATATATGAGGAAAAGCCATAGGAACGCAGGATATTTCAAACTCATGATTCACCTCCTTTCCCATCATTCTCTTCATTATTGTCATCAGCAGATGAGGATGGAGGTTCAGGCTTCGTCTCCTCAACAAACTTCACCGCATTGTCAAAGGCCGCAATATTATCGGCAGGGAGAGGACGAACTTTAGCGAATTTAACAAAATCGGCAACACTGAGAATCTGACGCACGTAATCACGTTTATCCTTCACATCGCTGTTGTTAAGATGCTCCATGATCTCGCGCGTGGTCATCTCCATTGCGTTAATGCCAAATCTGCGGTCCAGATATATTCTGAGAATATCCGTAAGACGCGTGAAATACTCTTTCTCCATCCCCTGCTCCCAGAGATTTCGCGACTTGAGTTCCTGAAGATCTTTCATCGCGGTCTCATAAGGAGAGGGTTCAGGTTTCTTCTTGAGAACAGTTCCCTCTTTCTTATATCTGCGCATAGCCCAGATGAAGACTCCTATTGCAAGCAGGGCTATCAAAATTATCCACCAGAAGTCTGCCATCCAGTCAGGAACAAAATCAAAAAATTTCTTCCCTTCCGGCTCAGACACCGGCGCAAATCCCGCGATCGGATCATCTGCCGTCACCTGCATTGGGATCACATTGAGGGTCAATGCGTTTGAGCGTGCAGTGTCGCTGTCCGATATATAGACAAACGGAGGCAGGCGGAAAGTGCCGGAATCAAACGCCTGAACTGGCACCGTATAATTGATCTGGATTCGGCCGGAACCGATATCCACGGTATCGCTTTTTATGGAAGTTCGTAATTCTATACTGTCGCCGCACACGGTGACATAGCCACGGTTTGGATCCGCACTCTGGAACAGAGGGAAACCTCCCGGTTTATCCTTATCCTTCACCACCTCGATTCCGAGCATGGTCAGGCTTCCCATCTGCACATTCACAGAGTCAAGCTTTGCCGTGACTGTGACTTTCGCCTCACTCCTAAGAAAAGGAATGGCGAAAATCAGGGCAATTAATATTGTCTTTATTCTGACACTCATTTTATTCGTGTATGGGTGGTAAGATCTATTATATCATAAGGAGGGAAGCGATCATCACCGTGCCTGTCGGTTTCTGAACAGTGCAAGAAGCGCCTTCACGAAATCCTCATCGGTTGAAATCGAAGCGAGGTCTACGCCACATCTCCCGGTAACCGAAGCCAGACGCTGTTGCCTCTCATACCATTCCTTATCGAAGGCCTTTCTTACTCTCGCTGAAGACGTGTCGATCCAACGGTCGGCTCCTGTTTCCATGTCTCTCACTCTGACGAGTCCCACATTCGGAATCCTCGCGTCTCTCTTGTCATAGACCTGGATAGCCGCGAGATCATGTTTCCGGTTGGCAATCGACATGCTTGAGAAGAAATCATGATTGTCGATGAAATCACTGAGCAAAAAAGCCGTGCAACGTTTTTTCAGCGCGTTGGTCATGAATTTCAAAGCCACATCGATATCAGTGCCCCGGCTCTGAGGCTTCATGTCGATAATCTCGCGGATAATCAACAATATATGCTTCTTTCCTTTCTTCGGAGGAATAAACTTCTCTATTCTGTCGCTGAAGAAGATCACTCCAACCTTGTCGTTGTTCTGGATAGAAGAGAAAGCAAGCGTTGCGGCGATCTCTGCAATCACCTCTTTCTTACTCTCACCGGCCGCACCGAAATCACTACTTCCGCTCACGTCGATGAGAAGCATCATGGTCAGCTCGCGTTCCTCCTCATAAACTTTGACAAAAGGTTTGTTCTGGCGCGCGGTCACATTCCAGTCGATATCGCGGATGTCGTCGCCCGGCTGATATTCCCTCACTTCCGAGAAGATCACACCACGGCCCTTGAAGGCTGTGTGATATTCACCCGCGAATATATTCTGACTGAGCCCGCGGGTTTTTATTTCTATCTTTCTGACTTTCTTCAGAAGTTCGTTTGCATCCATAGATAATGATTTTGCTTCCGGAGGCCGGAATGATGATTCCCGCCTCCGGTTGATTTACAAGGGTTCCTGATCAAGGCACAACCACTTTGTCAAGAATCGCTGTAATTACCTCGTCGGCACTTATGTTATTTGCCTCAGCCTCGTATGAAAGACCAATTCTATGGCGCATAACGTCGTGGCAAACCGCTCTGACGTCTTCAGGAATCACGTAGCCACGACCCTGCAGGAAAGCGTAGGCTCTCGAAGCAAGCGCCAGGCTGATAGATGCACGCGGAGAGGCTCCGTATGAAATTATGCTCTGAAGATCTGAAAGTCCGAACTTCGCCGGTTCGCGGGTTGCAAAAACGATGTCGACAATATAATTTTCGATCTTTTCGTCAATATATATTTTTTCCACGATCTTCTGCACATCGAGGATCTCCTCCGGACGCACAACAGGATAGATCGGCGACTGCACCCCATGGATATTCTGCCGGATAATGGCCTTCTCCTCTTCCTTATTGGGATAGCCGATGACAACCTTGAGCAAGAAACGGTCGGTCTGCGCTTCAGGAAGAGGATAGGTACCCTCCTGTTCGATCGGGTTCTGCGTTGCCATGACAAGGAACGGCTTGTCAAGAGGGAAAGTTTCATCTCCGATAGTAACCTGACGTTCCTGCATAGCCTCAAGAAGCGCACTCTGAACCTTGGCAGGTGCGCGGTTGATTTCGTCGGCAAGCACGAAGTTTGCGAAAATAGGACCTTTCTTCACCTCGAAGCTCTCATTCTTCACGCTATAAATGAGCGTTCCGATCACGTCGGCGGGGAGAAGGTCGGGGGTGAACTGGATACGACTGTATTTTGCATCCACAAGAGATGCAAGAGTCTTGATTGCCAATGTTTTGGCAAGACCCGGCACGCCTTCCAGAAGGACGTGGCCGTTACAAAGAAGTGCTATCAGAAGAGAATCCACAAGATGTTTCTGTCCGACAATTCTGCGGTCCATACCACTGCGGATCATGCTCACGAAGTTGCTCTTCGACGCTATCAGATCGTTAAGCTCTCTGATGTTCACTGTTTCATTCATATCAATAGTTTTGTGTTGTAATCGTTTTGGATTGCAAAAATAATATTTCTTGAGCTAAGAAAGACAATCTGTCATGTTAAATAATCTTCAAGTGACTTAAAGCTTATTAAACAATGGCCTTTCTCCCTATTTTTTCCCTTATTTTCACTCGGCAAGACTGTTCCAGCCTTGTGCTTTAATCGGAAGCTCAGCTCCGTCACGTGTCACAAGAGCACACCCCAGCTGAGGCTCCGTGACGTAGCCTATCATCGTTACCCCTTGGAGCTTTTCGATTTTACCGTGATCAGTCAAGGGAACCGTAAATAGCAGTTCATAATCTTCTCCTCCGTTCATGGCGGCAGTCACAAGATTCATGTTGAATTCCTCAGCCATGAGAGCAGTCTGATAGTCAATCGGAATCTTGTCTTCATAAACTCGGCATCCGGTGTCGGAATTTTTGCAGATATGAAGCAGCTCCGAAGAGAGTCCGTCGCTAACATCAATCATCGAAGTCGGCGTTATACCCTCTTTTTTAAGCAGTTCCACAATATCCTTTCTTGCCTCGGGTTTCAGCTGGCGCTCCAGAATATACTCCTTTCCAGCAAAATCCGGCTGGAAGTCTTTATTCCCTGCTGCCACCACATTCTCTCGTTCAAGAAGCTGAAGACCCATAAATGCAGCTCCGAGATTCCCGCTCACACAAATCAGATCGGTCGGTTTGGCACCATCCCGAGTCACCGCCTCCCCCTTTCTGACCTCTCCTATGCAGGTTATGCTTATCACCAATCCTGTCACCGATGCGCTTGTGTCGCCTCCTACAAGGTCGACTCCATAAATTTCACACGCAAGGCGGATTCCGGCATATAGTTCCTCTATATGTTCCACCGTGAATCGGCTCGACACCCCTATGCTCACCGTTATCTGACGTGGAGTGCCGTTCATGGCATAAATATCGCTGAAATTAACTATCGCCGCTTTATACCCCAGATGTTTCAAGGGCACATAACGAAGGTCGAAATGAATGCCTTCAAGAAGGAGATCAGTGGTGACAAGCACATCGCTCTCTCCAAAACTTAAAATCGCAGAATCATCACCGACACCCTTTTTTGACTGGGGATTCCGCAGCGGGAAATCCTTCGTGAGCCGGTCGATAAGTCCAAACTCACCGACACTTGATATTTCCGTTTGATTGTTTTCCATTTTATTTAGATTAAAGGTCAGATGCGTTCAAGCATCGCTTCGATTATCCTTGTCATGACAGGCTGAGCTTTTATGGCGGCTTTCTGCACCTCCTCATGAGTCGGGACCTCCTTGATATCCTTCCCGCCGAGATCTGTGATCACCGAAACGCCAAAAACAGTCATCCCGGCATGATTGGCAACTATCACCTCCGGCACCGTTGACATCCCGACAGCATCTCCTCCAATAATCCGGAAATACTCATATTCCGCGGGAGTTTCGAATGTCGGTCCCGCTGTGCCGACGTAAACCCCGTGCATCAGGCGAATGCCCTCTTCCTTCGCGATATCATCGGCCATGCCGATCAGTCCGGCACTGTAAGCCTCAGTCATAGCGGGAAAACGTGGGCCAAGCTCCTCATAATTCTTTCCACGGAGAGGATTCTCCGGGAAAAGATTGATATGATCAGTGATTATCATGACATCGCCGATACGGAACTCCTTGTTCATTCCTCCAGCCGCGTTGCTCACGAAAAGTGTCTTGACGCCGAGACGCTGCATCACCCTGACAGGGAAAGTGACCTGCTTCATGTCATATCCCTCATAATAGTGGAAACGACCCTGCATGGCCATGATATATTTTCCTCCCAAGATGCCGAAAATCAATTTACCGCTGTGTCCCTCCACCGTCGATACCGGGAAATTAGGAATATCCTTATATGATATCTCCTTCCTGATTTCTATTCGGTTAACAAGATCACCGAGTCCCGTTCCGAGAATCACCGCGATTTCCGGAGCCTCTCCAACCTCATGAAGAATGAAGTCGGCAGATTCATTTATGAGATCAAGCATACTTTTTTCCATGCCACTAAATATTGGGTTATTGCATTTCTTTATTATTCATTACAAAAAAAGAATCACCGGAATGCCGGAATCCTTATAATAAAAGAACGCACCACACGGTGCGATTGTTTTTTACTGACGCTCTATAGCGGATTTTATCTCCTCTATCATGTCGGAATCATCAATTGCCTCAACCTGTTTCACAGTCACCGGAAGATAGAAAGTAAATGGTTTGAGTGTCTGAGGATAATAGGGATTATGCATCAGTCTGACAGCATCCTTCTCTGTAGTGACTATAATCTTCCTCACTCCCTGCAGTGATTTGTAGCGCTCAGCTATGGCCAAGATGTCTTTACGTGTGAAGTGATGATGGTCTGAAAAATGATCCACCTTAACACGGAAAGGGAAATTCTTGAAATAGCGTACAAGATAGCGGGGATGGGCGATCCCTGTCAGAAGGAGCACACCGTCTGACGACGTCAGATTGTGCAGGCTGACACTATAAGGTGCACAATCGGAGAAAACCGACACGAGTTCGCCATATTCATAGCGTGTGAAGAATAGTTTCTGAAACTTCATCAGGTCCAGATCTTTCGATATGATGCGATAATTTATCGGCATCAGGTCTTCCGGGCACTTTGTCACAACCACTATGTCTGCGCGGTTCACCTGCAACGCGCTTTCTCTCAAACGACCAAGAGGAAGCATCTTATCTTTATAGAAAGGTCGGCTATAGTCGGTCAGTAAAACATTGACCTTAGGCTTAACCCATCGATGCTGAAAAGAATCGTCAAGAACAATAAGCCCGGTGTCAGGAAAAAGACGCAGAATCTCCGCGATCCCCTTTCGTCGGCTTTCACAGACAGCCACTTTCACGCGATGTCCGAATTTCTCATAAATCTGATAGGGTTCGTCGCCTATGATCTCTGGAGTACTTTTAGAGTTAGCCAAAACAAAGCCTCTGGTTTTTCGTTTATACCCTCGGCTGAGAACAACAATATCATACTCATTGCAGAGATGGCTTACAAGATACTCCACATGAGGAGTTTTTCCGGTGCCTCCGACAGTGATATTGCCAACCCCAATGATGGGAACATCATATTCCTGTTCCTTCAGAATCTTAGAGTCAAAAAGCCAGTTTCTCACCCCTGTAATGGCTCCATATAGCCAGGACAAAGGGGTAAGCAGACCCGATATTATCTTATCTTTCGTAGTCTTCACGCTTTTTTTCTATTAGGGTTACAATATCTTAGTTATCAGTCTAATTTTTTCAATGCATCACAACGATCGGTCTGATCCGAATCCAATCGTAAAATAAGGCATTCTGGCCTGAACTGGTTTCTGACGGAGCACAGAAGAGGCAAAACGCAGGAAAAGCTCATCATAATTCCCTTCCATTGCTTTCTTCATCTCCACTACAGCTTTCATTCCCTGAAGTTCAGGAATGAAATCCCATATTCCAGCCTCAACCGTGGGATAATACGCCACATCGTAAGAGTCATTCAAACCGCATTTCTCAGCAGTCCATTTCACAGCCTCCTGAAGAGAACCAATCTCATCGACCAATCCGATTCGCTTTGCATTGTAGGCATCCCAGACACGACCCTCCCCTATCTGACGCACACGTTCTTCCGGCATTTTGCGCCCACGTGCCACTCTCGCAACAAATCTGTCATATCCTCGCTCTATCTCCTTCTGAAGAGCCTCCTGCTGAGATTCAGTCATAGGGCTATAGAGTGTCGGAAAATTAGTGTCCGGATTAGTAGAGACGTTCTGTGGATGGACTCCTATTTTGTCGATAAGTTTCGCCGCATTGGGAATCAGTCCGAATATGCCAATCGATCCTGTGATCGTCATCGGATTTGCAAATATGCGATCCGCACAACAGGAAATCCAGTAACCTCCTGATGCCGCATAATCACCCATTGAAACTGCAAGTGTCTTCCCTTTTGATTGGAAATAATCAAGAGCCTCTCCAATCTGGTCGCTGCCAAAAACAGCGCCTCCCGGAGAATTGACTCTGAGAACCAAACCTTTCACTTTATCGTCATCGGCAAGTTTCACGATCTGGGGCACCATTATTTCAAAATCAATAACGGATTTTCCACCTCCATCCTCGATATCACCACATGCATAGAGCACTGCGATCTGCTTCTTGGAATTATATGAGGTTCCGATCGACGATTGCGACACAAGAGTTTTCGGCGAAACATAATTGAGCTTCTTCTTCTCTTTCCCTACCGCAGCGGCAACGATACTGTCAAGACTTCTACCATAGATAAGAGTGTCTACAACTCCGGCCTCAACCAGATAATCAGTAGGCTTCAGAAATGCGAATTCATTCACAAGGCTATCGATTGAAGCAGGTGTAAGTCGGGTTCTCTGCTCGCAGATTCCCTCTCTCATCACGTTCCAGAGAGTGCCATAGAGAGTATCAAGCTGAGCTCTTGCAGGAGCGCTCATCTCATTCATTATAAAAGGCTCAACTGCTGATTTGAAAGTTCCCACCTTCACAACCTGAAATTCGATACCAAGTTTGTCGAAAAGATCCTTATAATATAAGGAGGTACCACCGAGACCATGCAACATCACGGTTCCCGCAGGATTCAGCATCATCCTGTCGGCAACCGAAGCTACATAATAGTCGCCCATGGCGATATTGTCGCCGTATGCAAGTATCTTTTTCCCACTCTCCCGAAAATCAACAAGCGCAGAACGCAAAGCATTCAAGGTGGCCGGAGCTGCTGAGATGCCTCCACATCTAAGATAAATGGCGGAGATATTCTTGTTCTCCTTCGCTTCCCTGATCGCCTCAACAAGAGAAGATAGCGTCTGCGGGCGCTGCACATCGCCCTGAAGCAACGACAGATAATCCAGATCTATCGGTGTTTCACGTTCCTCAATCGCTCCTGAAAGACTAATCTGAAGCACACTCCCTTTCGAGACGTCTTCACCCGAATGACCGGATACTCCCATCTTGGCAACGATCCCTATAGTCACAAGTGTGGCTACTACACAGAACAGGACAATCGCCAGCCATGCTCCAACAAACGAGGAGAGGGTCGACATGAAAAACTTCTTCAGCATCTTCTTTTGATTTGAATGGTTCTGAAAGTGGAAAAAAGTAAAATCGTATTTTATTAGTGAAAAGAGAGAGGAGGAGTGATTGCGTCAGAGCGACGCAATCACTTTCTTAATTTCTTCAGCAAGAGCATTGGCTTTCTCCATCGTCTCTGCTTCGCTATAGATACGGATGATCGGTTCCGTATTCGACTTGCGGAGATGAACCCAGCAATCAGAAAAATCAATCTTCACTCCATCGATGTCGGTGATTTTTTCATTGCTGAATTTATCCTTCACTGCAAGGAGAATGGCATCGACATCAATATCCGGAGTCAGCTCAATCTTATTCTTGGCAATTGCATATTTGGGATAGCCGGCCTTGAGCTCCGTCACCTTTTTGCCTGACTTGGCAAGGAGTGTCAGGAAGAGAGCAACGCCCACAAGGGCATCGCGTCCGTAGTGAAGTTCGGGATAGATCACTCCTCCGTTGCCTTCTCCGCCTATCACGGCTCCGGTCTCCTTCATTTTGGCAACAACGTTAACCTCGCCTACAGCAGAAGCGGAATAAGAACATCCATGCTTTTCTGTTATGTCACGGAGTGCACGGGAGCTACTGAGGTTGGAAACCGTGGCTCCGGGGGTCTGTGAGAGAACATAGTCGGCTACTGACACGAGTGTGTATTCCTCAACAAACATCTCTCCGTTCTCCATAACTATTGCAAGGCGGTCTACGTCCGGGTCAACCACAAATCCGACATCGGCTACTCCCTCCTTCATCAGGCCCGAAATCTGAGTTAGATTCTCCGGAATAGGCTCGGGAGTATGAGCGAAATGACCGTTAGGCTCGCAGTTGAGTTCAATCACTTCTTTCACTCCAATAGCTTTCAGAAGAGCCGGAATAACGACTCCTCCCACTGAATTGACAGCATCAACAGCCACCTTGAAGTTGGCTTTTGCAATAGCCTCGCAATCAACAAGAGGGAGATTCTTGACCATCTCTATGTGGCGCATTGCCCAGGTTTCATCTTTATATTCCTTTCCAAGATCAAAAACCTCCGCAAATCGGAAATCTTCATGATCAGCAATAGAAATGACCTCTTTGCCTTCTGAGTCTGAAAGGAACTCTCCGCGGCTATTGAGAAGTTTGAGCGCATTCCATTGAACGGGGTTATGGCTTGCGGTGATGATGATGCCGCCGTCAGCACCAAGACCGGTCACAGCAACCTCAGTTGTAGGGGTTGTGGCAAGGCCGATATTGATTACATCAAGACCCATTGCCATCAGAGCGCCCGTCACAAGATGGTCGACCATGCTGCCGGAGATTCTCGCGTCTCTTCCGACAACGATTTTTGATGCATTTGGATTGTGGCGACGTATAAATTCTGCATAAGCAGCCGTGAACTTAACGATATCTACTCCGCCGAGTCCTTCGCCCGATCCGCCGCCGATTGTGCCGCGGATTCCGGATATGGATTTGATCAATGACATGGTGTTTTGGGTATTATGAGTTTTTCTATCTTTAGTTATTAATATTCTGCCTTGAAATATCTCACGTTCATGAGATAAGGAACACAATTTGCCATATCTGTGGCAAACCCGAGATAACTTTTCACTACAAGATTCACCTCGCAATTATATCCGAAGAATTTCATCGGCAACTGAACACCCTCGCCCCATTGGGTCGTGGAAGAGAGATAAGTATTGCCGAATATAAACTTCGTGTTTCCGTAGCTGGAAGTGCCGGTGAGAAGATTGTCGGAGTTTCCCTCTGCCACAGGAGTGCCTCCATAAAAGCGAGACTTAAGGTCTGTCCTGGAAAAACGGAAATAGACCACATCTCCGGTCTCAATCTTCTCTGTGTCTCCCTTGGAGATCACCTGCATGTAGACATTCCCATCCTCGTCCATTTTATAGAAAGGCGCGTCTTCTCCTGTCTCAAAAGAGATAGAGTCTGCAGGGATTTCCAATTTCACACGTTGGGTTGCCAGAAAATCGTTTACGGCCTTGTTCTCCTTGTCGAGAAGCTTCGAGTAGCTTTCCGTGTCGTTGCAGGAAGAGACACCGGTCATGCCTGCAGCAGCAAGCGCGATAAGCAGGATTTTGAGTATTCCTTTTTTGATGTCGGTTATCATATTCTTATTATTATGTTAATTGCCTTGGGGGAGAGAAATTCCCGCGGCAGCATTGTACCCCGTCAGCTGATCGGGGGATATTTTCTTTTAGGAATGAATTTGTCAAACATCGGCATGCCGTTCTTGAGGATGTCCACACATTCTTCAAGGCTTCCATGAAACTCTCCGCCGGCGGCCATTAAATGCCCGCCACCTCCATAGAGCTTCTTGCATATTTCAGAAACCGGGAAATCATCCACACTTCTCGCTGAAACTTTCACGCAATCGGAGTCTTCTCGCATAAAAATGCTATAGACAATCCCCTTCACTTCAAGAGGGCGGTTCACGAGTCCTTCGCTGTCACCTCTCTCATAATGAAACCTTACAAGGTCCTCCGATGAAAGAGTGATAAGCGCTGCACGATGGGCCGGGAAAACCGTCAGACGCTCCGACAAAGCAAATGCCTCCAGACGCAATGCCCAAAGGCTCTTTGTATTCAGCGATTCCCTGACGATCCGCTCTTTGTCTACCCCTTTTTCAAGAAGCCGCATGAGAATCTCATAGAGATCATGATGGCGGCAGTTGACTGTAAAGTTTCTCGTGTCGGTCACAATTCCGGTCAGCAGACAGGTGGCGCAATAGATATCCACATCCGCATAAAGCCCCATCGCAGCTATTATCCTGAAACAAAGCTCACATGTAGACGACATATCAGGAAACGAGAACATGAGGGAGGCAAAAGCGTCAGGCTCCTGATGATGATCGATGAGCACCTTTTTCGCAGAAGCTCCCTGAATCAATGGAGCCAGAGCATCCTGACGCGAAGGAGTGTTGAAATCACAACAAACAATCAGATCAGCCTCTTCCACGGTCTTCTCACAAAATTCGGCGTGACAAGTATAGACCGCGATCTCCTTGAAACCTGGAAGAAACGAAAGGCTGGCGGGCGCCTTGTCGGGAACCACAACCGTTGCCACCTTTCCGAGAGAGCACAGAAGATGCCACAACCCGAGAGTGCTGCCGATGGCGTCGCCGTCAGGCCGCACATGACAGGTCAGAACGATCTTTTCTGCCTCCTCGATCATAGCGCGAAACTCTCTCGCCTTCTCCGTTTCAATCAGTTTCTCCATATTTTATAAGCCTGAATCCGCGGCAGATGCACCACCAATCGGATTCCGTTGTCAAATTCAAGCCACAAAGATATAAAAAATCTCACAATTTTCACCTAACTTTGCAGTCAAAAATCGACAAATACAGATAATTCACTTCAACAACATGCATAATTCGGAAGAGAAAATGGCCTCATTCGGCCGGATGCTCGAAGTGCTCGACACGCTTCGGGAGAAGTGTCCTTGGGATGCCAAACAAACTAATGAATCCCTGAGACCCAACACCATTGAGGAGGTCTATGAACTTGCGCAGGCTCTTATCACCGATGATGTGCCGAATATCCGCAAGGAATTGGGAGATGTGCTTCTCCACGTGGCCTTCTACTCAAAAATAGCCTCCGAACAGGGGCGCTTCGATATCGCCGACGTGTGTGATAGCCTGACGGAGAAACTTAAATTCCGTCATCCTCATATCTATGGCAATGTGAAGGCGGAGTCGGCTGATGAAGTTGCGAAAAATTGGGAACAGATAAAACTTAAAGAGAAAGGAGGCAACAAGACAGTGCTCGAAGGAGTCCCAGAGGCTCTCCCCGCTCTCATTAAGGCCGACAGGATTCAGGAGAAAGCTGCAAACGTAGGTTTCGACTGGGAGAAGAAAGAGGAAGTCTGGGATAAGGTCCGCGAGGAGTTGCGGGAAGTGGAGGAGGAAATCGGAAAGAATGATTCCGATAGGATTGAGGCCGAATTTGGCGATCTCCTTTTTGCTGTGGTTAATGCAGCCAGACTCTATGGAGTCAATCCCGAGAATGCCCTTGAAAGGACAAACCGAAAATTCATCAGGCGCTTCAACCATATTGAGAAAAGGGCAAAAGAAGAGAATAGAAACCTTCGCGACATGACTTTGTCGGAGATGGACCGTTTCTGGAACGAAGCCAAACAATCCGAATGATACTCTGCATCACTGAGAAACCGAGTGTCGGACGAGACATTGCCCGCATTTTAGGGGCCGACACAAGGCGAGACGGTTATTTTGAAGGAAACGGTTATTGCGTCACATGGACTTTCGGCCATTTATGTTGCCTGAAGGAACCGCAAGACTACACTCCGGCCTGGAAAACATGGTCGCTATCCTCTCTGCCAATGATTCCGGCCCGATTCGGAATAAAACTCATTGACATTCCTAACTATAAACGACAATTCGAGACTATCTCAAATCTCATCCGCAACTGCGACGAGATTGTGAATTGCGGCGATGCCGGACAGGAGGGTGAACTAATCCAGAGATGGGTGATGCAGAAAGCGGAATGCAATAAACCTGTGAAGCGACTTTGGATCAGTTCCCTCACTGACGAGGCAATTAGAGAGGGGTTTAAGAATCTTAGGCCGGAAAAAGACCTGCAATCCCTCTACACCGCCGGGCTATGCCGGGCAATCGGAGACTGGGTGCTCGGGATCAACGCAACCCGTCTTTACTCCTTAAAATATGGAGTGAATAGACAGGTCCTGTCAATCGGACGAGTGCAAACTCCGACGCTCGCACTTGTGGTTAACCGTCAGCTTGAGATTGAGAATTTCAAGCCGGAGGATTATTGGGAGTTAAAAACCATCTACCGCGACACTCTCTTCTCCGCATCGTCAAAAAGCTTTGACTCGGAAGAGAAAGGGAAAGCCATCATTGAGAAAATCAAGAATGAGCCGTTCAGCGTGACCGGCGTCACTAAAAAAGCAGGCAAAGAAGCACCCCCGAGACTCTTCGACCTCACTTCGTTGCAGGTGGAGTGTAACAGGAAGCTCAATATGGGAGCTGAAGAAACCCTTCGCACTATCCAGTCGCTCTATGAGAAGAAACTCACGACATATCCTCGCGTGGATACAACTTATCTCACCGACGACATGTTTCCAAAATGCGGCCCGATTCTGAATTCACTTACCCATTTTCAACATCTCCTCTCCCCTCTGCGCGGGAAGAAACTGAGAAAGAGCAAGAAGGTTTTCGATAACTCCAAAGTGACCGATCACCATGCAATCATTCCAACCGGGCAACCTCTTCCCTCCAATCTGTCAAGAGAGGAACGGGGCGTCTTCGACATCATCGCCCTGAGGTTTATCGCCGCCTTCTTCCCGGACTGCTCCTTTGAGCAGACGGTGGTTAATGGCAAGGCCGGCTCTGTGGCGTTTAAAGCAACCGGAAAGGTGATTCTCGATCCCGGATGGAAAACTGTTTATGCTTCAGACTCCCGCAGCGACGCCGAAAAAACAAAGGACGAGGATGAAACTCCTGTGCTTCCACATTTCGAAAAGGGAGAGACTGGCCCACATCAACCCAAACTGGTAAAAAAAAGCACGCAGCCACCTAAATATTACACTGAAGGCACACTGCTTAAAGCCATGGAAACGGCAGGAGCTTCGGTTGATGATGAGGAGCTTCGGGAATCTTTGAAAGCAAACGGAATAGGACGTCCATCCACCCGAGCTGCCATTATCGAAATCCTTTATAAACGGGGCTACATCGTGAAGGAGCGGAAGTCGCTGCGCGCCACTCCGGCCGCCATCGAGCTCATTGGCCTCATAAAGGAGGAATTGCTGAAAAGCGCGAAACTAACCGGCATCTGGGAAGGAAGACTTCGGAAGATTGAAAGCGGAGACTATGATCCTCAAGAGTTTATCGCTCGCATAAAGCAGATGGTTTCCGAAATATCCCTTTCCGTCATGCGCGATCCTTCAAACCGCCGGATCGAAGCCGTTCAGCAAAATGCGGCGGTGCCCGAAAAGAAAACCTCAAGAAAAAGAAAGGCCTCTGAGAAAAAAGATTCCGAAGAAGAGCCTTCATAACCGAAACTTCAGAAATCCTCTAATCATGACAGGAGATGCCAATCTTATCATCCAATATATAATTGTCGGGATGATTCTGGGGGGAGTGTCGGTCTGGATAATAATCCGATTGATCCACATCCGGCGCCATGGAATTAAGAATCCCTGTGCCGGCTGTTCCCTTTCGGAATCATGCAGCAAGAAAAAAACAGACGGAAACAACAACTAAAATTTAGATATGGAAACGATAAAAATATGGAATGACAATCCTTCACAACGTCAGATTTCCGATATTTGTGACGCTCTCGAACAAGGGCAAACAATCATATTGCCCACCGACACCCTTTATGGGATAGCCTGCGACGCGCTCAACCCCAAGGCCATTGATAAAATCTGCCGGTTGAAAGGGATCAATCCCGAAAAGAATCACCTTTCCATCATCTGTTCCGACATCTCCATGGCAGCCGAATATGCCCGTTTCGACAATTCCGCTTTTCATCTTTTGAAAGAACTGACACCGGGCCCATTCACTTTTCTATTCCGGAGCGCCTCCACTCTTCCGAAAGCGTTCAAGGGGAGAAAGACCGTAGGTGTTCGCATTCCCGACTGCAAACTTTGCCGGGAAATAGTTTCCCGGCTTGGGC
The DNA here is from genome assembly GCA_964425935.1 of uncultured Sangeribacter sp. Lineage (GTDB taxonomy): Bacteria > Bacteroidota > Bacteroidia > Bacteroidales > Muribaculaceae > Lepagella. The sequence continues at coordinate 31,802 of CAYROR010000034.1, forward strand.
ATCCCATCATGACCACATCGGTTGACTATAAGGATGAAGACTATGCAGTGAATCCGGGATTGATAGCGGAAGCATATAACGACCGCGTCAACCTCTTTGTGGAAGGAGAGGACGGCGGAACCGAACCATCCACAATCATCGACTGCACGGAGACCGAACCAGTGGTAGTGCGCGAAGGAAAAGGTCAGATCTCATTCTGATTTTTTCTTCAATTTAATTGGAATTATAGATTTTTTTCCATAATTTTGCGTCACCACCCGGGAGAGTCCCGGAGAACAATGCCAACGCGACTTGTAAATAACCTAAAAACATAATAGTTATGTCAAAAGTAACAGTTGTAGGCGCCGGCAACGTAGGCGCGACAGCAGCCAATGTCATCGCACTGCGCGAGGTGGCTGACGAAGTTGTCCTCATCGACATCAAGGAAGGTGTATCCGAAGGTAAGGCGATGGACATGATGCAGACCGCAAATCTGCTCGACATGAACACACGAATCAAAGGCGTGACCAACGACTACTCCGCAACAGAAGGCAGCGATGTCGTTGTGATCACTTCTGGTATTCCCCGTAAGCCCGGCATGACCCGTGAGGAGCTCATCGGCGTTAACGCCGGGATCGTGAAGCAGGTAACCGACAGCGTTCTTGCCCACAGCCCCAACGCCATCATCATCTGCGTGTCAAACCCGATGGACACGATGACCTATCTCATCCACAAAGTGTCTGGTCTTCCCAAAAACCGCATCATCGGTATGGGCGGTGCTCTCGACAGCAGCCGTTTCAAATATTATCTCAGCAAAGCCCTCAACGCCAACCCGAATGAGATAGAAGGTTTCGTGATCGGTGGTCACGGCGACACCACAATGATCCCGATGAAACGTTTTGCCACACTCCGCGGTATACCTGTAACAAACTTCCTTTCTGCAGAGGAACTTGACAAAGTAGCAGCCGACACAATGGTTGGAGGTGCAACCCTCACA
>CAYROR010000035.1:0-27437 GCA_964425935.1 uncultured Sangeribacter sp.
CATCGAAGCCGCCGGCCTGGATATTACGCCTAACAATGGGATTTTATAGTTTAATTGGCTCTTATCCGAGCCACATTCCTCTTTTTCAATAATTATCCTCTTCCGGCATGAAGTGCTGGTAAGGATGCTTGCAGGCCGGACATTTTGTTGGAGGCTCAGTGCCTTCGTAGATGTAGCCGCAAACCAGACACTGCCACTTGATCGGTTCGGGACGTTTCCATAGAGAACCATCCTCAATTCTCTTTGCAAAGAGTTCGAATCGGTCCATGTGATGCTTCTCAATGGTTGCGATAGCGTTAAACGTCTCAGCAATCTCCGGGAAACCCTCCTCCTGAGCCACCTTTGCAGAAGCAAGATACATGTCGACTCCCTCGGCACGCTCTTCAGCGGCTGCCACCTTCAGGTTGCTGAGAGTCGGAGTGAGGATGCCTGGATCCACGGTCAGAGGTGCAGATACCACAGGACCCTCCGTGAGATATTTCAAGAATATCTTGGCGTGATGAAGCTCGTTTGCCGCCGTCTCATTGAAGATATTGGCAATCTGATAATACATCTCTTTCTGAGCAGACTGCGCGAAATAAGTGTAGCGCGTATATGCAGTTGATTCTGCGAAATAGGCATTGGCGAGGTTTTGCTCGGTTTTGGTGCCCTTGATGCTTTTAGTTGTGTCAGCCATAATACTATTATTTTTATTGTTTATGCCCGATTCTGCCGGGCTTTCATATTTTCAACATACCAGCATGAAAAAAGGTTTGACTATTTCTGAAAAATTGCATAATTTCGCGGTATGACTGAAAAATTCAAGGGACTCGTAATCGACATAACGCGACATTCCGACCGCCACGACATCATAACCCTTTTCACCCGTTCAAGGGGCCGGATCTCTTTTCTTTCTCCGGCATCTCAGGGGAAAGCCGGGAAACTGCGCCAATCGCGCCTACGCCCATTGGCCGCTATTGAGGGAGACTTCAATTTCCGTCCGAACGCAAGTTTGCAGCGTCTCGGACAATTTTCCATGACTGCTGTGTGGCATGAATTGTATTTCAACCCCATGAAGCAACTGGTTGTGATGTTTCTTTCAGAATTTCTCAATAAACTCCTTCAAACCACCATGCCTGACGAGAACCTCTGGGACTATACATTCAACTCTCTGATACTCTTCGATTCTATGGAGAAAGGAGCCAACGACTTTCATATTGTTTTTCTCGCGTCGCTGCTTCCATTCGCAGGCATTCAGCCGGATTTGTCGAGCTACCGACCCGGCCGTGTCCTCGACATGACATCCGGAATCTTCACTGACAGACCATCCTTCGGGAAAGAATGTCTGAGTCTGGAAGAGGCTGAATTCGCCACAAAACTACTTAGATTTAATTTCAGCAATATCCGAGCTCTACACCTTAACTCCGCACTGCGGAGCAGAATCCTTGCACAACTCCTCAGATACTACGGCATCCACTATCCAGGAACGGGGAATCTAAAATCCCTGCAGGTGATCCACGACATTCTCCATTGACTTTCTACAGAAATGAGAAACGCCGCAGCCCTGACCGGAGTCAGAAACTGCGACGCCATCAAACACAGTAATGTCTACAAAGCAATATGCCTGTCAACGCAGAATCAGCATTGCGTCGCCATACGCGCCAAACTGATATTTCTCCTTGACGGCAACCTCATAGGCTTTCATAACGGTTGGATAACCGCCGAAAGCCGCAACCATCATAAGCATGGTGCTGAGGGGAAGATGGAAATTCGACACCAAGGCGTTGCAAACCGTGAAGTCGTAAGGGGGGAAGATGAATTTATTGGTCCATCCTTCGTAGGTCATCAGATGGCCATTCATGCAGACAGCGCTCGCGAGAGCTCTCAAGACGCTCGTGCCCACAGCGCATACATTCTTCTTGTCGTCCTTGGCTTTATTAACCATATCCACAAGTTCTTCATCCACAAACATCTCCTCGCTGTCCATGCGATGCTTCGTCAGATCCTCCACATCTATATCCTTGAAATTTCCACGTCCACTGTGAAGAGTGAGGAATCCGCGTTCCACTCCTTTTATTTCCAGACGTTTCAGCAATTCCCGACTGAAATGTAGTCCGGCGGCTGGCGCCATGACAGCACCCTCGTTTTTAGCAAAGATACACTGATATCTGTCGGCATCATCAGGCTCTGCCCTGCGCTTAATATATTCAGGGAGGGGAGTCTCGCCGAGAGAATAGAGCAATTCCTTGAACTCATCATGCGGACCATCATAGAGGAAACGGAGAGTGCGGCCGCGCGATGTGGTGTTGTCGATAACCTCGGCCACCAATTCATCATTTTCTCCGAAATAGAGCTTATTGCCTATTCGTATTTTTCGCGCCGGCTCAACAAGCACGTCCCAGAACTTATTCTCCTCATTGAGCTCACGGAGAAGGAACACCTCTATACGTGCGCCGGTCTTCTCCTTATTGCCGAAAAGGCGCGCTGGAAACACTTTCGTATCGTTGAACACCATCACGTCGCCATCGTCGAAATATCCGAGTATATCCTTAAATATCTTGTGGGAGATCTCTCCAGACTTAGCATTGACAACCATTAGGCGGCACTCATCGCGATTTTCAGATGGATACTGGGCGATAAGACTGTCCGGAAGTTTAAACTTGAACTGTGAAAGTTTCATTATGATGTATTTGGTTCTTTTTTCTGTTAATCAATATTTGTTGGTCTGCCATCAGTTTGAGGCGGGAGATTTGAAATCATCGGGAAAGGTGAGTTCACATTCCATAATCTTCTTGACAGCCTCATCCACACCGAGACAATCTGCTTCGCAGATATCCCCGACCCGCGTGCGTCTCAACCCCGTCAAGTGAGCGCCGGAGCCAAGTGCCATGCCGAGGTCGCGTGCGAGAGCTCTGATATAAGTTCCCTTGCTGCATACAATCCTGAGCTTAAAATAGGGAAGCTCAAAATCCAACAGCTCCATCTCCTTGATTTCAAGAGGCTTTGCCTTGAGCTCCACCTCCTTCCCTTTTCTGGCGAGATTATAGGCCCGTTTCCCATCGACTTTGACTGCGGAGAAAACCGGTGGAACCTGTAGGATATGGCCTGTGAACCTGGGGAGGATCTCCTCGATGCTTTCCCGCGAGATATGTTCGTAGGGATATTCTGCATCGATCTCAGTTTCGAGATCAAAACTCGGAGTGGTGGCTCCCAGACGGATTGTGGCCACATATTCCTTTTCACCAGTCTGGAGAGTGTCGATCCGTCGTGTCGCCCTTCCTGTGCATACAATTAGCACACCCGTGGCGAGAGGATCAAGGGTGCCAGCATGGCCAACCTTGAATTTTTTAAGGTGCAGACGGCGTTGAATGGCTCCTCGCAGACGCTTCACGGCATCAAACGATGTCCAGCCAAGCGGTTTGTCAACCGCGATAATTTCACCTGATATGAAATCCATGAGCGTCTGATATTACCAGAAGATACATACCAATCCAATCGCAACGCAATAAACTGCAAACCAGATAAGTTTCCCTTTATTCACAAGCTTGAGCATCCATTTGCAAGCCGCACATCCCACGATGAATGATGCTAAAAAGCCAACTATCAGACATGTGGCACTCACCTCCGGAGCATCTGCCGGTACTTCTGCCGAAATCATTTTCTTGACGTCGAGCAATGCCTCTCCAAGAATCGGGATAATTACCATAAGGAATGAAAAAGCCGCCACTTTGTCTCGCTTGTCGCCAATGACTATACCGGTGGCAATAGTGGTGCCGCTACGGCTAAGGCCGGGCAGAACAGCAACAGCCTGAGCCACGCCTATGGTCAGGGCATCCCACCAGCCGATGTCGCGGCCGCGGCTTGCAGGAACCGAACCTGTCCCCGATGCATTGCGATCGGAAAAATGTGCGAATGTCAGCAGGCCGGCAGTTGCAAGAAGACAAATTCCAACAATCAGCAGATTATCGCCGTCAAACAGATTCTCAATCATATCCTTAAAGCAGAATCCTACGATAGCGACAGGAATGCAGCTAACCAATATTTTGCACACATACCAGAAATCATCATCCCTGCGGAATGTGAAGAAACTTGCACATAGTTTCTTGAAAAGGGGCCAGAGAATCACGATTGTGGAACAAACTGTTGCGGCATGCAGTATGATATCAAACTGCATGGCGTCCTCGCCGGGGAGTTCAAGTCCTAAGATCTGACGAAAGATGGCGAGATGGCCACTGGAGCTTATCGGCAGATATTCCGCAAGTCCTTGCACAATCCCGAGGATGAGGGCATCGATTACTTCCATTTCTTTATTTTATTCAATTGTTTTGTTTTTCTTCGGTTGCCAGATAATGGCGAAAGCCATCAGAAGGAAGCCAAGAAACGACAGCAAAGGCCCGACCACAATTCTTCGGGTGCTGAAAATCTCGGGGTTAAATCCTTCGGGAGTGTCGCTGCCGCCTCCGCTCATAAGCAAGAAACCTATGACGATCAAGGCCACACATCCGCCCATCAGATAATAGTTCACTTTTGTAAACGGACGGTCTTTCTCCTTAACACGATCAAGACCCTGGGGATCCGGAGTGTCTATTTTCACGTTTAGTGCCATTCGTATTTATATGTGTTACTGGATAAAATAAAATCAATTCTTATTTAAATAACTCCTCATAGTCTTTCCTCAGATAGCGGGTGGTTGCGATATAAGCTGCCAGCAGGCAAAGCAATGCGCCGGCAATCAGCAAAGCGCCACCGACCATTCCCAACTGTTCCCAGCTTATAAACGACGCGACGTCGGAATCTCCATCCTTCGGTGCAGCCGCGAGCGCGAGCGCAAGAATGCCGGAAGCAAGAAGTCCGGATATGAGTCCGGCAAGCATATTGTTGAGGATAAACGGTCGCCTGATGAATCCGTCGGTTGCTCCAACAAGCTGCATGGTGTGGATGGTGAAACGTCGGGAATAAATCGTAAGGTGAACCGTATTATTGATCAATACAAAGGAGATGATTATCATCACTGCGGCAATTATGCCGAGAATGAGGGTGAAAAACTCTATGTTTCTGTTCATGTTTTCCACAAGCTCCGAATCAGGAAGAGCCACTGTCTCCACACCCGGCAAGCTAATGATATCTTTTGAGATTTCAGTAAGTTTGTTTTCAGAAATATATTCAGACTCAACAGTAAATGCCACCTCAGGAGAAAGGGGGTTAACTCCAAAGAGCTTCTCAAGATCCTCTCCGGTATCTTTTTTCCAGTTCTCCATCGCCTGCTTCCGGCTTATCGTCTTTACAGATAAGACATAAGGGAACGTTGATATGCGTTTTGCAATTTCCTTTGCAGCGGCATCCGAGACACTGTCGGCCATCACCACGTTCACCTCAAGCTTTTCACGCAACCTGCGCGTCTCCTCCGACGCGCTTATCGTGATAAGCCCGATGATTCCAATGATCAGGAGAACAAGCGTCACGCTCACTACGGTGGTGAGATGAGCTGCCCAATATGAGATTTTTATCTCCTTATTATTTTTCATATATTGTTTGCGCATTCGTGTGTTGCCACACGCTGAAACCGGATAATTACCGAAAATTGCGCAAAGATAATAAATTTAAGAGCCTTTGTCAATCCCCCGGACCACTTTTTTCTCTCTAAAAAATAATCCTTTCCCTTAACCATGCCATCACCGACATAAATATTTTCTGTTTTTTTATTAAATAATTTTGCAGTCTGACATTTTTTTCCTAATTTTGCCGGAAAGAAACGCAAATGATCAATAATTTCAACATACAGGTCTGGTGGCGCATCGGCAGAATCTACCGATGGCAATGACGCTATGTCCTGATGTTGTTTTTGAGACACAAGACTGAATTAATTGAATCAACACGATACCAATGCCATCGGAATTACTCCGATGGCATTTTTTTATAAACATTTTTTCCATGACAGTTACAGATCCTTTCCTTCCAGTTGATGAAAACGGCTTCTATGGCCGCTTTGGAGGAGCCTTCATTCCCGAGATTCTCCATAGTAATATAGAGAATCTCAAGGAGGCATACGCCAGATATGCGGATGATCCCGATTTCAACGAAGAGTTCGAGACTCTTCTTTCCGAATATGTAGGACGCCCAACCCCTCTCTATCATGCAAAAAGATTATCCGAACACTACGGAACCAACATTTTTCTCAAACGGGAAGATCTATGCCATACCGGTGCCCACAAGATCAATAACGCAATCGGATCAGTGCTTTTGGCGAAAAGAATAGGGAAGACCCGTATTATCGCAGAAACCGGAGCCGGGCAACATGGTGTGGCTGTGGCAACCGTCTGCGCTCTCATGGGCCTGGAATGTGTCATCTATATGGGAGCCACCGACGTGAAGCGTCAGCAACCAAATGTGGAGCGCATTAAGATGCTCGGAGCGGAAGTGGTGCCGGTGACTTCCGGCAACCAGACTCTTAAGGACGCGACAAACGAGGCAATACGCGATTGGTGTTGTAATCCATCCGACACTTTCTACGTGATCGGGAGCACCGTCGGACCTCACCCCTATCCCCTGATGGTGGCTCACTTCCAATCCGTGATCAGTAAAGAAATCAAGGAGCAGGTGAAGAAAGCCGCAGGTAAGAGCCTTCCGGATTATGTCGTGGCATGCATCGGAGGAGGCAGCAACGCCGCAGGAGCTTTCTACCATTTTCTGAATGAACCCGATGTGAAACTCATAGCTGCAGAAGCGGCCGGCCTCGGAATTGATTCAGGAGAATCGGCAGCCACCATCCGCCTCGGATCGGAGGGGATTATCCATGGGTCGCGGACTCTCGTAATGCAGACTCCTGACGGACAGATTGTGGAACCCTATTCAATTTCCGCCGGTCTCGACTATCCGGGAGTAGGACCTCTTCATGCCTATCTTGCTACAAGCGGACGGGCCGACGTGGCAGCCGTTGACGACCGCGAGGCTCTTGAAGCAGCCTATCGCCTAACCCGACTTGAAGGAATTATTCCCGCCCTCGAATCGGCACACGCGCTTGCCGTGCTCGATCAGAGAAAATTCGGGAAAGACGATGTCGTAGTCATTAATCTCTCCGGCAGAGGCGACAAAGACATGCACACTTATCTTTCCAATCCATTGTAAACCATTATCATCTTCCTTATATGATTCTAAAGCAGAAAACGACAGTTGTCCCTGCCGATCTTGAAACCCCGGTGGGCATCTACCTGAAGATCCGGGATCTTTTCCCCTCCTCGGCGCTTCTCGAAAGCTCTGACTACCACACTACGCAAAACTCCGTTTCCCTTATCGGTGTCGATCCTATCGGATCATTCACTGTCTGCAACGGCGAAATAAAGGCTATATTCCCTGATGGGGAGATCTCTACAGCAAACGGTGACGTCACCGACGCTCTTCGAGAATACATATCCTCTTTCTCAACCGATAAGCCGGAGGGAGTTTTCAACGGCCTGCTCGGTTTCACTGCCTACGATGCTGTCAAATATTTCGAACCCACGGTTCCGATCCGTGAAAAACAACCCGGATTCGAGAATATCCCTGACATGCAATATCTTCTCTACCGCTTCATTATCCAGATGAACCATTTCCGAAACGAGATGACCATTCTGGAAAATATTCCGGAGGGAGACTCAAGCAGAACTGATGAACTTCTTTCAATTATCCGCAACAACAATATAGCCGTCTATCCCTTCAAGGCTGCCGACGATATAGAATCACCCGTGACCGACGAGGAATATGAAAAGATGGTGGAGCGCGGAATTGCTCACGCAAAACGCGGAGATGTGTTCCAGATCGTTCTTGCAAGGCGTTTTTCACAGGGATTCACAGGTGATGAATTCAACGTTTATCGCGCCCTTCGTTCCGTCAATCCGTCGCCCTATCTCTTCTTCTTCGACTTCGGAAGTTTCAAAGTGTTTGGTTCTTCGCCCGAGACCCACCTAAGGGTGACGTCTGACCGGATTGCATACATCGACCCCATCGCCGGAACATTCCGACGCACCGGCGACGACCGTCGCGACCATGAGCTCGCGGAGAAGCTGCTGCTTGACCCAAAGGAGAATGCAGAACATATCATGCTCGTTGACCTCGCCCGAAACGACCTCAGCAGAAGCGGGGGGAAAGTCACCGTGGAATATCTGAAGCAGATTCAGTTTTATTCACACGTGATCCACATGGTGAGCCGTGTCTCTGCCAAACTGCCTGAAAATGCCGACGTCTATCGCCTTTTCGCTGCCACATTCCCTGCCGGCACTCTCAGCGGGGCTCCCAAGGTCAGAGCCATGCAGCTTATCAATGAAATCGAACCGGTTTGCCGCATGACCTACGGGGGCTGCATCGGCACCTTCGGTTTTGATGGCTCCATCAATCAGGCCATTACCATCAGAAGCTTCCTGAGTGCTGGAAACAGGCTCTACTCAGAAGCCGGAGCAGGAGTTGTGGCGAGGTCGGTGCCCTACAACGAACTTTGTGAGACCAACAATAAACTCGGGGCGCTCGTGAAAGCCGTCTCGAAAGCAGAATCCTTAAAATGATTAAGCCATGAAAATTCTGATTCTTGACAACTACGACTCTTTCACCTATAATATCGTTCATGCCGTCAGGGAACTCGGACTGAATCCTGACGTGATCAGAAACGATAAGATCACCCTCCCCGAAATTGAGAAATACGATAAAATCATAATCTCTCCCGGGCCCGGCATCCCTTCAGAGGCTGGAATCCTGCCTGATCTCCTCAAGGAATATTGTGGCAAGAAACCTATTCTCGGAGTCTGCCTCGGACATCAGGCAATCGGTGAGAACTTCGGCGGAAAGCTGGAAAACCTCAAAGAGGTGTACCACGGTGTGCAGACCGACGCTTTCAAGACAGCCGACGACTATATCCTCGATTCTTTCCCTGCCACTTTTCCCATCGGGCGCTATCATTCCTGGATAGTGTCTGACGATGATCTTCCGGAAGAGTTGATCGTTACTTCGCGCGATAGCGAAGGCAACATCATGTCGCTACGCCACAAGGATTTCGACATCCACGGAGTGCAATTCCACCCTGAATCGCTGCTGACGCCCGACGGCATCAAGATCATCGAGGCTTTCCTTTTCCATTAAAAAACCGGACACATCACTGAGAAATATGAACAGAATACTTTCAAACCTGTTTGAACACAAAAGCCTGAGCCGCACAGAAGCGCGCGACATCATGCTGAATATAGCCGATGGAAAATACAACGACAACCAGCTATCGGCATTCATGACTGTTTTCCTTATGAGAAGTATCACCCCGGAGGAGCTGACTGGATTCCGCGATGCGATTCTTTTGAGGCGTGTGGCGGTGGATCTCGGAGAAGAACGTGCCATCGATATCGTCGGCACGGGTGGCGACGGGAAAAACACCTTCAATATCTCCACAGCATCATGTTTCGTGGTGGCCGGGGCCGGGCGCAAGGTGGTGAAACATGGCAACTACGGCGCGAGTTCAGTTTCCGGAGCCTCAAATGTTCTTGAACAGCATGGCGTCCGGTTCACTGCTGATCAGGACAAACTCCGCAGATCTCTGAATGAAAGCGGAGTCTGCTTCCTCCACGCCCCCTTCTTCAGCCCGGCGCTTAAAAGTGTGGGTCCGGTGAGGCGTTCGCTCCAGATGCGCACGTTCTTCAACATGCTCGGACCTCTCGTGAATCCCACGCTCCCTCAAAACCAGCTTCTCGGCGTCTACAATCTTAAACTCATGCGGCTTTACCGATATATCGCCCAGAATGAGAACATCAACTGCACAATCGTGCATTCGCTCGACGGCTATGACGAAATTTCTCTCACTTCGCCATTTAAAGTGGTGACCAACAATTCTGAGCTCGTGATGCAGGCATCAGACCTGGGTCTCTCGGGAGCTACGCAAGCTGATCTCTTCGGCGGCGACACTGTGGAGGAAGCTGCAAAGGTGTTTGACGAAGTTCTCGGAGGCACGGCTTCCGACGCCAAGAAGAACTGCGTCATCGCCAATGCCGCCTTTGCCATCAAGACTCTGGAGCCTGAATTGCCGCTCTCAAAGGCTGTGGAAGAAGCTGCTGAATCGCTTAATAGCGGTGCAGCTCTCTCCAGATTCAAGAAATTTGTGGAATTAAACAGCTGAAAACATTACTCCCAATATAATGGCAAACATTCTTGAAACAATAGCAGCCACCAAACGCCGAGAGATCGAGGCACTGAAACGACTCATTCCCGCCGACGACCTGCGGTTGCGTGCCACGGGGGTGTTCCGTCCGGTCAATTCGATGAAACACTCCATTTCTGTCAGGAATATCGCAGTCATCGCCGAACATAAACGACGTTCCCCGTCGAAAGGAGAAATCAATCCAATGTCAGAGGTAGGTGAGGTGGCCGAGGCATACGCCTGTAATGGGGCTGCCGCAATGTCCGTTCTGACCGACACGCCATATTTCGGAGGCAGCCTCGACGACCTGGCCACAGCCAGATCTGTGGCGCCGTGGCTTCCACTCCTCCGCAAGGAATTCATCGTGGATGAATATCAGCTTCTTCAGGCCAGGATCTACGGAGCCGACGCTGTTCTTCTAATAGCATCGATGCTTGACGGGGAGACGATTCATGCACTCAATGACAAGGCTCATTTGCTCGGGCTTGAAACCCTCGTGGAGCTGCATTCGGAAGAGGAGCTTTCCAAACTCCCTGAAGATGCGGATATGGTGGGCATAAACAATCGCGATCTCACCTCATTCAAGACCGACATCTCCAACTGCACGCGTCTTGTCGACATGCTCCCTCCGGGAATCATCAAGGTGGCCGAAAGCGGAATCAAGAATCCCGATGACATCGTCAGGCTAAAGAGAGCCGGATTTGATGCATTCCTTATCGGAGAGGCCCTGATGGCAACAGCCGACCCGGGAGAAACCCTTCGCCATTTCATATATGCCGCTGAGAGAGGATCAGCCTCGGAGGAATCATGATGCTGAAAATTAAAATATGCGGGATGAGAAATCCTGCCAACATCAGGGAAGTGTCAGCTCTCGGTCCCGATTATCTCGGATTCATTTTCCATCCCGGGTCGCCACGCCATTGTGGAAATGAAGGAGCAGCCATTCTCTCGAATATTCTGGGAGATGCAGTGCCGGTCATGGTCTCCGTCAATATGCCTGAGAAGGAACTGACGGCAATTGCTGAAGAGTGGGGATTCGGAGTAGTGCAGCTTCATGGGAATGAATCTCCGGAGCTTTGCAGCCGTCTCCGCAACCGAGGCCTTAAGGTTTGGAAAGCCATTCCGGTGGGAAAGGAGCTTCCAGACGGAGGAAAGATTTCCCCGTTTGAATCAGCAATCCCATTCGAGGGGAATGTTGACATGCTTCTTTTCGACACCGCCACAAAAAAACATGGTGGTTCCGGAAAGAAATTCGACTGGCATCTCCTTGAGCATTATCATGGAAACACTCCATTTATGCTAAGCGGCGGGATATCGCCTGATGATGCCGCGGAGATTCTGCAACTCCACCTTCCGGGGCTGGCGGGCGTGGATATCAACAGCAGATTCGAGACCTCTCCCGGACTCAAGGATGTGGCTACGGTGTCACGCTTCCTCTCCTCGCTAAAACAATGACTAAACGAATTCATCTTATGAACAGACTTAGAAAACTTCTTGATAATAAATCAAAAAACCTTCTTGCCGTCTATTTCACGGCTGGATATCCCGATCTGGATTCCACTGTAGGAATCATCGACGCCTTATGTCGTAAAGGAACAGATATCATTGAGATTGGCATTCCATTCTCCGACCCGATGGCCGATGGGCCAGTGATTCAGGAAAGCGGATCCAAAGCCCTCGCCAACGGCATGAGCCTGAGTCTTCTCCTTGACCAGGCAGCGGAGGCCCGACGTCTTCATCCCGCCACTCCATTCGTTGCAATGGGATATCTCAACCCTATCATGCAGATGGGACCTGAGACCTTTTTCAGGCGTGCTCTTGAATCAGGAATCGATGCTGTCATCATCCCTGACCTCCCTTTCGCCGTCTATATGGAGGAATATAAATCCCTGAGTGAGAAATACGGCATTGACGTCATTATGCTCATCACTCCGGAAACATCCGAAGAGAGGATCCACCTAATCGACAACAACTGCGAGGGCTTCATCTACATGGTTTCAACAGCCTCAACCACAGGAGCACGCGACAGCTTCGGTCAGTCACAGATCAGCTATTTCGAGAGAATTGATTCCCTCGATCTCCGTCATCCACGTCTGATAGGTTTCGGAATCTCAAATAAAGCCACCTACGATGAAGCCTGCCGATTCAGCAGCGGTGCCATCATCGGATCCCAATTCATCAAATGTCTTAAAAGCGAACCTACACCGGAAGCCGCGGTGGCAGCTTTATTCTCCAGGATCGGCAGGGAATAGACTCAGCAGCATCACTCCCTGTAGTAGATCCTCTTCACTCGCGGTGAAACCGAGGTAAGGATTTCATAGGGGATAGTGTCAAGAAGGTCGGCGAGCCGTTGCAGAGGGGCGTTGTTCCCGAAAATCTCGACGGCATCGCCGACTTTGCATTCTATCCCGCTGACATCTATCATGCAGGCGTCCATGCAGATATTTCCGATTGTGGGAGCATCCTTTCCATTCACCTTCACCATAATGTTGCCCCGCCCGAAATGGCGGTTCATTCCGTCGGCATATCCTATCGGGAGAGTGGCAACACGTGTTCGTTTTGTCAGCACACCTTTACGGCCGTAGCCCACAGCCTCCCCGGCCTCATACTCCCGTATTGCCGTGATGACGGTGCGCAGGGTTGAGACAACCGCGAGCGGACGCTCTATCTCCGGAGGAAGTGTATTGGCGCCATAAAGGCCGATTCCAAGTCTCACCATATCATAATGATGGGCCGGGAATCTCAGAATCCCTGCTGTGTTGAGGATATGCCGCCTCACTCCGTAGGGCACTTTCGTGAGAATATAATCAGTCATTTCCCTGAATTTATCCAGTTGCCGCTCAGTGTATTCATCCATATCCAAGCAATCAGCTGTGGCAAGATGTGAGAAAACGCTCGATAATCTAACAACGTTCTGGGAAAGAATTAAATCCACAACCTCCGGAAGTTCCCCGGCAAGAAATCCCGTCCGATGCATTCCCGTGTCGAGTTTCAGATGTATGGGATAATCAGATACTCCGTTTTTTCGACCCTCGCGGATCACGTCGTGAAGCATTTCCAAAGAATAGATCTCCGGTTCAAGACGATAGGAGAACATCGAGCGATAGTTGACAACCTTCGGATTCATCACCATCACAGGCATCGTGATTCCGTTTCTCCTGAGATCTATCCCTTCGTCGAGGACAGCCACCGCGAGATAGGCGGCGCCGCAGTCCTGCAGAGTCTTCGCAATCTCATAGCTTCCTGCGCCATAGCCCGAAGCCTTCACCATCGCAACAATTCCCGTAGAGGAAGGGATATGGCTGCGGAAATAATTATAGTTGGCCACTATCGCATCAAGATTCACCTCCAGCACAGTCTCATGTTTCCTTGCCTCCAGCATCTCGTTGATTCTTCCGAAACCGAATTCAGGAGCGCCCTTGAGAAGGATGATCTCCGACATGAAATCGGAGGTGGACTGCGAACTGAGGAATTCCTCTGTGTCAGCATAGAAACGCGAACCGGATGGGAAAAGCGAGGCATGACGGCGCAATTCGGGTCCTATGCCGATAAAACGTTTCAGCCGGGGATCTCTTGCCACCTCTGCCACAGCCTGATAGATATCGCGGCCACCGGCTGTTTCATGTCTGATATCGCTAAGTATCAAGGTGGCCGACTGATGAGGCATGGCGCGGCGCATCATGAAGTCAACGGCAGGAAGAAGCGAGGAGAAATCGCTCGTATAGGAATCGTGGATCAGCGAACAACCGTTGACACCCTCCGTGACGTTTAGACGCGTCGAGATTTTATGGAGGTCGGCAAAACGCTCCTTAATCAGATCATGATCCATCCCTTCGGAAAGCATGAAGGCAAGCGCGCCTCCCGTGTTTTCAAGATCCTCCGCATTTTCCACCGGAGCTTCAATCGTATATACCTTTCCTCCGACATAATATCTCACCTCAGCCAATTCTCCGGGAATGGCCGGTGTGTCACATTCAAGAAATAGCCAGGCACCGCGGTCGGTCGTTGACCAAGCAAGATATTCCTTTTCCTCACCCAAAATCCCGGGGAGCCGGCGCAATTCCTCCGAATCAGCATTATATATCACTTTTCTGGTGGTATGCAGGGAGGCGAGAAGGGCCTTCTCCGCCGCTTTCTCCATTGTAGATGAGAATCCCTCCGAATGAGCATCGCCTATATTGGTGAAAATAACCACGTCCGGACGTATGCAATTGGCAAGAGCCTCCATCTCCCCTTTCCGTGAGATTCCCGCCTCTATGATGGCAAGACCCGTGGAGGGTTCGATTTCCCACATCGACAGAGGCACGCCGATCTGGGAATTATAGCTTCTCGGCGACCGTGCCGTCTCGCAAAGAGGCTCCACGAGCTGATAGATCCATTCCTTGAGAGTGGTTTTTCCGCGACTTCCGGTGATGGCCACAACCTCCGTCTGCAGGGAGGAATCGCGAGAAGCAACTTCCTGGAGAGCCTTCACTGAATCCGCCACAACAGCAAACTCAGCGTCGTGGCATCCCCTCATGACTTCAGGAATCTCGTTGACCACGAAATGGCGCACCCCCTTCCTGTAGAGTTCAGGGATATAATTGTGGCCGTCGTTCCCTCCGGGAGTACGGATGGCGAAAAAAAGTGTAGATTCCGGATGGCGCAGACTCCTGGAATCAGTGAGCAGCGTGTCGATCACTGTCTCGCTCCCGGAATGGGAGCCCAGACGCATTGCTATTTCTTTAAAAGGCAATTTCATGCGGAGGTGTTTTTTTCAACTTTTGCCCCGGCTTTTCATTTCTTGAAAAAACCGGGGCAATAATACTTTCTGAAAACAACGTCACTTCTTGAATCTATCGGGGACCTTGCTGAAGATCCTCTTTATGCGGTCCATGTCAAATTTTGTGGAACGGTCATAATTATAGATTCCGTTCTGCTCCTGCTCCACGTCGGTGAGCTGAGTGTAGCAGTAGCCCGACATGTAGGGCACGGCGAGAATCACGTCGGTCAATCCTTCCAGACGATCGTAGAATTCCTCCAGTGTCTTCGGGCCTTCGCCATAACCCCAGGAGTTATTGGCAAACTGTGCGCCGTCGATCCATTTGATGCCGCCATATTCATCGATAAAAAATGGTTGTCCACCGTATGCCACCTCCCGGCGAGGATCAAGCTGCGGATATTTGCCATCCTTAATCTCGAAATACTGGGCGAAGGTCTCCGGATTCTGATCGTAATTGTGAACCGTCCATAGGTCAGTGATCACGTGATAATTGCCACTTGTATCGTTGATAGGCCGATAGTCGAGTTTTCTGGTGAGGTTATAGGCATCAGTCAGCAGGCGATCGTGCTGCATTGCGGCATCGGAATCAACCGGACGCTCCCAGGTTTCATTGAATGGTGTCCATGCCACAATCGAAGGATGGTTGCGATCCCTGACCACTATTTCCGTCCACTCCGGGAAGAAATTGCGTGCAGTCTCTATATTGTTGACATTCGCACCCCAGCTGGAAGTCTCCCCCCAGGTCAGATATCCAAGCTTATCAGCCCAGTAGTGAAATCTCTCTTCGAATACTTTCTGATGCAGGCGCGCTCCGTTGAACCCGGCAGCCATACTCATCTCAATGTCTCTCTTAAGATCGGCGTCGCTGGGAGCGGTCCAGATGCCATCCGGGTAGAATCCCTGATCCAGAACAAGGCGAAGGAAGTAGGGTTCATTATTGAGATAGAACACGTTGTCGGCCCAATGCACCTTTCTCATTCCGGCGTATGACTGCACTTTGTCGATCTCCTTTCCGGAAGCATCGCGGGTGATGATGTCGATGTCATAGAGAAATGGCGACTCAGGCGACCATGTCTTCGGATTCTTAACAGGCAGATCAAGCTTCATATTGGCGGTCACCGGTTTCTTAATCTTGCTGACAATCTTGTTTCCATCTTTTACCACCACCTCTACCGAGGCTCCATCGGCAAGATTGCGCATCTTGGGCTCCACGATAAACATGGAATTGTCAAGATCAGGAACGATATAGACATTCTCAAGGCCATGACGCGCCACAGGTTCCATCCAGACTGTCTGCCAGATACCTGTGGTTCGGGTGTAGTTGCAACCCGCTGAATGGTAGCTTGTGGATTGCTTTCCTCCCATCTGAGTTCCCTTACGGGTGTCGTCTTCAACGCGGATCACGAGATCGTGTTCCTTTCCGTCATTGACAAACCGGGTAATGTCAATTCCGAATGAGGAGGTGCCTCCCCAGTGGCGTCCCGCAAGCTGTCCGTCGACATAGACCGCGCAGAAATAATCCACTCCTCCGAAATTGAGCATGATGTCACGATCGGTCCACGACTGCGGCACGCTGATTTTTTTATGATACCACATAGCGGGAATAAAGTCCTTATGCTCTACTCCCGAAAGCTTGCTTTCAGGACAGAATGGAACGGTTATCTTTTCGTCAAACCCCTTGCTGTTTTGCAGTCCACGGTCTTTTCCGCTCTTCCCGAAATCGAAAGTATAGCTCCATTCGCCATTGAGATTCTGCCAGTCGGCACGTTCGAGCTGAGGACGAGGATATTCGCTTCTGGGGATATCCGCAGAAGCAGTCACGCTTGTGGAAATGAGCAACAACAGGGCTGCCGCTACAGAAAGGATTCGGAATCGCTTCATGATTAGTAGTTAAAATTATAATTTCAGAACCGGGATCCGGCAGGTCAGCAAACCCTCCCCGCCAAATCACTCACAAAAATAACTAAAAAATCCCGTTCCTCCAAATCCCCTGCCATTTACATTCTTCCGGGGCACGGCTATTTTGCAGGTTTGGCAGTTTTTTAGTAACTTTGAAAGAAATTACTCCCTCTCCCCCGCTAACTCTTTATGACCGACAACACCGACATATTAAAAGCAGCTTACTTCACACTCGGATGCAAACTCAATTTCTCTGAGACCTCCACAATAGGCAAAATCCTTGCTGAAAGAGGAATCCATCGTTGCTCGAAAGGGGAACGACCCGATCTCTGCGTGGTCAATACATGCTCCGTGACCGAAATGGCCGACAAGAAGGGACGACGCCTTATCCGAAGCCTCCATACGAGATATCCCGACGCAACGATCGTCGTTACCGGTTGCTATGCACAACTGAAGCCGCAGGAAGTGGCTCAACTGCCGGGAGTAGGCATTGTAGCCGGATCGAATGAGAAACTTCGACTCGCCGAATATATCGACAGCTTCCTGTCTGACCGTCGGAAAAGAGTCGACACTACCCCGGCACTCCAGATTCGGGAATTTCAGCCTTCCTGCGAACGTGGCGACCGGACAAGATATTTCCTGAAGGTGCAAGACGGGTGCGACTATTTCTGCACATATTGCACCATTCCATTTGCCCGTGGACGTTCTCGCTCGGGATCAATTCCTGATCTTGTGGCAATGGCCCGGGAGGCTGCCGCCGCCGGTGGCAAAGAGATCGTGATAACAGGAGTTAACATCGGAGAATTCGGACACGACAATGGCCAGAGTTTTTTCGAACTCCTTCGCCGACTTGACGACGTGGCAGGAATTGAACGCTACCGGATTTCCTCCATCGAACCCAATCTACTCACAGAGGAGATCATTCGCTGGACCGCGGAAGAGGCTCGGGCCTTCATGCCCCACTTCCATATTCCCCTGCAGTCGGGCTCCGACAAAGTGCTTAAGCTCATGAACCGCCGCTACGACACATCGCTATTCCGAAGCAGAGTCGATTGTGTGAGAAGTCTTATTCCGGATGCGTTCATCGGAGTCGACATCATCGCCGGTGCCCGCGGAGAGACGCCGGAGGAATGGGAGAAGAGCTGTGATTTCGCAAGCTCGCTCCCGGTGACCCGTTACCACGTTTTCCCCTATTCCGAACGCCCCGGCACCAAGGCCCTGCTGCTCGGAGATCCTGTTTCCCAGGAGGAGAAACATCGTCGGGTCGGAATCCTCACCCGGATCTCCGACCGAAAAATGGAAGATTTCATGGAGCATTCCATCGGAAAACTCCGTCCCGTGCTTTGGGAACACGGAACCGGAGACTCCGACACGGAAGGATTCATGTATGGCCACACCGACAATTATATCCGGGTCAAAGCTCCCGTTGTAGAATCTTTAATCAATAAAATCAGCATGGTCAGGCTGGATGGAATCCATCCCGAGGAGACCGAGATCATGAAAGCATCCCATTTATGAACGAACCTGTCAATCCCGAAAACAAGAAGAAACTCGCAGTCATAATTCTCAACTGGAACGGACTCAACCTCCTGCAGGAATTCCTTCCGCCCGCTTCTTTATACACGAGAGGGCCGGAGGTGGATCTGATCGTGGCCGACAATGGATCGAAAGATGCATCTGTAGAATGGATCAGGACGAACCATCCGGAAGTAAAGGTTATGACATTCGACAAGAATTATGGGTTTGCTGAGGGCTATAACCGTGCTGTGGAAGCCACCCGTTATCCCTTTACCCTTCTTCTCAACAGCGACGTTCTCGTTGGTGAAGGTTGGTGGCAACCCCTTTTGCGCTTCATGGAAGAGAACCCCGATGTAGGAGCCGTACAGCCGAAGATAAAGAGCTGGAGTGATCCGGAGTTTTTTGAATATGCAGGCGCCGCCGGAGGTTATCTCGACCGTCTGGGATATCCTTACTGCCGGGGTCGCCTTTTTGACAGCATCGAGGAAGACCTCGGCCAATATGACGGGCCTCCGGTAGATATCTGCTGGGCTTCGGGCGCCGCAATGATGGTCAGAACTGATTATTATCTGAAAGCAGGAGGGCTTGACCCCCTCTTCTTCGCCCACATGGAGGAAATCGATCTCTGCTGTCGGATGCACTCCATGGGCTGGAGAGTCTGTGTTGTGCCCGAATCGGAAGTGTTCCATATCGGCGGAGCTTCCCTCTCACAAGGGAATCCTAAAAAGACTTATCTAAATTTCCGCAACAATCTTCTTTTGCTCCATAAGAACCTCCCGGAGAAAAAGGGGAAACGCATCCTTTTCCTGAGAAGACTTGCCGACACACTCGCCTTCCTGATGTTTGCAGCAAAATTTGATTTTGAAAATTCCAAGGCGATCCTGAAGGCTCACTCCGATTTCAAGGAGATGAGAAAACTTTATGATCAGCATCCTTCAAAAGATTTCCTCTCCTCTCTGCCGGGAGCAAAAAGAAACATCATCATCGACAGATTCCTATTAAGAAAAAAGAAATGAAACCTCTGATTTTAGTTAGCAACGACGATGGCATAGAAGCCAGAGGAGTCCATGAACTCATAGATTGCCTGATTGAATTCGGCAATGTAGTCTGCGTATGTCCCGACTCTCCGCGTTCCGGCCAGTCGATGGCTATAACGGTCAATTCCCCATTGCGCATCACCAGGTTAGAAGACTATCATGGAGCAAAGATGTATAAGGTTTCGGGAACTCCCGTCGACTGTGTGAAGCTGGCCATGTATGCCGCGCTCGACAGGAAGCCGGATCTGGTGGTCTCCGGAATAAATCATGGTTCCAACGCCGCCGTCAACGTGGTCTATTCCGGCACCATGGGAGCCGCTTTCGAAGCAACCGCTATCGGGCTTCCGGCCATCGGGCTCTCCCTCACCGATCATAGCCCAGATGCCGATTTCTCCCCCTGTCTTCCCTTCATCCGACATCTGGTTGGCGAAACTCTGAGGAGAGGTCTCCCCGAAGGGATATGTCTCAACGTGAATTTTCCGACTGCCACCACTCCATCCGAAATGAGGCTGACAAAGGCGGCCCGTGGTAAATGGACCGATGAATACCGTCGGTATGACGACCCCAATGGGAAACCATTCTATTGGCTCACAGGACGATTCGTCAATCTGGAACCCGACAACACCGACACCGACGAATGGTGTCTGGCTCACGGGATCGCAAGCGTGGTCCCGACGTTGCTCGACCGCACGGCTCCCGATCTCTCCCGTTTTCTCTGGACAAACATGAAGGCCGAATAAATTCGGCCTTCACTTTTTTTATAGTCCTGAAACGTTAATGCCGGAATCCCGACATGACGTCTTCCATCTTCTCGGCAATCTTGTCGTTGGCCAGATTGCCTACGCTTCCGAGATGAGTGTGTTTCACTTCACGCGTGGGCTTGTAGCGTTTCTCCTGAACGGCCATGCCGATCTCCCGGTAGGCATCGCGGAAAGGCATTCCCTGAAGCACGAGACGGTTAACGTCTTCAACAGTGAATATATAATCATATTTCGGATCGTCGAGAATATTATCGTTAACCCTTATCTGGGTCAGCATGAAACTCGCCATGTCGAGACATCCGATAAGTTCCGCAGTAGCCGGGAACATGATATCCTTCATGAGCTGCAGGTCGCGGTTATATCCCAGCGGCAGATTGGCAGTCAGAAGGGCGAGCTCATTGGGCAAAGCCTGAAGACGGTTGCATTTCCCGCGCATGATTTCAAACACGTCTGGATTCTTCTTATGAGGCATGATGCTCGAGCCTGTTGTCAGCTCGTCGGGGAAAGATATGAAAGCGAAATTATTACACATCCATAGGCAGACGTCCATGGCGAGATGTCCGAGAGTGGCGGCAATGGCAGCCACAGCCACGGCCACTGCCCGTTCTGTCTTTCCGCGGCTCATCTGGGCGGCCACCACGTTGTAGTGGGGATAGGCGAAGCCGAGAAGCTCCGTGGTCATCTCCCTGTCGAGAGGGAAGGAGGAGCCATAACCGGCAGCAGAACCGAGCGGATTCTGATCGGCTATGTCGTAGGCCGCTTTCACGAGACGCATGTCGTCGACAAGCGTCTCTGCGTAGGCTCCGAACCACAATCCGAAACTCGAGGGCATCGCCACCTGAAGATGGGTGTAGCCGGGCATGAGCTTTCCGGAGTGTTTCTCCGAAAGCTCCTGAAGGACCTTGAAAAGATGCTCCACAGATTCGGCGATCTTTTTGAGCTCCTCCCGGAAGAAAAGCTTGAGATCCACGAGCACCTGATCATTACGCGAACGCCCGGAATGGATCTTTTTCCCGACATCACCGAGGCGGGCAGTCAGCAGAAACTCTACTTGAGAATGCACATCTTCCACACCATCCTCAATGACGAATTCTCCGCGTTCAATCGATTCGGCGATCTCCTGAAGAGCCGGGATGAGCAAGTCGAGTTCCGACTTCTCAAGAAGGCCTATCTTCTCAAGCATACGGATGTGGGCCATCGAACCCTCCACGTCATAGCGTGCGAGGCGCAGGTCGAGCTCCCTGTCGAGCCCGACGGTGAATTCCTCTATCAGTCGGTCGGGCTCAAAGCCCTTGTTCCATAATTGTTTTGCCATATCTTTCTATATAGTAAGCAGTCTGGGATATAAATAAAGAGCATCGTTGATTTCCGAAAGCTCCACAAATTCATCAGCCGTGTGGGAGCGCGACGATTCGCCCGGGCCAATTTTTAGAGAAGGGATGCCGTGCATCAGTGCCATGTCGGAAGTTGTCGGGGAAACGAATGTTTCTATTCCGAGGTCCTTGGCTCTCCTCACAAGGGGGTGAGAATCCGAGATCACCGAAGCCTGAACCCGGGTGGATCGAGGTTTAAGTTCAGACCAGACCACACTCTCCTGAAGCAGCCTCACAGTCTCCTCATTGGTATAGGCGTCTGTGGTGCGCACGTCGGCCACAAAAGTGCATCTGTCGGGAACCACATTGTGCTGTGTGCCGGCATTGATCATCGTGACGCTCACCTTTATCGGTCCGAGCACCTCGCTCTCCACAGAAGGAGAGAAATTCCGGAGTCTCGAAATGTCTTCCATAGCGCGGTAGATAGCGTTAACTCCTTCGTTGCGGGCAGCGTGTCCTGAAACTCCGGGAGTCTCGCAGTCGAGCACGAGCAACCCCCTCTCGGCGACAGCCGCCTTCAGTCCTGTCGGCTCACCGACGACAACCGCATCCGGAGTCAGCCCTCTCCCGGCAAGATGGGGCAGGAATGCCCTCATGCCATGCTCTCCCATCACCTCTTCGGCAGCTGTGATTGCCAGAATGAGATTGAAAGGAAGTTCTTTATCCCGGAGATCAAGGTAGGTTGCGGCAAGTGCCACGCCCGACGCTCCGGCATCGTTGCTCCCGAGGCCGTAGAGACGCCCGTTTTCAATCGTGGGTGAGAATGGATCGCGGGTGTATGACGCCGCAGGTCTCACCGTGTCGTGGTGCGAATTGAGCATCAGCGTCTTGCGTTTCGGATCAAAACCAGGAGCTACAGCAAAGACGTTGTTGTGGAGCCTTTCGGTTTCGGGAGCGCCATTCTCTTTCAGCCATTCTTCCCAGATATCGGCGGTGGCTCCCTCCTCTCGCGAGAACGATGGAGTTGCAATCAGCTTGCGGAGCAGGTCTATCGCCGGCTGAAGTCGTGGATGCATGTTCATTCCGCGGTTATCGTTGTGCCCCCCTCTCCGAGAAGAGCCTCGGCCTTGCAAATCCTCACTGCGGCCACTCCCCCCTTGGCAGAGTCAAGGGCATTTCTTAATTTGGGAATCATCCCTTGCGCCACAACTCCCTCCTCCTTTAGTTTTGCGAAAAGAGATTCAGTTACGCGAGGAATCACGGTGCTCTCGTCATTTACGTCGGTCATCACTCCGGCCTTCTCGAAACAATATGTCAGCATGGTGGGGCCGATTCTGGAAGCTCCGGCAGCCACGGCAGATGCTATGGAGTCGGCGTTGCAGTTGAGCAGCGTGCCGGCGCCGTCATGGCATATTGCACAGAACACAGGCACTTTCCCTGCCTCAAGGAGGGAGGACATGAATTCGCTCCCAACCTTTTCCGGATCTATGTCGCCCACAAAACCATAGTCGATCGGTTTCGGATTGCGGCGTGTGGCCGGAATCACGTTTCCATCTGCTCCCGTGAGCCCCACGGCGTCACATCCCCGGGCCTGCAGCATTGCCACTATCCTCTTGTTGATCAAGCCGGCATAGACCATGGTGACAATCTCTATCGTCCGTTCGTCGGTCACTCTCCTGCCTTCGAACATCACGGCCTCCACCCCCATCGCCTTGCTCATGCGCGTGGCCTCTTTCCCACCGCCATGAACGAGCATTTTGCGTCCGGGCATATTGGCGAAGTCATCGAGGAAGGAGGCAAGTGCCTCCGGATTGTCGATCACATTGCCGCCGATCTTGACGACACTGATCATATCTTTGGAATCCTGCGCGATCATAACGTCTCGAGTATTCTTTTCAGCACCGTCTGGGCGGAGATTTCGCGGTTAGCAGCCTCCGGAATCACGATGCTCCTCTCCGATTCGATCACGTCGTCAGTGACGATCATATTTCTGCGCACCGGGAGGCAATGCATGAAGAATGCATTGTCGGTCAAGGCCATCTTCGCAGTGTCAACTGTCCAGTCGCGATCGGTGGAGAGCACTTTTCCATAGTTCGGATCAGTATAGGCCGACCAGTTTTTAGCGTAAATGAAATCCGCTCCTTCAAAAGCCTTCCGTTGGTCATATTCTATTTTTGCCCCTTTTGTGAAAGACTCGTCGAGCTCATAGCCGTGAGGATGGGTGATCACGAAATCATAATCCGCGGCGAGCATCCACTCGGCGAAACTGTTTGGAACGGCCTGCGGGAGTGCGCGGGGATGCGGAGCCCAGGTCATGACAACTTTCGGACGCTCCTTAGTCTTGAACTCCTCGATGGTGATGAGGTCGGCGAAGCTCTGGAGAGGATGGCGGGTGGCAGCCTCCATGCTGAACACCGGACGCCCGGAATGTTCAATGAACTGGGCGATCACTCTCTCCTCATAGTCTTCACGCTTATCCTTGAGACCCGCGAAAGAGCGCACGCCGATAACGTCGCAATATGACCCCATCACCGGGATTGCCTCGAGGAGATGTTCGGCCTTGTCGCCGTCCATCACTACGCCGCGTTCCGTCTCCAGCTTCCATGCTCCCTGATTCACGTCGAGCACCATCACGTTCATGCCAAGATTCATGGCAGCCTTCTGAGTGGAAAGACGAGTGCGGAGCGAAGAATTGAAGAAGATCATCAGGAGTGTCTTGTTGCGTCCCAGATCGGTGAATGCGAATCGGTCTTTTTTTACTTCCGCGGCATCCGCCAGAGCCTTGTCAAGCGGACCTATATCATCAACACAAGTGAATTTTCTCATTTTTTATTGAGGATTTCGGGGATGGATTGATCAGATTGTTTCTTTAAACGCCTTCAGGAAAGCGTCGGCTTCCTCCTTGCTGAGGGAGAGGGCCGGGAGAAGGCGAACAGTGTATTGTCCGGCACCTCCGGTAAACACGTGATGCTCGAAGAGGAGCTTCTTGCGGAGTTCAGGCCCGGAAAAGCCCTCCACCTCCATTCCAATCATCAGGCCGCGGCCTCTCACGTCTTTCACTTTTGGAATCTTGCGCAATTCAGAGATAAGATATTCCCCTACTTCGGCGGCATTTTCCACAAGATTCTCTTTTTCAATCACGTCGAGCACCGCCAAAGCAGCTGCACAGGCAAGATGGTTTCCGCCGAAAGTGGTGCCAAGCATCCCCTTCTTGGCAGGAATCTCCGGCGAGATCAGGACAGCGGCGGCTGGAAAACCGTTGGCAATTCCTTTAGCACAGGTGATAATGTCAGGTCTGATCCCGGCATGCTGATGGGCGAAGAATTTGCCGGTGCGCCCGTAGCCCGACTGAATCTCATCGAGGATAAGGAGGGTGCCGGTAGCCTTGCATGTTTCGGAAAGGGCCTTGAGGAAGTCGGCTGTCGGCTCATGAATGCCGGAGACTCCCTGGATTCCTTCTATGATCGCGGCGGCATACTCTTCTGTAGCCAGAGCCGCACGCATAGCCTCGGTATCATTAAGGGGCACGAACACCACATTTTCCGTTTCGTTAAACGGAGCCTGGATCGTTGGATTGTCGGTCAGTGCCACGGCTCCCGACGTGCGTCCGTGGAAGGCTTTGCCGAAAGCAAGAATCTTCCTTCTTCCGGTGGTGAATGAAGCCAGTTTCACAGCATTCTCATTAGCCTCAGCTCCTGAGTTGCAGAGAAAAAGGGAATAATCGGGATAGCCGGAGGCCTTTCCGAGCTTCTCGGCAAGGCGCGTCTGAAGGGAATTCTGCACTGAATTTGAATAGAAGCCAAGCTTCCCTACCTGTTCCGAAACGGCCTTCACATATTCCGGATGTGCATGGCCGATGGAGATGACGGCGTGGCCCCCGTAGAGATCGAGGTAGTCGGTGCCGTCGGCGGTGAATACGTGCGAGCCCTTCCCTAAAACGGGCTCGATGTCGTATAATGAATAGACGTCGAAAAGATTCACGTTCTTATCTTGGTTTGGAGGGTTGAAAAATTGAAGGATGCTCCACTCAGAATGCGGATGGTTTGAGGTGAAGGCCGGTGCGCTCGTCGATTCCGAGCATGATGTTCATGTTCTGAACGGCCTGACCCGAGGCTCCCTTGAGAAGATTGTCTTCCGCACAGGTGATGAGCAGACGGTCGCCATGCTTCTCCACATGAATCACGGCCTTGTTGGTATTGACAGCCTGCTTCAGCGAGATCGGAGAATCGCTGACCACCGCGAAAGGAGCGTCGGCATAGAAATCCTTATAGAGCTTCACAGCCTCCTCTTCCGTTCCCTTGAAGGGAAGATGGGTGGCGGCGAAGATTCCCCGCGCGAAGTCGCCTCGCATGGGGATGAAATTGATTTTTGTGTCAAAACCGGGTTGCAAACGCGAGAGCGTGGCGCCGATCTCCTTGAGATGCTGATGGGTGAATGGTTTGTAGACAGAGACGTTGTCGTTGCGCCATGAGAAATGGGTAGTCGCCCCCGGCTTTACACCAGCGCCCGTTGATCCCGTCAGCGCGGTCACGCTGATGGAGTCGCCCTCCGGCAGAAGACCAGCGGCGGCCAGCGGAAGCAGGGAAAGCTGGATGGCGGTGGCGAAACAGCCTGGATTGGCCACGGAATCTGTAGCGGCGATGCGCCCCCGGTTAATCTCCGGCAATCCATAGACGTAGCCTGCACTTTCATCGCGGAAATCCTGGGCAAGATCAATCACCTTCAGACCCTCCGGACGCTTGTTCTCCTCCCAGAAGGCGCGACTGTGGCCGTGGGCCGAGCAGAGGAAAAGCACATCCACTTCCTCGAGGGGATGCGAATCCGAGAACACCAGGTCGGTCTCCCCGAGAAGTCCTTCATGAACCTCTGTGACGGGGCGTCCCGCATTACTGGTGGAATGAATGAATCCGATGCTCACCTCCGGATGGTTGATGAGCAGGCGGAGGAGTTCGCCGGCAGTGTAGCCGGCGCCCCCTATGATACCAACTTTCTTCATTGTTCCGACGTCTTCCCGTTATTCGGCCTTGCCGTTCTTGACCTGATTGTTGTGATAGATCTTCATCTGGTTGCCGAGAATCTTCGTGAAGCCCTTCACGTCATCGGCGGTCCATGCCTTATTGACTTCGCCATACTCTCCGAAGTCGGTCTTCATCAGGTCGAAAGGAGAATCCACTCCAACAAGGGTGTAGGAATAAGGACGGAGCTGAAGCTCCACGGTGCCCGTCACGTTGCGCTGTGAGCTTTCGAGCATCTTCTCCATGTCGCGCATCACGGGCTCAAGATACTGTGCCTCGTGGAGGAACATACCATACCATGTACCCACCTGATCTTTCCAATATTGCTGCCACTTAGTGAGTGTGTGTTTCTCAAGCATCTTGTGGGCCGCGATGATCAGGATCGGGCCGGCGGCCTCGAATCCCACACGCCCCTTGATGCCGATGATGGTGTCGCCGATATGCATGTCGCGTCCGATGCCGAAACGGCTTCCGATACGCTCCACCTCGCGGATAGCCTCTACCTTATCGGAGAATTCCTTGCCGTTGACAGCCGAGATCTCCCCCTCTTTGAATGAGATGGTGAGCTTTTCAGGCTCCGTAGCGGTCACTTGCGAGGGATAGGCCTCTTCTGGAAGCGTCTGCTCGGAATGAAGGGTCTCCTTTCCGCCGATAGATGTGCCCCAGAGACCCTTGTTGATCGAATACTCGAGCTTCTTGAAATCGGCCTCATAGCCATGTTTCTTCAGATAGTCGATCTCATATTCGCGGGTGAGGGTGAGGTCGCGGGTGGGGGTGATGATCTCGATCTCGGGAGCGAGGATCTGGAAAGTGAGGTCAAACCTCACCTGATCGTTGCCCGCGCCGGTCGAGCCGTGGGCAATAGCATCGGCTCCGATCTTCTTGGCATATTCTATTGTGGCGATAGCCTGGAAGATACGCTCCGAGCTTACGGAGATGGGATAGGTGCCATTGCGGAGCACGTTGCCGGCCACCATATATTTTATGCTCTTGTCATAATACTCCT
>CAYROR010000036.1:0-26999 GCA_964425935.1 uncultured Sangeribacter sp.
GGGGGTCGGACGGGGGTCGGGCGGGGTCGGACCAGGGTCGGACGGGGGTCAGACAGGGGTCGGACGGAGGTCGGACCGGGTCGGACCGGGGTCGGACGGGGGTCGGACCGGAGTCGGACGGGGGTCGGGTCGGCGGAAAAATATAATATTTATTTTATTTTAACACTGAATAGGACAAAAAAACCAAAAAAAAAGAATATCTTTGCAAAACAAAAAAATAACCGACGGCCGCCGGAGCGAGCGGTTCAGACTGCCGTCTAATAATTAACCATGGGCTCAGGCCCACCACAAACCTTATATCATGAGATTATTCATCCCCTTATGCGCGTTGGCGGCATTGGCAACGGCATCGTGTGCTAAACAGCACAACACTCTCACGAAGGCTGAGGAAGCCGACGGATGGGAACTTCTTTTCGACGGCAAGACTCTCGACGGCTGGAAAGACTTCAATGGCGACTCCCTTACGGAGCCCTGGCACGTGGTTGACGGCTGCATCCAGGCCTCGGGAGAGGGGGAAGACGCATCAGGATATATCGTCACCAAAGAGAAATTTGACAATTTCATCCTCGACTGGGACTGGAAGCTCTCTCACGGCGGCAACTCCGGAATGCTCTACCACGTGGTGGAGGATCCTTATTTCGCCGTTCCTTACGTGACCGGCCCCGAATATCAGCTCATCGACAACGAGGGCTGGGAGGAAGTGAACGCACCCGCGAAGCTCGAGCCCTGGCAGAAACTTGGCGTTGACTATGCCATGCATCTCCCGGAACCCGACTCTCTCTTCGTCAATCCGCAGGGAGAATGGAACAACTCGAGAATCGTATTCGACAACGGCCATGTGGAACACTGGCTCAACGGCCACAAGATCCTTGAATTCGAGGCCTGGACCGAAGACTGGCTGCAGCGCAAGAACAGCGGCAAATGGGAAAACGCTCCCGAATACGGCCTCGCGGAGTCAGGAGTGATCTGCCTGCAGGATCATGGTTCGCCGGCATCATTCCGCAACATCAAGATCAAGCGGCTTCCCAAGAAAGAGCGCCCCGCAGAGCCTCTCTTCAACGGGAAAGATCTCACGGGATGGACCCCCTACGGCACAGAGCTCTGGTATGTGGACGGCAAGGGCAATCTGGTTTGTGAGAGCGGCCCCGACAAGGAATATGGTTATCTGGCCACCGACCGTTATTATAAGGACTTCGACCTCACGCTCGAATTCCAGCAGCTTGCCAACGGCAACTCGGGAGTGTTCTTCCGTTCATTCGTTGAGCCCCCGGTGAAGGTTCACGGCTGGCAGTGTGAGGTGGCGCCGAAAAACTGCGACACTGGCGGCATCTATGAGAGCTACGGCAGAGGCTGGCTCGTGCAGATTCCCGACGAGAAGGAGGACATCCTCAAGGAGGGAGACTGGAACACGATGCGCATAAAAGTGGAGGGCGACCACGTGCAGACATGGCTCAACGGAGAGCCGATGACCGACTTCACCGACGAGAAGATCGGGAAAGCCGACGGCCGCATCGCCCTTCAGATCCACGACGGCGGAGGCATCAAGGTGAAATGGAGAAATCTCAACATACAACCACTCTGAAAAACACAATAAACGATAATTCAAACCAACCTAACAATTTTTTAATCTGATGGAAAACAGCAAAAGCAGAAGAACGTTTCTGAAACAGATCGGAGCGCTCTCTCTATTCTCGATAGTGCCTGCGAAGGTTCTTGGAGGCACACGTCACATCGCCCCGAGCGACCAGCTCACCAAGGGCATCATCGGAGTCGGCGGCATCGGCCGCAGCAGCTATCACTTCACGAGCGACGACTCATGCCGCCTCGTGGCTGTCTGCGACGTCGACAGCAACCACGTGAAGAAAGCCCTCGAGCTTGGAAAGCAGAAATTCAACGAAGACCTCAAGAGCTATCACGACTACCGCGACCTTATCCGCGACGCCAACGTCGACGTGGTTCACATCGCTACCCCGCCCCACTGGCACGGCATCATGGCTGTTGAAGCCGCCAATGCCGGGAAAGACGTGTGGTGTGAGAAACCGATGACGCGCACGATCGGCGAGGGGAAACGCGTTTGTGAGGCAATCAAGCGCAACAACCGCATCTTCCGCCTCAACACCTGGTTCCGCTTCACCGACAACTTCTATGGTCTCGGCACCACCGTGGAGCCCCTGAAGAAACTCGTAGACAGCGGCATGCTCGGCTGGCCTCTGAAAGTGACCATCAGCGGTGCCACCGGCTTCGCATGGAAATTTTTCTGGGTAGGAAAGGAGAACCTCGTCCCCGAGGCCGTTCCCTCCCACTTCGACTATGACTTCTGGCTCGGCCCGGCTCCCTACAAGCCCTACAACGCCCACAGAACCCACCAGACCTTCCGAGGCTACTGGGATTATGACGGCGGTGGTCTCGGCGACATGGGCCAGCACTACATGGACCCCGTGCAGTATATCCTCGGCAAAGACAACACCTCTCCGGTGAAAGTGGAGGTAGACGCTCCGCAGCAGCACTCCGACGCTGTCGGGACATGGCGCAAGATCATCTATACCTACGACGACGGATGCCAGATCATCCTCGAAGGGGAAGGATATGAAAGCGGCAACAAGATCCCATATATCGAAGGGCCCAAAGGAAAAGTGTTCAAAGGATTCGAGGTGGAACTCGAAGGGAAACCGGCACCCACCATCATGGCCACCATCGCCGAGCTCCCCGATCCGGAGCCGCAGAACACGGACTTCATCAAATGTATCCGCAACCGCGAGCTCTTCGCGCTCAACGAGATGAACGGCCACCGGAGCAGCACGCTGGTCAACATGGCCCTCGCCGCCCTGCGCCTCAACCGCACCCTCGAGTTCGACCCCGTGAGCCAGACATTCATCAACGACGACGCAGCCAACCGGCTCATCGACCAGCCGATGCGCGGTTCATGGAAACTCTGATCCTCACCTTTTTCACAACCAACCCACTATTGAACTATCAATCATGAAAAGACTGACCATAACGCTGGCGATTGCGCTGGCAACCATTCTCGGTTGCCAGGCGCAGGACGCCCGCAACCGAGCCAAATCCACCATTGTGGCCGACGTGCTCGCCCAGATGCCGGCCTACGACATCAACACCTTCAATCAGGCAATGGCCGACCTCGCCACTACAGGTGCCGAGGGAGTGGTCCAGATGGCCGACATGCTGACCCCTGCCGACAAAGGGCAGAATTCCAAAATCGAATATGCCATCAACGGCCTTGTGGGCTACGTGTTCGCTCCCGGCCGTGAGGCTCAGCGCGACGCAGTGAGAGAGGGTCTCAGGAAAGCGATGGAAAACTGCACCGACAATCCTAACCGCGCCTTCCTCCTGACCATGCTCCAGCGCTGCGGAAGCCCTGAAGACGCTCCCTTCCTCGCCAAATATGTAGGCGATCCATATCTTCAGGAATGGGCCATCAACGGCCTTGTAGCAATTCCGGGATCGGAGGAGACCCTGATGGAAGTGGTGAAATCAGGCGCAGCTCCCCGCGACGTGCTCGCATACGCAGCCGGAAAGAAGGGTCTCACCCAGGCTGAGCCCCTCATCATCGAATGGGCCTCCGGAGCTTCAGGCGATGAAGCCCGCGCATTCTACAAGGCTCTCGGAGAGGTGGGCTCCTCAGCTTCCCTCCCGATCCTCGCCAAGGCAGCGAAAGCCCAGAACTATGAATGGCTTCCCGATGGCGCCACTGAATCCTACGTGCGCCTGATCGAACGTCTGGCCAATGGTCCCGAGGCTCCGAAGGCAGCGGCAGCCGCCAAATCGCTCCTCAAGGCCACCGACAAGCCTCACGTGCGCGGCGCGGCCATGAATCTCATCTTCGCAGCCGACGGCAAGAAAGCCCTTCCTCTCCTTCTGAACGCTATGAAGGACAAGAACCGCGCAATCCGTGTCAACGCTCTCCGCAGAGCTGAGCCCTGGGCCGATGAAGATGTTTATGCAGCTCTCGGCAAGATCGTGGCAGCCAAAGGGACACAGCCTGTCAAGGCCGACATCCTCAACTGGCTCGGCACCAACCATGCCACTTCGCAGATCGACGCAGTGATCTCCAATTTCAACTCCACGGATCCTGAAATCGCCGAGGCAGCCATCAAGGCAGCCGGCAAGATCGGAGGAGATAAGGCCCTTAATGCATTGTGCGCGCTGCTCGACGGCCCCAACGCCGCCACGGCAACCGCCGCACTTCTCAGCTTCAACGGCAACGTGGCTCCCGGCATCCTCAATGCCCTCAACGGCTCCGAGGCATCGCAGATCGCAGCTCTCGGCATTGCCTCCACAAGAAAGATGAAAGCCGCCTCTCCCAGAGTGTTTGAGCTTCTCAACTCCGGCAACACCGAGGTTTCCGCAGCCGCCTACAAGGCTCTTGCAGGTGTCGTTGGGAAAGACAACATCGAGACTCTCGCCCAGCTTCTGGAGACAAGCCGCCTCTCCGACCGTGAGGCAGTGAACGCCGCCCTTCTCTCGGCTCTCTCTCAGCTTCCGAAAGAGGAGCAGTATGAGATCCTGAAAAACCGCGTGGCCAAGACCAAGACTCCGTTCCTCTACTATCCGGCTCTCGCCCAGACAGCGATGCCCGATGCGATCGCAACCCTTCAGGAGGGATATTCAAAGGGATCGGCAGTTGATAAGGAGGCAGCCCTCAAGGCTCTCCTCTCTGTCGACAGCCCGAAGATGATCGACGTGCTCTACAACATGTCGCAGAACGGAGCCGGCGACGAGACCCTCTACCGTTACGCAGAACTCGTAGGGAAGTCAGGCTACGCTCCCGAATGGAAATTCCCCCTCTACAAGAAGGGACTCGAAGCCACAAAGAGCGCCGGAGTTCAGAACAGGATGCTCAGCGGCCTCGGCAACACCGGCCTCTATCAGGCAATGCTCCTGGCTACGGAATATATCGACAAACCGGAAACCGCACATGAGGCAGCCGCCACAGTGCGCACCATCGCTTCCAAGATCAGCGACCGCTTCAAAGGGGAGAAGATGAAATCAGCCCTCGAGAAAGCGCGCGAGGTCTATAAGGCCGGTGGCTCCGCCGACGACGGTTATGCCGTAGACGACATCAACGGAATGATCGCCAAGCTCGACGCCGCTCCCCCATCGCCAATCTTCAAGCTCTCGCCTGAAGAGGAGGCCGAAGGGTTCAGAGTGCTCTTCGACGGCACCAACCTCGACAACTTCACCGGCAACAAGACCGGCTACATCCCCGTTGACGGCAACATCTATGTGTCGGCCGTATATGGCGAGGGAGGCAACCTCTACACAGTGGATGAGTTCAGCGATTTCATCTTCCGCTTCGAATTCTGCTTCGAGACCGAGGGAGTGAACAACGGAGTCGGCATCCGCACCCCGATGGGAGTTGACGCCGCCTACGAAGGCATGGAGATCCAGATCCTCGACCACGACGCCCCCATCTACAAAGGATTGCGTCCCTATCAGGTTCATGGTTCTGTCTACGGCATCATCCCGGCCAAGAGAATCGTCCACAAGCCGCGAGGCGAATGGAGCACAGAGGAGATCCGCGCCGTGGGCGACCACATCACGGTGACCGTTAACGGCGAAGTGATCCTCGACGGCAACATCCGCGAGGCTTGCCAGGGCCACAACGTGGCTCCCGACGGCGGCCAGAACCCCTACACCGTAGACCATCTTAACCATCCCGGGCTCTTCAACAAGAAAGGCCACATCGGATTCCTCGGACATGGAGAGGGAGTGAAATTCCGCAATGTCCGCGTGAAAGATCTCAGCAAAGAGACATCCAAAGGGAAAAAGAAGTCAAAGAAATAATAAATGCATAACCAACACGAAGATAAACGCCCGGTTGCCGTTGTCGCCATAGGCGCCGGCAACCGGGCGTCGAAATATATCCACTACGTCGTGGACCATCCCGAGAAGGCACGCCTTGTCGGGATTGTTGAGCCCAATGCGCTGCGCCGCGAAAATGTGGCTGAATGGGCAGGCGTTCCCGCCGAAAATTGCTTTCCCGATCTGGAAAGCTTCTTCGCATCGCCGATAGAGGCGGATGCCGTGGTTGTCTGCACCCCCGACGAAACCCACTATCAGATAGCCCTTCAGTCGCTCGACAAAGGTTATCACGTCCTTCTTGAAAAGCCCATCGCCCGGAGCATGGAGGAGTGTGAGCGGATTGCTGAGAAATCGCGTGAGACGGGGAAATATGTCGTGGTGTGCCACGTGCTCCATTTCCACCCCTATTTTGTCAAGCTCAAGGAGCTTGTGGATTCGGGGAGACTGGGGAAGGTGGTCAGCATAAGCCATCAGGCCTCCGTGGGAACCGACCGCACGAGCCATGGCTTCGTGAGAGGGGTCTGGAACAAAGAGGAGACGTCAAACCCCATGTTGCTCAGCAAATGCTGCCACGATCTCGACCTGCTCGTATGGCTCACGGGCTCACGCTGCAAAAGGCTCAGCTCTTACGGTTCGCTCGGATGGTTTCGCCTGGAGAACGCTCCGGAAGGATCGGCCGACAGGTGCATCCGCTGCAAGGTGGAGAAGGAATGTCCCTATTCCGCCGTCAATCTCTACAAGGAGAGAAAGGAATGGATAGCTAATTTCGACGTGCCGGAGGGGAAGACAATCGACGACGTCATCGACAATGAGCTGGAAAACGGAGTCTACGGACGATGCGTCTACCGTTGCGACAACGATGTGGTCGACCGTCAGGTAGTGGCTATGGAGATGGAAAACGGCGCCACCGTCACAATGTCGATGGACTGTTTCACTCTCCACGACAACCGGCGCACCCATATCTGCCTGACCCATGGAGAGATTCTCGGCGACGAAACCACCATTGAAGTGAGCCATTTCCGCACCCGTGAAGTGGAGCGCTATGATTTCTCCGACATCGCGGGCACTCCCTTCCATGCCGGCGCCGACCTGCGGATGATGGAGAATTTCGTGGAAGCAGTGGCCGACCCTTCAAAACCGCTTGAAACCTCCATTGAAGACTCGATCGAGAGCCACAGGATTTGTTTCACGGCTGAGGAATTCCGCCAGAAAGTGCAATAATCGGGTGAAAACCCACGTTTTATTCCCGACATAATTGCTGCCGGCCTTGCATGGCCGCCCACAAAATCTCTAAACCAGAATGACCCCCAGAAGAAAGAAAGTGTTCGTCTCCGGTTGCTACGACATGCTCCATTCCGGGCATGTGGCCTTCTTTAAGGAGGCCTCGGCTTTCGGCGACCTATACGTAGGAATCGGATCCGACGCCACGATAGAGGAACTGAAGAAACGGAAAACCGTTTGTTCGGAAGCCGAGAGGCTCTACATGGTGAAGGCAATCAAATATGTGGCCGACGCATTCATCAATCCGGGCTCCGGGATGATGGATTTCGTTGATACGGTGGATCACGTGAAACCCGACGTCTTCGTTGTGAACCACGACGGAGGGAGCGAGGAGAAGGAACGTTTCTGCAGGGAAAGAGGAATTGAATATGTGGTGCTCGACCGGGTGCCCGAGAAGGGACTCAAGGCCCGCTCCACCACGGCCCTTCGCAAGGAGCTGAAATGCAGGATACCATATCGCATCGACATCGCCGGCACATGGATCGACCAGCCCTACGTGTCGCAATATGGTTCCGGATGGGCCATCACGGCCTCCATAGAGCCGACAGTGGATTTCATGGAACGCGGAGGGATGGCCACCTCCACACGCAACGCTGCGAAAAAGATCTGGCCCTACGAACTTCCCAATTATAACGAGGAGATGCTCTCCCGGCTCCTGTTCTGCTTCGAGAACGATCCCGAGAGCAAGGGTCACATTTCCGGGGCTCAGGATGCCATCGGAATATGCATGACCGGCCTTACCCGACATTTCTATGAGGGAAACTATTGGCCCTCGAAGATTGAATCATGCCACGACGCCGCCATTCTTGACTGGCTTGAGAGCCATCTCTGCATAGCTCCCATGTTTCCGCGGCGTTCCGGTTGTTCCGTAGTGGAGGGGAAAAGTCTCTCGCCGGAGAAAGTCGAGGCTCTCACCGACGCGGCCGACAGGGCATGGAACGCTATCCTGGCGCGCGACCTCGGAAAATTCGCGGAAGCATTCCGCGATTCTTTCAACGCCCAGGTGGCGATGTTTCCGGCCATGATGCAGCCGGGAGTGGAGGAACATATCGAGCGCTGGAAAGGGAAGGCTCTTGCATGGAAAATGCTCGGAGCCGGAGGAGGCGGACATCTCCTCCTTGTGGTAGACAGCATTCCTGAAGAGGAGGGAGTGATCCCTATCCGCATCCGTCGCCGCGACAAGATTGATGATTGATAATATCCGACCATCGTCCGACCTCGGTCCGACCCCCGTCCGACCCGGTCCGACCCGGTCCGACCATCGTCCGACTCAGGTCCGACCCCCGTCTGAAAAAAAACTCGCAAAGATTCTCAAAAAAACCTCAATAGCTATAAATGCAAACAGAAAAACCTATTCTCGTCTTCGCCACTAACAACGCCCACAAACTCGAGGAGGCGCGTGCGATGACCCAGGGAAAATTCGATATCCTATCGCTTAACGACATCGGATGTCATGACGACATCCCGGAAACCGCCGACACCCTCGAGGGGAACGCCCTCATCAAAGCCAGATGGGTGAAGGAAAAATATGGCTATGATTGCTTCGCCGACGACACGGGGCTGATGGTCGACGCGCTCTACGGCGCTCCGGGAGTCTACAGCGCAAGATATGCAGGAGAGGAGTGTTCTCCAGCCGACAATATCGCCCTGCTTCTGAAAAACCTCAACGGCGTGACGGACAGGAAGGCTCGGTTTGAAACCGTGATCGCCCTTATCAGCGGAGGGAAGGAGCACACTTTCCGCGGCATCGTGGAGGGAGAGATAGCCCTCGAGCCTCATGGAGCCGGAGGATTCGGCTATGACCCTGTGTTTGTCCCTGTTGAGACAGGAGTTCCCTTCGCCGAAATGACTCCGGAAGACAAAAACGCCATCTCCCACCGTGGAAGAGCCATGAGAAAAATGGTTGACTTCATATCCATGCCGGAAGCATGATCAAACGCCTCTCTCTGATAATAATCGCAATCGCCGCCGCCCTGACAATGAGCGCGCGCGGCTCCTGGAAACTCCACCCCTCGCTCTGGACCGACGTGACGAGGGTTGTGGAGACGCCGGCATACGTCTACTTCTCAAATCCCGTCAGCGAAAAAGGAGATGCCGTCTCCACTCTCTTCCGCTATGACAAAGAGAGCGGCGAGGCCTATCCTCTCAGTCCCGACAATCTCCTCTCCTCAATGACCGTGGAGGCTTTTTCCTATTCCCCGGTCCTCAAGACCCTTCTCGTGGCCGACAGCTCACACGATATCCATATCCTTCACGACAACGGCACGGCAGAAACAATTCACGGCCTGCGCTATTCGGATACAGACCTCGACAGAACCGTGAATTCCATTTCATCCGACAGCGAATCCGGACAGATCATCCTTGCCACAGGTTTCGGAATCGTCAGTCTCGATCCGCGCCACCTTGAAGTGGCGGCAAGCAAAATCTATGGAGTCCCGGTCGCAAGCGCCGCAAAAAACGGAGATGATCTTTTCATAGTCATCGACAACAGACTGTTGCATTCCCGTTCCCAGAAATTTCCGGATTCTCCCGATGGGTTCGAGACTATTGGAGTATTCGACAATCCCCGGAAACTGACACCAGCAGGGGAAGGCTCTATCCTTTTTTCGTCAGGCGCGGGAATCCACCGCATCTCCATGAAATCCGGGAAACCGGAAGTCACCTTCATCGGCAATTCATCCGCAGGAAATATCGAACAGACCGCCGACGGAGTCTCCCTTTTCCTTCCCGGCAAGCTGATGATGATATCCGGCGAAGGGGAAACGGCAAGTTTCAATCTGCCTCAAGGAGTCACTGCAGCATCCTCGCTTAAGGGAAGGGATCTATGGTATGCCGACAAAACGCTATCACTCAATTCCATCCCGGCCAACGGTAACGACGGCGCAATCCATGGAATCCGGCCCAACGCCCCCTCAACATTCACAGCGGCATCCATGAAATGGCATCCGGCTCACGGAATTATACTTTGCAATCCGGGGCATGATCCCAACTTCACGGAAACAGAGATCCAGTCAAAACTGAGAATAGCCACATTCTCCGACG
This sequence comes from uncultured Sangeribacter sp., assembly GCA_964425935.1. Lineage (GTDB taxonomy): Bacteria > Bacteroidota > Bacteroidia > Bacteroidales > Muribaculaceae > Lepagella. The sequence continues at coordinate 10,147 of CAYROR010000036.1, forward strand.
GCCTCTGGACCGACCTCTCCCCCATTCACCTCAATCCTGAGAATGAAGAACCGCTGGCTAATCCAAACGGTTTCGACATAGACCCCGATAATCCGGATCTCTTCTATTTCAGCTCTATCCTTAATGGCATGGAACGCGTCGACGTGAGCGGAGCGGCTCCAGCCATTCATCTCTCCCGCCATTCCGACCCCTACCGGAATCTTCCGGGATTCGGGGAGATTGTGGCAGATCTTTCAGGGAAAGAGTCTCCGCAGGCCGACATCGGGAAATCATGGGCCATCAGCTGCCCCTTTGCGGCGCCGGCCTTCGACTCCTCCGGCAACCTCTGGACAGCTTTCGCCGACTATGACGATCAGGACGTCAGAGGGATACATCTATTCTGCTGGGAGGCTGAAAACCGGAGGAATGCGGAGCCTGGAAGAATTGTTCTACCCCGGAGGGTGAAAGTGGCCGGGCCCCGCCCATCCACGAAAGAGATAGTGGTGCCCCTTAAGGCCCGCGTCAACAGAAATCTGCTCCTTTACACCCAGCGGGCGTGGAACGGCGAGATCGTGATCATCGACACTGCAGGGACTCCGGCCGACAACTCCGACGACACCACCTTCATCCTCTCCTCTTTCACCGATCAGGACGGCAATCCCTTTGACGTATATGAAATACGGTGTGTTTGGGAAGATCAGTCGTCGGGAGAAGTATGGATCGGACACCGCCAGGGGGTCTTCAAACTGAAGCCAACCAAACTGAATGCCACCCAGCCGAATGTGGAGCGTATAAAAGTGAGCCGGAACGACGGCACAAACCTCGCCGACTATCTCCTGGATGAAGTTCCCGTGAATTTCATCACCTCGGATTCCTACGGCCGGAAATGGTTCGCGACGTCGGGCGCAGGCATAGTGGCCACCTCCTCCGACGGCAAGTCGATTCTCGAATCGCATACCTCCGCCAATTCCCCCCTCCCGGCCGACGTGGTTTATTCCGTGGCTTTCGACCCCGAGGCGTCTGCCCTCCTCGCCGCCACATCGTCGGGAATCGCGGAATACCGGCCGGCTCCCATCCCGGAAGATAAAGCGGGAAGCGACGTGAAAGTTTACCCGAACCCCGTGCGGCCAGACTTTTCGGGCTACGTCACCATCGAGGGCCTACCCGACGGGGCTATCGTGAAGATTGCCGATGCCTCCGGCGCGGTGGTGAAGGAGCTTTCGCCGGCCAGTGGCGGCACGTCGCTCTGGGACGTGACCGACCGCGGCTTCAAGCGTGTCGGCTCCGGAGTATATCATGTTCTCTGCCAGGGGGGCTCTCCCGACTCCGCGTTTACGGCTATCGGGAAAATAATGGTAATTAACTGAAGAAACCACAGAAATCATCATAATGGGAAAAAACAAGCTAAAGAAATTTGCCGATATGGACAGCTTCGCCTGCGCGTTGCAATATCCTCGCGAGGTGCTTCTCTCGGAGGGCTTCCCTCATAAAGGGAAATGGAACGGCGCGGTGTTCTCAGCCAACGGACCGATCACTCTTGAACTCGGATGTGGCAAAGGGGAATACACCGTAGCGCTCGCCAAAGCCAATCCTGAAAGAAACTATATCGGAGTCGACATCAAAGGAGCAAGGATGTGGACAGGTGCCAAGGAGGTGGAGGAGCTAAATATACCCAACGCTGCCTTTCTCCGCACGGAAATCGAGAATATCGACAAATTTTTTGCTGAAGGGGAGGTAGACGAAATATGGATCACATTCCCCGATCCTCAGATGCAGAAAACAAGAAAACGACTCACTTCCACGCGCTTCCTCGAGATGTATCGCCGTTTTCTGAACCCGATGGGGGTGATCAATCTGAAGACCGACTCCCCCTTCCTCTATGAATATACCCGCAGGCTGGCCCTGCTCAACGGATTTGAAATCCTGACCGACACTGCCGACCTCTATGGCAGCGGCATGGCCGACCCCGTCAGTTCGATCAAGACATATTATGAGAGCCAGTGGCTCTCCCGCGGAAAGAAAATCAAACTCCTCTCTTTCAGGATTCCCGAAGGAATCACACTCGCTGAGCCCCCTTCAGACGACATCGAGAAAGATGACTACCGCGCCTATCCGCGCCACACCCTCTAACAAAACCCTAAAACCTATGACCCTTTATCCCAACCTCATACTTGATGCCCTTAAAAACGTGAGATATCCGGGCAATGGTAAGAACCTCGTTGAAAACGATATGATCGAAGATGATATCAGAATCGACGGAAACAAGGTTACTTTCTCCCTCATTTTCGACAAGCCAACCGATCCTTTCATCAAAAGCGTTGTGAGATCGGCAGAAGCCGCCATCTCAACCTACATCTCTCCGGAAGTGGAGATCAAAGGGAACATCGCCGTGAAATATCGCAAACCGCTTGCTCCCAAACCCGCCACTCCGCTCCCGGGAGTGAAAAACATCATCGGAATCTCCTCAGGCAAAGGGGGCGTGGGGAAAAGCACTGTCGCGGCAAACGTAGCAATCTCCCTTGCTGCCAAAGGCTACAAGGTGGGTCTCCTCGACGCCGACATCTTCGGGCCTTCGGTGCCGAAAATGTTTGGAGTTGAAGATGAACAGCTCTATATGGTCAATGCCGAGGGACGCGACTGGATCGAACCGGTGGAGAAATATGGAGTGAAGCTGCTGTCGATCGGATTCGTAGTCGATAAAGAGAGCGCTGTGTTGTGGCGAGGCGGCATGGCCAGCAATGCGCTCAAGCAGCTCATCACGGATGCATGGTGGGGCGACCTCGATTATTTCCTGATCGATATGCCTCCGGGCACCAGCGACATCCATCTCACTCTCGTGCAGACCCTCCCCATCACAGGCGTGGTTGTCGTGTCAACGCCGCAGGAAGTGGCGCTTGCCGATGCCCGCAAAGGGATAGCGATGTTTCAGGGAGAGAAGGTGAACGTTCCGATTCTTGGTCTCGTGGAGAACATGGCATGGTTCACGCCGGCTCCTCATCCGGAAGAGAAGTATTATATTTTCGGCAATGGCGGCGCCGTGCGTCTGGCCGAGAAACTGGGAGTGAAACTGCTGGCTCAGATCCCGCTCGTGGCCGACATCTGTTCGGATGCCGACCTGGGCGCTCCGTCATCCGTGGTGCTCGCCGATTCCGGAGCCATCCCGATGAATCCTGCAGCCGAGGCGTTCTCTTCGCTTGCCGACGGGATCGTCAGGGCCTGCGACGAGCGCAACGCCACCCTTCCCCCCACATCCCCCGTCGCCACCCACTGATAACGATTTGCAATTGCCGCCAATTATTCTTAACTTTGCGCAAAGAAGAATATAATGACCGACTCAGAACGAACATCGATGATTGATCGTGTGTGGGAAAAAGCCAGAATTATTGAAGGGCTGAACCCAGATATGTTCCGCAAAGATGCTTGCGGAGCACTGATCATGCGCGATAAATACGGGAAAAAGAATCCTTTTGGGTGGGAAATCAACCATATCTTTCCCAAATCAAGAGGAGGCGGTGACGAAATCGATAATCTCAGAGCCTTCCATTATCAGAATAATATCAGCAAGGCTGATGACTACCCCTCTTACACGTCGATGATAAAATATAACGGTGTTGATAATGTGGAGGAGAGCCAGAATCTCACGGTCAATCAAAGAACCCGCAAAAAATTGAAATCTCTATATCCTGACGCCTGAATATGCTCAAGAATATTCACATTAAAGATTTATTCGGTCAATTTTCCTATAATATTGACCTCAATCCTTCTACAACGAGGATATGTTTTCTCACTGGTCCGAACGGCTATGGGAAAACTACAATTCTGAATATTCTTTATGCCATCTACAGCATGTCGGTCAAATCGTTGGCGGGAATATCTTTCAAAGAGATAAGGCTCACTTTTGACGATGACAATATCCTTGACATCAGGAGGGAGAGGAGAGAGAATCATGATGAGAGTGATTCCGACGAACCATCGGCATCAAAGGTTAAGATCATATTTTCTTTTGGGAAAGATGAGAGTCATAGTGCCTCTTCTTTTCAATTTGATATAACATCTGAATCTTCTGAGGAGAGATCCGGCTCAGAGAGTGAAGGAGCAGATAATATCCGACTTTTCTTTAAGTCTCACCCACTTTTCTATATTAGAGACGGCAGACTTCAAACTCTCGGAGACACTTCTTCAATGAGAAAGTGTGTGGAGAATATGAAACGACTTCTTCATGAAGACCGAGGATCTGAGGATGATAGGATTTTCAAGGAACGCCTCGAATTGTTTTCAGGAATTATTGAGAATGCGGGGTTTGCCAATAAGCATCTTGAAGTTGATAGGCGTTATGGTTTCAGATTTGTCAGCGACAACTCAGAGAGAACGATTCTGTCGCCCGAACAGATGTCGTCGGGAGAACAGCATCTTTCAATTATTGCTTTTGAACTTCTTTTCATGGCTCCGGATGAATCCCTTGTGCTTATCGACGAGCCTGAAATATCTCTCCACTTAATGTGGCAGTTGGATTTCCTAAAGAATATGCAGTCGATTCTTAAGTTAAGAGATCTCCAAGCAATTGTGGCAACACACTCCCCTGAGATTTTTAATCAGAAATGGTCGCTTTCTGTTGATCTTTATCAACAATCACAACTTCACTGAATTTTATGCCCGGCTCTCTCAAAGACTCCTGTCTGCAACCGCGCCACACAAAGGCCGTCATCAAAGCGGCCCTTAAATCTGAAAGAGGGGCGAAAATCCTTTGGTGTGTGGTGGAAGCGGAAGAGGATCAAACAGTTTATGAGAAATTCTTCGATAGCGCATCTGTAAGGATTATACCTTCGCATGATGAAAGTGGCAAGAAAAGCTCTCATAATGTCGAAAGTATCGTTTCAGAGCTACACTCAGAAGAACAAAATCCAAAAGTTGTTGGGATCAGAGATAAGGATTACACCACATTCGATTCTGATTACGTCAGGCCAAACAATGTTTTTCTAACGGATTGTCGTGATCTGGAGATGATGATGTTCGCAGCAAAGTCTGTTGTGGAGGGTTTGTCGGAATGGAACAAGGACTTTCCGGCAAAAATATCTGAGAGCTTGAGTAAAAGCAGATATCTTGGGTATCTTAGGATTTATAACGAAGCGAATAAGCTTAATTGCCGGTTTAAGGATAAGCTTGACAAGATGGAGCTTATTTGGGATTATAGGAGCCAGAAAGTATGTGATGACTATAAGGCAAAACTCTTTTCAAAATTCAGGGAAAATATCTGCAGGAGATTGACGCTGGAAGAGCTCAATGATTTCATCAAATCATTGGAGCTTGAATCTTATCCTGACTATGATATTTGTCAGGGACATGATGTCTGCAGGCTGCTGAGAGCCATGATGAAGAGACAACCTTATAATATTCAGTCAAATTTGTTTCAGTTCATGGTGAAGTCTTATTCTCCGGAAGATTTTGGGCAGACCAATCTTTATCGAAATATAATGGTAGTCTTGGAAAATTCAATGCAACATTAGCTCAATTTGCGAATGCCGATGCTGAATGGCTAAAGAGTTTTGGATAGTGAAGGGCAATAGAATAGATTTTGAGGGGTTATTTATATAAGGAGGGTTATCTTTCCTGAGCAAACAGGATTTAGACAGTTTTTCATGAAACGGAGATTCCAGAGTTACGCATCTGTGCGATCATTACTTATTGTTCTGCTGGCGGTTGTCTCAGCGGCTGTCTCGTTATGCTCGTGCGACGGCATTGAGGAGGGCCTCAATGCTCCGGATACGGAAACGAATCCGGAGGAGCTGATGGTTTTGCTTCCTACAGATGCACTGATCAGTGCGGAACTCCCGGAAGACAAGATCATGGAGGCTCTGGAGAGGGTGTGGATGGGGCTTTTCAGTAGCGACGGCAATTTGAAGATGGAGTTCAGATTGGGCAAGGGGATCTCACTGATCGACGGGAAGATGAATCTGAACCTGACAAGAGGACTCGTGGCAGGAGGTGATATTCTGGCAGTTGTGAAGCATACTGCCTCCGCTATCGCCGAGTTGGAGATATCCTCTCTTGAAGAACTGAGGAATGTGGAGTTCAGCGTTGAGGATATCCAGAAGAGTGAATCGGAAGTGCTTTATGCCGAGAAAACTCTGACAGAAGAGGAGTGTCGGATCGGGAAGATTCTCAAGCTGAATCTTAGCCGCCCTTTCGCTGAAATAACGATCACAGACCAAACCGAAAACATAGAGAGCATTTCGATGAATAGTTGCCCCTCTACCGGAAGGCTCGGCGATGCATTGATTCCCCAACCCTCCTCTCTGGATACCCGTACCACCTCCGAAGTGGCTGGACAACAGTTCATGAGCGATGGTGATGGGAACTTCCATCTCTACGTTCCATATATAAAGTTTGCGTCTAACGAGGCTAAATCTGACGATAGAGCATTAACCCTAAGCCTAAATAACGGCACAACCTCCACAATCTACCTCACGAGACACGAGGATGGGAAACCCGTAGATATCAAGGACACAGATTCAACCTGGCAAGCCCTCTGGCCCGATTGCCGCTACACCTTCAACTACAACGTCGCCGTCGAAGAAAAACCCAAATTCGAGATCAAAGATAAAATCCGCGTAATCTGGAATTATAAAGGTAGTTTTGGGAAATTCAGTGCTAATAACATAAATATTTCAGGCATAAAAGGAGCAAATCCTAAATTTGACTATAATACAGACAGAGTATCTTATGAATTCGATATTTCTGATATTTCACATGTCTCGATTCCCTATTATATGATTGATCTGTATGATTATACCGTATCAGTTACAGGCGATTTAATCCAAGATGCGATAGAAATTAACTATTATGATGAAATAACAGAGTTCTTCTTAACCAGAGATATGGTTCTTACTCCAGTAGAAACTTTTCGGTTTTACTGTAAAGACTTTGATCTCGAGGGGAAAAAAATTGAGATATCAAAAATCCAGTACAATCAGAAGACTGACGTTCCTGTAAAAATTGATAAACGAGGCTATAAATACGCGGATTTTACTGGAATTTCAATTTCTGGCATAGATATAGATCTAATATGTAACGACATTCATCTAAATGTTTTAGACTACTTTAAGGATTATACCCCTAATCCATATACTGATTACAATGAAGGTATTGTCATAAAAAATGATTGTGTATTAGAGGAGCATGATGGAAAAATCTATCAGTGTTTCTACTTCAACTAAAAAATAAACGTCTATGGATTACAAGCAGGTCATAAACAATCTTTACGACGAATTTCAACATAAAAGGGGATGCGGGAAAGTGGCTGACTATATCCCTGCTCTCGCACAGATGGATCCCCGACACTTCGGCATTGCCCTCTCTTCCCTTGAAGGAGAGAGGTGCATCGTAGGAGACGCCGAGAAGCCTTTCTCAATCCAAAGCATATCGAAAGTTTTCACTTTTTCCATGGTGCTCCGTCATCTCGGCGACTCAATATGGGAGTCGGTGGGCCGCGAGCCATCAGGCAACCCCTTCAATTCGCTCGTGCAGCTCGAACACGAGCATGGAATCCCACGCAATCCCTTCATCAACGCAGGAGCGCTCGTTGTCACCGACCGCCTCATCAGTCTATACGACCGCCCGAAGGAAGCCATCCTCGACTTCATCCGTGCCCTGAGCGGAAACAGCGACATCTATATCGATCAGAATGTGGCACGCTCCGAAAGGGAACATGCCGACCGCAACATGGCTCTCGCCCACTTCATGAAAAGCTTCGGCAATATCCATAACGATGTCGACACCCTCATCGACGTCTATTGCAGCCAGTGTGCGATCGCAATGAGCTGCCTTGACCTCGCCAACTCCTTCCTCTTCCTCGCCAACCGGGGAGTGAATCCCATCAATGGAGAGCGACTCCTCTCCGTGAGCCAGACAAAACGCCTCGGTGCCGTCATGCTGACGTGTGGTTTCTACGACGAATCCGGCGATTTCGCCTTCCGTGCCGGTCTGCCGGGGAAAAGCGGTGTCGGAGGCGGCATTGTGGCCTACATTCCCGGAAATCTGTCGATCGCCGTATGGAGTCCCGGACTCAACAGGCATGGAAACTCCCTGCTCGGAGTCGAAACCCTCGAACGCTTCACCACCGACATCGGCAACTCCATTTTCTGACTCCGGCCCCACGCCTCCCCCCTTTTTCCACTTCCGCCACAACTATATTAGGAGGATTGACGTTTTATTAGTAATTTTGCACTAAATAATTTCCATTATGGCCGCTATATCTACCTCTTCACCCGACAGACTCAAGGAACTGGGTCAGGGCCGGATCTGGAAGTTGCTTCTGAAATACAGTCTCCCCGCAGTTGTCGGAACTGTGGTGATGGCGGTCTATAACATTATAGACTCCATAGTTATCGGTCATGCAATCGACGATCCGAACGTTGTGGCCGGAATTGCGGTCACTTTCCCCGTCATGAACCTCGCCACTGCCCTCGGAATGTTGATCGGCGCCGGTTCCGCCACGAGAGTCAGCATCGTCATGGGCCAGAACGACAAACGTATGGCCGAAGTGATCCTGGGCAATTCAGTGCAGCTCACCGTGATTATCGGCCTCTCCTACATCTCCCTCTTCGCCATCTTCCTCAATCCTATTCTCCATCTCTTCGGAGCCTCTCCGCAGTCGCTCCCCTACGCCCGCGAATTCCTGCTTTGGGTGCTCCCCGGAATGGTGCTAATGAACCTCACCTTCTCCTACAACAACGTGATGCGCGCCACCGGCTACCCCGGCAAAGCGATGTATACCAACCTCATCGGCGCCTGCATGAACGCCATCCTCGCCCCCCTCTTCCTCTTCGGATTCGGCTGGGGAATCAAAGGCGCCGCCATCGCCACCGACATCTCCATGCTCGTCACCGCCTTCTTCGTAATGTCTCATTTCTTCCAGAAGAAAAGCGAGCTCCATTTCGTCAGGGGCACATTCAAATTCCAGTGGCCCGTAATCAAGGCGATCCTATATATCGGCATGGCCCCATTTCTCATCAACGTAGCCGGATCGATGATCAATGCCATCATCAACAACTCCCTCCTCAAATATGGAGGCGACGATGCGATCGCTGCCGTCGTGGTCTTCAACCGCTTCGTCACGATCTTCGTGATGGTGGTCATCGGCATCTGCCAGGGCATGCAGCCGATTCTCGGCTACAACTACGGCTCCGGACGCTACGACCGCCTCTTCAAGACCCTGCGCCTCGCCGCCCTCACGGGCTTCACTATGACATCCATCGGAAGCCTCATCGGAGCCCTCAATCCTCGCTTCATCGCCATGATGTTCATGCAGGATGAAGGGCAGATCCAATGTGCCGTAAACTGCCTCCACATCACCACCATGGGATTCTGGATGGTAGGGCTCCAGATCGTAGGCACCAACTTCTTCCAGAGCCTCGGAATGGCCGGAAAAGCCGTGTTCCTTTCGCTCACCCGCCAGATCATCTTCATGATCCCCCTGCTCCTGATCCTCCCGCCCCACTTCGGCCTCAACGGAGTGTGGAGCTGCTTCCCGATATGCGACTGTGTGGCAACCGTCATAACCCTCATAATGCTCGGAGTCCAGATCCGGAAAATCAAGTCGCGACCTTTGTCGGCCGACTGACGTCCAATCCCACAGCCTCAACAATCTAACAACCACGTCATGATCGATCTCGACATATCATTTCAACCCTCGGAGCTCATTCTCCTTGCCTCTGAAACCGCGGCCGCCCTTGCCGGAATCTGGTCGAGGTTTGTCCCGATCTGGAGAGCCGGAAGCGCAGTTCGCCCCGAAGGTGCCGAACCTCCCGAAGGGAAATGTCCCAAAGTCTCCGTCATCGCCCATTCCTTCACCGAGGAAGAGGAAACAATCTCATGGCTCGGGATGGCGATGGCCCAGGACTATCCCGACTACGAAGTGATCCTCGTCAACGAAGGAAGCTCCGAAACCACTGCCTCCCTCGCCGAACGGGTGGAAGAGAGATGGCCGGAAAACCTCTATGTAACCTTCGTTCCCCATGAGGCCTACAATCTCTCGCGCCGGAAGCTGGCAATCACCGTCGGGATGAAAGCCGCGAAGGGAGAGATCGTGGTCACCACCTTCTCAAACTGCGCCATCCCCTCCTCCCGTTGGCTCTCCGACCTCGTGGCCCCCATAGTCGCGGGCAGCGACGTGGCCCTCGGATATGCCCACATCGACTTCAGCGATCTTCACGGCGCGGGTAAATGGTATCGCGAAATGGACGCCACCCTCTCCTCCTGCCAATGGATCGGGGCCGCTGCCGGCGGACATCCATATCGCGGCAACGGAGCCAACCTCGCTTTCCGCAAGGAATTGTTTTTCATCAACAAAGGATATTCCAAGACGATCCATCTCATGAACGGCGAAGACGATCTTTTCCTCCGCGATTTCATGGATGGCGACAACACGGAAGTGTCAATCTCGGCCGACTCCATCCTCACCGAGGAATGGGGACTCTCAGCCAACCGGATGCTCTCCGACTATAAGGAACGCTACGACTTCACGTCGCGCTTCCTCCCCACCTGGCCGTTCAAACGCGCCGGCCTCGGATCGCTGATGCAATGGGCCGTGGCAGGCTGTTTCATAGCCACCGCCATTGAGGGACTCCCCTCCCCCGTGCCAGGATGTGCGGCCCTCGGCATCATGCTTCTCTATTGGCTCACCGAAATCCTAATCTATCGCCGCGCAGCCCGCCGTTTAGGCTCCGTGGCCCTCTGGTGGGCGCTCCCCTGGTTCCTCCTCTGGCACCCCGTCGGCAACTTCCTCACCCGCCTCCGCTACCGCCGCCACCTCCGCAAAAACTACACCTTCGGCTGATTCCTACCTCCCCCCGCCGGGAAAGGATCAGATGAGGCGGAGGGATTTGGCGAGGCGGCAGGCCTCGATGGAGTTTTTCACCTGCAGGCGCGAGAGGATCTCCTGACGGTGGCGGCTCACGGTGTGCTTGCTGATGTGGAGCCTCTCGGCTATCTCGGCGCTTTTCATCCCGGAATCTATCAGGGTGAGCACCTGGCGTTCGCGGGTGCTCAGGATTGTGGAATCATCTGAGGAGGTGATCTCCTCGCAGATCCCCGTCATTGAATTGACCACGATGCTCCTCCCTTTGAAATCCACGGTGAGGGGCCCGTAGAGACAGATGGCGAAGGCCACGCTGTCGGTGTCCCCGTCGTAGACGTAATACATCCTGTGGAGCACGTTGACCATCTCCCCGCCGCCGGTGTCAAACCTCAGTTTCGTCATCAGGTAGCAGTTGCGACGCGCCTTCCCGATGCGCCGGAGATAATGGAAGAAGCGCAGCTCGGAGAGAAACTTCGCCTCCTGCTCCTGCGGGGGCATCAGGGCGAGGATCCGTTTCTCCCAGATGGAATTTTCCGTGCTGTAGCCGGAAATCCCTATCCTTTCCGCGAATCTGCCGTTGAAGATCCGGCTCGTGCCGCGTTTCAGGTCGCTGACCACGGCCACTACGTTTTCCACCACCGACATTGCCCGCGCATAGTCATGGATTGGCGTTCCCTCTTCGCGGCTGTCGGGGGAGGATTGTTGCCTGAGCAATCTGTCGAGTTTGGTGAAGTTGTTCATAAATGGTTAATTATAGCCATTGCGGGCGCCGAAGCGAGTGTTTAACTTTGCAAAGTTAATAATCATGGCGTTTATCGCCATCATAATCACCCGATAATTTTTCAATCCTTTTATCCGAATGAAAGCAATAAAGACTCTTTTCCCCGTGGCGCTGGCCATGATGGCCTTTCAGGGGATGGGCGCGCAGACGCTTGAGAAAATGAACTGGTTTAACGAGCCCTCCGCCTGGAGCATCAAGGGAAACACGCTGACCATGGACGTGACCCCGAATTCCGACTACTGGCGCATCTCCCACTATGGATTCACCGTTGACGACGCTCCGTTCTATTATGCTGAATATGGTGGCGAATTTGAGGCTAAGGTGAAGATCATGGGCGACTATAAAGTGAGGTTTGATCAGGCCGGGATGATGATCCGCATTGACCATGAGAACTATATCAAGACGGGCATAGAGTTTGTCGACGGGAAGTATAACCTGAGCACCGTAGTGACCCACCGCACTTCCGACTGGAGTGTGATCGCTCTCGATCAGCCCGTGAAGGAGCTGTGGATAAAGGCCGTGCGCCGCATGGATGCGGTTGAGATTTTCTATTCTTTCGACGATAAGACCTACAGCCTGATGCGCAACTGCTGGATGGAGGCTAACCGCCCCGTGAAGATCGGAATGTTTGCCGCCTCGCCCGACGGCGACGGCTTCAAGGCCTCATTCTCCGATTTCAAGGTGACCCATCTTCCCGACGCCGTCAGGACAGAATGGCTCAAGAAGAACTGACGGTTGAAAACCATTATCACCCTTCCGGATAACCCTCCGGCATAATAGGGGTGCCTCCCCGTTGAGGCCCGGCCGCTGACCTATCTCCAGCGGCCGGGTCTGCTTTTTTTCTTTACGCTTTCCTTTTCAGGCCGCCCTTGTTGTATTTTCGCGAAAAAAATGAATCATGACGTCTTTCAAAGTAAAATACAAACCCTCCTCCTCCAACGACCGCGAAGGAACGGTCTATTATCAGATTATTCATGACAGGAAAGTAAGGGCTATCTTCCCGGGCTACAGGATCTTCCCTTCGGAATGGAACGAAAAGCAATCCACCGTATGGTGCAAGCAGGGGAGTTCCCGGTTTCTGAGGATTCTGGCAATACGCGAACGCATAAGATATGACAGGGAGAGATTCTCAAGGATTCTTGATAAGCTGGAGCGCACCAGCTTCGGATTCTCTGCCGATGAGCTTGTGGAGGCCTACAACCGGAGCGTTTTCGAATGTTCGCTATGCAATTATATGGAGAATCTTGTGGCCCGCCTGAGGATGACGGGGCAGATCCGCACTTCCGAAACCTATAAATCCACTCTCAGGAGCTTCATGAAATTCCGGGGCAACGAAGATATCCTCCTGAATGAGATCACTACGCAGACAATCTCCGAATATGAGGGATGGCTCAAGGAGATGGGGGTGGTGCCAAACACCATTTCCTTCTATATGCGCGTGCTACGCGCCGTCTACAACCGTGCCGTCGACGATGATAAGATTGAAGACCGCCGCCCCTTCCGTCATGCCTACACCGGAATCGACAAAACCGTGAAGCGAGCCCTCTCAATCCGCCTGATCAGGAAAATAAAGCGACTCGACCTTGATCTCTTCCCCTCCCTCGACTTCGCCCGCGACATGTTTCTCCTCAGCTTCATGCTCCGCGGAATGAGTTTCATCGACATGGCTTTTCTTCGGAAATCCGATCTCTCGGATGGATACGTCTACTACCGCCGGCGCAAAACCGGACAGCTTATCTGCGTGGAATGGACATCGGAGATGCAGACCATTCTCAGGAAATATCCGGAGAGGAATTCCGATTATCTTCTGCCGATTCTCACCCCGACCGACCGGAATCTCCTGTCGTGCTACCGCAATGTGGCCTCACGCGTGAACTACTGCCTGAAGCAGATCGGCTCCATGATCGGGGTCTCGGTGCCGCTGACGTTCTACGTGGCGCGCCACAGCTGGGCCTCCGCCGCCAGAGCCACCGGCGTCCCCACCTCCGTCATCAGCGAAGGCATGGGCCACGACTCCGAGACCACCACCCGCATCTATCTCGCCAGCCTCGACACCTCCGTCGTCAACCGCGCCAACCGCCGCATCCTCTCCTCCCTCTGACCGCCGGGAGCACCCGCTCCCCTCCCCTACACCCGCACCATAAGCAATGAAGGAGTGCTCGTGTCACCCTTCATCCATGCCAACGAGAAGGAATTCCTGGAAAGGGCGATCGAAGATGGGCGCGGAAGGGAGGCTACTGATCATCGCCATCAACGAAGAAGGGGAGAAGAAAAACACCATCTCCCGGGAAATCTGCGAAAAAATGAATGCACTCGCAAAGCAGATTGCTGAAGATCCCAATTCCTACCGCCTGGCTTAGCTTAGCCGGTCACTTCCGTTCCCTCCACCCTAAAGGCAATGCTCCCCTCTCCCCGTGTCAGCATTGCCTCCCGCGCCGGGAGCGCAAGCTCCCCTCCCCCGTGCCAGCATTGCGCTCCCGTGCAGGGAGCGCCAGCTCCCCTCCCCCGTGTCAGCATTGCCCTCCCGTGCAGGGAGCGCCAGCTCCCCTCCCCCCGTGTCAGCATTGCCACCCGCGCCGGAAGCGTAAGCTCCCCTCCCCTCCGCATTGCCTCCCGTGCCGGGAGCGGTAGCGACCGCCAGGGGTTCATGCCGGAATCGCAAACGGGGAGAGAACCGTCAGTTCCCTCCCCGTTTTCAGTTAGTGGAGATTAAGCAAAGCTTGATTATTCGTCAATTACGAACTTAATCGGACATGCATCCTGCCAGTTGTTGGCCGTGTAAGCATTGAAGTCGAAATTGAAATAGTTCATATCCCAGCCGAGACATCCGTTAGTAGTTGCATAATACTGATCAATCCAATAAACACAACCTGATATAATCGGCATATTATAGGGTATTGGGCGATATAAGTCAGCATCGGTTGACAATGGAGAATAAACATCGGAATAATGCAAAACTCCAAAGTAATCAGGATTACCATTGTTGGTTCCAGGAAGTTTCGGGACATTGAACATTCGCCTGGTTCCCATGCCGTATCTACCTAAAGGGAACAATATCTGGTTACCTGATTTTTTGTCATACGCGACCACCGCTCGCATACCATTGGGATCATCAAATAAACCTTCATTGTAAGGGTCAATCAATCCGTAGGCCTCTTTAGAAGTAAGTTTTGGAGCAGTGGCAGAACTTCCATAAAAAACTCCGAAACCGAACTCAGAATTATCTGTCAAAGCCTTGAATTCTCCATAGGTGGGCACTCTATATTTGAAATCCGGATTAGTTGCATCATAATATATGCCAAGATTCCTGTTTCGGCCGGCATCAGCTCTATCATTGTCGTAGCCAATGGCATCCCAGGTCATACTCTTCCATTTCGATTTGAATTGCGCTTCTGTTTTAGGATCGGTGATAGATGAATTATTACTTTCTCCAACTATATACGAAGCACCATAAGGAGGCAGAAGTGGGGCTAAATCAGTTTGCATGTTATTCCATACAAATATTCCCTGATCTTGTTTTCCACGCCTGAACATAGATCCCAACATAAGAGGATTCTTGGTCAGGACAGCATTATACACTGTTCTTCCATTTTCAGTTCTTCCAGTACTTGACGCTTGATAGAGGGAGAAAGAACTCCATAGTTTTCCATTGTCTGGAGTGGTGCCTCCCATTCTCAGAGGAGCATTGTAGCCTTTTCGAACAAGGATCTTGTGGAGACACTGGTTGCCGTGGTAAAGAACTTTTACTACCGCACATTGGGACTCATTTTCTTTTACCGCCGCACCAAAGTTGATGGCGAAGTGTATTTCAGATCCCGTATTGCCATGGATCACGCCATTTTCCATATAGCCGTTGGTCTCTCCATTCGGACGGATGGAAAAGTGACCATCGTTTGTATCATCGTCAATAAAGGCAGTCCATTCTCCTTGTGAGGTAAAAGGCTTGAAATCCGATTCCGCGTTAGAGTTTTCCGCCTCGAGAAGAGTTACATTGAACGTCTCGGTTTTATCATGCGCACGCCAGACTCCCTTTGGATTGGTTATACGCTTAACCTGAAATATCGTAACATCCTTTTCAATACGTTCTGTAATGTCTTTGCCCTGAGCATCCTTCCCAATATAAAAAACACCTGCTATATGCAACACCGCTTTTCTTTCGAAAGCCTCGTAAGGATTATTTCCTGAGAAGCCTGCAATTCCAATCAGAGACTTTGTTCTGGTCCATACAGGAAGCTGAAGAATAATTTGGTTAGGTATGGGTTGGCCATTGTCACTTAACACGGGATCAACAGTGTAACCATTATCATCCGGGTTTTCACCAAGATCATTATGCGAAATAGTGTGATCTCCTATATCAAAATCATTCCCACCCTTATTACTGTTCGATCCAAATCTTCTTATTCCTTCCTGATGCTCTTTCCAGTATTTGATCAATGCATCGTTATCACCGGGACCATAACCATTTTTGGACACACCCGATATTGTGGTCAATTCTCTGTCGGGCAAATGTAGAGCTAAAAAACCGAATTGAGGCCGTTGTTGCCCCACGGGAAGATTTCTAATATAATCATCTTTCTCATTCGGATCAGGTACTGGATTTTTGTATGCTTCATAATCGAAAGCCCTGGCGTTCCATCGGAATTGATATGTAGCCGGATCAGATTCAATAACACTTTTCGGTACTTTATATTCTTTCCCTCCTTGGGTTATTGTTTGGTTTGTTTCCGGATTTGGATCGTATGGCGCCCAGTTGTTTTCTGTTATAGTGCAGGTCAACCATCGGATATCTCCAACTATCTTTATCGGAAGTTCGCTCTTCTGGTGATAAAGATAAGACACACGAAAAACATCCGGCACCTCAATCCCAGGTGTCGTTATCACGTAGTCGATGTGCCAGTCGGGGTCATTTGCCCATCCGTTGAATCCGAGAGTCAGCTTATAATGATAGTTGCGCTGAGCATCATAGTCGAAGAAGGTATCTTTACCGAGCATGAATCGATATTTGATTGTCCCATCCCCCGGATTGGCTGGATTAGACGATGTATAATATGCCTCAACCTCAATATACGTTCCATAAGGGACACGATCCTTGAAGTCTTTGTTGTCTTCAGCATCATGAATTATCTGGCCCACACGGTCATCCTCTGCCTCATCATCTCCCTTTTCTGTCTGGGGTTGCTTGTTATATTTTCTTTTACCTTTATAATCACGATCCTGCTCTAACAGATAAGGATTCTG
>CAYROR010000037.1:0-25649 GCA_964425935.1 uncultured Sangeribacter sp.
AAACCCAACTTAGAAAACATACTAAATCGAGTCAACCATTTTCAGGAAAGGTCATTGATTTTGCAGTTTTAGAGGTTTTTGAGGGCAGAATTTGAGAGTTTGGAGGAAAATCAGTAATTTTGCCGTATTATAGCCGCAATTCAGCGACTCCTCAATAAGTTTCTACACGATTATGAGCGACAGACTTTTTATTTTCGACACCACCCTCAGGGATGGTGAGCAGGTGCCCGGTTGCCAGCTCAACACAGTCGAGAAAATCGAGGTGGCAAAAGCCCTCGAGGAACTCGGCGTGGATGTCATCGAGGCCGGATTCCCGGTGTCGTCGCCGGGAGATTTCAAATCCGTAGAGGAGATCTCGAAAGCCGTCACATGGCCTACGATCTGCGCTCTGACACGAGCCGTCGAAAACGACATCCGTGTGGCCGCAGATGCCCTCAAATATGCAAAACACAAACGCATCCACACCGGAATCGGAACCTCCGACTCCCACATCAGATATAAATTCAACTCCACTCGCGAGGAGATAATCGAACGCGCCGTAAGAGCGGTGAAATATGCCAAATCGTTTGTGGAAGACGTGCAGTTCTATGCTGAAGATGCAGGCCGAACCGACAATGAATATCTCGCCCGCGTGGTGGAAGCCGTGGTGAAGGCGGGAGCAACAGTCATCAATATCCCCGACACAACCGGCTACTGCCTCCCCTGGGATTTCCGCGACAAGATCGCCTATCTCATGGAACACGTCGATGGAATCCACAACGTTGTCATCGCCACCCACTGCCACAACGACCTCGGAATGGCAACCGCGAACACCATCAGCGGAATCATGGGGGGTGCCCGACAGGCGGAAGTGACGATCAACGGCATCGGCGAACGCGCCGGCAACACCTCTCTTGAGGAAGTGGTCATGACTCTCCGCTCTCATAAGGAACTCGACATTGACACAAACATCAACGCCACCAGAATCACCCACATAAGCAAGATGGTGTCAAGCCTGATGAACATGCCCGTGCAGCCCAACAAGGCAATAGTGGGGCGCAACGCATTCGCCCATTCATCAGGCATTCATCAGGATGGAGTGCTCAAGAATCGCGAGAGCTATGAGATCATCGATCCTAAAGACGTGGGAATCGATGAAAACTCCATCGTGCTCACCGCCCGGTCGGGCCGCGCAGCCCTCAAGCACCGACTCCACGTGCTCGGGATTGAACTCGACAAGGAAGCTCTCGACAAGGCTTACGAGAATTTCCTCCGTCTGGCCGACAAGAAGAAAGAGATATCAGACGACGACGTGCTGATGCTCGCAGGCGAACACCGCAAGAACCACCGCATCAAGCTCGACTATCTCCAGGTTTCATCGGGTGTAGGGATCAAATCGGTGGCATCTGTTGGCCTCGTGATCGCCGGCGAACATTTCGAGGCATGCGCATCCGGCAACGGCCCCGTCGACGCGGCCATCAACGCGATCAAGGTCATTATCCGCCGCCAGATGCTCGTGAAGGAATTCCTCATCCAGGCAATCAGCAAGGGAAGCAACGACATCGGAAAGGTGCACATGACTGTGGAATACGACGGTCAGCACTACTATGGCTTCTCTGCCAACACCGACATCATCGGAGCCTCCGCAGAGGCTTTCATCGACGCCATAAACAAATTCCCGGTCTGAATCAATCTTCCGACCGGGAATCCTCATCCGCCGCCATGGCCGCATTCTTTCCCATGCGGCCATGGCGGCGCAATGATTCCGCTATTATCCACTGAAGCTGCCCGTTCACCGACCGGAACTCCTGTGCGGCCCATTTCTCCACAAGCTCCATGGTGGCAGGATCAAGTCTCAACAGGAAACCCTTGCTTTGCTGTTTCGCCATCTGCCAATCGTTTTATTCACTGATAAAGAGTGCCGGTGTTGAGCACAGGCTGAGCCGGCTCGTCACCACACAACACCACCAGAAGATTGCTGACCATGGCTGCCTTGCGCTCCTCGTCGAGCTCCACAACGTTCTCATCCCTTAGCTGGTCAAGAGCCATCTTTACCATCGAGACCGCTCCCTCCACGATCTTCTCCCTTGCCGAAATGATGGCCGATGCCTGCTGACGCCGCAACATCACGGCGGCAATCTCCGGCGCGTAGGCAAGATAGTTGAGGCGGGCTTCCACAACCTCGATGCCGGCCATCGACAGGCGCTCGTTGAGTTTGGCCTCCAGTTGATCGTTTATCTCGGCGCCACCACTCCGCAGTGTGACGTCATCGTGCTTACCTGCCTCCTCATCGTAGGCATATTTCCCGGTCACCTCGCGCAGAGCCGCGTCGCTCTGGATGCTCACGAAGGCATTGAGAGCCTTCGCCACAGCGTTGCCAGACGATTGGATCCCCGCCGCTTTGGAATCTGTGGTCACAACTCCGAGATCGTCGCCGGCGTCAATGTCAAAGACGGCCCGATACGTGTCACGGACTTTCCACACGAGCACCATGCCGATCATCACAGGATTTCCCACCTTGTCATTCACCTTTATAGGAGCGATGTCCATATTCCGGATCCGCAGTGAGATCCTTTTCTTAGTCATGAAGGGATTCACCCAGAAGTAACCGGTCTTGCAGAATGTGCCACGATATTTCCCAAAGAATATCATGACCCGTGCCTGATTCGGCTGAACCACGAAAAAGCCACACGACATGATAGCCATCCATATAAGGCCAACGCCGAGAATGATTCCGGGAATCCAGAAAAGATATTCCGGAAGGGCTATAAACAGGGTGGCCACGATCGCCGGAACGGGAATCAGGATCAGCGCCAGCATCCCGAAACCATTCAGAATCTTTCCCTCGTAGGGGAATTCGCAATTCTTATTTCTTTCCATAATCTGATATTGTTTTGATATTATTCTGATGCAAATTTAATACTTAATTCCCAACCGTCAAAAAAATTTCGGCATTTTATGGCAAAAAAATTTGCAGGGAATAAAAAAAGGTTGTAATTTTGCATCGCTTTAATCAAGAGCCCCCACTTGAGAATGATCTGAAGTGAGTGTATCTTCAGCCATGAGGGCTGACCAATGGCGCAAGCCGAAGCCGATACCGGTTGGTCTTGATTAAGCTTATTTCACTCGGGGTGTAGCTCAGCCCGGTTTAGAGTACGCGTCTGGGGGGCGTGTGGTCGCAAGTTCGAATCTTGTCACCCCGACTGAGTGAAAGTGCAGCTCACAAGGCTGCACTTTTTTTATGCCCTATTTCACCCCCGCGCGATGTTAAATCCGCTTTTTTTGATTAACTTTGCGCTTTATTAGAATTATCAATTCATTCTGACTTCATCATTTCTGGAATGATCTCAAAAAAATATCAAATCATCAACAACGCTGGCGGCTGGCTCGTGTTCCTGATAGCCCTCGCCACCTATTGGCTCACACTCGAGCCCACCGCGTCTTACTGGGACTGCGGAGAATTCATCATCCAGGCCGACAAACTTGAAATCGGACACCCCCCGGGCAACCCGATCTTCATGCTCACGGCCCGGTTTTTCACCAATTTCGCGGGAAGTCCGGAATCTATTCCATTAATGGTCAACGCCATGAGCGGTTTGCTCAGCGCCCTCACCATTCTTCTGTTGTTCTGGACAATCACCCATCTGGTGCGCCGCCTTGTGGTGAAAGACAATCAACCGAACGAGATCTCCCTGCAACAATATGTCGCCATCATGGGATCCGGCCTCGTCGGGTCGCTGGCCTATTGCTGGAGCGACACATTCTGGTTTTCCGCAGTCGAGGGAGAGGTCTATGCCTTCTCATCCTTCTGCACCGCCCTCGTGTTCTGGCTTATCCTCAAATGGGAAAACAGGGCCGACCAGCCTCATTCCGACCGATATCTCATCCTCATCGCATATATTATAGGAGTCAGCATCGCCGTCCATCTCCTCAACCTCCTCTGCATCCCGGCCATCGTGCTCGTGTTTGCCTACAGGAAATGGAGCGACATGAACCTCCTGAAGTCGCTCCTTACGCTGCTGGCGTCTTTTGTCATCATAATCCTCGTGCTCTACGGCCTCGTGCCGGGATTCATCAAGGTGGCACAGCAGTTTGAACTCCTCTTCGTCAATGGCTTCCACCTGAGTTTCAACTCCGGCGCGCTCTTCTACGCCATTCTGACGGCAGCCGTGTTCATCTGGACCATCCGTGAGCTTGCGGTTCAGAAAAGCGGATTCATGATCCGGGTGTCGTTTCTCGCGTCGCTCGCAATCTCGGGAATCTTCTTCTTTGGCAACGGCTTCCTGATCGGCTTCATCATCCTGCTGCTCCTCGGAGTGCTGATGTTCACCAAATTCGGACGTAATCTCCCGGTGAGGGCCATGACCGTGGCAATGTGGTCGATCGCGGTGATCTTCGTGGGCTATTCAAGCTATGCGCTGATCCTGATCCGCTCAAGTGCCGACACCCCGATGAATCAAAATTCGCCTGACAACGTCTTCGACCTCGCCTCCTACCTGAACCGTGAACAATATGGCGAAAATCCGCTCCTTTACGGAGAAACCCTCTATTCCTCACCTCAGAAAGAGCTCAGGGGAGTGGTGCGCGACACTGTCCACGTGCGTGAAGACGGAAGTCCTATCGTCCTGGCCACCCCATACTACAACCCCGTAGTGAATCCCGGGAAAGCACTCTACTCAAAGGGAGTGGCCGGATTAGATCCCACTTCCGAATATGGCTTCCTTTCCCCCTCCGACATGGCATCCAATCACTCCGCATCCACGCGCGGAGGCGACTACTACGTGAAACGCGACTATAAGCCAGTGGCACAAATGAATCCGGAGCTCAATATGCTCTTCCCCAGGCTTTACAGCCGCCAGCACCGCGACTACTACCGCCAGTGGGTCAATCTTGACACGATGCCCGACCAGCTCGTGACAGTCAATGCCATCGATCCTGTGTCGAAGGAGCGTCTTCCGGAACTCGACCTCAGCCGTGAGCCTATATATAATCAGCTCACCGGAACCTATGCCTTCCCTGAAAAAAGAGTATTCAAGCCCTCTTTCTCCCAGAATCTGGCTTATTTCTTCAATTATCAGCTCAACCACATGTATCTCCGGTATTTCCTTTGGAACTTTGCCGGACGACAGAACGACATCAACAACCAGCAGGGTGAGCTCGATGCCGGAAACTGGATTTCAGGAATCCCATTCATCGACAACCCCCGTCTTGGCGACCAGAGCCTCCTCCCGGACGACCTCGGGAAGAACAATCCCGGACACAACGTCTACTATATGCTCCCCCTCATTCTCGGTCTCATCGGTTTGATCTGGCAGTCGTTTGCCGGACGCCGCGGAATCGAGCAGTTCTGGGTGGTTTTCTTCCTCTTCTTCATGACGGGCATTGCCATCGTGATCTATCTCAACCAGTATCCCAACCAGCCCCGCGAACGCGACTATGCCTTCGCCGGTTCCTTCTATGCCTTCGCCATCTGGATCGGCATGGGAGTGGCTGCCCTCTGGCGCATCCTTCTCTTCATCTGCGACCCTGAGCGCAGAAAACCGAAAGCGATTCCAGCCGACACTCCTGTGGATGAAGCCACCGAAGAGGAAGCCCGGATGGCCGAAGAGGAGATTCAGCTCAGCTCCATCACGGAAGAGAACCCGGCCCTTTCGAAGCTCTCGCGCTATTGTGCGATCGCAGCGGCGATCTTGGGATGCGTCATTCCCGCGCAGATGGTCAGCCAGACATGGGACGATCACGACCGCTCCGCGAGATATGTGGCCCGCGACTTCGCCATCAACTATCTGGAGAGCCTTGAACCCAACGCCATAGTGTTCTGCAATGGCGACAACGACACCTTCCCGCTCTGGTATGCCCAGGAGGTGGAAGGAGTAAGACCCGACGTCAAGATCATCAACCTCAGCTATCTGAATTCCGATTGGTATGCCAACCAGATGAGGAAGCAGTCGTATGATGCAGCGCCGATCAGCGTCACAGCCACTCCTGCCGATTATGCCTACGGACGTTCTGACGTAACAATTCTCGGACAGGAGACCGCCCCTGCCGATCTGCTGACAAGCCTAAAGATGGTTTATGAAGGAAATGAACGCGCCGCCAACGGCTATCCCACGATGCCGAGCGCTGTGGTCACTATCCCCGTAGACAAGAAAGCTGTCATGGAACGTGGGCTCGTGGCTCCGCAAGACACCGCCGACATCGTTGACAAGATTGTTATCAATCTGCGCGAAACCGACACCTATAAATCGAAGGGATATCTCAGCCTCGGCGAGATCCTCATGCTCGACATCGTAGCCACAAATGCTGCGCTCGGTTGGCCGCGACCCATCTATTGGGTAACAACCGTCGGCCCGGAATACCACGTGGGTCTCTCCAACTACATGCGTTCCACCGGCATGGCCCATCAACTCGTGCCAACCCTTCAGGAAGGGCTCCCTGCCCGCGCCGACAAAGCCTACGACGTGGTCACCAAGAAATACCGCTGGGGTGGCGTCGATGCCAAAGACGGGAAGATTCCCTATCTTGACGAAACGGCGCGCAGGATGCTCCTCACCACGAGAAGCTCCATGGTCGACGTAGCGATGGAACTGATCTATCAGGGAGACACCCAACCCGATTCCATCCTCGCCCGCGAAGACTATAAGAAAGCCCTCGAAGTGGCTGATCTCATCGAAAAGAACCTGCCGGACTCTTCATCTCCCTTCGGACTGAGCATCACTTCCTCGATGGCTGAGATTTTCACCGATCTCGGAGCCGACCGTCGCCTTGACAATCCCGCGCTCACTGAGAAGGGACGCAACCTGCTCTGGGGACTCCTCGAGCGGTATGCTCCCTATCTGGCCTACAACCGCGAGGTGGCCATTAGCTTCGGCTCGCCTGCCCTGACGATCGAATCGAGACTGATTCCCTATCAGTATTATCATTTCGTGAATCTCTATCAGGAGGCCGGAGGCGATCCGGAGAAAGTGGAGGCCCTGCTGAAACCCTACGGGTTCACGGTCGCTGATCTCCGGAGCAACTACGAAAGGCTCTACGGACGTCGCTCCTCAGACGGAACGTCATCCCAGGATAGCGCTCCCACCGCACAGGTGAGCGCCAACAGCGAGGTTCTCGAGGGCTACGCACAAGAACTTGATTCATATTTTGCCCTCGTGAACAATCTCGCGGAGCTTTCCGCAGAGGAGTATGCCGCTCGTCCGGCCGACGAACTGCTGACCGACTCCATGCTCAATCAGGCACTTGAATATTTCTTCAGCGTCGGCGGCACAGAGGATATGCTCAACCGCTACGACTCCTATAAGAAACTTGACCGCCAAAGGACCAAGCGCGTGAATCAGGAATACGTGCGCCGTCATCCGGAGGCTGCCATGTAAACGAGGTCTGCCGAATGTTGATCGAACGCCCGCCGAAGCTGTTCCGTCTCCTGTTTCCCGGAGCGGTGTTCCGCATTCCCTCCCCTCCGGGCGAGGGGCCGGCCGTCTACCTGACTTTTGACGACGGTCCGATCCCGGAGGCAACCCCCTGGGTGCTTGACACGCTCGACCGTTTCGGAGTCAAAGCCACTTTCTTCATGGTGGGGCAGAATGTGGAGCGCCATCCGGAGATCCTCCAGGAGGTGAGACGTCGGGGCCACGCCGTCGGCAATCACACCCTCCACCATATCCAGGGGGCTTCGGCCACGACCATGCGATATATGCGCGATGCCGCCGAAGGGGCGCGCCTCACGGGCTCCCCCCTTTTCCGGCCGCCCCACGGATGGCTGAGATTCCGGCAACTGGCCGCCCTCAAGAAACATTGGAAAGTGATCATGTATGATCTCGTCACCCGCGACTACAGCCGCCACCTTACGGCCGACGATGTGGTGGGAAACGTGAAGAGATACACCCGCGACGGCTCAATAATAGTATTCCACGACTCGCTGAAAAGTATGCCCCGCCTTCGCGAGGCCCTGCCGCGGGCCCTCGAATGGCTGAAGAGCCAGGGTTATTCCTTCCGGCTTCTCCCTGACGGTCAACACTGAATTACAATTACGCAAGAAAACAACCATCCACCACCCTCAACATAAAACTATGAAAAGAGTGCTTATCGTAGGCGCCGGAGGTTTTGCCGGAGGCTTCATGGCCGAGGAGGCCTTGAGAAGAGGATATGAAGTCTGGGCCGGAGTGAGAGAAACCACTTCCCGGAAATATCTCTCCGATCCGCGTCTGAATTTTGTGGTCTTCGATTTCGAGAAACCGGAAACGCTCGCGCCTGCTATGCGGGAGGCTCTTCCGGAGGGTGAGAAATGGGACTGGATTGTCTATAACCTTGGCGCGACAAAATGTCTCTCCTTCTCGGATTTCTCGAGGATAAACTATCTCTATCTGCGTCGTTTCACGGAAGCACTCCAGACTGCCGGGATGGTGCCTGAGAAACTTCTCTTCATCAGCTCGCTCTCTGCCATGGGTCCGGGCGATGAGAAGCGCTACAGCCCCTTCACGGAAACGATGGTGCCGCAGCCCAACACGAAATATGGAGCCTCCAAACTCAAGGCCGAGATGCATCTCGCAATGTCAGGGATTCCCCACATAATTTTCCGGGCCACCGGCATCTACGGCCCCCGGGACCACGACTACTTCCTGATGTTCAAATCCATCAGCAAGGGGTTCGATTTCTCAGTGGGCTTCAGGAAGCAGGAACTGAGCTTCCTTTATGTGGAAGATCTCGCCCGCGCCGTTTTCGAAGCTCTGGAGAAGGCCCCGACAGGAGAAACCTACAACATCGCCGAAGGGCGCACCTACACCCAGAAGGAATTCCGCAAGATCGCCTCAAAAGCTGTGGGGCGTCGTCTTGTGGTAGGGCTCAGGATGCCTCTGTGGGCGGTCAAGGCTGTCTCTACAGTGGCGGAAAAATGGGGCGTGGCAAGAAATAAACCCTCTACTCTCAACCGCGACAAATTCAACATCCTGAAACAGCGCAACTGGCGTGTCGACACCGGGAAAGCGGAAAGAGACTTCGGTTTTCAGGCGCAGGTGCCCCTGCAGGAGGGCGTGGAGAAAGCGGTGGAATGGTATAAGAAGGAGGGCTGGCTATGATAAACTTCCGGGACACCATCCCTCCCGACACTGTCAGAGCGACTGAAGTAATCGCCGCGGCTCCCGACAGCATTGCCACCAGCGCTGCTCCGGAAGAAGTGGAATATGGCGACTACGACTTTGAAGCCGACACGGTAGTCTCCCACCCTACTCCGGGATGGTGGATTCCGGCCGACACCATAGCGGCCGACACCATAGTGTCGGCGCCGAAAAAAACGGCGTTCATAATCGATGCGCCCGAAATGGCCGTCCCCGTGGCTCGCGAAGATTCCACAATAGGGATGTCGGTCATAGTCGGAGGGGTGCTGCTCCTTTTCTGCGTCACGGGACTCCGTTTCCGCAACGACCGTAAATATATCACCGCCCTGTTCCGCAATATTGTCGAGGTCAGGGAGAGGAACAACATTTTCGACGAAACAGTTCATGAAACTCTTTTCCTCGTGCTTCTCAACGTGATCTGGGGATGCTGCGCGGGCATAATACTCCGCTCTTTTCTCCTTTCCCCGTTAGCGGCCATTCCGGAAGCCGTCAGCGAGTCGATGGAGGCATGGCCCACAGTCACAGAAGCGATCTGCATGGGAGTGATGCTCCTATATGCCTGCTTCATGCTGCTTGCCTACACCACGGTGGGAAGCGTCTTCGCCGACCGCCAGAGCGTGGGGATGTGGATCAAGGGCTACGCGGCAACCCAGGGGTTTCTGGGAGTCATTTATCTCCCCCTTTCGCTCATGATACTCTTCTATCCGGAATGGAACGAGATCCTCCTTCTTGTGTCGGCGATTTTGTTCATTTTGTCCAAAATAGTGTTCATCTGGAAAGGATTCAGGATTTTTTTCACCCAAATTTCGTCATGGGTGCTTTTTTTGTACTACCTTTGCAGTCTGGAATTAGTTCCTTTGATTATAACCTACCTGTCGGCGGTCTGGCTCTGCGGATTTCTCAAAGCGTGAATCCGGCCGGAGCCCGTTCTGCCGTCAATACTGTTGATGATGAAATATAAGAAGATATTGGTTTCCCAGCCCAAGCCGGAATCTGACAAATCGCCTTATTTCGACATTGCGGCCAAACACAACGTGGAAGTTGTGTTCCGTCCCTTCATTAAAGTGGAGGGCCTGTCAGCAAAAGAATTCCGCCAGTCGAAAATCAATCTGCCCGACTTCACCGCAGTGATTTTCACTGCCCGGACCGCTGTCGACAATTTCTTCCGTCTCTGCGAGGAGATGAGATTCAATGTGCCTGACACCATGAGATATTTCTGCACAACGGAGCAGATCGCGCTCTATCTCCAGAAATATATAGTCTATAGGAAACGGAAAATATCCTACGGAAAAACCGGACGCCTTGACGATCCGCAGTTCCTGCAGGCAGTTCAGAAAAATCATAAGGAAAAATTCCTGTTTCCGGTCTCCGACGTCCACGGAGTCAGCACGAAGCCTCTCGACGACCTGAAGATCAACTACACGCCGGCCGTGATGTATCGCACGGTGAGCAACGATTTCGGAGCCGATGAGAAATTCGACTACGACGTTCTCCTCTTTTTCAGCCCCGCCGGAATCGACTCCCTCCTCAAGAATTTCCCTGATTTCGGAAAAGAGGGACAGAAGGAAGTGGCGATCGGCACTCTCGGAGCCGCCACTGCACAGGCCGTGCGTGATGCCGGGCTCCGTCTCGACATCGAGGCTCCGACCCCTCAGAATCCATCCATGACCGGCGCCCTTGACGCCTTCCTTGCACAACACAACACCGAAGACTGACGATGGTCAACATCAACGACTCTCTTCTTTCCCGTCTCTATCTGAAAGACACGGCGTTTCAGCAACTGATGCAGAAGCGCATCTTCAACGTGCTCCTGATAGCCACTCCCTACGACGCATTCATGATGGAGGAAGACGGGCGCGTCGACGAACAGGTATATTTCGAGTATGTGGCCCTCAACCTTTCCTCCCCTCCGAGGTTTGTGAAAGCCGCCAACTATGAGGAGGCTTACCGCGAACTCGCCCGACGCCGCTTCGACCTTATCATCGCGATGCCGGGTGTTGACATCAGCGAGACTTTTCGGGAAGCCCGCAAGATCGACGAGCTCTATCCCTCGATCCCTTTTGTGGTGCTCACTCCATTCTCGAAGGAGGTGAGACGCAGGATCGCGAAGGAGGATATCGCGGGGGTTGACTACGTATTCTCATGGCTCGGCAACGTAGACCTGATCCTCGCCATCATCAAGCTGATAGAAGACCGCATGAATGCCGACAATGATATTCTCGGAGTCGGAGTGCAGGCAGTCATCCTGGTGGAAGACTCCATCCGTTTCTATTCCGCCATCCTCCCCCATCTTTTCAAATATCTCCTCAAGCAGAGCATGGAGTTCTCAACCGAGGCCCTCAACGAGCATGAGATGATGCTCCGCATGAGAGGGCGTCCGAAAGTGCTCCTCGCCCGCGACTATGAGGAGGCAGAGGCACTCCTGAAGAAATATGGGGGGAATATCCTCGGCGTTGTCTCCGACGTCAGATTCCCGATCAAGGGAGTCAAGGATCCCGACGCAGGTCTCAAATTCGCCTCGCTGGTCAGGAAAACCGATCCTTTCATCCCCATCATCATGGAGAGCCAGGAATCCGACAACCGCGACAAAGTCAGGATGGCTGGCTACGTTTTCCTCGATAAAAACTCGAAAACCCTTCCCCAGGATCTCCGCGACGCCGTGGAACGCCATTTCGGATTCGGAGATTTCGTGGTCAAGGATCCCGCCTCCGGAATGGAGGTGATGAGGATCCATGACCTCAAAGGGCTACAGAACAATATCTTCAATATCCCGGCAGATTCCCTGTTCTATCACTGCAGCAGCAACGACATCTCCCGCTGGCTATATTCACGCGCGCTCTTCCCGATTGCGGAAGTGGTGAGGCAACACCGTTTCACCCGCATGGACGAGACTCCCGCCGTCAGGAAATTCATCTTCGAGTGTATCGTGAAATACCGCAGGATGAAAAACCGCGGCGTCGTGGCCATCTTCAAGAAAGAGAGGTTTGACTTCTACAGCAACTTCGCCCGCATAGGCGAGGGCTCTCTCGGAGGGAAGGGGCGTGGCCTCGCCTTCATCGACCAGATAATCAAGCGCAACCCCGTTTGCGACGACTTCAACGGAGTGCAGATAACGATTCCGCGCACCGTGGTGCTCTGCACCGATATCTTCGACCAGTTCATGGAGATGAACGGCCTCTATCCGATCGCGCTTTCCGACCGTCCCGACGAGGAGATTCTCCAGGCATTTCTCGCCTCCCACCTCCCCGACTCGCTGATGGAAAATTTCATGGCCCTCTTCGACGTGATCGATAAGCCGATAGCCGTCAGAAGTTCTTCACTTCTTGAAGACTCCCACTATCAGCCTTTTGCCGGAATCTATTCCACTTATATGATTCCCCATCTCAACGACGTCCGGGTGATGCTCAGAATGCTCTGCGACGCCGTGAAGAGTGTCTATGCCTCAGTCTTCTTCGCCGATTCCAAGGCCTACATGAACGCCACCAGCAATCTCATAGATCAGGAGAAGATGGCCATCATCCTTCAGGAAGTGGCGGGAGATGACCACAACGGCTTCTACTATCCGAATTTCTCCGGCGTAGGACGTTCAATCAACTATTACCCGGTAAATGATGAAGTGGCGGAAGACGGTGTGGCGGAAGTGGCCGCCGGCCTCGGCAAATATATTGTGGACGGCGGAATGGCCCTGAGATTTTCCCCCAAACATCCTGACCATGTGCTCCAGACCTCCACGCTTGAACTCGCCCTCCGCGACACGCAGACAGAACTCTACGGTCTCCCCCAGAAAGCTCCGGAGAGCAGCGAGTTCACCACCGACGACGGCTTCAACATTGTCAGGATTCCGGTGGCTGATGCATTCAAGACAGGCTCACTGAAATATCTCGTATCTACATTCGATTTCAACGACCGGATGATCCGCGATTCTGGAGCCGGCCCCGGCAGGAAGCTGATAACATTCGCAAACGTTCTGCGACAGAACGTCTTCCCTCTTGCCCAGGCTGTGGATTTCATGCTTTCCACAGGACAATATGAGATGGGACGCCCCGTAGAGATCGAGTTTGCGGGCCTCATAAATCCCGACGCCATGAAGTCGGAGAAAAAGGGAACGCTCTATTGGCTGCAGATTCGCCCGATCGTCGACAAGAAAGAGATGCTCGACGATTCAATCATGGAGGAACCCGACAGCTCGCTGATCCTGAGATCGGAAACCGCTCTTGGACATGGAATCATGGACAACGTCAGGACCGTTGTCTATGTCCGGCCGCAGACGTTCAACAGCCTCCGCAATCCGGAGGTGGCACGCGAGATCGCCGAACTCAACAAGAAACTGATCGAGGAGAATGAACCCTACATCCTGGTGGGACCGGGGCGCTGGGGATCGTCAGACTCCGCACTCGGAATCCCGGTGAAATGGCCGCAGATCGCGGGAGCCCGGCTCATCGTGGAATCAGCATTGCCCGGCTACAGGATCGAGCCTTCTCAGGGAACTCATTTCTTCCAGAACCTGACGTCGTTCGGAGTGGGATATTTCACGATCGACACTTCACGCGGAAGCGGATATTTCGATGCTGAATATCTTGATTCCATCCCTGCGATATATGAGAGCGACGCCCTGAGGATGGTGAGGTTTGAATCTCCCCTCACAATAGCCATCAATGGACGCAAGAGCTACGGAATAGTGGCCAAACCAGGAATTTCCCTCATGCAGCAAGGATGAAAGAGGCGGAATTTTCTCTGGAATGGTCGGCATGGAAAGTGTGGCGACACCCGAAAATCTCTCTCGATATTATGGAAAATTTCTATCTGGACAATGAAAAGGCCTCACAACAGATAGCCGACCTCTCCCGCGAACGCGACTCTCTCTCGGAGGAGAACAGGAAGCTCGACGAAGGCAACCGGGAGCTCTCCCAGAGGGTGGAAGATCTCACCAAAGAGCTTGAGGAGACCCGGGCGAGTCTGGAGCAGGCCCGGGGATCGCTCTACGATGCCCTTTCTAAAGTGAGGGAACAGGAGGAGATCGACCGTATGCTCGCCGACTACGAGAAAAAGCTCGACGGAATCATCGACATGAAGAAGAAATACGAACGTACGATCGCGGAGCTGGAATCGCGTCTACGCGATGCTTCCGGGAAACAGGCTCTTGACACAACTCCCGGCTTCAAACCTCTTCAGATGGATTTCACCAGAGGCTCGGAACTGAACGACGAGACTTCGGCTCCCGCCCCACGGGAACCGGAAAGGGATTCCGACTGGCTCCTTGATCTCCCCCCGTTCTGATCCATGAACTCGGGAGGAATCCTCCGGCGTCATACATACCGTGAGAAGTCGGTCAGACGCATGTCGCCACATTCCTCGAAAGTGTGGTGCATGGCGAAAGCAGCCCGGAGATTCTGGGGGAAATGCCCCTTGCCGGCAATCTTCAGATAATCCCACATCAGCTGCTTATAGTCGGGATGGACGCAATTTTCTATCACCGTCACCGCACGCTGACGCGGATCCTTTCCCCGCATGTCGGCCACTCCATATTCTGTAACTATCACTTTCACGTCGTGGTCGCTGTGATCCACATGCGTTGCCATGGGCACTATCGATGATATCCGCCCACCCTTCTGAACCGAGGGACACAGGAATATGGAATACCAGGCATTGCGGCAGAAATCGCCTGATCCTCCAATGCCGTTCATCATATAATTGCCCCCGACATGGGTGGAATTAACGTTGCCGCAGAGGTCACACTCCAGAGCGGTGTTCATGGCGATGAGGCCAAGACGCCTCACAATCTCAGGATGGTTGGAGATCTCGCCGGGACGCATCAGCAGTTTGTCGCGGTAAAAATCTATGTCTTCCATAAACCGGAGCATCGCAGCGTCGGAGAAAGCGAGCGCACACGTGGAGGCAAAACTGCATTTCCCCTGACTCATGAGATCCATCGCCGCATCCTGCACCACCTCCGTAAACATCTCGAACCGCGGAATGCCAGGATGGTCGGCCAGCCCATAGAGGGCGGCATTGGCCACGTTGCCCACACCGCTCTGAATCGGAAGGAACTGGGGAGGAATCAGGCCGCGCTTGATTTCGGAAGCAAGGAAATCGGCCACATGGTTGCCTATGGCCCGTGTAGTGTCGGAAAGTTCCGTGAACGATCGGATCGTTTCCGATTCATTCGAAGGCACCACGCCGATAATCTTCTTAGGATCTATGCGGAGCACTATGTCGCCGATTCTGTCGGAGGGCTTATAAATGGGAATTTCCCGACGATAAGGGGGATCGGCCGGCACGTAGTTATCGTGGAATCCGCGGAAGGAGGTGCGGTAATAGGAACTGTATTCAATGATTACCCGCTTGGCCATCTGAACGATAGTCGGGCTCATCCCCAGGCCCGCGCCGAGAATCACCTCTCCGGAAGGGTTCATCTCCGTCACCTCGATCACGGCCACATCAAGATCTCCCACAAATCCGTAGCGCATGTCCTGGCTCACGTGGCTCAGATGGGGATCATAGAAATTTATAGAGCCGTCGTTGGCGGCACGGCGCGTCTCGGCACAACCCTGATAGGGCATTCTCTGCCCCACGGCATTCGCCCTGGTCAGCGCGCCATCCACATAATCGCTCGTTGAAGCGCCCGTGTAAAGGTTGATCCTGAACGGTTTCCCCTCTTCATGGAAGCGCCTGGCCCTGTCAGCCAACGCCACGGTTACAAGCTTGGGCGTGCCCGAGGCTGTAAACCCCGACAACCCGACGTTATCGCCGTGATTGATGCAGCTGGCGGCTTCTTCCGCCGAAATAAATGGGAAACTCATTTGTAACCTTGGTATAATATTGGTAATTTTGCACAAAAGTAATACTAATATTCGATTTTATCCTAATCATGCAACCCTTTTTTATACCAAATAATGATAAAAATTGCACGGATTCAAAGAAAGTGCGCATCGAAACTTATGGATGTCAGATGAATGTGGCGGATTCCGAAGTGGTGGCCGCGATGATGGAACTCGCCGGCTATTCGCTCACTGAAACCGACACCGATGCGGCGGCAGTGCTCCTCAACACATGCTCAATCCGTGAAAACGCGGAGCAGAAGATCTATTCCCGGCTCGCCTATTGGAACGCTTTGCGGAGAAAACTCCGCAGAAACATTATCATCGGAGTGATCGGATGCATGGCGGAACGCCTGAAACATAAACTTATCGATGATTATGGAGTCGACATCGTGGCCGGTCCTGATTCCTATCTCGACCTCCCGAATCTGGTGGCCGCGGCGGAAAACGGAGAAAAGGCTATAAACATCGACCTCTCTACTACCGAGACCTACCGCGACGTCATGCCGCGCCGACTCGGCTCCTCGGCAACAGGCGGCTTCATTTCGATCATGAGGGGATGCAATAATTTCTGCACTTATTGCATCGTGCCCTACACCAGAGGCCGCGAGCGGAGCAGGGAGCCACAGAGCATACTCCGGGAGCTTGAAGATTTGAGAAAGCGGGGGTTCAGGGAAGTGACCATGCTTGGACAGAACGTCGACAGCTACAGGTTCACGGCGCCTGACGGCAGCGTGACCGATTTCCCTGCATTGCTGAAGATGGTGGCCGAGGCTGCCCCCGACATGCGAATCCGTTTCACCACATCTCATCCCAAGGACCTATCGGATGCCACAATCGAGACAATAGCCCGCCATCCCAACATAGCGCGTCATATCCATCTTCCCGTGCAGAGCGGAAGCAACGCGGTGCTCAAGAGCATGAACCGCAAATACACCCGCGAATGGTATCTCGGCAGGATCGAAGCCATAAGGAAGGCTATTCCCGACGCCGGAATATCAACGGATCTCTTCACAGGATTTCATGACGAGTCGGAAGAGGATTTCCAGCAGACCCTCAGCCTGATGAAGGAAGCGGCATTTGATTCTGCCTTCATGTTTAAATATTCGGAACGGCCGGGCACATTCGCCTCTCTCCATCTCCCTGACAATATCCCGGAAGAGGTGAAGATCGAACGTCTCAACAGGATGATCGCGCTCCAGAACGAACTCTCGGCATGCAGCAACCGGAACGACGTCGGAAAGACATTCGAAGTGCTTGTGGAGGGGAGATCAAAACGGAGCCCGGAGGAAAACTTCGGACGCACTTCACAAAATAAGGTCGTGGTATTCCCTAAAGGCGACACCAAACCCGGCGACTTCGTGAAAGTCGTCGTCACTGACGCCAGCAGCGCCACTCTCCGGGGGGAAATTATCGCGGAGTGATGGTAAACGTGATGGAACCGCGGGTAGACGTGGCCCCCTTCTTGGCGCTCCACCGGGCCTGACGGGCAGCCGCCTCACATTTGCGGCGGATCTCGGCGGAGGCGCTTCCGGAGGCAGTGGCCTCGATCACCCTTCCCTCCGCATCAATGACAATATTGACACGCACCACCGTCTTATGACGCAACGCCACGTCGGGTTTCGGGCATCCCATAAACGTGCGGCCATGGGCGCTTCCGCTCACTCCGACTCCCGTTCCCCCGGCTCCCGACGTCCCTTTGTCGGAACCCTCCGTAGAGCCGTTTTTAGGAGCGAATTTGCTGGCGACAGCGCTTGTGGCTTCCTGACGCTCTTTCTCGGTCTGCGCGGCCTCCTCTTTCTCAAGCACACTCTCCTTCTTCTGAGTGAGCTCGTTTCTCACAGGTTTTGGTTCCGG
The DNA here is from genome assembly GCA_964425935.1 of uncultured Sangeribacter sp. Lineage (GTDB taxonomy): Bacteria > Bacteroidota > Bacteroidia > Bacteroidales > Muribaculaceae > Lepagella. Next base: position 17,768 of record CAYROR010000037.1, read on the forward strand.
ATCCGGCTTAGGCCCGGGGTCCACGATCTCCGACCGCTCCTCGGGAGCCTGTTTCGGCTTACCCTTGAGCGTGGGGGCTGGCTTGCTCTTCTTGACCACCGACCTCTGCTCACCGAGCTCCACGAGCTTGGGCTCAATGAAGATCTCCTCCTCTTCAGGCTTTATCTCCGGCACCGACGCCTCCGCCAGGAGAGCCGGGTTCCAGGATATGTAGCCGAAAATGAGAACCACCAGCAGAATGGCCGTCACGAAAAAAGTGAGGACTGCTGAGATCAAACGGTCTTTTTCCTGATTCGACATAATTCAATCACTTCTGGGAGCTCCTGGTGGCCAGCACCAGACGCAGATGGTTTCTTGCCGCAAGATCGAGAACGTCGACAACGCGGGCGTAGGCAACCGTGCTGTCGGCATATAGGGCCACAGCCCGCGTGGAATCCTGCTGCTGGATAAGAAGGAGATTCGCGAGCAATTCCTCACGATTCATCTCCCGCGGCTCCTTATTCTCCTCGATGGAGTCATTGCGGTCGGCCACAAGATAGAGCTTCGATTCAGCATCGATGTATACCTCCGTCACCGGTTTCTGCGACGTCTGCTCGCTGCTCTGCGGAAGATTCACGTCGATGGCCGCGGGGAAGATGAGCGTGGATGTCACCATGAAAAAGATCAGGAGAAGAAAGATGACGTCTGTCATCGACGACATCGAAAACGTGTCGAGCGTCTGGAAGTTTTTCTTCAGTGCCATATCTTCCGGGATCAGGCGGGTTCGTTGAGAAGATCCATGAACTCCATGGTTTTGGCTTCCATGGCATTCATGATTCTGTTGACTCTCGAAACAAGGAAATTATAGGCAAACAGCGCCGCGATGCCCACGATCAGTCCGGCCACGGTCGTCACAAGAGCCTGATAGATGCCGGAAGAGAGCACGGTGATGTTGGCCGACGTGCCGGCATTGGCCAGAGCGAAAAACGCCTCGATCATTCCGACAACCGTTCCGAGGAAGCCGAGCATCGGCGCCCCGGCGGCTGTGGTGGAGAGCCAGGAGAATCCTTTCCCGAGATTGGCCACTTCGATGTTTCCGGTGTTCTCGATAGCCACAAGCACATCGTTCATGGGGCGGCCGATGCGGCTGACCCCCTTGAGGATAAGCCGGGCGTAGGGAGTGTCGGTGCGCTTACACAGATTCACGGCATTTTCAGTGTCGCCCTCCACAATATAGTCCTTGATGCGGTTCATGAAGTTGTCATCGTTTTTCGAGGCTCTGTGGAGCGCGATGCAACGCTCAATGAAAATGTAGATGCTGACGATTAGAAGCACTGCCAGCGGAATCATGATATAGCCGCCATCCATCACAAGCGACCAAAAGGAAAGTGTATTCATCTGTCGGTTAAGAGGTTTAAGTTTATCTGATCAGTTATTTTCCGGAATCGTCATCAGCAAGACAGGCAAGATAGCGGCTGATGGTCTCCCCGATGCCGAGATAGAGGGCGTCGGAAATCAAGGCATGCCCTATGCTCACCTCGTCAAGGTGGGGAAGACTGCTGTGGAAGAATCCGAGGTTGTCAAGATTGAGGTCATGACCGGCGTTAAGACCGATCCCCGCCTCCATCGCCACCCGCGAAGCCTCCACGAATGGAGCCACGGCAGCATCCCTGTCAAGGGAATAATTGTCGGCGTATGGTTTTGTGTAGAGCTCCACCCTGTCGGCCCCGATCTCGGCAGCTTTCCTCACTTGCTTCACGTCGGCGTCAACAAAGATGGAACTGCGGATCCCGGCTTCACGGAGACGCCGGCAGATATCCTTCAGGAACACGGCGTTTGCCTCCACATTCCATCCCGCGCTCGACGTCAGGTCGCCCGGCGCATCGGGCACAAGGGTAGCCTGGGCCGGCTTCACCTCAAGCACAAGTTCCATAAACTCCTCCGAGGGATAACCCTCTATGTTGAATTCCGTCGTGACCACGTCGCGGAGAAGCCTCACATCGCGACGCGTAATGTGCCGTTCGTCAGGACGGGGATGCACCGTTATTCCCTGGGCACCAAGACGTTCACAATCGATGGCGAATTTCTCCACATCGGGCACATTCTCTCCTCTCGCGTTTCTGAGAGTCGCCACCTTATTGATGTTCACACTCAATCTTGTCATTTGAGGAAAATATTTTCGTTTCTAATTTCAACTTTCGCCCTCCTCCGGCATAATTTTTCGGGGATTTTGCAGATTTTCGGCACGGAATTTGTATCTTTGAACTCCGAACGCCTTTTGCCGCAACCCCCGGGGTTTGCCTTTGGCGGACATCCTGCTGCGCCTTTTCACGCAATTTATTCTGCAAAAGTATAAAAAAAGGATGTCCATGCAAAGAAAAAGAGGTTTAACAACGTTAAAAAAATATAAGGGTGTTTTCCCGACGGGAGATTTTTCTCGATTTCCCATCGGAAAGCCCCTGTTTAACAAGAAAGGAAGAAAAAAAATGACAGCGAGAGATATTTTATCACCGGGAAAAACGATGGCCGAGAGGAAGCCTTCGCGCAGCGTCGACGCTGACATGCCGGTGCTCGAAGTGCTCCCGCGCCTGCTCGACACTCCCGTCAGGGAAATCGGCGTGACGGATGGAATGGTGCCCATCGGGATTATCGATCAGACATCGATGCTCGAAGGGCTCGGACGGCTCATTGCCGCCCGCGACGACTGCAGCACCGTCACAGTGGAATGTCGCCCGGAAGACTACAGCGCCAGTCTGCTCTCCCACGCCGTGGAAGACAGCGACTCCCATCTTGTGGATCTGCTGACAACTCCCGGTTTCGACGGCACCCTGCGCGTAACGCTCCGCGTAAGAGCCACTGATCCTTCCGCCGCAGTCCATAGCCTCGAACGCCACGACTTCAAGGTGGTCGACGCCCGTGGGGCCGAAGACCAGACCCGCGATTCCGCGATCGCCATCGAGCGGCTTCTCTCCCTTCAGACCCTCCTTAATGTCTGATCTCTCAACAATATCAGTGCCACGATGACCACCACGCGCAAGATTGCAGTCTATGGAAGCAGAAGGCAGGAGAAGGTGATTCCCCGCCTCGCAGCCTTGTTTGCCGGGCTCTCCGCCGCCGGATTCGAGATAACAGTCCATCCAAAACTCGCCGACCACCTTGCCGACCATCGCGCATATCTGCGGGGCGCCATCATTTCATCGATAATGCCGCCTGAAACAGATCTTCTGCTCAGCATCGGTGGGGACGGCACTTTTCTCCGGGCCGCAAGATGGGCCGCGGGGACGGAAGTGCCGATACTTGGCATAAACACGGGCCATCTCGGATTTCTTTCAAGCTGTGCCATCCATGATGCGGCCGGCGTGATCCGCGATTTCTTCAACGGCCACACTTCCGTGGAACGGCGGATGATGCTGATGGTGGAGTCGCCCGGACTCCCGGCTGACGAGTGGCCTTTCGCCCTCAACGAAGTGGCCGTCATGAGGGAGGAAACAGCATCCATAATCTCTATCGTCACGGAAATCAACGGAGACTTTCTCGCCGACTACAGGGCCGACGGACTCGTCGTGGCAACTCCTACGGGAAGCACAGCCTATAATCTGTCGGCCGGCGGCCCGATTCTGGAGCCCACCTTATCATGCATGACGATCTCTCCGGTTGCTCCCCACACCCTTACCGTGCGTCCGCTCGTTGTCGGGGGGGATGCAGAGCTGCGGCTGGAGGTGAAAGGGCGTTCGCGGGAATTCAGGCTGAGTCTTGACGGACGCAGCATCGTCATGTCGGCCTCCCATCCCGTCATCATCCGCAGGGCCCCCTTCTCCACAATGCTTGTTCGCCGCCGCGACCTCACCTTCCCCACCGTGCTCCGCGACAAACTCCTCTGGAGCGTCCCCCTCTACGAATAAAACCCATTAACCTCCCGCCTTCAATTGTCATACTAAATTTCCTATGCCTGCGGTTTTTCCGCAATGAGCAGGATCTCTTTTGCGCCCTTATCAGTAGCACCGAGTGATTCATCCCATTTCCCGGCCTTCACATAACGAATCTCCTCCACTTTGAATCCCTGCTCTTCGAAAACTGCCGCAAGTTCTTCTGCCGTAAAACGATAATCAGCGATCACGTACTCTGCCGACAGTTCCCCATCAAATTCAAATTGCTCTTTCCTATATACGAGATGGGCATTCTCATCTAATAGAAAATATTTTGGATCAAAGATATTTCCTGTCTTCTGCATTATATTGCATGCCGGAAGCGACAACAAAACTTTGGGATCAGCCACGACGTCTGCTTTATTGATTGCAAGACTCTTTGTCAGCTCCATATTCATGACAGATACGATCGCCTTCCCTCCCCGTCTTAACTTTTTCCAGATTGAAGAGACTATCTTTCTGTTATCTTCCAGGCTCCGGAACGACCCGATCACATCATAAACACAGATTATCTTATTAAAATTTCCAGGCAAAGTCAGGGTTCGCGCATCCCTCTGTTTAAACTCCACTCCCACATTTTGTGCCTCTGCATTTTTCTTCGCCTCATTAAGAAGCCGTTCGGAGAAATCAACACCAGTTACCCTAAATCCTCGTTTTGCCAATTCAATACAATGTCGTCCTTGCCCGCATCCGATGTCAAGAACTTTATCATTTTTATCAAGAGACAGATGTTTCTCAATAAAATCCACTTCCGATTTAGTATACTTTGTCCATGGCTGGGATTTCATGTCCATCCTTGAATAAGCATCTTCCAATTGCTCCATCGAGAAATCAAGCATTTCTCCCATTCTCTCTGAATCTCCAAATGGTTGCTCCTGAAAAGTAAACGCCAACCATTCACATCCATCTTCGATTTTCCCCAACCGCTCAACATATATATCTTCAACTCTCTTATCAATCTTTTCAAAAAGAGGATAAAAATTAGTGAACACTTGCGACACCCCATCACCGACATGGATTTTCTCTTTATGCGCAAACCCTACACGATCGCATAGCTCTTTAATATCTTCTATATGAGTCAATATCACATCTGGAGAAACTTTTCTCCAAGTAACAGCCTCCAGGGTCTTTATGGTAATGGCATTTGTAGTTGCCAATCCCCAACCCAAATAGTCCGAGAATCCCCACGCAGAACGTAAAAGTTTTTTACCGATATTACGATTCCTATATGAATGATGCACAACCAACTGAGTAACCCATGTAATCTTCTTTCCATCCGGAAGCTCCTTATTAAGAAAAAAAGCCTGGCCAATTAAATCATCCCCATTGACACAATATGAAACAAACATCTCCGGATCCTCTTTCAGACGTGAATACATTGAGACAGACATCTTAATAGGCTTCCCCTTTTTTTCAACATCATCTTTTCCACTCCAGACTCCATAGTGTCCTGAAAAAAGCTGAGAGAATTTCTCCAATTCCTCATTAGTCAGAGAAGAACACCTTTTTGTGATAAATCTAGGGGAAAAAGGTTTACGCGGCATAATATCTATATTTGTGGTTAAACCATTAATGTTTATGCTACAAAATTAGACAAAAAAATTTTATCGGCAAATCAAAATATTCAGTTAGTTCCCGCTTTCTCATCCAGAGAAAGTGAAGAAAGAGAGAGACAAATGACGATTAGTGTTTTTTGTTTACGGAGATTTGATTAACTTTGCGAGAAGAAACAATAAAACTGAATAGATCATGAATAAACCTTTTAGCTTTTGGCTTCTGACAATCCTCTTTCTCGGTTTTACAGCCTGTAGTAGTGACGACGATGGTCCTGAACCTGACGTGATTTGGGATTTCAATCCCACTGGAGTATACATTCAGATCGCGGATGAGGATGGCAACAATCTTCTGGATCCCGATGTCAAGGGGAACTGGGTTGGTGAAGAAATGTTCATATCCTCAGAGGATAAGAAATATCCCGCTAAGTGGAGTCGCGAGGATGTAGAAAACAACACCCGGTACTACCTGCCTCGTTTCTATGGACTTGTTTGGCAAGGAGTCTTTTCATGGAACGATCCAAAAACCAGCCCTTTATATTTTGGAGAGCTCGACGGGGGAGAAGACCATGATCTTTCTCTATCCTTTACTGTGCCATCAATTGACAAGACATTCGACTTCAGATTCACCCATGACTTCTTCTGGAAGAAACATAAACCGCAACATGAGATTCATCTCTTTTATGACGGGAAAGATTATGACAAGCCTATCCTGACACTTGTCCTCCCCCCAAACCCCGCCAAGTCCGAATGAACACCCCCTCTACACTCCCCTTCTCCCACATTTAAGAAACCAGGAGATGCCACTTCAGCATCTCCTGATTTCTTTTTCAAAACATCAATTCATACTGCACTATGTCCCTTGCCACATCATCGTCCCGGAGCAGCAACATCGCACTAATACACTATTTTATATTCCTTTTTTGCTACCAACTTGCAGCAAAAATGGAATAAGGATTGTAAGTTCTTTATTGCCAATCATCTTTTAAGAGAAAATCAAAAAGTCCGGTAAAGTAGATTCCATTCTCATCAGTGTATGGCATTATATCATCAGCCACAACAACAATCTTCTTGAACGAATCTGACACTTTCAAAAGTGATGCCAGTTCCTGCTCTCTTTTTTCTTGGGTTGGAATAGAGTAAGCCGATTGGATATAGTACTTCTGATCTCCTTTGTTTACCACGAAATCAATTTCTCTCTGAATAAACATCTGTTTACCATTCTTCATCTCACGGCTCTCCACTACTCCGACATCAACAAGAAATCCAAGAACACGCAGATGGTTATACAGTACATTCTCCATTATGTGAGTCGGTTCTTGTTGACGGAAGTTAAGCCGGGCATTTCTAAGTCCGACATCAATGCAGTAATATTTCTTATTAGACTCGAAATATCGTTTTCCCTTCACATCATATCTTTCAGAACTTTCAAAAAGAAAAGCATTTTCAAGATAGGTGATATAGGATGCAACCGTCTTGGGATCTATCTTCATTTTCTGAACCGATTCAAGGGTATTGGATAATCTTGCGGGATTGGTCAATGACCCTATTGAGCTGCATAGTGAGGTTGCCAACCTTGATATTGCAAGCTCATTCTTGACGTTGTTCCGCTCTACAACATCGTCAAGATAGGTCTTATCCCACAATTTTTGCAGATAGTTGATTTTTTGCTCGTTATCGACATAATGCAACAGCCTTGGCATGCCACCGAAGGTATAATATTGCTTCCACGCCTCACTGACGTTGTCGTAAGTCTGGGCGAACTCCCTGAAGGAAAGAGGATAAACACGAATTTCATCTCCTCGTCCGCGAAAAATTGTATGAATATCCTTAGACAGGAAACGTGAGTTGCTTCCAGTCACATATACATCAACATTCTCATGCCCATTCAAGCCATTCACAAGACGTTCAAAATTATCAAGCTCTTGTATTTCATCAAGAAACACATAATAATTTTCATCTTCGTTTTTTATGAATGAATAGATATAGTTCTTGACTGCCTTATGATCAAGTATATCGAAATCGTGCTTCTCATCATCTTTGTCAAAATCAAGAGTGATGATATTTTCTTTCTTTACATTGTTCGTAAGAAGATAGTCACGGTATATGTGGCTTAAAAGCCAAGATTTGCCACATCGCCGAGGGCCGGTGATAATCTTTACTTCGCCGTTATCTCTCCTTTTTATCAGCTTTTCAAGGTAGATATCTCGCTTCAGGTATTGGTTCCGTTTCATGTCTATTCTATTTTTACTGCAAATTTACAGTATTTTGGGAATATAAACAAATCTATTGCATTCATTACATTCATTATTGGTGGTAAGTGGAATAAAACTACTCACAATATATTAAACTATAAAAACCCTCCCAAATTTAAGCTATAAAATCCCATTGTTAGGCGTAATATCCAGGCCGGCGGCTTCGATG
>CAYROR010000038.1:0-25340 GCA_964425935.1 uncultured Sangeribacter sp.
GGATACGCTCCGAAGTGGTGGTCTTTCCGGCATCGATGTGGGCCATGATGCCGATGTTTCTTGTCAAATTAAGATCGTCGTGTTTTGCCATGATTGAAACCGATATTAAAATCTGAAGTGAGCGAAAGCACGGTTGGCCTCAGCCATGCGGTGCATATCTTCCTTACGCTTGAAAGCGCCGCCCTGGTCGTTGAATGCGTCAACGATCTCAGCTGCCAGCTTGTCGGCCATGGTCTTGCCGCCGCGCTTGCGTGCGTAGATGATAAGATTCTTCATTGATATCGATTCCTTGCGGTCGGCCCTGATCTCAGTGGGCACCTGGAAGGTGGCGCCGCCAATTCTGCGCGACTTCACCTCCACCTGGGGAGTGATGTTCTCAAGCGCTTTTTTCCAGATCTCAAGCGCGCTCTTCTCCTCGTTCGGCAACTTGGCCTTCACGGTCTCGAGTGCCGTATAGAAAATTGTATACGCCGTGTTCTTCTTGCCGTCATACATCAGGTGGTTCACAAATTTCGTGACTCTCACGTCGTGGAACACGGGATCGGGCAGTGTCACCCGTTTTTTCGGTTTTGCTTTTCTCATTTCTTTTGTTTGGTTTAATAGGTGTGGTTGTCTTGATGCTTCAACGCCGGCTCTCTTGCCGCCGTTTACTCAACCGTTTTTTGGCTTGACGCAGTGGAAGCGCAATGATTACTTCTTACCTGCGGTCTTACCGGCTTTCGGACGCTTGGCTCCATATTTGGAACGGCGCTGGGTGCGTCCCTGGACTCCTGCTGTGTCGAGCGTTCCGCGCACGATGTGATAGCGCACACCCGGGAGGTCTTTCACACGACCGCCGCGCACCATCACGATGGAGTGCTCCTGAAGATTGTGGCCCTCGCCCGGAATGTAGGAGTTGACCTCCTTACCGTTCGTCAGACGTACACGAGCCACTTTTCGCATGGCCGAATTAGGCTTCTTAGGTGTGGTCGTGTAGACACGAACACACACGCCACGGCGCTGCGGACATGAATCCAAGGCTGGCGATTTGCTCTTATCTTTAAGAGCCACGCGTCCTTTTCTTACTAATTGCTGAATCGTTGGCATTCTTTGTCTCTAAAAAATTGATATTTGTAGTAATTTGTCTTCTTTCTATTCATCCTTGGCTTCAGGAATCCGGCAATTATCCCCCAAATCACTATCAGTCAGCAATTTGGACCCAATTTCCGGAACCTTCACTCCAAAAACTTTGCAAAGATAATGAAAATTAGAGTCTTAGCCAAAACTTTCAGCAAGAAAAAATTCTTAAAAATTATATTTTTCTTTTTAAGCCCCTTCCAGCCCTCTCCTCCGCCTAAAAATTTTTAAGCTTGGTTAATCTTTTTTAACATACATCCGCGCCCCTTCTCATGATTTTTATGCTACTTTTGCACACAAAGAGCAATTCCGCGCAATTTTCGGAACCCCTCTCCTATTTAATATCTATTTAATATATAGATAACCCCGAAATAAAACCATCCCCACGATATGACCGAACTCCCCACAGTGTATCTTTTCGATTCGCGTGAAAGCCACGCGAATCTGCTCCCGCTGAGCTTCACCAGGCCAATAGCCGACTTCAGAATCGGGATAACGACAATCCGCGAGAAATGGGAACAGATGATGCCCGCTGACTACAGATACCTCCCCGTGGAATATCTCAGGGAAAAATTCGGCAAGACCCCACCATCAGGAGAAACCGCCTTGTTTATTTCCGGAGCCCTGATCCCCGACACCACCATAATAAATGAGATTCTAAACCTCAAAGAGGGGGAGGCAATCGCCGACCCAGATTCAGAAGAGAAAGGTCCGGTGGCATACTTCGGCACTATCGCCGGACTGACGGGACGCCTCTACACTTTTACCAACTCCACCGCTACCCCCCGGATCATCAGATTTTCCTACGATATTTTCCTCCTCAACCCGTCGATCATCGCCGAAGATTTCCGGAGAATAACTGCCGGACGGAAATCACAACCCATCCACCCCTCCAACACAATTATCGGCGACACAACCGACAAGGATGGCAATCCAACAATCTTCATCGAGGAGGGCGCTTCAATGGTAGGAGCCACCATAAATCTGCTCAACGGCCCCGTATATCTGGGAGCCGGGTCAGAAATCATGGAGGGCGCATGCGTGAGAGGCCCCCTGGCCCTCTGCGAGAATGCTAAAATCAAAATGGGAGCGAAAATCTACGGAGGATGCACATTCGGCCCCTACTGCAAGATCGGAGGAGAGGTAGACAATTCCGTGTTCTTCGGCTTCAGCAATAAAGCCCACGACGGCTACGTAGGCAATGCCGTGATCGGAGAATGGTGCAACTTGGGAGCCGGAGTCAACGCATCAAATCTGAAGAACGACTATTCGAGAATTAGACTCTGGAACTACCGCACCCACACTTTCATGCGCACAGACCTTCAGTTCTGCGGGCCGATCATCGGCGACCACACAAAGATCGGTGTCAACTGCATGCTCAACACGGCCACCGTTCTTGGCGTGGGAGTCAACATCCACGGCGCAGGTTTCCCGCGTGTTTTCGTGCCGAGCTTCAGCGAAGGCAGCTCAGCCACCGGATTCACCAACGTGTCGATCACTAAATTCATGCAGATAGCAGAGCGGGTGCTCTCACGCCGTGGGCGCACCATCACGGATATGGACCGCGAGATCTATGAGCGGGTCTATGAGGTTGCCTCCTCGTTTAAGAATTGAGGCGGTATTTGAGTTTTGAGAGTTTTCAAAGTTTTGAGAGTTTTGAAAGTTTTCAGAGTTTTTAAAGTTTTGAGAGTTTTTCAGAGTTTTTAGAGTTTTCAGAGTTTTAAAAACATCATCCCCACGGGCCCTGCCGACTCTACCTGGGAATACTATTCCTATCCTCGAAATTATTTATCCTTTAGGAGATACCACACCATCCAAAGCCTATGGGGACGGAGCGTGAAGAGTATTATCCAAGGAACTCGCAAACCATCAAAAGCCCCGGACTGAGCGCAAACTACACCAAGTGAAAAAGCCCAGGACGGGGCGTGAAGAATATTTATCCCCGGACGAAACCCGCGGCGGATAACTACCTCAGTACCAACGACCCCGAAGGGATCGAACAACATCAGAGCACATCAGGACCCTATATACAACAAAAGTAGCAGATTGTTTCACAACATTCCGCTACCCTGTGATTTTGTAGACTGTCATACCTTCACAAGCTTGAGTCGCCTAACTCAACCACTAACTTACAATTTATATCACTATTACTTAAAAGCTTTTTGACTTGCCATTTTTCACTGCCACAAGGATGTTCTCTACATCCCTTGTGTTATTCTCGATGCAAAGTTAAGCACAATTTTTGGAATGACCAAACAATCCCATCCTTTTTTAATAGTTTTTCACATCTTTTTTCCATACTAAACTTTTTCAGCCAGCCATCCAATAATATCACTATGCATATCTCCATGATTTTGCCAGAGGCTTCTCTTCTTCCCATTTACGCGATATTTTGAAAGTGGAAAAGGCTTTAAAAAATGACACTGTATGAAAATCATACACATCCCTGTATGATTTTCATCCAAACAGCATCCGGAGCATCAAAAAAGCATTGCCGATTGATTCCATGTGATTACCTTTGCAGGGAATAGATTAGTAAACCAAAAATAAAAAAATATGAATATGTTATTTCATAATCTTAAGGTAGCTCTTCGCAACCTGATGAAATATAAGGTTCAGACCGTGATAAGCGTGCTCAGCATTGCCATCGGCATCGTCACGTTCTCACTCACATATTCATTGATGACCAAATTCCGGCTTCCCTCTCTTTACAGTCAGCCTTATCATGACCGCACTTATGACATCGAATTCAAAACCATCGATAATGGAGAAAGGGAACCAGTGACGATGGAAATTGTTCGTGCCATCAAGGGGGATGGCGGTTTGAATTGTGCTGAGCAAGTGGGTGTCGCCAATGGTGCGGAAACGGCGATGTTTGCGGAGTTTCACCTCCCTGATTCCACAGTGAGCAAAGGAGCGATTGGTGCATACTATATAGATCCCGACTATGTCAGCCTTATTGGAGTGCGGTCTGCCATCACCGGTGAAAAGGTAAAAGCTCCTAAAGTAGGAGAAGCAATAGTAGGAGAGAAATTTGTTGAGAAATACTTACATAATGCAGATCCAATAGGAGCCGTTCAGATGCGCACAAATCAAAAACAGCCGATACCCGTGACCATCGTTGATGTCTATGAGGAGCCATCGCAATTCGACGTTTTTAATGAATGCTCATTTTGTTTTTGTGTGACAGAAAAATTTGAAGATAATAATCCGGAAAATTTCTATTCCAATAGGATATGGGCCGTTCTCAAAGAGGGATTAGCTAAAGAAGATCTACTTAAGGAAGTTAACGCGCGAGTCAGGCCTTTGGGATTGGAGGCATCTCTCTCAAAAACGATTGATGGGCTAAATGTGAAGGAGATAATAGCAATCAATCTTATAGTCTATATCATAGGATCGCTCATATTGTTTGGAGCCATTGTGGGATTCCTCAGGATGCAGATCCAGCTTTTCTGGATGCGGCGGCGTGAGCTTTCCCTCCGCACTGTCAATGGAGCAAGCCGCATGCAACTTTTCATGTTGCTTGGCATAGAGATTGCCATCTCCCTTTCTCTTGCGATCATCGTGGCTGTCATGCTCGGGCTGCAGCTGCAGGATTTTCTCGATAAGAACATGGATCTGGTAATGCGGGATTCACAAATAATTATCAGGAGATTATGGCTCTATAGCATTGCAGTGGGAGGGATATTGCTTGGATGCTGTGGCTTTATTGCATGGTTCACGCTTTGCAGGATAAGAAAGGCGTCGGTTGGTTTGGCTGCCAATATGCGTAACAGCAAGAATCATTTTTTCCGCAACGTCATGCTGGGAGTCCAGATAATTATATGCATGGTGTTTGTGTGCTCCACATTCATTTTAGTCAATGGAGGGAGAAAGATACTTGATGGCTGCAATATCCCGGATAATGATTCCTTCTACAGGAATTGCCTTTTTCTACGTCTTTCGTATGCGGAAGATCCTGAACGTCTCATTAATGAGATAGGAAGAATCCCTGAGCTCGAAGAAATGGTGATGTGTGGCAAAAGCTTTGTCCGTGTTGATGAGGTTGGGAATAATCCGGAGGCTGTTGAGGCTTTTAATGGTCAAATGTATTTCCAGACCTACTTCACCTCCGACACCACGATAGTCTCTTTTCAAGGCATGGATGTAGAATGGTTCAGGCATGACACTGACATTTCCCAATGCGTACTTATATGTGAGAATCTATACAACAAGTTTTACGAACTTGGACTGATAGATAATAACACACTGACACTACATATATACGGTGATTCCGCTGTAATCTTCCCCATAGCGGGGGTTATCAAAAATATCCCATACGATGTAAAGGGCCAATCACTTGTGGCCATCTCTCCTGAGTTCAAAAAGGGGGAGAGTGAATATGCGCTGGTTCCAAAACCCGGGAAGGAGAAAGCACTTGCCCGGAATGTGGATGAAACCATAAATCGGATTGAACCGGGCATTATCAACAAAATGGTTTTCAATTTCAGGGAAATGAATAATCCAATGCTTGGAGTTGTTGAGGTAGTCAGGACAGGAGGCTGGATATTGGGCATGGTCAGTCTGGCCATCTGTGCAATGGGGATCTTCAGCACAATAGCCCTCGATACCCGTGCACGACGAAAAGAGGTGGCGATTCGTAAGGTGAATGGTGCCAAAAAGAGGGATATATATATGATGTTCAGCAAGGTATATGGCATTTTAATAATCATTTCCTTATTTATTGCAGTTCCTTTAAGCGTAGGGTTCAACAAATATATAGGATTGATCGTGTCGTCGGTTTCACCGGGAACAAGCATTTCGCCTGTAGTGCCGATATTGCTCGGCGTCACTATAGTGATCGGATTAATACTCCTCATTGTGGCACTTCATATCCGGAGGGTAACTCATGTAAATCCCTCTGAAATCATAGCCAAAGACTAACCCTCGGATAAAAGCCTGATAGATTCTTTACAATCAAAATGCCTCTTGTCCATTCAGCCCTAACTTTTATGGATTGGAGCCACACTTTCATCCGCAATATACTGGCGTATAGGTCAAAATGGAGGCTAAAATCGCTGTAAATATCGTGCAAATCAGTATGTTATCACACTTCAAAAGTTTTGAACGTATATGTTAGACTTAATAAGTGTATATAACTCGCTGATATTTAGCATTATGCAATTTGGTAGATGCCAAGAAAAACCCATGAATAGCCTCCCATTTGACCTATAAGCCAATATACTTGAACCCGGAGAGGAGTATTTCTTCATCCACGATTATGACAACGGCAGAATTTATGGATGGGAGATAATGCCCGGCTACCCTACTTAGGGAAGAGTTTTAAATTAGTATGGTCTAAATCGTCTTGTTGCGAATTTATAACTAAATTTTTAGTTATATTCTTGCATAACTAAAGATTTAGTTATATCTTTGTGGCATGAAAACTAACTGTAGGACCATATTATATTTCATTGCGGTGGTGGCTCTGGCTTCCTGCGCCCCGAAGCAGGAGGAGAAGGACACCGTTTCTCCACGCGTGGAGACTGCTGACAACACCGCGGAAGTGACGGTGATGACACTCGAGCCGAAGATGTTTTCCCACGAAATAGTGACAAACGGAAAGATTGCCGCCTCAAGCTACGTAGACCTCCGCTTTGCCAACTCTTCCGCGCCCATAGAGAAGATAAACTTCAAAAACGGACAGAGAGTGAGGAAAGGGGAAACGATAGCCTCTCTCGACCTCTTTAAGCTTGAGAAAATGCTGGCTACTGCCGTCAACTCGCTCGAACGCTCCCGCCTCGACTATGCCGAAGCCCTAATCGGACAAGGCTATGATCCCGAAGACACTATCAAGGTGCCTGCGGAGGTGAAACGCCTTGCCAAACTGCGAAGCGGCATGAATCAAGCCGAGATTCAGCTTGCCGAAGCGAAAAGAAATCTTGAGGATGCCGTTCTCAAGGCCCCCTTCGACGGCATAGTGGCCAATCTCTTTCAGAAGCCCGGCAACTGGCCCGACGGTTCACAGCCTCTTTGCAGAATTCTCTCGGCAGGCTCCATGGAAGTTGACTTCCCGGTGCTTGAGAATGAGCTGCCGCTTCTCCATGCGGGAGACGCGGTGGAGGTGAGGCCCTATTCCTCCGACAAGATTTATCAGGGACGCGTAAGCTCCATCAACCCATTCGTAGACAAAGACGGGATGGTGAAAGTGAACGCTTCCGTTTCCTCCCCCGACGGACTTTTCGTCGGGATGAACGTGCGGGTGAGTGTGAAGCGCGATGTCGAGACAGCCCTGGTGGTGCCGAAATCGGCTGTGGTGTTGAGAAGCGGAGGGCGAAAAGTGGTATTTACGCTTGTTGATGGGAAAGCCTATTGGAACTACGTAGCCACATCGCTTGAAAACATGGGGGAATACGTGATCACCGAAGGGCTTGAACCGGGCCAGCAGGTTATCATCACCGGCAACGCCAACCTCGCCCATGAATCCCCGGTCAAAGTTTTAGTTGATGATTGATAGTCGTGCATTTGTACAATTTGAAACTAAACAATGGTTCGTTTTCTCCTAAATAGGCCCGTGGCGGTCGTGATGTCGTTTCTCGCCGCCCTGATCATAGGGATAGTGACTTATTTCACTCTCCCCGTCTCCCTATTGCCCGACATTGATATCCCCCAGATCACAATCCAGATCTCCGGAGAGGCCACCGGAGCCCGGGAACTTGAAAACACCGTCACAACCCCGCTCCGCCGACAGCTTCTGCAGGTCGGCGGGCTGCATTCGCTCAGATCTGAAACCCGCGACGGAATCGGCATCATTCGTCTCCAATTTGAATATGGGGTCAATACTGACCTGGCGTTTATCGAGGTCAACGAAAAGATCGATGCCGCCATGAATTCCTTCCCGGCATCCACCCCGCGTCCGAAAGCCATCAAGGCCTCCGCCACCGATATTCCGGTGCTTTATCTGAACATGACGTTGCGCCACCCTGACAACGGCAACTTCCTGGAACTTACCAATCTGGCAGAGAATATCGTCAGACGTCGCATCGAGCAGATGCCTGAAGTGGCGATGGCCGACATCACAGGCATCCCCGGCCAGCAGCTCCGCATAATTCCGGATCCTAAATTCATGGAATCAACCTCCATCTCAGTGGCCGATATTGAAAAAGCCCTCCAAGACAATAATGCCGACCCGGGATCAATGACCGTCAGAGATGGAATCTACGAATACAACATCAATATATCCAATCAGCTCCGTACCCCGGAAGATGTAAAACGGATTTTCATACGCAAAGGCGACCGCATCATGCAGCTTGGAGATTTTTGCGTGATCGAGATAGTGGCCGACAATCCCAAAGGCTACAATTTCTTCAACTCCAACCGGGCGGTGACGCTGGCAATCATAAAACAGAGCGAGGAGAACATCGGCAATCTCAAGGAGGCTTTGGGAAAAACAATCGCCTATTTCGAAAAGACCTACCCTCAGATACAATTCACGGAGAGCCGCAACCAGACGGAACTTCTTGACTTCACGATCTCGAATCTTGTGCAGAACCTTATCCTCGGTTTTATCCTCGTCTTTCTGCTGACAGCCCTCTTCATGGGCAACACCCGGGCCTCTCTGGTGATCGGAATCTCGATTGCAGTGTCGGTTATCATAACCTTCCTGCTCTTCTTCATCTTCAAGGTCTCCATCAATATCATCTCCCTTTCAGGCCTCATCCTTGCTGTGGGCATGATGATCGACAACTCCGTGATTGTGACCGAAAATATCACTCAATTCCGCCAGCGGGGCCTCTCTCTGAAAGAGGCCTGCGACGCCGGAACGTCTGAAATGATAACCCCCATGCTCTCCTCCTCCCTAACTACAGTGGCAGTGTTCGTGCCCCTCGTGTTCATGAGCGGCATCGCCGGGGCTATATTCTTTGATCAGGCTTTCGCAATCACGGCCGGGCTCGCCGTGAGCTATATTGTCGGGATAATGCTTCTCCCCGTGCTCTATATGTTGATATTCTCCATCCGCCCCGGGAAAAGCAGGAAAGACAGGAAAGACAGGAAAAACGGATGGCTTGAGCATCTCAACAACGGCATGACCAGACTCTACACCACAATCTACGACTTCTGTTTCCGCTACAAATGGATATGCCTAGCCGTCACTGCGCTGACAATACCCCTCTGTGTGTTCCTTTTCGAAGAGATTCCGGTGGAGCGGATGCCCAAGCTGGATCACTCCGACGCTATTGCCCGCGTGGAATGGAATGAAAACATCAGCATCACTGAAAACTCCGAACGGGTAAAAAGCATGATGGCAACTCTCGACACCACACTCCTGACAATTCATTCCGCATATATTGGGATTCAGGATTATCTCCTCGACACCGGATCGGAACTCTCTCCTTCAGAGGCCGAAATATATATCCAGGCCAGCGATCCCAAGGCTCTTGCACAACTATCGGAATCACTGACAAGCCACATCAGGCAACGTTTTCCGAAAGCCAATGTGGAACTGATGCCATCGGAAAACATTTTCGAGAAAGTGTTTTCCTCCGACGAACCCGACCTCGAGGTCAGGCTGAATCCTAAGGAGAAAGCTACGGCCTACGATCTCGACAACCTGATGAACCTTGAAAAGAAGATCGCCGAAACCCCCACTCCTCTCCGCGACAGGATCAACCTTGTCATTGACCGCGAACGTCTCCAGGTCTATAAAGTGAGCTATGGGGATGTTGCACGCTCGCTGCGCACTGCCTTCAAGGCAAACTCCGCAGGGATTCTGAGAAGCTACGAACAATATCTTCCCATCACCATTGCCGGGGAAGAGAAAAACGTCAGTGACGTGCTCTCCCAGACACTCGTCAAGGGGATACCCCTCTCTTTCCTTGTGACTCCCGTGCGCGACCGCGACCTGAAGAGCATCACTGCCGGATCAGACGGCGAATACATCCCCCTCCCCTTCTTCGGAATTTCCGATCCGGCTCCAAAGATAGCAGAAGTGAAGGAAGCAGTCGACGCCAACGGGCTCTGGGAGGCCTCATTCTCAGGTTCGCTCTTCTCAAACCGGGAGATGATCCATGAGCTCACCGTGATTCTCGGAATCTCGCTTCTAATGATGTATTTTATCCTATGCTCGCAGTTCGGCAACTTTGTCCAGCCGCTCGTGGTTCTTGTGGAGATTCCCCTCGACACGGCCTTTGCCCTCATCACCCTCCGGATATGTGGCGAGACGCTCAACCTCATGTCGGCAATCGGCATTATCGTGACATGCGGAATAGTGGTCAACGATTCCATTCTCAAACTCGATGCCATCAACGAACTCCGCAAAGCCGGAATGCCGCTGGAGGAAGCAATCCACACCGCAGGAGTGAGACGCCTGCGCCCGATAATCATGACCTCCCTTACCACCATCCTGGCGATGGTGCCCATTCTCTTCACATCCGATCTCGGCTCCGAGCTCCAGCGGCCGCTGGCAATAACCATGATCGGATCAATGACCGTGGGAACTCTCGTCAGCATATTTATAATCCCTATTCTTTACTGGCTTATCTATAGAAATGAAAAAACTGCATCTCCCGCATAGATTCTTCCGCAGTCTCTGGCTCATCGCCGTCATGACGGCAATGGCCTCAGATTTCGCAGAGGCTCAGACCATCCATCTGACCCTCGACAGAGCCATATCCATAGCCAACGACAGCTCGCTGCAGGCTTTCAGGGTGAAAAATATGTATCAGTCATCCTACTGGCAATTCATATCTTTCAAGGCCGCCAGGCTCCCATCGCTAACCCTCAACCTGACGCCAGCTTCCTACAACCGCTATATCCGGCAACGCTACGACTCGCAGGAGAACATCGACGTCTACCGTGCTCAACAGATGTATAATGCCTCCGGATCGCTCATTATGTCGCAGAATTTCGACCTCCTCGGAGGGCGCTTCTATCTTGAGAGCGGGATCGACTACATCCGGAACTTCGGAGACTTCAGCTCCAATCAGTATTCCTCAATCCCGGTCAGAATTGGCTATCAGCAGAACCTCATCGGGTTCAACCAGTTCAAATGGGACCGCAAGATCGAGCCGCTGAAATTCGAACAGGCGAAGAAAGAGCTGATCCAGAATATGGAGGGCGTGGCCGAATCGGTGGTAAGCTATTTCTTCACCCTCGCCCTCGCTCAGGAGGAATACCGTCTGGCGGTCGATAACGTGAAATCAACCGACACCCTTTACGTCACCGGGGAACGCCGGTTCAAAATTCAGGCAATCTCGGAGGCAGATCTGCTCACTCTAAAGCTTGACCGCGTCAACGCCCGCAACACACTCGAAACCACAAGGATCTCCCTGAAACGCGCTATGTCAAACCTCGCCAATTTCCTCGGAATGGACAAGAACGCTGAGATCACGGTGAGGCTCCCGTCGTCGCCCATGAAGAAGGAGATTCCTCTGACTGAGG
The DNA here is from genome assembly GCA_964425935.1 of uncultured Sangeribacter sp. GTDB lineage: Bacteria > Bacteroidota > Bacteroidia > Bacteroidales > Muribaculaceae > Lepagella. The sequence goes on from CAYROR010000038.1 coordinate 11,536, forward strand.
CAATCTTGCAGGCAAAAGCCAACAATCCCGACATAATGGCGCAACGCCGGAGTGTGCTCGAATCGCAAAGAGAACTTGCACGCACAACCGCTGAGTCTCGATTCAACGCAAATCTTAACGCCTCGATAGGCTACAATCAGGTGGCTCAATCTCTCAAAGGAGCCTACAGCCATCCGCTCAGGCAAGACCTCGTGGCGCTTTCCATCTCGATTCCACTCATCGATTGGGGGGTGAGGAAAGGGAAGGTGAACATGGCGAAAAACAATCTCAATGTGGCCGAAATCGCCGCCAGGCAGCTGGAACTCTCGATCGAGGAAGACGTGGCCAATACTGTCAGCGATTTCAATATCCAGCAGAATCTCGTCAATTCTGCCCTCGAGGCCCTCGACCTCGCCGACACAGCCTACGAACGCACAAAGCAGCGATTCATAATCGGCAAGGCCGACATCAACTCCCTGACGCTATCGCAGTCGCGCCAGCAAAACGCCAACACCAACTATATCCGTGCACTCCAGAATTTCTGGCAGAGCTATTTCCGGTTGCGCAAACTGACCCTCTACGATTTTGATTTCAACCGGCTTATCGACGTGGAATGAAAAAATCCTTCTCCATAATAGTCATCTTCATAGCCCTCGCCATCGTAGGGGCCGCACTGATCACGCGCCTGCCCGTGAAGCTGATGCCCTCGCGCACTCTCCCCAACATAACGGTCTCCTTCTCCCTTCCCAAAGCCGCCTCAAGAGTTGTGGAAAGTGAAGTGACGGGCAAGCTTGAGGGTGCGCTCGCGAGAATCCGTGGAGTGAAGGAGATAAACTCGAGATCATCCGTCGGGCGGGGGTCGATCTCAATAGGATTCGACAAACACACCGATATGGAGCTGGCCCGATTCGAGGCTGCCACCGTGATCCGGCAGATATGGCCGCAGCTCCCCGACGGAGTTTCCTATCCGGTCATTCAGGCAGCGAAGACGGTCAACGAATCCTCGCGTCCTGTGCTGACGTATTCCGTCAACGCCTCATGGACCCCTGCAGAGATCATGAAATATGCCGAGGATAATCTCCGACCGCTGATTGGCAGGATCAAAGGGGTCGACAGGGTCACTTTCTCCGGAGCCACCACCAAGGAATGGCACCTCACCTACAACTATGATCAGTTGCGGAATCTCGGACTCTCCCCCGACGACATCTCCGAGGCCATCGGTCTGCAGAACTCCACCCACTATCTCGGAATGGTTTCCGACGGCGACGGAGAATGGGTGCCCCTGCGCCTGAAAGGTGGCGAATTCTCTTTTGAGGAGACAACTCTCGACCTCAACGGAAAGCGACAGATGAGTTCCGGCAGTCCGGATGCTTCAGCCTCACAGAGCCCGGATCCGGCGGTGGTAAGGCTCTCCCAGATCCTGAAAATCCGTCATGAAGATCAGGAACCTTCCGGATATTTCAGGATAAACGGCCTGAATTCCGTCTATTGCAATATCTATGCAGAGGAAAATGCAAATCAATTGGAAGTGGCGGAAAAAGTCAGGGAGAGAATCAAGCTCCTTGAGCTTCCCCAAGGGTTTGCTTTCAATCTTCTCTCCGACACCACTTCCTACATTTCGGCAGAGCTTGACAAAATCTATTTCCGAACTGGGCTCACACTCGTGATCCTGCTTCTTTTCGTGGCCCTCATCTCCCGGGATGCCCGCTACGTGGCAATAATCACGATCTCTCTCATTCTCTCGCTCTGCATTTCGGTGATTTTCTACTATCTTCTCGACATCGAGATCCAGCTCTACTCGCTTGCCGGAATCACTATCTCCCTCAATCTCATCATCGACAACATCATCGTCATGAGCGATCACTACAGGAGGCGCCGCGACCTGCGGACCTTTACCTCCGTGCTGGCCGCCACCCTCACCACCATCGGCGCCCTCGGGATAGTCTTCTTCCTGGAAGATGAAATCAAACTAAATCTTCAGGATTTCGTGGCAGTGGTGATCATCAACCTTTCCGTTTCGCTCGCCTCTACTCTTTGGCTCGTGCCGGCATTGATCAACGTGATCGGACTCAGCCCGCTCGCCGGCCGGAGAAAACCACGCGTGCTGAGGCGCAGCCTCCGGTTCTACAGATTCTATGGTTCCTTTATCCGCTGGGGAATCCGCCGGAGAGCACTGATCCTGACTCTCACAATCCTCGCTTTCGGAATCCCGACATTCCTCCTCCCTTCGAGGATTAACAACGCAGAGCTCTACAACAACATCATCGGATCGGAAACCTATCAGAAAAAGATCAAGCCCTGGGTCGACATGCTCTTGGGAGGCTCCTGGAATCTTTTCGCACAGAATGTGTTTTCGGGAAGCTATTTCAACAGGGATGAGGGGGAACCCTACATTGTCATCAACGCCTCCCTGCCGACAGGATCCACAATCTCACAGATGGACCATCTGATCAAGAAAATGGAAGTATTCCTGGCTGAATTTAAGGAGGTGAAGCAATTCCGCACGGAGATATATTCCCCGAGGCGTGCCTCCATAACTGTGACTTTCAGGAAGGGCGCGGCGAAATCCCCTTTTCCTCATCAGCTGAAAGCGGAAGTGATCTCTAAGGCACTGACTTTAGGAGGAGGGAGCTGGACCGTAGTTGGACTTGAAAACAGTGTCTTCAATAATTCAGTGGCCGAGCGCGCGGGAAACTATCAGGCGAAACTGCTCGGATATAACTACGATGAACTGGAGGCAATAGCCGCAAAACTGAAGAAACGCCTCCTGGCTCACAGGAGAATCAAGGAGGTCACCATAGGGTCGGAATTTTCATCCTTTAAAGATGACTATACCGAATTCCATCTCGACATCGACCCCCTCGCGCTCGCGAAAATGAACATCACCATCTCCGATCTCTTTTCAGCGCTATCTCCCGTTTTCGGACGAAACATCCAGTGTGCCTCTCCGGTGGGATCGTCAGACCGTATACTCCTCTCCTCTTCCCAGAGTTCCGACTACGACATCTGGGCTCTGATGAACGTTCCGATGACTATAGGCAACAAGACCTTCAAGCTTTCGGAAATTGCAAGAATCGAAAAAATCAACGCTCCCCGGGAAGTGCTGAAGGAAAACCAGCAATATAAGCTATGCGTGCAGTTTGACTATGTCGGGTCGCCCAAACAGGGGGAGAAGGTGCTCGATTCGGAAATAAAACGTCTGCGCGATGAAATCCCTTTAGGCTATACCATCGACAATCAGCGCGACCTATGGAGCTGGAGAAACGCCTCCGCTACAAACTACTGGCTTCTGATGCTTGTCATCGCCATCATCTTTTTCACCTCTGCCATTCTTTTCAACTCGATCAGGCTTCCGCTCATCATCATCTTCACCATTCCTGTGAGCTTCATAGGAGTTTTCCTGATCTTCTATTTCACGAAGACCAACTTCGACCAGGGTGGCTTCGCGGCATTCGTGCTTCTCTGCGGCATAACTGTCAACGCCGCCATCTATCTGATAAACGAATACAATAGGCTCCTCTCCCGCCCATCAATCAGCAATCACCAATCATCAATCAGGATCTATCTCCGTGCCTTCAGGATAAAGATCATCCCGATCCTCCTCACCGTAGTCTCCACAATCCTCGGATTCCTCCCCTTCATGATCGGGACCGACGGCCCCGAAGCCTTCTGGTTTCCACTCTCAATCGGCACTATCGGAGGGCTCGCCGCATCTCTCGCAGCCCTTGTCCTTATTCTTCCTATAATCCTTCTGCCAAAGGAGAAGAGGAGAAAAGAAGGGTCTGCGAATCCCTGACCCTCACAACCTTGTCATGGGCCACATACCAAAGATAGCCTTTCACGTTCTTTATCCCCGACGCCTCTGAAAAATCACTGACATATTCCTCCACCTGACGTTCGTAGGCTCCGTCGTCGCGCACCTCCCCGAATTTATAGTCGACAACCACAGCCTCGCTTCCGTCTCGACTTATCATCACGCGGTCAGGGCGCACACTCTTCGTCCTTGAAATAAACACCGGGCGTTCGTTGAGAACCTTCCAGCCGGGCGCAAACCAATCCCTGACTCCAGGGGCCTCAATCTTTTCCGAAATCATCTCCCTCCATCTCTCTATGGCCTGATCATCAGCCAGCCCGCGCATCTTCAGGCGCGCAAAGGCAAGAGGGATATCCCCGGCTGTTTCTATATTCTCCATCACCCAATGGAGAAGAGATCCTTCGGAACGGGGATCCTCCTCATCGTCGGCATAGACCGAGGGGGAGGAACCGCTTTCATCATCTCCCTCCACATAATGCAGGAACCCGGGACTCGAATTCACCCTATATTCCTCCACCACAAGCTCCCTCTCATCAGGAGAGGAGAGGGAATCGCCACCCTCCTGTCCGGGATCAAGAGGCTCTCCGAAAACCACGTTCATCCCATCGTCGCTAACCCGGGCATCCGGAGAGGATGAAAGGATATCCTTCAGAAATTTCGTCAGGCTGTCCTTTTGAATGTTGGCACTCTGCTGAGAAAAAACGTAAAGCTCATTTTTCGCCCTTGTGAATGCCACATAATATTTGTTGAGCATGTCGAGCATATAGAGGTCGGAATAGCTGCGCCAGAGGTGCTCATGCTCAGTGTCGGCAAGAGAGGATTTGGTCTCAACCGGGATATAGGAAGGAAGCCCGTAGGCGGAAAGACAGGCCGAAGGTTTCACCCATCTCCACTCAGACCTTATTCTCGGCACGAGCGATCCAGTGGCAAATGGAACTATCACACAACTGAACTCCAGGCCCTTGGATTTATGGATGGTCATCACCTGAACGGCATCCGTGCCCTCCGGCGACGAGATGGAGCGTCCCATCCCTTTCAATCGCCACCACTGAAGGAAAAGACCGGTATCCGCAGGATAGCGATCCACAAATTCCAGCACGAGATCCTGTAGCCCCGCGATGAAGACGGCTTCGTCGCGACGCAGTCTCTCGGGAACGAACCGTTCTGCCGCCGCCTCCACAAGTGCCGGCAATGCAGTTGACTGCATTTCGTCAAGCATCTCCGTTATAGCATCGTCGGGCGACTCCTCCTCCATGAAACCCATCACCTGTTCCGCCGGTGTCTGACGTGAATTCCGGAGCGCATAGAAACTGAAATTAGACCTTATTGTCTCCCATTTCACCCTCTTTCCGGAAGAAGCGGAAAACGCTTCACCTCCCATTGAAAGCCGATGGATATGATCGAGCACATTTATGATTATCCCGACCGACTCAGCCGAAGATATGAGAAGCGACTCCTCGCTGATGAATTCGATCGGCCGCACACCCTTAGGCAGGGAAGCATTATAGGCCACGAACGATTCTATCACGTCCTTCCCCTGTTGGTTTGACTCCACCAGGACGGCCACATCCTTCGGAGAATAGCCACGGTCAAGAAGTTCGGCTACAAGAGGAGCCACCCTCGACAAGGCTTCGCCGTCGGCTGTGTCGCCAGCACTCTCCTCCTCCCCTTTCGGAGGAGGAGGAAGAAAGGTGACGTTGATATATCCTGTCTCCTCCTCCTTTTTCGGAAACTGCACCACATTGCTGTAGATATTCTCAAAATCCACCACTCCCTTGGAAAGTGGAGCGGAATCCTCTATCAGCCGCTGGAAAAAGAAATTATTGAATTCCACGATCCGGCGGGAAGAGCGCCAGTTTGTGTTCTCCTCACGTGCAGTGCCGCTAAATTTGCCATCCGGAAAATTCTCGGGCACATCATGGGTGATCAGCGTTGGATCGGCATTACGGAATCTATAGATGCTCTGCTTGGCATCGCCGATAACGAGATTGTCTTCCCCTCTCGAATCGCTCTCTGAGAGCAAGGGGAAAATGTTCTCCCACTGCAATCGCGAGGTGTCTTGAAACTCATCGATCAGATAATGATTGATGGTGCCTCCGATCCTTTCATACACAAAAGGAGCGTCATCATCGCCGATGATCCTTCGGAGCATGGAATTTGTCTCCCCGAGCTGTATGGTATTGTTGGAGTCGAGAAATTCCTGCATCCTTCGCCTGGTTTCCCCTATGAGCCCGAGATAAGGGAGCAGGGGTGCATAAGCGCCCCAGTGTTTCCACTCAGGAGACTCCTTTAGTTTCAAAAACCGTTTGTAGGCCCCATACATCCTCACGGCTATTTCATTCACCCATTCCGGAGCGGTGACTCCACTTTTCTTATTAAGGAGCGGTTTCCCTCCCTCAATGTCGTAGGGCGCAAACGGCGGCTTTGCCGCCTTCAGGTTCAGACTCCGGATCTTATCGATATGTCCGCCCAGATAACGATGGCCATGCTCGGCCACATCAAGGCCGCAGGCTCTGAATGCACTCTCCAGCTCTCTCGACGCTGCAGCCGCCTCCTCCGCGGCTTTGAGAATCGGCCTCTCCATGTCGGCCCGGAGTTTCTTATAGGTCGCGATAAAATCGCGCGATTTCTCCTCGGAATTGAAAAAGGTGTCGAGTTCATCGCGGATCTCCTTGAAATCCTCGCTTTCAAGATTTCTCATGGCCTGGCGGAGAAGCGAATAGACAGATGTGGCGGTGTTGCTTTTCTGAAAAACGTTCCATCCCTGACGTCCTTCGGAAGCACTCCTCCTGACAATCTCCCCGATCCAGAAAGAGGCAACCTTGCTGTCAGAGGAATTGTTAAGGCTGTCGAGCGTCATGTCGATGGCGGCACTGGCCACATATTCTGAGTCGATCTCCACCTGATAGGTGTCGTTGAGATTGGCCTCGTAGGCGAACGTGCGGAGCACGGTCTGGAAAAACGAGTCGATCGTGCTGACCTTGAAATCCGAATATTCATTGAGGAGCTCGGAAAGAGCGGTGCGTGCCGCTTCTCCGATCCGGCGTGCGAGCTCAGTTGATTCAAAGGGGAATCCGTCGGGAATCTTCTCCCCCGATAACTCCTCATGGAAATCCTTCAGATAGTCAGTCTTGCGGAGAATGGCCGCGTCAACGCCATCCTTCCCGTCGGCTTTTGCAAGAGCTGCCTGCTTGTCTACTATCCTCTGTTTCATCTCCGCAGTAGCCTTGTTGGTGAAAGTGATCGCCAGGATACGCGGCAATCCGTCGGCAATCTCGCGGGGTGTGCGCAAACGCCATCGCCCGTTGACCCTGACAGCTATGAGATACCAAATATATTTCTTGGCGAGGGCGTAGGTTTTTCCCGACCCTGCCGAAGCGCGCTGAAGATAAAACATCCGGATTCTTCTTTTTCCGCGGAATCAATTTCCGCAGGAGATCATTTCACCTTATAACCCATTTCCTTGAGAAGGGTGGCCACCTCGTCGCGGCGCTCCCCTTGAATCAGGATCTCCCCTCCCCGGGACGATCCTCCCGTTCCGAGACGGCGTTTCAGTTCCTTGGCCACTTTCTCCGCCTCCTCGTCGTTCTCGCCGAAACCATCCACGATTGTGGCTGTTTTCCCTTTCCTCCCCTTGCGGTCAATGCTGACGTGAAGAGCTCCTTTCCTCGGAGTGGGATCGCCGGATGGTCCGGCATCGGGAGTGTTGTCTTCGGGCACTGCTCCTGAAGCCATCAAGGCTCCGAGCGCATCTTTCCAGTCTGTTGCCATATCAATCTGTTTCAGAACAAAACCATCAGTCGAGCCTGGATGGCATTGAGGGTGGCCGGTTCGTGGCCAGCCCTGTTCCAGGCATGGGTAAACGTATAATTGAGACGCCCCGTAATGTAAGGGTTGAAATAGTAGTTGAACGTCAGCGAGGCGGAGTTGCTGCGACCACCGAGAATTCCGGCTGTGGCATCGGAAAGATTGGTGAAGTTATAGTCTACCACACATTCCAGGCTCCCTGGTGCCGGCATCCCGACCTGAGCGGCCGATGATGAATAGCCATATCCCTTCCCTTTGACAAGAGTGCGTAATGTGGCATAACCTCCGTGTGAACGGTAGCCCGACAAACCTTGTCTACGGTTGATCTGCTGGAAGAAATACTGGCTCTCGAATGCAACGCGGTTATATGTGACCACCAGCTCGGGAGAAACCTTGAAAAGATTCTTGGAATTGGTCACTATCGCCTCCACCGCAGAAACCTGGGCAACCTTTGTGGGGAATTGTGCCGACACGGTGAATCCGTCGTGAATATCGTTATTATTCTCGAGCCGGCGCTGAGGGGTGGAAAAACCTCCGCTCAATCCCGCCTGAAGGGTGATGCCGTCAGACTGAGGCCGACGCCACACAAGACGTGTCAGAAGTCCGTAGCCCTGCTGATTGAAAAGAGGGGCGTTCATGATTTCACGAAGAGCCGAACTCTCCACAAAGAAACTCGCAGCCGCATAGAACCGGGGATCATAGTGAACGAACATCCCGCCACACTGGATTCCCGGAGTGAAGGGAGCGCTACCCATCGGCTGCTCAAACGTGCATTTCTGCGATGAGGTGGTAGACTGCAGTCCGAACTGATGAATGAAATTACCGAGCCGGAAACTGTTGCCGGGGGAGAAACCATATTCTATCCACATGTTGCGCAGGCCTATTTTCGAATAGGAATACGACACGTCGAGCTGGGAGCTCCATTTTCCGTAAGCCATTTTCAATCCGAGGCGTGCTTCCGGAATAGCCATTCCGTCGGGAAACATGCTCTTTTCCGGGGAAGCATAGACCGCCCCGTCAATGAGGATGCGGCCGCAAGGATTCAGGACCAGACGCGGTTCATCCGCCGGATTTCCCTGTGCGGCTCCGGCCAGGAAGGATGTGGCCGATAAAGCCATAATAAAGACTTTCCTCTTCATCACATCCGGCCAAGCAATTTCCTGAGTTCATCCAGAGTTGCAGCACGCTCCTTAAGCTCTCCGGCGGAGTCATAGATGAAGAAGACCGGCATGGCCCCCACGTTATAGGTGGCGGCAGCTTTCGAATATTGTCCGTCGGCATCATAGACCGTGATCCAGGGGAGATTGCGGGCGGCATCTCTCCATGCATACTGGTCAGGATCAAGGGAAACCTGATAGAATTCCACCCCTCCGGGACGCGAATTATAAATCTTCGAGAGCTCGATATTCAGGGCCGGAGAATCCGGATGGGTCATCAAAGAGAACACCACGACAACTGGCTTCCCTTTCCCGATCGTTTCGGAAAGCTTCACGTTGTTGCCGTTTTCGTCGGGAAGCTCGATCTCAAGGGCAGCGATCTCCTGCGCCTCCACCTGTCGCACAGTTCCCTTTCCGGAATTCCTGCGTTTCATGGCCTCGACCGAGGTTGCTTCAAGAAGCAGAGTGCGCGGATCGTCGGGGCGGTTGGTTTTGAAACCGGTTGCGACAGCAGCAAAATATTTTGCATCCGTATTGTCGGAGGGGTTGAAGAGCGGCTGCTTTCCGATGATCTTCGTCAGCACATAATATGCCACCGTCGACCCCGGACGCGGCTGCATGTATTCGGTATAGACCCTGCGTTTGAAACTGCTGAGCGAGTCAGCGCTGATCCCTGCCGGGAGCGAGGCAAGCTCATTGTCGAAACGGGCCATCTCCTTGGCATCAAGCGATCCGGAAAGAGTGAAATCAGTTCCGAAGCCATCGGCCGAGGAGGTCACGGTGATGGTTTCCTTATCCTCGACAGGGAAATAGATGAATTTGTCGTCAAGCCGAAGCCTGAAAATCTCGGGAGAGGCCGGGGATGGGCGCTTCATTGAAAATGAGCCGCTTTTCGATGTCCTCGTGGAGTCGATCGCGATCCAGAATCCCTGAAAATCGGATTTCTCAAGCACGATGGAACGGTTTTCCGCACCATATATCTCGCCTTTGACCTTGAAATCAGGCTCTCCGCACGCTGCGAGGCCCAGAAGCGAACCGACGAACAATGCCTGGCAAGCCGTCGGAAGATATTTTTTTAAGATTGTCATAATGAAATGGTCGTTTTAAGACGCAAAGTTAACTAAAAAACCGCCATTTCCCCTCTTTTAAGATTAAAAAACCTATTTTTTGATGCTTTCACGATTTTAAGTACTATAATTGAGAGTACTTTTCGGAAAATCTCAGAAATAAATATTAACTTTGCAAAGTTTTTCCGGAGGGGTTGAAATCGGCCCACTCTAAGCAGCGATGAAAAAACAATAAAGAAACTTATGTTAAAGCCAATCAAGAAGACTATCGAGCTGGCAGACGGCCGTAAGATCTCGATCGAGACGGGCAAGCTTGCCAAGCAGGCCGATGGAGCCGTGGAGGTGCGCATGGGCAACACCATGCTCCTCGCCACAGTGTGCTCCGCAGCCGACGCGAACGAAGGCGTCGACTTCATGCCCCTTACAGTGGAATATAAGGAGAAATACTCCTCTATCGGGCGCTATCCCGGAGGATTCCTCAAGAGAGAGGGTCGTGCCAGCGACTATGAGATCCTCACCTCCCGCCTTGTGGATCGTGTTCTCCGTCCCCTTTTCCCCGACAATTATCATGCGGAGACATTCGTCAACGTCACTCTCTATTCCGCCGACGAGAACGATGCTCCCGATGCCCTTGCCGGCATCGCCGCCTCCGCAGCCCTCATGTGTAGCGACATCCCCTTCCAGGGTCCCATCTCCGAAGTGCGCGTGGCCCGCGTCAACGGCGAATGGGTGATCAACCCCACCTTCTCCCAGATGGAGGAAGCCGACATCGAACTGATGGTCGGCGCCACCTACGACAACATCATGATGGTGGAGGGCGAGATGAATGAGGTGTCAGAGGCAGAACTCCTCGAAGCCCTCAAAGTGGCCCATGAGGAGATCAAGAAGCATTGCGTGGCTCAGCTGGAACTCATGAAAGAGGCCGGCAAGGAGACCAAGCGCGAATATTGCCACGAAGTCAACGACGAGCAGCTCCGCAAGGATGTAGAGGAGAAATGCTACGACAAGGCATACGCAGTTGCCCGCACAGGCAGCGCCGACAAGCAGTGGCGCAACGAGAGCTTCAAGGCCATCATCGATGAATATATCGAGAATCTCCCCGAAATGACGGAGGAGCAGCTTGAGCTCTACACTCCCGAGCAGCGTGTGGCCATGGCGAAACGCTACTACCACGATGTTGAGAAAGAGGCTATGCGCCGTTGTGTGCTCGACGAGGGTATCCGTCTCGACGGCCGCAAGACCACGGAGATCCGCCCCATCTGGTGTGAGGTTGACTATCTTCCGGGTCCTCACGGAGCAGCCATCTTCACACGTGGCGAGACCCAGGCTCTCGTCACCGCCACTCTCGGCACCACTCTCGACGAAAAGATTGTTGACGACGTTCTCAACCAGAGCAAGGAGCGTTTCCTCCTTCACTATAACTTCCCACCCTTCTCCACAGGCGAGGCTCGCCCCGTGCGCGGCGTAGGCCGTCGTGAGATCGGTCACGGAAATCTTGCGCACAGAGCTCTCAAGAGAATGTTCCCCGATGGATTCCCCTACACCTGCCGCATCGTTTCCGATATTCTGGAGAGCAACGGTTCCTCTTCGATGGCCACTGTCTGCGGCGGAACTCTCGCTCTGCTCGACGCCGGCGTTCAGATGAAACGTCCGGTGGCCGGTGTGGCTATGGGTCTGATCTCCGACAAGGGGGCTGTGAAATATGCCGTACTCTCCGATATCCTCGGCGACGAGGACCATCTCGGCGACATGGACTTCAAGGTGACTGGAACCGAGAAGGGTATCACCGCAACTCAGATGGATATCAAGTGTGACGGTCTCAGCTACGAGATCCTTGAGAAGGCTCTCGAGCAGGCCCGTCAGGGACGCCTCCATATCCTCGGCATCATCGCCGACACCATCCCCGCTCCCCGCGAGGACTACAAGCCTCATGTTCCGCGTCTTGTCACCATGGAGATTCCGAAGGAACTCATTGGTGCTGTCATCGGTCCGCAGGGCAAGGTGATCCAGGGCATCCAGGAGGAAACCGGAGCAACTATCTCTATCGATGAAGATGAGAAACTCGGAATCGGACGTGTGGAGATCGCTTCCAAAGACAAGGCAAGCATCGACGCTGCCGTTGCCAAAGTGAAAGCAATCGTGGCCCAGCCGGAGGAAGGCGAGATCTACGACGGAACGGTCCGCTCAATCCTCGATTTCGGAGCGTTCGTTGAATTCATGCCGGGTCGCGACGGACTCCTCCACATCAGCGAAATTTCATGGAATCGTCTTGACTCCATGGAGCAGAGCGGACTGAAGGAGGGTGATAAAGTGAAAGTGAAACTTATCGAGATCGATAAGAAGACCGGTAAATACCGTCTCTCAATGCGTGTACTCACCGAGAAACCGGAAGGCTATGTTGAGCGCGAGGCACGTCCTCGTCGTGAAGGCGGCGACCGTGGGCCTCGTCGCGAAGGCGGCGACCGCGGACCGCGTCGCGAAGGCGGCGACCGCGGACCGCGCCGCGAAGGTGGCGACCGCGGACCGCGTCGTGAAGGTGGCGATCGCGGACCGCGTCGCGAAGGCGGCGACCGCGGACCACGCCGGGAAGGCGGCGATCGCGGACCGCGCACATTCACTCCCAAAAACAACGACTGATAATTGAACTATCTTTGGAAAAGCGGCATCCGTTGGATGTCGCTTTTTCTTAAATCCCTCACCTCAGATCCCTATAATGCTTTCCCATTTTTTCAAAACGATATTTATCCTGACTTTCTCCGCTTGCTCATTGTTGGCAGCGGAGAAAGATTCCTACCGCAATCCCGTCATCAACAGAAGCGCACCGGATCCGACTGTGATTCGCGCAAAAGACGGCACATACTATCTTTATTCCACTGAAGATGTCAGGAATCTCCCGATCTATAAATCAGAAAATCTGATTGACTGGGAGCTTATCGGCACGGCTTTCACGGATGAAACACGCCCGCGGATGGTGCCTGATGGCAACATCTGGGCTCCCGATATCCAAATGATCGGCGATAAATATGTGCTCTATTATTCCAAATCAAGATGGGGAGGGGAATGGGAATGTGGAATCGGCGTTGCCACTGCTGATTCTCCGGAAGGGCCGTTCACTGACCACGGCAAGCTTTTCCTGAGCAATGAAATCGGAGTGCAGAACAGCATCGATCCCATATATTATGGAGAAAACGGCAAGCACTACCTTTTCTGGGGCAGTTTCCGGGGAATCTTCGGGATTGAACTCTCCGACGACGCCCTGTCAATAAAAGAGGGCGCCAAACCGATTCAGATTGCCGGAACCTTCACCGAAGGAACCAACATCTACAAACATGACGGCTATTATTATCTGATCGGCTCTGCCGGATCATGTTGCGAGGGGGAACGAAGCACTTACCATGTTGTCATGGCCCGTTCAAGAAATCTTTTCGGGCCCTATCTTGACCGCAATGGTAATCCTGCCATGGAAAACAATTTTTCTCCTTTGCTGGAAAGGAGTGAAAAGGTGGTCGGTCCGGGCCATAATGCAAACTTCATCACGGATGATGCCGGACAGCATTGGATGCTCTATCATGGGTTTGATGTCTCCGATCCCGGTGCGGGACGCAAGGTTTATCTCGACATTGTGAAATGGGATTCCGAAGGGTGGCCAGTCATCGAATCCGGAGAACCTTCAGAAACGTCTCCTGCTCCTGTCATCTCCAAATCTAATTAAAGTTCCCGGGCCTTTCTTAGGCGCCTGTTGCACCACGAAAAGTAGACACAGAAAGGTAGAAAAATAATCGGGATTTGTTATCTTTACAGATACGAATTAGATTATACTACTGCCGGGAAGGAGTTTACTATATGGCAAAACATTTAAATCCACTGGAAAAAGAGTTCTTGATCAGGAAGTACAGGAACAATCCGAGTGTGCGTCTCAGCGAGTTCTGCATACCGACCAGGGAAGCGTCTATGCCTCTATGGCCTACAACGACATCATCA
>CAYROR010000039.1:0-24720 GCA_964425935.1 uncultured Sangeribacter sp.
AGTTGTCGTTGGAGTCGCTGTCTTCGGGCAGTTTGCCGCGCACCTGCTTCATGTAGGAAGCCATCTGGAATGTGCGCATGAAAGATTCTCCTACGCGGCCCATTGCCTGGGAGTCGGAAGAAACCATGGAGATGATTCCAAGATCGTGGAACACGTTTTCGGCTGCCTGTGTCTCAGGACGCACACGGCTCTCGGCGAAGGCCACGTCTGAGGGGATGAGCGGATTGAGGTTGTGGCAGACCATGATCATGTCGAAGAGCTCAGCCTGCGAGTTGATGCCGAAAGGAAGGGTCGGGTTGGTGGAGGAGGGGAGCACGTTGGCCATCGAAGCCACTTTCAGAAGGTCGGGAGCATGGCCGCCGCCGGCGCCCTCTGTGTGGTAGGTGTGGATCGTGCGCCCGTCGATAGCGGCGATTGTGTCTTCAACGTAACCGCTCTCGTTGAGGGTGTCGGTGTGGATTGCCACCTGCACGTCGTGGTGGTCGGCGCAGCTCATGCAGGTGCGGATAGCTGCAGGTGTAGCTCCCCAGTCCTCATGGATCTTGAAGCCGCATGCTCCGGCCACGATCTGCTCGTTGAGGGTGTCCATCACGGAGGAGTTACCCTTTGCGAGGAAGCCCATGTTGATGGGCAGTCCCTCGGAAGCCTCAAGCATCTTGCCGATGTTCCAGGGGCCTGCAGTGATGGTTGTTCCGTTGGTTCCGTCTGTAGGACCAACGCCGCCTCCGATGAGGGTTGTGATGCCGTTGCTAAGGCAGTCGTAAGCCTGCTGCGGGGAGATGAAATGAACGTGGCCGTCGATTCCGGCAGCGGTGAGGATAAGGTGTTCGCCGGAAATAGCGTCGGTCGATGGGCCGGTGCAGAGTGTCGGGGTCACTCCCTGCATCACGTTTGGATTGCCGGCTTTGCCGATTCCTGCGATTTTTCCGTCTTTCACTCCGACGTCGGCTTTGATGACACCGAGCACCGGATCAAGAATTGTGACGTTGGTGATGACAAGGTCGAGCGATCCTCCCTTGGAGGTGATAGTGTTGGCTGTGCCCATGCCGTCGCGGATAGTCTTTCCGCCGCCATAAACCACCTCGTCGCCATAGACACGGAGGTCTTTTTCAATCTCCACATATAGTTCGGTGTTGCCAAGGCGGATCTTATCGCCTACGGTGGGGCCGAAGAGATTGTTATATTCTTTTCTTGAAATTGTTGCCATGTTTTCTATTTTTCAGGTATGGAGGAAGATAGATTATTTTGAGGGGGAAGTGGTGAACTCATTGTCAAGCTCCTCTTCCGAAACATTCTTGAAGCCATATTTCTTCATGAATCCATAAGCGCGGATCTGCTTGGGATAGAATGTCGGGGAATCCTCGCGTCCGGAATATCCGTTTGTGAGGTCGTTGAAACCGATGATCCGCTGCTTTCCGGCGAAAGTCACGAGTTCAACCTCTTTCTCCTCGCCCGGTTCGAAACGCACCGCGGTGGTTGCCGGGATATTGAGATGGTAGCCGAAGGCTGCCTCACGGTCGAACTCCATGTAGCGGTTCACTTCAAAGAAGTGGAAGTGAGAGCCGATCTGAACGGGGCGGTCGCCGGTGTTGCGCACCTTTAGGGTGATTGTGCGGCGGTCAACATTATATTCAATCGGAGAATCCTCCAGAATCACTCCTCCCACCGGAACGTAGGTTGTCGGCTTGAAGCCAGGGGTGTTCGGATAGGCGATAGCGGGTTTGCCGGAGAAGACACCCATTGGGGTCTGATAACCGGCAGGGGCTGCCTGTGTCGGCTGCGCAGGAGTCTGCGCGTTGGTGTCAGTTGTGGCCATGTGCTTTTGTTTTGGAGTGAGACACTTTTTTTACTTGATGGGGTGATGGATACTCACGAGGCGTGAGCCGTCGGTGAACACCGCCTCAACCTGAAGAAGATTGATCATGTCGGCAACTCCTTCCATAACCTGTTCTTTAGTCAGGACGTTGGCTGCGTCGTGCATTACTTCTTCTACGGTTTTCCCTTCGCGCGCGCCTTCAAGGGCGCAGGAGGTGATATAGGCTACCGATTCCGGGTAGTTGAGCTTCAGCCCTTTCTGGAGCCTGCGTTCGGCTATCATTCCGAGGGTGAGCAGAGTGAGTTTGTCTTGCTCTTTAGGAGTTAGATGCATGGACAGTTTATTTTAAGTGTTAATAAATATATAACGCGTTCGGTTATGTTTTTGTTCAATGAAACAATGCTCAGTAACCTTTGTGGGTGCTGTTTTGTCGGCGAATACGGCTTGTTTTTGTATCGCGACACAAATTTAAGAAATATTTATGGTTTTTCCGAGCTTTTTTTCATTGAGTTCCTGCGAAAGTCAAAAAAACAAATGCTTCGCCTGTGCCGGCGATGAAAGCTAAGGAGAAAATGACGTCAGGGAGGATTAGATTTTTTCACATAAGATTTAAAAAGATTTAAAATCGGATTCCTGATTGAACCTTTTCCCATCCCGGATTGTCATATAGTCAGAAAGTCGATCAACGATGGCTGACGGAATCAGCATCAACGACCGCTCATTTTCTATTCATGATGTTAGGTTAGTTTGTTTGAGAGTATTGTTTATTTATGACAATACTAAAAGGGGGCCGATGTGAATCGGCCCCCTTTTAGTATTGAACTATTCTTTTATTCCTGGTCGTGTCGGCGTTTGAGCTCTGCGGTGCCGGCAGGTTTCCCTTCATGAAACATCGTCTCCACATATCGGTGGAGCTTCTCATTCTCGGCGTGGAGCTCTCTGGCTTTCTGGCGCAGTGTGAAATGGCTGCGATAGAGAATCATCATTATGATCGCGAGCACGAGAAGAGCTCCGAGAATCAGCGACACTACTTTCTGACTTGTGGCTATCTCGGCATCACGCTTGGCGATTTCAAGCTGAGCGTTCTCATTGCGGAGATTATTGACTTCATATCTCACCTGCAGCTCATTATATGATTCTTCCGACTGATTTTGCATCTCTTTAAGGAGGAGCTTGTTATATTCCCTCGTGGATGCGATCAGGGTGGAGGTGTCTTTTATGGAGTCGGCGGCTGCCACCAGCATGCCAAGAAGACGAAGCTTGGATTTCACAGAATTGCGGAGATTCTTCTCCGTCTCCAGGGCTTTCTTGATATTGGTCACTGCCTCGGCATATCTCCCCTCTTTCATCAGGAGGGAAATGAGCGCCTTGGGACTGATTTCCATGTCGTGGGCCACCTCCACGTCGTTTTTCGCGAGAGCCTCGCATTTGGCATAAAGGTCTCTTGTCTGCTCGAGGGTCAGCGCGGGGTAGTTGTTGAGCATGCGACGGTAGCAGATATATTTGTAGCGGTCGTAGTTCCTGTATTCCCGCCCCATTTCTCCATATCTCTGTTCCAGGCCGCTGATCACGTTGAGGAGAACGCTGTCAGCCTGAAGGGCTTTCGAATAGTTCTGCTTGGCAGTGTGGCAATTGGCGGCTGTAGTGTAAAACATGTTTTTCAGGTAGTAGTTGTCGTCGGGCAACTGGGAGATCATGTTTTCAAGACGTGTGAGATATTCCAGATAGAGGTTGCTCTCGGTGAATTTCCCGATGAAGATAACCACCCGGTAGAGGTCGAGAAGATCCTGATAGAAATCGCCTGTGGCGATCATGTCGGCTTTTGCATATTCGAGAAGCACTTTCCGTCGGTCTTCGGCCGGAAGATAGTTGGCTTCGTTGGTGGAACGTGTCACCTCGATGAAAGTCTTGATAGCCTTTCTTTTTTTCGTTTCCTGAATGAATTCCGCTTCAATGAGCAGTTTCTTCTGAGCATCCGGATCGCGAAGTTTCAGGATCGACATCTGGGGAATGATGTCGATGAGCACATCCTGCATGTTGTGATGGCGGGCAAGGCTGAGGAGTTTCCATCCCGCCTCCGCTTTCTGGTCGCGGATGGAGGCGTCGAAAAGATTATAGAGAGCCTTGACGCTATCGGAGTAATTCTTTGCCTGTCCCACCTTGTCGCGAAGGGTCGAGACCGTGGCCCCGTCTACGTTTGCTCTCGTGTGGAGGCATCCGAAGAGGGAAATGGCAATGATTATGAAAATTCTGAGGTTATTCATTTTCTGATGTGGCGTTTGAAGTTCAGGTTAGGTGTAGGTTGTTGGAAAATCTCGGGTTTTCTATCCGGCGCTTCGGGCTCTGACCTCGTCGACGTCTGGGATTCCGGAGATATTGGTCAGAATCTTCTGAAGCTCTGCGTGTGAATGGACTCCGAAGGAGATCTCGATGCTCACGATTGAGTCGGAAGTCGTGGAGTTGTAGGAATCGATGTTCAGGTTCAGTTTGTTGGATATGCAGTCGACAATGTCAAGGAACAGATGGCAGCGGTCAACGGCTTTCACGGTGACAGTGACAGGATAGAGGATCCCGTCGGGCTGAAAGTCTACGCTCTTGATGTTGTCGCCGAATTGCGACGCAAGCTGAATCACTACCGGACAGTCTCTCTTGTGGACTGTCAGCCTTCCGTCATGGTCTTCATAGCCGATCACCTCTTCTCCCGGGATGGGAAGGCAATGGCGGCATCTTTCGAATTTAGGTTTCGGGAGTGCCTGCAGATAGGAGTTGATCTCATTCTTGGCCTTATAGGTCACCACGGCGTCAAGTCGGTCGGGGGTGGGATGAGTGGCGGGATCGGTGAATATCGTGACCACGTCGCCCCTGCGCAGTTTCGCCTTGATGCTTGAGAGGAACCCGTTGACGCGGGCAAATTTGGCGTGGTTGCCGAGTTCGGCCGAGATTTCGTATGCGAAATCAAGACATGATGATTTCTGCGGGAGGATCACTGCTTTTCCATGGGGGGTGAAAACCATGATGTCGTCATTATAGAAAGAGGCCGTCACCTTTTCCATGAAGTCGATGCCCGAATGAGGGGAATTCTTGGCCTCGCCGGTGATTTCGCGCAGATTGTGGCGGAATTTTTCGAGCCATCCAGCAATCATCCCGGAGGAACCCTCGGCGCAATAGCCGAGCCTTGAGTTGAGGGCCATGCGTCGGCTCGTGATGTGCACCTCCTGCCAGCGACCGAAATCAGCCAGAAGTTTCAAGTGAAAGCTCTGATAGCCGTTTTCCTTTGGGGAGTCGATGTAGTTGGAGATCCCTCCCGGTTTCTCGCGGAAGCGGTTGGTGAGCAGTGAGTAGATCCGGAGTGTCATCTCCTTCTCGTCTTCTCCCTCGGGGAGATCAAACACCACTTCTGTGAAATGCCGGTATTTGAGATGGTTGAAATCGTCGCCGAATTTTTTCATCTTGCGCCAAACACTATAGGGATGGCGGTATTCAACCGTGACTTCAGCCATGATTCCCGCTTCGGCAAGAGTGGCTTCGATCTGATGGCGGAAGCGTTCGAGGCGCTCCCTCTGGCGTGTGCGGTCGTCTTCAATGAGGCCGGCAATCTCCTCGAATTCATGGGGACACCTGAATCGGAAGCTTAGGTTCTCCAGCTCTGTCTTAACGTGGTAGAGACCGAGGCGGGTGGCGAGGGGCGCATAGAAATAGTCGGTTTCCCCGGCGATCTTCATCTGTTTGTCGGGACGCATTGAGGAGAGGGTGCGCATATTGTGGAGCCGGTCGGCCAGTTTCACCATTATCGGCCGGATATCGGTCTGCATGGAGTCGAGAATCTGACGGAAATTATCCACCTGCTTGCTGAGTTGATAGCTCTTCTTCTCCTTTTTAGTGAGGACATTGACAAGATATGCCACGTCGTCGCCGAATCGGGCTCCGATCTCATCCAGGGTGTGGTTGGTGTCTTCCACCACATCGTGGAGAAACGCGGCTATGACAGAGTTCACGTCAAGGTGGAGTTCTTCGGCGGCGATAGTGGCCACGGCTATGGGATGCAGGATATAGGGCTCTCCTGTTTTCCTGACCTGTGGTGCATGCGCCTCGCGCGCAAGGGCGAAAGCATCGCGGAGACGCAGGAGATCTGCTTCCGCAGTGCGGGGAGCCATCACGCTGAACACGTGGTCCGCCTTTTCGGTGATTATTCTGTCGTAGTCGGATTCCATTTGAGGAAGGATAACATTTATCTGCAAAAATAGTAAATCTGCCGGAATCACACAATGATTTCCGACAGATTTTTTAAGAAATTTTTATAAAAATACTTTTCAGTAGAGCAGTTTCGCCAATAAGATGATCGCGATGAGCACCGGAGCGGCGAAACGGATGATGAAAAGAATTGCAGGAAATATCCGTTCTCCTGTTTCCCCTCCATTGGTTAGCTCCTTGCGGAAAAATCCTTTCGGAGCCACCCACCCAAGGAAAATACAGGTGAGGATGGCGGCAACGGGGAGCATGATGTTGGTTGCGGTGTTGTCGAGAAGATCGAATATGTTCATGCCGAATAATCGGATGTCGGAGAGAACTCCCTGGGAGAGGGAACACAGGGAGCTCAGTATGAACAATGGCAGCAATACTATCATGCATGCCTTTTTGCGGCTTGTCCGGAAATGATCTTTCACGAATTTCACCGAAACTTCTGCAAGCGAGATGGTGGAGGTCACGGCGGCTACTATCAGCAGAAGGAAAAAGAGCGTGGACCATAAGCGCGTGGCAGGCATCTGGGCGAAAACCTCGGGAAGGGTTACAAACACGAGGGTGGCGCCCTCCAGTGTTTCCCCGTCGAGTCCGAAAGTGGTGACGGCCGGGAAGATGATGATGCCCATCATGACGGCCACGAGGAGATCGAGGGCCGACACAGTTACGGCTGTTTTCACAAGCTTGGTGTTTTTGGGGAAATAGCTTGAATAGGTGATCAGGATTCCCATGCCGAGTGAGAGGGAGAAGAAGGCCTGTCCGAGAGCATTGATCATCACGGCGGGTGTGATTTTCGAGAAATCCGGCTTCAGGAAGAATTCCAGGCCTTCGGCAGCCTTGGGGAAGGTCAGGGCTACCCCGGCGAAGATCACAAGCAGGATAAATAACACCGGCATCATCACGTTGCTCATTTTCTCGATCCCTTTCTGCACTCCGCGCATAAGGATGAAAAGATTCAGGAAAATAACGATGAATGTGGCCACGAGGGGGCGGAACGTGCCGGAAATGTATTCCCCCATCTTTTCATGGAATGATCTCGACACGTTCTCTATGCCCGACGATATGTCGACCGCATAAAGGTTTCCGGTGACCGACTGCCAGAGATATTCGAAAGTCCATCCGGCCACCACCATGTAGAAGGAGAGGATCAGATAAGATGCCAGGATTGCGAGCGCGCCAGTGAGCCACCATGCTTTTCCGGGAGCGAGCTGACGGAATGCTCCTGCGGCGTCGGACGACGTGCCCCGCCCGATGGAAAACTCCGCGAGCATCACGGGGATGCCGAGCAGAAACACGCAGGCTATGTAAATTATGAGAAAAGCTGCTCCGCCGTTGGCCTGAGTCTCGGCGGGAAAGCGCCAGACGTTGCCGAGTCCGACCGCTGAACCTACTGTGGCCGCAATCAAACCGATGCGGCTGCCAAATTGTGTCTTTTTTGCCATGGGTGCAAAATTAATAAAAAAATATGCACTTTATCGAAAAATTTCAATAAAGTGCATAAATATTTACTGAACTTTCAGATTTAGCCAACGATCATCGAATAAACCATGAAAAGGAGGTGGGCGAAGATTGCGGCACATATTCCTCCGATGGTGTGGGCAAGGATGGCTTTCGGAGTGAGTTCACGGTAGCCGAGGGAGTCGAGCATCGCCGTGTGGGTGCTCAGGAAGCCGCTCCAGCACATTCCGATGGCCGTGAAGACTGCGATGGCATTGCCATCGATCCATCCCTGCGAAATGAAGTTGGGCACGAGGCCAAGAGCCGCTCCAACTGCTCCCAATGCGGTGATCGGGAAGGCGATGAGATGAGGATCGCCGAAGCCGAAGAGGAAGTTGAAGACCACGTTGACCTTGTCGGCAAGCCAGGGGAGAAGAGCCACTCCTTCGTAGGCCGCGCCGGTGTATTCTCCGGTGGCCGAAGGGCCGAAGGTGAGGATCATCACCAGAGAGGAGATGATCAGCACTCCGGGAATGATGGCCACTCCGACAGCCACACCGGTCTTTCCTCCGTCGAGCAGGGCGTCGAGCACACGGATGAATCCGCTTTTCTGCTCAACCTCTTTCTCTTCATGATGATCGGCATTATGCTCCACTACCTCTTCCGTGGCATAGTGAGGATAGTTCTTGATCACGAAATACTGCATTATGCGCGTCGAGATCACACACCCGAAGAATGCTCCCACAAGACCGATCACAGGCTCCACGAAATAACCCTGGCCGATCATGAATACCATCACGAGGAGGCCCATGCCGAAGGCTGTGCCGAAGTTGGTCAGGGAGATGAGCTGGAACTTCTTGAAATAAGTTGCAAACCTTTTGTCGTTCGCAAGGGAGATGATAGCCGGATTGTCGCTGAGGAAAGTCATGGCAGCGCCGAGGGAGGCAACTCCCGGAAGGTTGAAAAGCGGTTTCATCAGCGGCCGCAGGGCTTTCTCCATTAGTTTGACCACTCCGAAATCCATGAAGATCTTCCCGATGGCTCCTGTAAGGACGCAGATGGCCATGAGATAGAACACCGTGTTGAGAAGGAGGTCGTGGGCGGTGTGCATCATTGTGTTGAGCATGTTGGCCGCCCCCATTGTTGTGCCAAGATACCCGAAGAGAACAAACATCACTGCGAGGCAGATGACTCCCTCATACTTCTTGAGGGAGGATTTCTTTTTCACCGGCGCTGCAATTTCCTCGAGGGTCCCGTTGTTGTTTTGCAATTCCATTATTTTGTATGAGTTTTGAGGAGTTAGTGTTTTCTTTTGACGTTGAGGAGATTCATGTTCCAGGTTAGGCCGGCTGTGAAGTAGAGGGTTTTGTTCTGCATGTAGTCGGCGGAATTGGCATTTTCTCCCCATGAGTAGAATGCTCCCGCGTGAAGGCGGAGGCGCTGCCGGTCTTTGGCAAGCGGCATGAATTCAAGCCCCCCGCCGGCCATGTTCAGATGAGTGCCGGCAAAGACCGTGTAGTCGGCGTGGCTGTCGGTCTTATTGACATCGTAGGTATATTTCCCGTAAAGACGCCAGCGGTCGGTGGGCTTGTAGGAGAGCTCCGCCACCAGGGAGCAATCCTTGAAAAGGAATTTCTGATGGCGTGTGGCGCGGTTCATGAAGTCGAGTTCAAGCCACACTTTGTCAACAGTGAACTTATTGCCGAGGGAGATATAATTGATGAATTTCCCTTTCTCATATTCCATCATGTTGACCGACCAGATGGATTCGAAGATTCCATGAGAGCCGTTCCATAAAAGATTATAGCCGTAGAGGTTATTATTATCCGATGTGACAAATGGACTTTGGCTCACCTGAAATGAGAGCTTATCGTTTTGTCCGAGCTGACGGCCTACGAGGACTCCGAGCTTGAAGCAGGGGATGTTGTTCCAGAAAACGGAAGTTCCATAGAGGTCGATGGGCGCGCGGTCATATTCGTAGCCGCCGATGGCCACGACCTCCTTGCCGGCCTGGAAATTCCATCCGTCGGTGGCATAGTTGAGCCAGACCCAGTCGGTGGAGTCAAACCCTGTGGCGTGGCGGCTGAAGCGCTGGCGCCAGGAATATGTGAGTCCGGACATTATCTCTCCATCTACTCTGAGGAGAAGATATTTCCCTTTGAATCCGGAATTTGCATCGTCGGTGTTTCCGTCGGTGCGCACGCCTTCCCAGTCAATACGTGCTTCCACGTCCATGCGAAGGATCTCGCCGTTGAGGGCTTTCCCATGGTCCTTTGGACCATGAGGAGGTTCTGTCTCCGCAAAGGCAGAGATAGCGAAGAGAGAAGCTCCAAGAATAGTTGAAACCTTGAGTAGTTTCATGATTTCGGTTGATGTCAGGGTTAGTTTATGTAAATTTTGTGCAAATTTAATTCTATTTTTTGACATAGTCGCAATAAAAGCCGATAGAATTTAAATCGCATTGCAATCGTGGATAATTCTTCTCCCTGACATCTCTTGTTTTCAATAATCTTTCTTCTTAGGTTTCCTGGTGAAATTGTATGTGAGCTGAAGCATGACGTAGCGGGTCAGGGTGTTGGTGAAGCTCTCGGTGACTCCCTGTGCATTCACGACTGTCCTGTTGGGATTCACGCGTCCCAGGATATCGTAGGCGCGCAGCTTGAGCAGCAGGCGTCCGTCAAGCACGCTCCGGCTGATCTCCGCATTCCAAAGGATCTCAGCCTTCCTGAGGGTTGGATCGGAATATCCGTAGTGCTTCACCATGTTGAGGTTTGTGGAGAACTGCACTTCTCCCGGCAATGGGAGTGTGGCCTCCAGAGTCGGCTTGATATAGAAGAGGTCAAGGTCGGCGAAATTGACACGGGCTGACCTGACCGCCCTCAGTTCAGCGGAAAAGGAACCTTTGAGAAGAACTCTCCCATGCTGCCACGACAGCGAGACAGTCTCCCCGGGGGTGTTGCTGACCACCACACTCCTTTCCGGCATATCCGAAGTGGAGACGTAATCGACATTGTTGTCGTGATACCAGTATGTCGTGGTCGTGAACTGGAGTTCCCGGTTCCGGTCTATGGGTTTGTCGAAACGGAAATGGATGTATGACTCCCAGTTTCCGGAGATATTGTCGGGCATCCATGTGTTCACCCCGGTCTCACGGTCGTAGAAACGCGCCTGTACGAGGGCGCATGGCCTTATATTCAGATACGAATAGATATTCATCATCCTCTGGTTCCTTCCCTTATGCTGCCATGAGAATTCGATGTTATGAGCGGCCGACCGCCTGAGATCATGGTTGGGGATATAGATGTTGAGCGGGTTCGGGGAGCGGCGGTAGTCAAGGCCGTAGCTCAGAGGAGCGTTACCCTCCCTGTATTCATACTTTAATGAGAAGGAATTGGAGGCACCCTGCTGCCATTGGTCCGCAGTATCTGTGCGGAATGAATGGTTCTGCGAGAAGGATAGTCTCAGGGTTGGGAGGAGGAAGTTGGAGGTCCTTGACAGTCGCGTCTGATAGAGCGGGGAGGCATAGTCAAGAGTCTCCACGTCAAGTCTGTCGCAGAGGGCAATGTAGGAGTTGAACGAAATAAAATTGCGGCTTCTTTCCGATGAGATGTATTTGAAGGTGTATAGGTTCAGATTCATCCGGGCCTCGGGCCGATGTGTCCTTACGCGCTGATTGAAGGAATTCTCGGGGTCGAGCGATCTCAGCACCGCCTGTCGCGACGAGACTTGGTCCGTCAGGTCGTACCACGAGTTGTCCTCGGTATCGGATTTGTAATAGTAGAAAGCGCCATAGTTCACGTCGATATTTGTCTCGTTATGTTTCCAGACGTTCTTTTGATAATAATTGGCATACACATCGAGACCGGAGGCAGGGGTAACCCTGTCCTGACAGCGGTTTGTGAAGGCGGAGGCAGCCGGCTCATGGGGATAATACGTGCTGTATTCGTGCAACCCTTCAGAATGATTCCGGCTGAAGGTGCCGTTGACTGCATACTGCAGGTTGTCCATCGACCCCGGGATCTGGACGATACCGGAGTGCATGAGGGAACCCGTGACAATCCGTGTCGCGGTATTGCGGGAATCGGCATATCTGTAGGAAAGTTTCCGGAGCAGTTCGGGTGACTCGATTCCGGCGAACACCGAATCGAGGGCACTCACGCGGTATTTTTCGGAGGGTTCGCTGCTGAATGTGGCATCCTGCGACAATTCATTGAATCTGTTGCGGGTATACTGGAAACTGGCGCGGACATTCCCGAAAATGGAGGTTCCGGAGAAGTTCATGGTGTGGGCTGTGGAGAGGGAGAAGTCCCTCGCACGGGAGTTGTCTCTCGACCGCGTCCAGGTGTCGCCGTCTGGGATGAAATTCCGGGCTGATTTTTCAGTGAGGGTATGGTTGCGTTTATGGCCGAGGATAACGTTCCCCTCGAATCTGAGAGGAGTCTTCTTGTTGTGAAACAGATAGTCGATACCCTCCTTGATGATGCGGTTTTCTCCTGCCACATCACTTTCCTGGCTCCATTGTCCGCCGGTGCCGGCTGTGGTAGTGTTGTTGACGTTGTTGCCGTTGCCGAATGCCGTGATCCTGAGATTGTCGGCATAACCAAGCAGGAACGCCTTTCCCATCCACCGCTCTCCGGGAATCCCGTATCCTCCTTCCGCATTCCCTATCCATCCTGTGGCATAGTCGCGCTTCAGGATCACGTCCATAACAAGGGGAAGCTTTTTCTTATCCTTGGTTTCCCCGGTCAGGTATGCGCTCTCGTGTTCCTTACGGTAGACCTTCAGGTTCTTGACGGTGAAGGCCGGGAGATTCTGCAGGGCTACGCTGGGATCGCCTTTGAAGAAGCTCTCCCCGTTGAGGAGCAGCTCGTTGACGTATTCCCCGTTCACCTTTATCACGCCGTCTTTCAGCTCTGCCCCGGGAAGACGGGCGATAAGGGCATCGAGCATCGAGCCGTTGGCCAGCTCGAAGGCGTCGGCATTGTAGACGATCGTGTCTCCCTTCATGACCATCTTCACCTTCGATGTCTTCACCACGACCTCATCCAGTTCCCTCACCCTCTCCTTTATAAGTAGCACCTGCTTGATCTTTTTCAGGGGCTCCCTTCCCTTGAGAGGGATCACGAAATTCATTGTCACAGGGATATAGCCTTCCGCGGAGAACCTGTAGATGACAGTATCGCCCGGTGCGCCGACAGCAGGCAGGAACGTGTCTCCCCATTTGGTGACCGTCATGTCCCGTATTATCGACGAATCATTCCTCATGATCGTGACTTGTCCGTCTATCCTTTCCCGGGTCATATAGTTCTCCAGATGGGTGAGAACCTTGAATTCCTTTTCCTTCGCAGAGATGCCCAATGCACATGTCACAATCAGGAGAAATATGTATATTCTTGATTTTGCCATAATTGAATCACTTGAATGTTAAATTGCAAAGATAGCATTCACTTTTTAGCGGTGTTGAAATGATACTGGATGTGGAAGAGGAAGTAGCGGCCGATTACGCTGTTGCGGGTCTCGGTGATTCCCTGGGAGACCAATGCCAAAAACACAAACATTGACATAGTTGCTGCAACTATGACAGATATTCTACGAAAGAATGAAATAGACAGATGTGCCATACTGTGTCTGTTAAAGGAAATTTTAAAATTCAATTATCGGATTTCTCATGGCAACCGGATTTAGACGTGAAAGACTGATCCGCTTGCGGAGGCAAAATTATGGAGAATCCGATATTACTTCAAAAATTTCTATCTAACATTTTTAACACAACCCCTATAACATTCTAACATCGTGTTATCATGGATTAACACGTTGCAGTTATGTGTTGATGGTGTGTAGATTAACAAGATGGCCAAGATTTCTTGCTGCGTCTGTGTAACCTCGGAAAATCATCAGTATCTCTGAGAGGAAAAGGAGAGGATGTAGTCCTCCCACTTCTCTTTTCCCCGGTTGTCGTCGAGGCTTCTGAACATGCGGAGTCGTTTCATCCCGAGTGCGGAGGAAGATGTGTTGAGAATATTGCAACATTCGGAGAGTCCGACCCCGAGCCTGATGAGGAGAGCATCATGGAAATCACGCCCCTTCAGATTCAGATCCATCATGCTCTGAAGGAAATCCGGATCGAATCTCTTCACGAAATCCTCAAGGATCTTCAATTCATTATCGGAGGCTCCGTTCATATTCCTTTTCACAAAACTCTTCCTGAATGAGTCGGCATCACAAAATTCCGAATCCTCTTCTGATTTGACAGGCAGTTTCTGGAGCAGTTCCAAATTTTTTCTTAGTTGCCTGTTGCGATATATTGCCACTCCCAAGCCGATGAGTATAATTACAATTATGCCGGCCATAATTGGCGCAAACCACTTGAGGAGATCATCCTTTTCCTCAGGTTTGATATTATACAACTTTGAAAGATTGCTTTTTAGGATCACATTCATTGTGAGCGGCCCTTTTTTAGTCTGGAGTCCGGCTTGATGAAAATCATTTCTTGATTCGTTTTGCAAGAAAATTACTCCTGACACAAATCTAATAGGAATATCAAGCGCCTCCGCAGCATCTGCAGAATAAGCCGTGTATGTTCCAAACGGTAACAGCTGGAATTTTTCCACCGGCTCTCCATTGAATATGACCTTTCCCTTCTCATCTAACGAAACGTTGGGGAATTGAGTGATCACCTCACGAAGTTTTGAATCCTTATCGGCATTTAGAGAATCCGTATGGAAGTATGCCTTTACCACAAGTTTCTCTTTCGGGATTAAGTTGTCTGCATTTTGGGGTTCGTTAATATTGTCAAGAAATACCTTGTCAATTTCAATCTCTTCCTCACCGGCAGCTATTTCAATAGGTATGACTTTGCAGGAGTGGCCGGGTGCGGTGATCATTAATTCCATCTTGCCGGTCTCTTCAGTCTGGAAAAAATTGGGGCACTGAAATTCTACCCAGGGTTTATCGGAGGGGGAACCGAAGACTCTATCGAGAAACATGCTGCCAATTACGTTCTCATCCTTGATCAGATATACGTTCACTGAGTCAAGAGGATATTTGGTAAAAGAATCCTTGACGTAAACTCTAATTCCAGTGTTGCCAAATAACAGCGCTCCA
The DNA here is from genome assembly GCA_964425935.1 of uncultured Sangeribacter sp. GTDB lineage: Bacteria > Bacteroidota > Bacteroidia > Bacteroidales > Muribaculaceae > Lepagella. Next base: position 14,597 of record CAYROR010000039.1, read on the forward strand.
ATTGAAATGGTTAAGACCATCAATAAAGCTATAATCCTTTGAACCTTCATGAATTTCTTGTTTGTCAGATTTTATTGGCAAATTTAACTCCTTTTGCTGATATATGCAATTCATTTAAAATTTCGGCTCGGTCTCCATTATATAGAATGGAAGTTTTGGGGGAGGGGAACATAATATTTATAAGGATGATGTGAAAATATAAATGCGAGGAAGAACATCTGTGTTCCTCCTCGCATTGCAATAATGATATGTGATGGGTGATTATTCCTTGATGGTGACTTTTAGGGGGCGACGGACGTCGGCAGAGGGGACGTCGATGGTGATTCCGTCGAAGTCAGTGCTTTTGGAAACCTTGCACTTGCGGCCCTCGGCCTTCACCTTTGCTTTGGAGCTCACTCCCGGGAGCTCTATGCGGCATGCGCGTTTCAATGGCTGGCCGTCGTATGATCCTTGGGCACCGTCGATGGTGACGGTGACAGTCCCGTCGTCGGCCCGCTCATAATTCATGGCTGTGGTGGCGAATTCGCCATTCTTGTAGCCCTCGGTGATTCCGTCGTCCTCATAGAGGGTGTAGGAGCCGCCTGCTCCGGGATAGCAACGCACCACGAGAGTCTCCAGCGGAGTCGAGGCCATGCGGGGAGTGTAGGGCTGCATGGGAAGTGGGTAGCCACCTTTCACGAAGACAGGACTTTCCTCCAGGGGCACATCGATCTTTACGGTTGATCCCCCTTCGTAGCGTTTGTGGTTGAAAAGGCTATACCATTCTGCTCCCTCAGGGAAATAGACCTCCTTATTGACCACGAAGTCATCGCCCTTTCCGGCCTCAGTGACGGGAGCTCCAAGGATCAGGTCGCCAAACATGAACTGGGTCGGGCGCTTGTAGGATTCCTCGGTGTCGGGATGGTCATAGTAGAGACCCCGGAGAAGTGGAAGCATATCGGTGTTGCACTGGCGCACGGAGGAATAGATATATGGGAAAAGCTTTGAGCGCAAATGATAAGCATCGCGCATGGCGTTTTCGAATCGTTCTCCCCACATCCAAGGACGGCGATCCATCCCTTCTCCCCAGCAGGAGTGGATTCTCAGGGCTGCGTTGAGCAATCCATATTGTGTCCAACGGGTATAAAGTTCCGGAGTGCCGCGGTTGTAGAATCCGCCGATGTCGTGGGCGCAGAAGAATGAGCCAGTGTTTCCGGAAGTGATGGTCATGAGCACCTCGAAGTCGAGGGTTTCCCAACTGGAATAGATATCGCCGGTGAACTGGATGGGATGGCGATGGTCGCCCCATCCTCCCCAGCGGGAGAATCCCTGACCACGAAGATTATTCTGGCGGGAATCATTATAATATAACTCATTGAGCCAGGGGAGATGTTTCGTGGTTGTGCCTCTCACTACCGGGAAGGCATAGTCCTGCTGCCAGTCGAGCCACCAGAAAGCCACTCCTGCCTTCTCGCTCGGGCGGTGGGCATGATTGAAGAATGCCTTCATATATTTAGGATTTCCGGCATCAAAAAACGGATGTCCATCTTTCGAGGGGTCAGTGCCGAGTTCAGCGATGAATCCCTCCCAGCAGTCTTCCGTGTCGCGGATTCCATCGTGGGGATGGTCATTGAGAGTGACGTAGATGTTGTCATTACGGAATTCGGAGAGGAGGCCTTCGGGATCGGGAATCAGTTCCTTATTGAATGAATATCCGGTCCATCCGCGGGTTCCGGCATGTCCGGTTCCGATTTTCCCATCCTTGCGGTGCCAGTCCATGTCGAAGACCATGATGTCGATCGGGAAATCATGTTCCTTATATCCTTTTACTATCTCGCGGTAGTCGTCGGCTGAATATCTCCACCATCTGCAATACCATGCGCCGTGAACGTATTTGCGAGGCATGGGAACGGGGCCGCTGATTGCCTGCAGGCTTTTCATCGCCGCTTTATAGTCATTGCCATAAACGAAGAGATAGAGGTCTTGCACATGGTCGCGGTCGCGATAGGAGAGAGAGTCGGCCCGATATACGTCTTTGCCGGTGTCGTTGATGAGATACCATCCGTCGCGGCTGAGAAGACCATCGAGGAGCGGCACCGGTTTGTAGACTTCGTCAAGAGCCATCGGAGTCGACACCTGTCCCTTGAGGTTGCCGTTGTTGCGGTCGGGAATGCGCCATTTCTTCTCTTCTCCGTTCTGCTGCCAGGTGGCGGAGAGATTCATCAGGCCGAAGGGACAGCCGTCGTTTTCATAGTTGAGCTGAAAGGCCGGAGTCGTGAAGGTGTATTTATTACCGTTTTGCTCAACCTTCACGTCTACTTCCCGCGGAGTGCGGTCGACTGCGAACAAGGTGGAGTCGTTGAGGAATTTTGCATTTTCAGCATATTCCATTCTGACGAGATTGTCGGTTATGAATGTGAATCTCGCGTTGCCGATAACAATCGGTTTGTCGATAGCCGAGGCTGTGGGGGCCGACCCTGCCACAGCCAGAGCCGAGAGGGCGGCAAAAGCCATATTGCGGAATCTTTTCATGATTGTTGGGTTGGATGATGTTTTACAAAATTACTATTTAATGAAAACAGACACTCATCCCCCGAATCCAAAAATGGTGTCTGTAAATCCAACATATTGTCAAGCACGCTTTTAATGAAAATCTACCTTTGGGACCGTTTTTTTCAGAAGAAACCAAATTTTTTAGCATGAACAGCGGCAAAAGTCCGGAATTAAAGAAAAAATGAGTAAATTTGCGGATGATAAATCAAAGATATGGCTGAAAAGAAAGAAACCTCAAAAGTGATTTCCCGCCGCACGTTTCTCCGGAAGGTCGGCGTGGGCGCCGGCAGTTCCTTCGCAATGCTTTCGCTCCCGGGTTGCCTCTCTCCGCGTCAGGAGGGAGCTTCGGGGAATGGATCAGGAGTGACGGAAGGGGGAACGATGACCCTCCGCACAACCCCTACGACGGGCGACAAGGTGTCGCTCCTCGGTTATGGCTGTGCCCGCTGGCCGCGGCATGAGGTAAATGGAGAGGTGGTTTTCGATCAGGAGATGGTGAACCGTCTTATAGACACGGCCATTGAGCATGGTGTAAACTATTTCGACTGTGCGCCCCCTTATTGTCGGGGAATGTGTGAGAAGGTTACTGGCATCGCCCTCAGCCGCCATCCCCGGGAGAAATATTTCATCGCTACCAAGCTTTCGAATCTCGCACGTCAGACCTGGAGCCTGGAGGAGTCGAAGAAGATGTATTACAATTCTTTTAAGGACCTTCAGACAGACTATATCGATTATATGCTCCTGCATGCTATCGGGATGGGCGACGGAATGGCGGAGTTTAACGCTCGGTTTATCGACAATGGTCTCCTTGATTTCCTTATGGCGGAACGGGAGGCCGGAAGAATCAGGAATCTCGGGTTCTCCTATCATGGCGACGTGGCAGTGTTTGACTGGGCCCTCGCTAATCACGACAAATATAAATGGGACATGGCGCAGATTCAGATGAACTATCTCGACTGGCGCCATGCCAAGGAACTCAATGCCCGCAATACGGATGCGGAATATCTTTATGAGGAGCTTCACAAGCGTGGGATCCCGGCCGTGATTATGGAGCCTCTTTTAGGAGGGCGGCTTTCCAAAGTTCCGGATCATATCTTTGAGCGTCTCAAGCAGGCGGAGCCGGAAAGAAGTGTCGCGTCGTGGGCATTCAGGTTTGCCGGAACTCCGGAGGGAGTCCTTTCAGTGTTGAGCGGGATGGAATTTATGGAGCATCTGGAAGACAATCTGCGCACGTTTTCTCCTCTCAAGCCTCTCACTGAAGAGGAGAACCAGTTCCTTTTCGACACGGCCGACCTTATGGTGAAATATCCTACGGTGGCATGTAATGAGTGTCAGTATTGCATGCCTTGTCCCTACGGGATCGACATACCGTCGATTTTCTCTCATTATAATAAATGCGTCAATCAGGGTAATATCTCAAGTGGTCCTGACGCCGAGAATTATTCGAGGGCACGCAGGGCTTTTCTTGTCGGGTATGACCGTAAGGTGGAGAAGTTGCGTCAGGCCGACCACTGCATCGGATGCCGGCGTTGCGTTTCCCATTGCCCGCAGACAATCGACATCCCTGCCGAGCTCCACAAGATCAATGCCTACGTGGAAACCCTCAAACAAGACAAGTCCTGACCCTACTCATCAACAATTGCAGGTTCAATCTGTATCAAGAGCTTGAATCATATCCTGCGGATAGAGTATTGTGACCCCCTCTGGAGCATCCTTTGGCACGCTTTTCAGGAACAGCACCGGCACAATCTGCTTGCCTTTAGCCAACGGAAGTTTGCTGGCTTTTTCAACAAGTTTGCGGTGTAATTCCGAGGCTATTTCAGGCTTTGTCCATTTACATTCACCAACCATCAACGCATTCCCATCTGTTGATTCGGCAATTACATCAAACTCCATCTCTCTGAATGTTCCCTTTTCGTCTCCGGGAACTGTTCCCCTCCATCTTCCTGCTTCGCCCCATCTATGACCAAATATATGGTTGCCGCTCACTGCCTCTCGGCAGAGATGTTCCCAATGCTGTGAGACATACCCGGTGAATTTACGTTCAATATCCTCCATCACAATGGTCTTGCGACCTCGTGCAAGACTCGACATATTGGGCATGATGAATGTGTAGTAAAAGTCCATCATCGGGTCGTTTATGCGATAAATACCTTTCTTGGATTTTTTCGGGCTTTCTCCGAAGGGTATCTCGCGTCGGATGTAGGTCATCTGAATAAGTTTGTCAAGCGGCGCTGACAGCGATGTGGCCTCGCGTCCCATTCGAGAAGCAATTTCTGACAGGCGATTAGCACCTCCGGCAATAACCGACATAAGGGACTCGGACTGCACAGTTGCAGTCATGTCGTCGAGAAATAGTTTTTTAGGTTCATTATACAACACCGCAGTAGGACCGAGCAACATACCCCGTATGGCATCCGAAAGCGAGGGATATTCCTCTCGGAGCTCCCAATAGCGAGGCACTCCTCCCCAGACGCTGTATTCCTCTATTGTGGATGTTGCATTCAGACCAAGGCCTTCCTGCAAATATGGCAACGCGATGGGACGCACATCAATGACGGCATCAGCTCGACCATAAAGGGGCTCGCTTTGGCTCAATATCATTTCCTGCATCATACGCTGGGAACTTCCACAGATCACAAGATTGTATTTCAGAGTTTTGGAATCAAGAATGCGTTGAAGTATGGAGGGGAGTTCCGGCGAGTGCTTCACCATATATGGAAACTCGTCAAGGCATAGGGTGAACTGTTGATCCGCGAGACGGTTGAGCATCAAAAACAATTCTTCCCAACCGGCGAATTTAGCCATCCCTATTTCAGGGAACTTATGCGACAAGAGTTCCTGAAGCATTTCAAGTTGCACATTATCGACCAAATCTCCCGCCATATAGTAAATGTCGTTGGAAGAAAGCACACGCTTGATAAGCGTGGATTTGCCAAGACGTCGGCGTCCGAACACAACGACAAATTTTGGAGGCTTTGAATAATCAAGCACCCTTTCGAGTTCGGCGATCTCATCTTTACGGTCAAGAAATTTCATAATTATTTTTCAAGAAAATTATTTTCTGCAAAAATAATAATAAAATTCGGCGTCGCAAAATTCTCGTAGTGAATTATAAATTTGGCTGCGACGACACGGAGCGGTTTCCAGAATTGGCAGAAAAGGCACCATAGTTCTCTCGGTAGGAGATTAAGCTTTATAAATTTTGTTATCTGAAGAAATATCGGTAATTTTGCAAAAATTACCGATATTTCAATAATCAACAGGATTGTCAAACTAACAAAGTAGCATCTATAAATTTATAGACTGAAGGTTTGTGTCATTAGATAGATTACTACGCTGAAATCATTTTTCTGAAAAAATAATAAGTAAACTTGTATCGCCAAATTCCTCATGCTGAATTGTAAATTTGTCTGAGATGAGCCGGTAAGGTTTCCCCATACACTTATATGAAATGTTTGGTTCCTTCAAGTTCTTTCTTCAACATGAATTTAATTGTAATTGGTCATAAAATCGGATAAATTGGTTATATTGTCGTAATGATAGGGATCTGATTTATTTTTTTGCATAATTATGAAGAAAATAATAATTTAGAGGAACTTTAACGGGAATGAAAAATTAAAAAACTATTTAACTAATACCTTATAATATGGGAAAAAGATTTTTGGATTGCTCCCTTATTAGCGGAGCGGCATTACTTGCCATGATGACTCCCGGTTGTGCTGATGAAAATTCGGGAGATTCCGAAGAAATGGAATGTTACGGATTGAACTGACTCGAAGTGAAAAAAAGATCGCGGAGGGATTTAATGAATTTTCTTTTGATCTTCTGCGTAAGTTGAATAATGAATCCGTCTCAGCGAATAATACGTCAGGGGATGGGGAAAGAGAGGATCTGACAAACTTTGTAGTATCCCCTTTCGGAGTTGCTTGGGGATTTGCGATGATAGCCAATGGGGTTTCTGATGACGGAGCCCTACAAGAAATATTGACCACGCTGCATCTGGAGAATGAAACCACTGCAGACGACATCAACCAATATTGCGGCAAGATAGCGGAGGCATTCCGTAAGCCGGTTATCAGTAACCAGCTTAGTTTGAACAGTGCGTTTTTCTATAAATCGTTTCTCGACATCAATGCGGAATTTCTTTCAGCCATGAAGGAATCTTATTCCGCACGCATCTTCATAGATCCCACGAATCAAGATTTCGACCAGTGGATTTCAGAGTCTACGGGTGGTCAGATCAAGGAATTTGCGGCCAAGAATGATTTCGCCCGCTCGCATTTCGGAGTTTTGAATAACCTTCATTTCAAGGGTGTCTGGGCAGAGCCTTTCAATGAGAAGGATACTAAGTTGGAGCCATTTTATAATTCCGACGGCACCATTAGCAACGTAGAGATGATGACTGGAAGACGGATAGCAAATGTATGTTCTGATGATAAATGCTGTCTCGTTGACATGTCATTCCGCGGAGGATCGTTATCGATGAGCTTTCTTATCCCGTCAGACAATGTGGCACTCGATGACATGATTTCTTCCCTCCACCAAGATCTATGGGATAGTCTGGTGGATCGTGTTGAAAAGGGTAGGACTGCTTTAATGATGCCTAAATTTGAGATGGAAAACGATCTTGATTTAAAGGACAGGATCATGGAGATGGGCATTAGCCGAGCGTTCATGGATGATGGTGTCTTGAAGAAAATTGATCGTGAAAATCCTCTTTGTCTCAATCTGGTGAGGCAAGCAGCGGTGACAAAAGTAGATGAAACCGGAGTGAAAGCGGCTGCAAGCACGGTTGTCGCAGGAGAGTATAGCGGAGGCTATAAGATGCTGATGCCAATCAATATCAACCGACCGTTCCTCTTCATGCTGAGGGAGAAAGATACCGGCACAATCCTGCTTATGGGAAAGGTAGGAAAACTTTGAAATCACCGATCACTTGTCACCCGGCACCATTATGATGCTCTAGAGCGTCAGCAACTTTGCGAAAACGAGGTATTACCACCACAAAGGTATATAAAAAATCGAATTTTTTATGTACCTTTGTGGTATGAAAAAACTGACCATAGAATCGTTAATAAAAGAGGCCAAGAGATTCTGCAAGCAAATCTCTGGAGCTTATACGCCAGAATTATTTGGCATTACAGATGGCAAAGCAATCGGGACTTACGTTGAACACCTTTTCCAAAATTTCTTATCTGAAAACTACGACTTGCCGATGGGAAATTCGGCACAAGGTCTTGATTTACCTTCCATATCTACGGATATAAAAGTTACCTCAATCCGACAACCTCAGTCAAGTTGCCCATTTAAAAGTAGCTGTCAGAAAATTTTTGGGTTGGGATATAATTTAATTCTGTTCGTATATAAGAAAGAAGATGACACGCAGTCCCAAAAAGGGAAACTTGATATCGTTGCATGTAAATTTATTGACGCAACAAGAACGGCCGATTATCAGATAACTACGGGGTTACGTAACATTATAAATAACAATGGTAATCAAGACGATATTTTTGCATTTCTAATTGACCATAATATCCCTGCTGATGAAACAACCTTGTATAATATGGCCGGAGACATCCTAAAAAATCCTCCTCAAATAGGATATCTAACAATTTCAAATGCGTTGCAGTGGAGACTTCAGTATGGGAGGGTGGTTGCTCTTACTGATTCTATAAAAGGCATCGCAACCATATATTAATTATCTATGGTTAATTTCGTTGAGACATTATTATCGTTGGAGTATCCTGCGGCTAACGATAAAATAGAAGCTCTATGCGGTATCGTTGATTGTTTTTCTTCTGAAGAAGAAAAACAATCATTTGTAAATAGTATGGAGTTACACATGGGTGTAGTGAATGAGAGCCGTATGACATATGGCGATTGGCAAACTCCAATTGATTTGGCCAAAATCGTATGCATTGAACACATAAAGCGCTATGGTAGTCCAGATGTTGTGATTGAACCAACATGTGGATTAGGGGCATTTGTGCTTGCCGCGTTAGAAGTTTTTCCTGATTTAACTGAAATACATGCGATTGAAATAAATGGATTATATATATCAGAACTCAAGAAGACAATCATATTGAAAGCTCTCACTCAAGAAGTAAAAGATTATCCTAAGATATACCTCTACACCGGAGATGTCTTTCATTTTAACTTTAGCAGAATTGCAGCCAACCTTCAGGCCAGAAACTTAAAAGTTGCGTTAATAGGAAATCCACCATGGGTAACCAATAGCAAGCAAAGTCTTTTAGAGTCTAAAAACGTTCCATCTAAAAGCAATTTTTATAGATTTAAGGGTATTGACGCTATAACTGGGAAAAGTAATTTCGATATAAGTGAATATATTGTACTTTTTTTAATTAAAACCTTTCAATATTGTGCAGGTGGAATTTCGATGCTGTTGAAAAACTCAGTGATTAGAAGTATCGTTTACAAACAACATCTATACCCTTTGTCGATAAATGGTATTTCCCAACTAAGAATTGATGCAGCAAAGGAGTTTAATGTTGCGGTAGAGGCAAGCTGTTTTACTGCGTGCCTAAAAAGCATAGCATCTTTTACTTGTTATTCTTCTGATATTTATACTAGTATTAGTGATACTAAATTTGGGTGGGTGGGGGAATCATTCGTATCCGATGTCGATTCTTATAATCGCTATCAGATATATGATGGCGACAGTGATTTTATATGGCGTTCGGGAATCAAGCACGATTGTGCATCCATATTGGAACTGAAGCTTAATAATGGACAATATTATAACGGGTTAGGAGAATTGGTGGATATCGAGGATGATTTAATCTTTCCATATCTTAAAAGTTCTGATATACAAAAGTACACTAATGAGAAATGCAGAGAAATAAAAAAATTCATTTTAATTCCTCAACATTTCGTTGGTGAAAGTACAGCTTATATTGCTCATAAATTTCCTAAAACATATTCATACCTTGTTTCTCATATTGACTTCTTTACTAAGCGTAAAAGTTCTATATATAAGAAAAAAGATATCTTTAGCGTATTTGGACTCGGAGATTACACATTCTCACCATATAAAATAGTGGTTTCTTCACTTTACAAAACAATTAGTTTCAAGCTTGTCAAACCCTGCAACGACAAACCTGTGGTGGTTGATGACACATGTTATCAGTTGGCATTTGATTCTGAAGCAGATGCTGTGGTTATATATAATGCTTTGAAAAGTAACGATATTCAATCTTTATTGCGAACTCTTATATTCAAGGATGCGAAACGTGTGGTTACCAAAGCTTTACTTATGAGATTAGATATTTCTAAATATCTTAATATGAGGAGGATCCCTGTACCTGGGGTTAAGTCTGGCACAAATACGTCTCAAATGTCTCTTTTTGATTATCTTCCATAGAATCTCCAAAGGAATGGAATATTTTGCTTATGAATAACATGGACATTACCTCCAAAACTGGCAAAATAGACAATCCACGGAAAACTCAGCGAGTTACCGTGGATTGTTTGTAAGTGACTGGTATCAGCCAGTATGGATTGCCGAAATGTGGGGTAATTGGCTATATTTCAGAGGGGTCTGAAAGAGCCTTTATCACTCCCACTCGATT
>CAYROR010000040.1:0-24485 GCA_964425935.1 uncultured Sangeribacter sp.
CCGACCTCTACGTCCCGAACGTAGCGCGCTAACCAACTGTGCTACACCCCGATTTCGTTTGCGGTTGCAAAATTAGCCATTTTTTCTGAGAATGCCAAATAAATTCGTCATTTTCTTTCCCGTATAAAAAATGGCCAGATGATTTTATTTCTTAATGAATTTACACACAATTCTTTGGCCTCCTATCTCGCAAGCGAGTGCATAGACTCCTGCCGGTAGCGACGACACGTCGACGATCTCTTCCACCATTCCTGACATGCATATTGATCCATTGAGTGTGGTGATGGAATATTGTCCATGCAAAATGGAGCCCTCCTCAGCGCGAAATTTCAATAGCGAAAGAGCGGGAATATAGGTGACGCCGTAAGTGCTTCCGCCGCTTTCCATTTCGCTGATGCCGGAAGAGCCTTTGAGTTCATCGCGTATGATCAACCATTGTCGGTTAGGTTTTGAGGGATTGCTGGAATCGTTGTCCCAGGAAATGAAAGGATTGCCATCATTGGTGTTGCCCGATGAATTGTTCCAGGCCAGACCGGTGGCGCGATTGGCGATCACGTAGGAGCCTCCCGTGGGAAGGGGCACGAATTCCCAATGCTGACGTCGGTCGGCAGCATCCTTCTGAGCTAAGCGAAGCTGATTGTTGCGTTCATAGATTCCATTGCTGAGAGGGGCAACATCGGTGATGGCGAGGCCTGACTCTCTGTTGAATATCATATAGAAGCCGTCTCCTGCCGACTCTATGAGCCATTGCTGACTACGTGTTCCTTCTGAATAGGTGTTGCCACAAAGCGACGTGCCTCCTTCGTCGACGTCGGCACACTTCATGGAGCTGGAATTATGAATCCTGTAATAATAATCCTTCTCAAGCACGAAATCGGGTGTAGGAACTGATCCTTTTGCTTCTTCCGCAAATCTTGCAGATAGAAAACTTATTCTCTCCCTGACGAATTTGCGCAGAAATTCCACAGTCTGGGAGTAGGAGCTGAAAATCATATATTCGTCGTAGACCCGCTGATCTACGGGCCAGAGAGAGTTGTCGAGGCTTTGAGATTCTGTGAGTTCCGCTTCCATCCTGTCAATAAACCCTATAAGATGCTCCTCAAGTCCAGCCTCCACCATGCTGATCCATTTTTCGTTTACTGCATTCACAAACCAAGGGTCTTCCCATATACGCCGGATCCAGATGCCGGTGAGATCAGCTCCAAATCCGTCATCAAGCACCAGTCTCCGGGTCATGTCTCCTTTCCGCTGACAATTGTTGAAGGCTATGTCATAGTCCCACAAAGGTCCCCAATAAATCTTGGGATCATCCTGATTCTTGTAGATGTATGTGCTCCAGAAAGCATCGGGATTAGCCGTCATTTCTGATGCCACATACCAGCTTACAAGGGTGGTTTCATCGATATATTTACGGTAGCCTTTCTCTGGATCTTTAAAATTTGAGCTGAAAAGGGCATTCTCAAATTCCTGGATATAGTTTTTGATATATTCTGTCTGTCGGTTGTCAATTATTTCATCATCGGGAGATTTAACGGTGATTTTTATTCCCTTCGCGGTGTTGAAATGGCATGGCTCCGAATCCGCAAACCCATCAACTTCCAGAAGATAGCCTCCGGTTATGTTTGAGCCATCGGTCATAGGATCTTCCTGTTCCACAATGTCGACACGTTTGGATCTCACCTCCACCTGATCGGAGATCTGATAGTTGCCCATGTATTTTCCGTTGACCACAAGGTCGACAAACTGAGCCGCCGCCGTAAAGGGAAGGCCAGCGAAGTCTCCGATCTGGGCTGCCAGCGCATTTCGCATCAAACTTTTGTCGGCATAATTGGCAAGGATGGTCCAGCTTTTTGCCTTTGCCCGCTGCGGCCCGAGAAATTCCTGTTTCTTGTCGAATTTTATTCGATATGGTTTCTTCGCGAGTCCCCATGTGGAGTTTCCCCGCCCGCGGATTCCCAGGGCATCATAAAGTTTTTCTCCGGATGAGTCAACCAGACGGAGAGTGGCTTTGAGATATGTCTCCTTGCTGGTTATAGGGAGATTATTTTCAGTCTCGATGTAGATTGTCGGGAGATTGGATTTCTGAGGATGGTCTTGAGCCGAAACAGATAGGAAGCCAGAAAATACTGATATCAGGATTGCACTGACCGACAGAAAAATTCTTATTTTCATAGGCTGGAAAAGAATTGTAGCCGGCTGTCGTCGGGAACTCCTGCGAAAATATAAATTGCCATTTCGAGAGCTCCGAATAAAAACATGTTGAAGTTGGTGAGATTAATGATCTCATATTCCCGATAGCGGGGGAGATGTTTCATCTGATACCAGATATAGATGTTGATGGCGGTGACTATCAGACCGACCAGGATTTCAAGATAGCATTGTATGGAGTCGAAATAAATCGTTCTCAATGGCGGGATCAATCCGGCGGCCAGGGAAAAGATCAGGAATAGCAGACGGGTGTTTTTCCGCCCGAACTCTGTGGTGAATGAGGAGCGGGAGTTACGCAAATGGCTATACATCGAAACGTAGTTGTAGGCCAGGTTGCTGTTGACTGCGAGCATTCCTACGGGGATGCTCATGATGATCGCAGGCCAGAGATCGAACCAGAGGCTTGTGAGGGTGGCTTCATGGCTCGACTGCATATAGGATGTGGTGATGACGCATATCGGGCCGAAAAGGATGAAAGTGGATAGAATTGAGTATGGAGTTCTGATCAAAGGATGTGCTCCTCCGAATGTCAGCCAGGAAATGAGCAGAATGAGACCACCGATGAGTAGGATCCACCATCCTCCCATGCCGGTCAGTGCTATGCCCACCATTGCTGCGAGAAGCCCCGTTCCATTCGTGGCGGCGCTGAGAAATGCCGGATCGATCGAGGGGGCCGCTTCATGGATCCGTTGGTCCACGTTGCCTCCGAGATTATGTTCGTTGTCGTGGAGCCGCAGATATAGATTGCCTGATAGCTGCGCTAAGAAAACGAAGAGAAGGCAGAGGGAGGCCGGCAGCAATTCGAAGTTTCCATGAAGCGCGGCTGCCGCCGAGCCTGCAAGCACGCTTCCGGCTCCCATGAACTGGGAGCTGCCGGATATTTTTGACCAGAGAGATTTGTTGGCTGTCATCAGAAGTTGGGATGTGGAGTTGATGAGGATTATGATATCAGTCTCGGATGAAGGAAGAGAGGGGGAGAGGTCAGTCGATGGTCTGCATCACCACGAAAAGACTTCCGGCTCCGATTGCCATCCAGAGAGTGAGCGCCTGAATGAGGGGTTTGACGCCAACCTGTTTGATCACCTTTAGGCTCAGGCTCGCGCCGATGGCGAACAGAACGGCCACCAGAGCTTTCTTGGCTATGACCACGATTGCGGAGTAGACCGGAGCCATGACCGTCATGGCGCTTTCGGGAGTGTAGGAATAAATCACCATGGCCACTACAAAGAGAAGGATGAACCAAGGAATGGAGATCTTTGCCTTCCCTTCCCCCTGCTTGTCTTTTCGGAAGAACCACATCGTGAAGAAGGCGAGGGGTATGATCCAGAGGGCACGGGTACACTTGATAAGGGTTGCGAGTTCGCATGCCTCAGTGCCGTAGGCCTCTCCGGCCCCGACAACAGAGCTTGTGTCATGGATGGCGATGGCAGCCCATGTGCCGAACTGAGCCTGCGAGAGCCCGAAGAGGTGGCCCAGCGGAGGGAAAATGAATAGTGCGATGGCGTTGAGGATGAAGATGACTCCAAGAGATACAGCCATTTCGTTTTCATTGGCTTTCAAGACTCCTCCCACGGCAGCGATGGCGCTTCCGCCGCAGATGGCGGTGCCCGACGAAATGAGATATGACGTCTTTCTGTCGATATTCATATATCTTCCGAGCCAGACTCCGATAAACATGACTCCGATCACGGATATGATCGTGAAGAGCATTCCGTCGGCTCCGCTCTGAAGGGATTTCTGAAGGTTCATGCCGAATCCAAGCCCCACTACAGACGCCTGGAGGAGGTATTTAGAGAGCTTTTTATTGAACTTCGGATAGGGGATTCCGAAGATGAAAGCGAATGCGAGCCCGAGGAAAAGAGCCACCGGAGGAGTTATGAGCTGATACTGCGGACCTAACAGGAGATCAAAGGGAAACACCATTATCACCAGAAGGATCCAGTAGACTACAGAGCCTGTTTTCTGAAGCATTTTTGCAGATTATTGATGTTGGTAGTGGAAATTATTGTCGGGCGTAGCCCGATAGTAAGCGCAAAATTATTAAATCTTGACGAATAGAAAAAATTTTAGAGGGTAAAACCACAAGAAAAACCGCATCACAAGCGGGATCAGTCAATTTTTCGGCTATGGAATGCGCCGATTGAAAGCTGGAGGAGTGTCGGGAAGAACCTGCCCGCGTTGTTGCGGCCGATCCTGAATGCCTTCAGGGGGATTCTCAGAGGGAAGGTGAAGGGATAGGTTTTCGCGATCAGACAACCTGACGCGCGGAGATTGCCGCGTGATAGGCTTCCGGAGCCTGTGGGCATTGCAGGATGCCGGCAGATTGTTTTGTCGAAGAAGATGCATCTGCATCCCGAACGGATACACTTCAGCAGGAAGTATTCATCCTCCCCACCTTGAAATTCCGGAGCGCCGAGACCCAGCAGTGGATTGAAGGGGAAGCGCCGTGCCACGTCAGTTCTTGACGCGATCTCTATGCTGGCTACGCTATAGCCTTTCGGGAGCGGAAACCGGAGACGGCAGGAACCGACAGGATAAGTTTTGCGGAATGGAAATTCCGCCTTGAAGCAGGCTACGTCAAGACCGGAATCCGAAATGAATGCGCTGACGACGGCCTTTATGCCCTCAGGAGAATACACCACGTCGTCGTCGGAGATCAGCACTATTTCTCCTTTTGCCTGGGCAATGGCGTTGTTGCGGTTGGCAGATAATCCTTGTGTGGAGAAGCGGAAAACCTCCACGTCGTCACGCATAAGTTCCACCGGGATGTCAAATCCTTCGTTTTGCTGCCAGGAAACAATCCATTCCACTCCCTGAATGGGGGGCAGGATATTGCCCGCGAGGCGCCGGATGCCATCTTCTCCCAGAGTGGCCACGGTTATGGAAAGGAATATCCTTCCGCTCATGGCAGAATGGAGTCTACGGGTTCATGGCGAGGGTCGCGGCGGCGGTATTCTTTAGCAGCTTTTTTTTCGGATGCTTTTCGCCGTGTCTTTTTTTTCGATCCTCCTTTCCTCCCAAGGTTGCCGATGGAGTTTGAGGAGCGCGACAGGGAGTCTGCCTCCGGGCGGACCACAATCTCCTCTTCCGCTTTCTGATTTCCTGAGGAAGAATCACAACGGGAGGTCAGGATTCCGGCAAGGATCACCATGAGGGCCGCCCCAGCCACCCAGAGCAGTCCACGGCGTTCGGAAGATGATAGAGGTTTTCCCATTTCAGATCAAAGCTTGGAAAAGGATTCATCAGAAGGGATAGCCGATGGCAAGATGGAATGCGAAGGCTTTCTTGAAGGGAACGTTGAAATATGCATCGGTCCCATTGTAGTAAGGCACGTGAAGCCCATATCCGAGGTCTCCGCGGATCACCATCATTCCGATGTCTACCCTCAGGCCCACGCCTGTTCCGAGGGCGATATCCTTAAGGAAGGTTTTCCCGTTGAGCTTTCCTCCCGGACGGTAGGGGTCTTCTTTCAGAAGCCAGATATTTCCCGCATCGATAAAAGCGGCTCCGTGGAGCACACTGATGATCGGGAATCGATATTCCGTGTTCAACTCAAGCTTGAAAGTACCCGTCTGGTCGAAATAGCCGTTTCTTATCTCCGATGGGGCGCGGTAAGACCCGGGGCCGATCGAACGCACCGTAAAAGCCCTGATGGAGTTCGCTCCGCCAATATAGAACTGTTCGGAATAGGGCACCTCCCGGGAATTGCCGAAGGCATGTTCGGCTCCGATCAGAATGCGCGACACGAGCCACTGATCCTGTCCTCTGACGAGACGTCGGTTATATATCAGCTGAGCCTGTCCTTTCACGAACTGGGAAAAAGGCGTTCCGAAAAGTTTCTTTTGCCCTTTCACCCCGGCTGCCCGCCAGATGAGGTCGAAAATATTACCGGCTTCCGTGAAGGTGGCCGAGAAATTGATCCCGTTGATGCGCTCGCGTTCGAAGAACTTGTCGAGCACATAAGTGTAGGAGAGCTGGGGGATGAACTGACTCTGGAAACTGAGCGCGAGCGCCGGATTCTGATTCATTATTGAATCGAATTCATGGGTTGTGGAGATGAGCTTGTTATAGGTGAGCTTGAAGGGGGTGAACTGGTTGACGGCATGTCGGGAGGCGCGCCATTCGTAGGTGATTCCCATGTTGAAATCGGCTAACTTGAAGAAATGCGGACGGTTGAGCACGCTTCCTCCGAGAGTGAGGGTTGTCCAGTTGAGGTCGCGGTTTGACCGCGGGATGAATTTCGGAGCGAGAAGACGCGGAAACGCGAGTGATCCTGTCAGACCCACTTCGTAGCTGTTGAAAATGCTCCGTCGGTTTCGTCCTGTCTGCCATTCATAATCGGCATTCAGCGAGAGCGAAAGTCGTTCTCCCCCTCCGAAGGTGTTTTTGTTGGCGATGCCGAAAATGAGGCCGGGGCCGATGTAGCTGTTGGATTTCGAGGAGGCATTGACCTCGATGGAGGCCTCGATCGGGTCGTCAAACTGGCAGGTGGTGTAGACGTCGAGAGTGGGGCGTGCAGGATTGGTGTCGATGGGGATGGGCTGGATCTGCACGTTGCCGAATATTCCGATTCTCGAGAGGCGGGTCTGCGTCCTGTTCATGTCTCTGACCGAGAAAAGTCGCCCTTTGCGGAATGTGATGCATGAGGGGATAAGGCTTTTGCGGAGCCTGGCGGGTTGCATCACGATCAATTCCCCCCTCTCCGTCTGGATGGTGTCGGGAGTGCCGGGATATGAGTTGGGCCTCCGGAGCACTGTCGTGACCACTTTGCCAGTGCGATATTGCAGTTCGGCGAGATTAGGAATGTTGTCGGCCAGTTTCAGCTTGATCGCTATGCTTCCGGGGGTGATGAGGGAATCGGCGAGAAATTCCATGTAGTCAGGCCTGAAATAGTAGTATCCCCTGTTGCGGAGTTGATTCGCCACCCTGACGCGGACGGCTTCAAGCGAGTCCACGCAAAAGACCGCTCCTTTCTGGAGATAAGGACTCTTGATCGTGAGGGAGTCGATAAACTTGCAGATGGGTGACGCCGGCTGATTGAAAAGGATGATGGAATCAATCCGGTGGGGAGCCGGGACGTGGACCGTATAGTTCACCCTTGCCTTGCGGTGGTTCTTCTTCCCATAGTCAATATCGTATGACGCCACGGAGCCGAAATAACCATTGTTGTCGAGCACCTGTTCCATGAGTTTTACGCGCATCTCAGGGCGAACGTCGCTGATTAGCACCGGCTGGGCCACAAGCTTGCGGTAGAGCCATCCCTTGAGTCCTTTCGCTGAGTCGTTCCAGTTGTTGTAGACCCAGAGGCCGATCGGGAAAGGGGTCCTGACAAAGGGAGAGATCAGCGGATTGTTGGGCTTGCAGTTGATCGCTTCCTTAAGGTCGTCCATCAGTCCGGCCGGTAATTTCTCATTGTCGGTGGTTATGACGTCAAATTTGTCGACTCCCGTGTAGAGGGTCTCCCCCTGGGGGAGCCGGCGCGTTGTGGAACAAGCGGAAAGAAAGAGCGACGCCAAAACCGCGGCGGCAAACGCCGCGCATGCGTAAAAAGCGGATCTTCTCATGGCGTTATTTTTTTGGAGCGGGTGTGGAATCATTGTTGTTGATGATGGGGGTGTCTTTTGCCGGAATCTTTGTCGCCGGGGCGCCGGGCACCGGGCGGTTGTCGGCATCGTCATTCCGGAATATGGGCACCCATTTGAAGAGTTCCCTGAGGTCGGAGAGCCTGCGACGGAGCACGTAGCCCACGCCGGTCTCCACAATTTCTCCCTCGAGGATGCTCTCATATCCGGTGTGGCGGAAGAGCTTGACAAACATTGTTGTGTTGGCCGTCTGCCTCAGGATATATTCGAAAGAGATGTCGGAAATAAGATTTTCGGAGAAGTTTTCATCGGCGGAGGCGTCGGTGGTGTAGTTTCCTCCTACAGAGATCTTGAATTTATTGTTGAATAACGATTTCGACATCTGATAGCTGTAGCTTGTGGCTGTGCCGGTCTGTCCGTTTACAGTCTTGTCATACTGGTCGACTCCAAACGTCAGATCCACCCCCTTCACATGGTTGGCGAGGAAACTGTTTAGCTGGGATGTCAGCATGCCGTAGATGGAGCCGGTGACGAGGTCGGCGCTTGCAGTCTTGACACCCTGGGCGCTGTATTGTCCGGTCAGCAGGAGGTTGATTGCCGCCATGCTCCGCTGGTCGGCGCTCATCGACATGAGGTCGTTGCGGATCGTCATGTCGTCTTCCGTGGAGAGGTCGAAGAGCACCTTCGGGGCCGAGAGTGTGTTGGACACCGATAGCTTCACTATGAAGTCGACAAGACGGGAATTCCCGTTCTGCAGAAGATTGGCCTTGATATTGTCGGAGGCGCTGATCGAGAGGGTTGGGTTCATTATGTCGCCGTTCCAGAGAACGTAGCTTCCCGGAGTGAAGGAGAATTTCTTCTCACCGACGAGCGGGATGGAATAGCGGGCATATCCCTCCCCGATGTTGAGCTGCCCGTTGAGCTTCATGTCGCCCATATAGTTCTGGAAATAGGAGAGCGTGCCGTTGGGATTGATCTCCACTTTTCCGTTGCCTGTGGTGGCGGTTCCCGGGATGTCGACGGTGACCGAGACTCCTGGGTTGATTGACAGGGATGCTGATATTCTCATGCTCATCCCCGACGGGATGGTGTCTTTCACCACCTTTCTGACGGTGTCGTTGAAGTTGACGAATGTCACTACATCTCCGGCTTTCGTCTGAGTGAGCTGGGCTGTGGTCGCGGGGATTGAATAGGTCACGTCGGTTCCGGAAAGGACACCGAGCTTCCCCTTGACATCAAGGAGATAGATGGGGCCTTTTGCGGAGGCGTCGACATCAAGGAACACTTTCCCGTAGATTTCGCTGTGGGCCCTCTTGTCGTTTCCGATAAGCTGGAAGTTATGGCCGCGGAGATTGAGGTCGCAGACTATTCTTGAAAGATGAGAGGCATCGACCGAGCCGTTGACGACAATTGGGTTCTTATTGACTCCCCAGATGTCGAAGTTGTTGATCCGCACCACGTTGTCGACCACACTCAGGGAATCCTGATTCAATCTCAGCTGCGATCCCATCATCGGGAGGAAAATCCCGACTGAGTCACACTCCAGGAATCCCGTGAGTTTGGGATCGGAGAATGAGCCTGCCATATCCATGTTGCCGTTGAGATATCCCGAGAGGCGTGCCACGTCAGCTCCGAGGAAGGGATTGGCTATATGCAGCGGGAATCGCTTAAGCCTCAACCCCATTCTTTGAGGTTGCAGGGTGCCGGTAGAATCAGGGACTATGCGTGTGCGGAAAAACATCACGCTGTCGCGGTCAACCTGCAGGGTGAGGTTGGCTCCTGTTGTTCCGTCGTTGTTGCGGGCTGCGCGGAATCCGAGGTCGAAATCGCCTACGCGCAGTTTATTGTAGGTGAAATTGCCGATGCTGAGGTTGCCGCGGCCATAGAGCCAGTCTTTGGCGTAGCCGAGATTCAGCTTGGCATTGATCGAGGCCGTTATGGGGGGCGCGAAGATCGAGAGCTTCAGGAAGTCCTGGATCTTGAGATTGGAGATTTCAAGATTCAGCTCGTCGCGGCCGGATTTGTTGGGGGCCGTCACGATGTGGATGCTGCTCTCCTGGCTTTCAGCGATGAGGTTGGCAGTGATGTGTCTGCTGAGGAAAATATAGTCTATATGGTTTTGCTCATTGAATTTCCATGGGAGATAGGCGATAGTGGCGTTCTGTGGTGAGAACTTGAGGCTGATGGTTGAATCATTCAGTGTGGCGGTGACTCCGATGCTGTAGCCGATTTTCCCTTTCTGGTTTCTCTGGACCACGCCGACCTTCGCCTGGTTCCCGCCGAGGAATCCCGCGAGATTCACGTTGGCGAATTCGGCGAGGGGATTGTTGGGGCGAGTGCCGAGATGGGCGGAATAGTCAAGATGCTGTCCGCGCTGGGAGAGGCGGAAGTCAATGGTGTCGGCCTGCATGGAGGCGGTCTTGAGGTTTCTGATCCCGGCCTTGCCATTGAGGAGAGAATCCTTGGAGAGATGGGCGAAAACAGTGTCGAGGCCAAGGCCCATCGGGGAGAGGACTCTCTGGAGCAGCCCGGATCCGGCGGCGTTCACGTCAAGGTTGAATGGAGGGAGGGGGCCGGTGAGCGCGTCGATGTCGATGATGCGTTTCTCCACCTGTATTGCGGCGGAATCGGCCACTCCGGTGAAGGCTCCCATCAGCTTCTGCAACCCAGTGGATGTGTTGAACCTCATTTCTGCCTTGTCGCCTGCGATGCGGGCATCGACCATCTCCGGATTGCTGACAAACCGGGCAGTCAGGTCGCCCGGGATGTTGAAGAATTGGTCGCCCACGGTCCATCTGAGAGCGTTCAGACCAAGCGTCACGTCGTAGGTCCATTTTGCGGGGCTTGCCGATCCTGAAAGCTTCACGTCGGCCATTCCTCCGTTCGTTTCCGGAGTGATTCCGAGGGCGTGGAGGTCGATGTGGGAAAGGCGGCTGTCGATATCGAACGTATAGTTGTCTGGGGCGATTGTCCCGGTTCCGTTCAGGCGGAATTCAGCCGACGGGTTGTCTGATCGTGCGCTGAGGGTGAAGCCTCCGTTGAGGAGAGTCGCGGAGGCCGTGATGTTCTTTAGAAGTTGTTTCTGATATGCCACGGAGGCAATGTCGATGGCCACTTCTGTTTTGGCGCCTCGTCTTGTGGGATCGAAACCTGCTCCTTTTGCCTTGATGTCGGCAGTGATACGTCCGATTCCGAGATCCGGCATGAAGTGGGCCACGTTTACTTTGCGGATTGCAAGATCCGCGTTATAGGTCTCCGCTCCCATCGATACCTTGCCGTCGGCAGCCACATCACCCACAGAGGTGAGCAGCTTGAAATTTGCTCCGAAAACTCTGTTGGCGGCCGTAGCCCGTCCGTTGATTGTGAACGATGGCATCTTGAAACCTACTTTCCCCAGGATATTATCAGCTACTGCAGGATTTGTCAGCGCTCCCTTGAAATCGAGGATTCCGGAAAGCCGTTTGAAATCAAGCGCATTCTTAGCACTCCCCCTCGCCTCCAGTGAGAAGACTCCAGGCATATTGAGGTGGAGCTGCGGAATGGCGGCATCGGAGAGGGTGCCGGTGGCAATGAGGCGCAGGTTGAGTGGTGACCGGGCCGGAATTCTCGAGGTCATCGGACTCAGCGACGGCATGAAAGCCTCCGCATCCGGCATCCCGATGGAGGCATCGGCCTCTACGTTGAGAAGAGCTTCCGGCTTCATTTCCATAAGGGCGAATGGGAGCCCGGCGGTGAGATTCACGTTTGAGAATGGTGTTTTGACCGTCAGCCCTGAAATCTGCAGCCCTGTCTCGTCCATCCCTACCGTGCCATGTCCTTCAGTGATGCGCAGTCCGCTTCTTTCAAGAGCCTGCATGGACGCTATGGGAAGGGTGATTGTTGAGGCGGCGTTGTAGAAATCATGGAGAGTGATGTTTATTCCGCTTGCCTGGATATATGAGGGGTCGAACCCTGGAAGAGGTTTTCCATCTTTGACTGCGTAGAGAGCATTGAATCGGGAGAGACTCACTGTGTCGGCGCGGATCACCATCGGAGGGGTGGCCACGGCGGTGGTGTCGGCCGGAGGGGCCGGATGGGAGGCCACGTATTCAGGCGTCGGCGTCAGATAGGTGACTTTGCCGGAGTCGGCACGCATGGAGGAGGCGGTGATGAGATTTTTCCCGAGATCGATGACTCCGTTGTCAAGAGTCAGGAGGGCAGTGTGGAGATTGAGCGTGTCGATTGTAGGGAGCATGCTCATCTCGAAGTTGAAATTCTCAAGGCGCAGGGAGTTGGCCTGAATAAAGAAGGGGGTGGCGGTTGTGTCGGTAGGGGTTTCTTTCTTTTTCCATACGTCCATGACAAGCGAAACCGTTCCGTTTCTGATTAGTCCTTCATTAATCATGATGCGGCTTTGCGCGAGATCGGCAGAGCTTTTGTCGTCAACCTTCAGATATCCGGCCCGGATCTTCAGAAGCATCGAGGAGTCGGGCGAGAGCATCCTGTAGTAGGCGCCGAGGAGTTCAAGGCGTTTGATCTGGGCGTCAAGTTTCAGAAGCGGGAGGAGCTTCACGTCGGCAATCACCTCTTTGGCCATCACCATGGTGTCGCCGGAAGCTTCAATCACCTTCACTCCGCGCAGCGACACGTCGAGCGGCCAGCGAAGGCTTAATTTGTCGATCGCCACGTCCATTCCGGTTGATTTCTTTACTATGGAACATGCCACATTCTTCACCAGAGTCTGAACCGGAGGGACATAGAGCAACACAGGAATCAGAAGCACGAAAATGATTATGCCCAGGATTGTGCGCAGCAGGATCCTGAGCCATCTGTGATGGTGTCTTGGTTTTTTCTGAGAGGTTTCCCCGTCGGACCCGACGGAGGGATCAACGGAATTTGCCGGTTTTATGTCGTTGTCAGCCATAGGGGTCGAGATTGAAAGTTAGAGATAAGACTCCTGTTCAGGAGCTACGGGTGGTTTCGGATGGAATGGATCGGATCAGGACTTTATGGTCCAGAAATGTTGCATTCTCAGCCAGATAAAGGCCGCGATGGCGGCTCCTGCCGCGTCTGAGATCATGTCGGCAATCTCGAAGCCTCTTCCGAGCCCCATCTTCAGCTGAGCCACTTCCACGACGATGCCGAGAAGGGTGGAGACCACGGCGGCTACGACGGCTGTCCCGGTGCTGACACGTCTCCATCTGATTGATCTCTGGCGGTCGAGAAGGATCACGGCGGCCAGAAACCCGAACATGATGGCGTGGACAATCTTATCGGCTCCTTCGAAAAGCATGGGCTTGTTGTCGCCCAAAGGGTCCGGGGCGAGTGTCAGCCAGAGGATAAGTGCCACAGTCAGTGCGGTCGGCAGCCACGGCGGGATCGAATTGAAGACATTTCGGATCTTTTCCATTCAGAATTGTAACATTGCTCAACCCTCAAAAGTTTTAACCATTCATCACTTTTATTGACATTTCGACTTTCATCGGAGCCGTTTCCTGGGATTTTTTATCTATATTCGCGGATAAAACAATTCTTATATGGAAAAGAATCAAATTTCAGGCCGGCTTTGCTCTCTCGACACTCTGAGAGGGTTTGACATGCTTTTCATTATGGGGGGAAGCATGCTCCTTGCAAGCCTTGTCAACTTATTTCCTACCCCCTTCTTCGAGGCTCTGGCCGAACAGACGCGCCACGTAAGCTGGAATGGCCTTCATTTCGAAGACTGCATCTTCCCCTTGTTCCTCTTTATCGCAGGCATATCTTTCCCTTTCTCGCTTGAGAAGCAGCGGGAAACGGGGAGGAGCGAAAGCAGCATTTATCGCAAGATCATATCCCGCGGGGTGATATTGGTGCTTCTTGGATTCCTCTACAATGGATTTCTCCAGTTTGACTTTGAAAACATGAGATATGCCAGTGTGTTGGGGCGCATAGGGCTGGCATGGATGTTCGGGGCCATAATTTTCATGAATACCGCCACGAGGGGCCGCGTCATCTGGACTATAGGGCTGCTCGCAGGCTACTATCTGCTGATGCGCTATTGGCCGCTCGAGCGTCCCGAAGGAATCGGATGGTTTGACCCTGACGGCACTCTGGAACGCTACGTCGACATGCATTTCCTCCCCGGAAAGCAGATATGCGGTGGCGACACATACGATCCGGAGGGGTTGCTGTCAACGATTCCGGCAATCGCTACGGCCCTGCTGGGCATGATGACCGGAAGCTTTGTGAAAAGGGGAGGCGCAATGGCCGATGGCCCCCGCAAGTCGCTCGTGATGGCCGTCGCAGCTGTGGTGCTGATTGGCATCGGGTTGCTCTGGAGCGAGGTGTTCCCCATCAACAAGAGAATGTGGACCAGTTCATTTGTCTGTGTTGTCGGAGGGATCTCCCTGATTCTCTTCTCGCTGTTCTATTATGTGGTCGACGTCAGGGGAAGCAGGGGCTGGACTCTGTTTTTCCGCGTCATCGGGTTGAATTCGATCACCATTTATCTGGCTCAGAAATTCATTTCCTTCTGGGCCACCGACGATGCCATTTTCGGGGGGCTCATAAAGCTTCTTCCCGAAAACGCCCGGTCTACTGCCGGCTGTCTCGGCTACCTTATCCTCTGCTGGCTCTTCCTCTATTTCCTCTATCGCCGCAAGATTTTCCTCAAGGTGTGAGCTCCCGAACGGGCATTTCTCCGGAGTCTTGAAAAATGGAGAATTATTCTGAAGGGAATTTGGTCAATCGGCAAATAATCAGTAAATTTGCATAATTATGGCAAAAGAAACAATCATACCGCAAAAAGCGGCCGATTATAGCAAAGCAGTCAATATAATCAAGGATGCAATCCTCCGCAGCCAGTATCGGGCGGCAAAGTTGGTTAACCGCGAGATGCTATCCCTGTATTATGGTATAGGCCGATACATTTCAGTCAATTCCCGAGATGGTTTCTGGGGCACCGGAGCCATCAGGGCTATTTCAGATCAACTCCGCAAGGAATTGCCTGGCTTGAAGGGGTTTTCGGAGAGTAGTCTGAAGAACATGAGAATGTTTTATGAAGAGTGGCATCCTATTCTGGAATCACCGGATTCCGCATCATCTATTTCGCCAATCATGATTGGCGAAATAGAAACGGAATCACTCCTCTCAACCAAATCGCCAATCACGACTAACGATTTAGAACTATTTGGTAATCTTAGTTTTACTCATCACGTCAGAATTCTCAATGGAGAGAAAGACGTCAACAGAAGGTGGAAATATATCAAATTGTCGGTTGAGAATAAGTGGGACACCCGTTATCTCCAAAAGCAGATAAAGGAAAACGCCGCTGAACACTATGGTTCTCTCCCGTCAAATTTCAGCAACGCCATCAAGGATAGCCGGGATGCTGTCAAGGCCCTGAATATGTTTAAAGACGAATATCTGCTAGATTTCATCAACACTGAGGAGATAGGAATTCGCGATTGGCAGGATATTGACGAGCGCGTGGTTGAGAAAGAGATCATCCATAATATCAAGAAATTCATAATGACTTTCGGACGCGACTTTGCTTTCGTGGGCAATCAGTATCATCTCGAGGCATTCTCTGAGGATTTCTTCCCTGATCTGCTTTTCTTCAACCGGGAATTGAACTGCCTGGTGGTCGTGGAGCTTAAGACGGGCGATTTCAAGACCAGCTATCTCGCTCAATTGATGACTTATCTCCGCATCCTTGACGACAAGGTGAAGAAGCCCCACGAAAATCCTTCAATCGGGATCGTCCTATGTAAGAATGCCAATAAGGATTTTGTTGAGTATGTAATTCAGGATTATGCCAAGCCCATGGGAGTGGCCACATATCGTCTCAGCGAGGAAATGCCGGATAAACTGCGTGAGGCCCTGCCGGATGTGGAAGATTTAAGGAAATTGCTCTGATCGTTGGGCGCAATTAATACGAAAATGGATTCAAAGAAGATTCTCATCACCGGAAGCAGCGGATTCCTGGGTAGCAGATTGGCTTTCTTCCTCCAGGATAGATATGAATTATTATTGCCCACACATGGCGAATTGAATGTCAGCCGGGAAGAGGCAGTGAGGAAATATATGGAAGAGATGCGGCCCGATATTGTATTGCATTGTGCCGCCCTCAGCAACACATGGTATTGCGAACAGCATCCTGAAGAGTCGCATCGCGTAAACGTTCAGGGCACTATGAAGCTTGCCAAGGCATGCAAACAAACCGGAGCGAAACTGATATTCATGTCGAGCGATCAGGTGTATAATGGCACCCCCTTGCCGGGTCTCCTTAAAGAGGAAGATCCCCTTCACCCGGTCAATGTATATGGCTGTCATAAACTGGAGGCGGAGCAAAGGGTCTTGTGGAATAATCCGGAAGCTGTAGGACTAAGGTTGACGTGGATGTACGACCTCCCTGACAGCCCGATGAAACTGAACAGCAACCTACTCGTCAACCTGCAGAAGGCCTGCCGCGAGAACGCCACAATCAAAGCAGCCATTCATGAATATCGCGGTGTTACGAACGTGTGGGAGGTAGTCAGAAACATAGAGAAAGCCCTTTTCCTTCCTGGAAGCATCTATAACTTCGGAAGCCCCAACCACCTAAATAGCTACGAACTTCATCTGCAAGCCGCCTCCCTGATGAAACTAAACGACCCTTCCGCATGGA
The DNA here is from genome assembly GCA_964425935.1 of uncultured Sangeribacter sp. Taxonomy (GTDB): domain Bacteria; phylum Bacteroidota; class Bacteroidia; order Bacteroidales; family Muribaculaceae; genus Lepagella. Next base: position 16,417 of record CAYROR010000040.1, read on the forward strand.
TTCATGCAGACGAGGAAAGGTTTTCACATCAGGAGAGAAACCTGACAATGGATTGCAGCCTGATCGAGAAGCACGGCATCCACTTCCCCTCCACCATCAACGGCCTCAAAGACGCCATAAAACGCCCCTTCCGCACCTCCCCATCCCTCTGATCCCTCCTCCCGCACCAAGAATCCCTCAATCCGTGCCAACCCAAATCAGAATTGTTGACTCTATACGTGAGTGTTAAAAAAGGGGAGGGGTGTGGAGGTGTCGGGGATAATGACTATATTTGCGGGGGGAATGGAAGCGTCTGCCGGGTTCTTGAATGTGCGATGTCGTTTGATTTCGCGTTTGTCTGCTGCATCCGGCAGATATGTCGGGATGGTCGAGGATGTTTATCCGGAACGGTCCCGACACTCTCAAATGTTTATTACGGCGGCCGACGCACTTGCGGTCTACCCCGTGCGGCAGTGCTAATCATAAGCTCCGCCAGTGGCTCCCGCTTATGCAGAAGGCACAGCCTTACGGAAGGCAGCCCGCAATTGCGTGGCCTTGATTGGAAGAGTGGCAGATGCTTTCATTCCCCCTCCCTTTCTGTCGCATCATGAATTCGTATATTGATAATGTAAAACCATATCTTGCAGGGATGTCGCTTGAGGATCCTGAGAAACTTGCTGAAGTGGTAAGCGTATGTGGTGCTGTGCTTGGTTTCTGGGGACTGCACGGGATGTCCGTGTCCCGTCTCCGTCGATTCTCTGACAAGGGGGTGAGGATGTCGGCATATCGGGATTTCGATATCCCGAAGAAGTCGGGAGGGGTGAGACACATCTCGGCTCCTGTGAAGAGGCTCAAGCAGATCCAGCAGGCACTCAACCTCATGCTTCAGGCTTCCTGTGAGGTGTCGGCTGCCGCCAACGGATTTGTTGCGGGGCGGTCGGTGGCGACTAATGCGGAAGTGCATCTTGGAAGCAGTGTGGTTTTCAATTGCGACCTGAAGGATTTCTTCCCAAGCATAGACAGGAGAATGGTTGGCTCCGCTCTCCGGAGGGAACTGAAGCCGTTTTCTCCTTCAGAAGAGGTCGTTCAGCTGCTTTCTTCCCTGATGACTATGCCGGATGGGGGAGGGGTGGAAGTATTGCCTCAGGGAGCACCAACTTCTCCGGTTGTCTCCAATCTCGTTTTGAAGCCGCTTGACAGCCGGCTAATGGGATTTGCCGAAAAGAATGGCTACCGCTATAGCCGGTATGCCGATGATCTCACTTTCAGCGTCGGAGGAGAATGCCGGCGTCCTGTCGCTATAAAATGGGAGACGATCCTTATGATCATAGAGGAGTCAGGGCTTAAGGTGAATCCGGGGAAGACGAGGATCTTGGAGAGATCGGGACGTATGGAGGTGACTGGCCTGACGGTTGGCGGGAAGATCAATGTAGCCCGGGAATACGTCAAGCAGCTTCGGGTGTTGCTTCATCTCTGGGAAAGCAGAGGGTTTGAGGAGGCTCAGAAGATCTATATCCGGGATTTCCTGCATGGAGAGCAACGCGATCTTTCGCGGGTGATCCGGGGAAAGATCAATTATCTTCGCATGATTAAGGGCGCCGGCGACTCCACATACCGCCGTTTCAGGTTCCGCTATAAAAAACTTGTGGATAGTCATTCGGATGATAACAGAGGGGCAGTTGCAGGAGAGTGAGAAATTTGCCTTGACTCTCAAAGCCACGTAGCCGTTTAGCTATGAGAAATCTTGATAATCGTTAAATAATCAAATAAAAACGATTATTCAATGGCTTCAATAAAACTAAAATTTCGCCCCTCTTCTGTCAATGATCATGAGGGCACGGTCTACTATCAGATTATCCATGAGAGAAAGCCCCGTCAGTTGCTCACGGATTATCATGTTTTCGTGTCGGAATGGGATGATGCCCGCTCATCCCTCGTCACTACCCATAAAAGTGAGCGCAAATCGTTCATCCTTTCTATTCGAGAACGGATCCGCTGGGATCTTGAACGCCTGACGAAGATTATCCGTCAACTGGATAATAACGGGTTGGCCTATTCTGCCGATGATGTGATTGATGAATTTAATCGGTATGCCACTCAATACAGTCTCTTCAACTATATGGAGCACATCATTATCAAACTGAAACAGAATGGAAAAGTCCGTACCTCGGAGACATATACGGTTACGCTTAACAGCTTTAAGAAGTTTCGCAAAGGAGACGATATCATGCTTGATTGTCTCAACTCCGAAGTGATGGAGGCCTATGAGGCGTGGCATCAGAAGCGTGGGGTCTCGCCCAACACCATCTCCTTCTATACCCGGGTCCTACGTGCGGTTTACAATCGTGCCGTGGAAGAGGAAATCATTGAAAACCGAAATCCCTTCCGCCATGTATATACAGGAATTGATAAAACCGTCAAGCGGGCGTTGCCCTTGTCAATCATAAGGAAAATAAAGATTCTCGATCTGTCATTGATCCCCTCCCTCGACTTTGCAAGAGATATGTTTATGATGAGCTTCATGCTCCGGGGGATGAGCTTCATCGATATGGCCTATCTCAAGAAGTCAGACCTTCAGAATGGCTATGTAACCTACCGTAGGAGGAAGACAGGTCAGCAGCTCACTATCGAATGGACTCAGGAAATGCAGATTCTTCTTGACAAATACCCTGAGAATGTCTCTGAGTATCTTCTTCCCATTATCCGGCGGCCGGGCACAAATGAAAGATGCACCTATCGCAACGTGGGCTACAACATAAATCATAATCTGAAAACGATTGCCGGAATGGTTGGGGTCAGTATGCCGCTGACGCTCTATGTTGCCCGCCACAGCTGGGCATCAGCGGCCAGAGCCAAAGGCATTCCTTTGAGCGTTATAAGCGAGGGCATGGGCCATGATTCGGAGGCCACCACACAGATCTACCTTGCAAGCCTTGAAACGTCTGTCGTAGATAGGGCAAATTCTCTCATAATGCACAGCCTGAAATAGAGGAATCCTAACTAAATCATTCCTCTATAAAACTTTAACGCCTCAGCACCATCCGGTTCTGAGGCTTATTCTGTTTTGCAATCATCCAAATCTCTATGGAAGAGATGCTTATTCAAGTGCAAATTTACAAATAATTGTTGAAATTCACACAATTTGGAGATAGAAAAACGTATGGCAGGGAGGGGAAAGACCCCATTGTTTAGCAAAAGCCGTTATCTCGAAGCAAGAAGGCATTAATAATCTGGCATATATCAGTCATCCAAATCTCTTCCATAGAGATGCCCTAACTTTAACGCTGGCCTTTACAAGTGACCGTAGCCATAAATCGGGGCGCGACAATTGATGTCAAAACCTCATTCTTTTTGAGAATGCTTTATAACTGCTTGATATTCAAAAATATTTGAATGTGAGCAGGACTTGAAGAATTGCCCGTAGGTCACGAAAGCTCCTTATGAATCCCTCCGAAAAGCAATGGTTTGTGATGCGCGACCTCAAACGCAGAACCTCAAACACGCTTGCAATCCACGATCTCGCGAAAGCCGGGATGGAGGTCTTCACGCCGATGACCCAGATGGTGATGAAGATAGGAGGCCGCCTGCAACGCCGGGACGTGCCCGTGATCCAGGATCTCCTGTTTGTCCATGAGGCCAAGGCGACGCTCGACCCGGTGGTGGAGCTCACCCCTACCCTTCAGTACCGCTACCAGCGTGGCCGAACCATCGACGAGCCCACGACCGTCCGCGATGCCGATATGGACCGGTTCATATTCGCCGTCACCAACGCCGACACACCTATATATTATAAGCCGGGAGAACTCACCGAATCCATGTTCGGAAAATCGGTGCAGATCCACGGTGGCCGTCTCGACGGCTACCAGGGGCGCCTCCTCTCCGTTAAAGGGATGAGGAAACGCCGTCTGATCGTGGAGCTCCCCGGACTTCTGGCTGCCGCCGTAGAGGTGGAGCCCGATTTCATCCACTTTGTCTGATGCCTCTTTCACCATTATGGTTCCCCGTCTCCCCTCAAGGATAATGAACTACCGCGTCACCCCCTCTTCCCCCACGGAAGAGCTGATGACCGTAGGCCAGACCCTCGCCGAAATCGGCGGCTATGCCTCCACGGTCCTCGACCGGGAGCACCTGGCCATCTCGCGGAAATGCTCGACGAGGCTCAACAAGGTCGTCGGGGAACTTATCTCCCGGCGTACCCTTCTCTCTTCCGAAGGACTCCACGACATTCCGCCGCAGGCACCTGCGGGATCCGACCTGGCGGCCATGACCGTCTCCGGGCTCCATAGCCTCTACCGCCGCCGCTCCCTCCGCAGCATCGAGCGCGGGGCAGCCGGCCGGGAATCCTTCACCTTCTTCCTTGAAGGACGCATCGTGCGCGAGCTCAGGAAGCGGAAGGCCTCCGGCCGAGGGGACCATCTAAAGATCGACTATTGCCTCGCCACCTACCGGAATGAGCTCGACAACATGTCGGCCCTCTTCTCCCTCCCCGTTGAGGATGGAAGCCGGAAGATCTACCCCGACTGCGGCCGGATCTACACTCCCCGCGAACTGACCGCCATGATCAGGCTCTACAAAGACTATCGGGATGTTGCGGCGCGTGAGCTTTTGGTGGAATATGTCGACATTGCCCTCGATCTTCTTGAAGAGGCCGATGGAGAGACGGCTGATCTCGCTATGCTCACGGAACTCGCCGAGCTGGGACGCCGGAAAACGGTCCGTATGCCGGAATGGGTTGTCGGGAAACTGCAAGATGCCGTGAAATCGGCATCCGATGATGACCCCGGATTGCCGCTGGCCATGCTGACCCTGCAGATCCTGACCAAAGAATCATCGTTGGAACGCAAGGCGCAACGGCTCATCAACCGCAGCTGGAGAGCCGCATCCGATGAAAGCGAAGAGATTGGCCGGAGAGTGGAATGTCTTCATACTGCCGTGACCTGCTGCGACTACGTCAGCCGCTACAGCGTCCGCAAGGCCGCCCGGTTGTGGAACGAGCTGAGTGCCCGGTTGCTCTCGGAAGAGATGCTCCTCACCCCACCTCAGATCGCCCGGCTCCTCGAGATCGCCCGAGAATGTGAAGCCTACGCCCCCATAGACACCACCACCAAAGCCCGTTTGCGCCAGCACCTCGCCGCCCTCTCCGCATCCGGCAACCTCGAAGCCACCGCCCTCTCCGCCCAATTAACAGCCTGAATGTCCCAGTCCTTCACGGCTTTGCCGTAAAAACATAACCTTCCGATTTTATCATGCGCATCATAATTTGCACCATCCTTCTTCTCCTCTTTACCCTCCCCGCCTTCCCCCAGAAGCAGAAACCCACCCTTTCCCCTCCTTCCCCGGAGGGGAACTAAGTTTCATTAACCGCGGGTGAAACCCGCGGCAATATCTCCCTCCTCCCGAACCCCGGAGGGGTTCAACTTAATCAGAATAATACGCCTTACCTTTAATGTATGGAAGAATATACCCAGAAATGTCGTGAGTGTGAGAAAGAATTCTTAGTTCAAGTAACCACGATGAACGTCCCAGGTGGCAAATCCAGAGAAGAAATCGTTTGCCCCTATTGTCATGCAGATAATGGATATAGAATGACAAGTGGATTCGTAAAAACATTCAAGATTGACGAAGACTAAAAAGTTGTTGCCATATCGTTGAAAACTTATATTTATTCGCTGAATCAAAATTCATTATCATCTGATACACACGTCTCCTCTTCCCTGGGATGGATACTATGTTATTAACGACCGCGGATGAAGTGAAGATAAACTTCTGGAAATTGATCCAACTCAATACGCCATAGCACATCTGTGCTTGGACTCTTATAGAAATAGAAATAATAATAAAATCATCACACTATGAGTGGAATGTCAGGAAATATTTTTTTCACACCTATTAATAATTCGTGCGAAAAGTTTACTTTTGAAACAGTATTGGTAAATCCTAATACTACAATTTTGCAGACTTTAAATGTTAATGAAGAGTTACAGATAGAGATAGATCCTACCATAGGTATTGTAGCAAAAGCAAATGGTCAAATCGTAGGAAATATCTTGACGGATCCAGTGAAAATGGATAAACTTATTAAATGTATGGATGGAGGTACCTCTTATAAAGGATCTATAATCGGATTAGATAGTCATAATGGAGTATGTCGAATTAAAATCTCGGCTCGTGCATGATAATAGTTGGTGGTTCCTATAAAGAAATCAATGAATTTGCCGAATCTGAAGTAATACTCGGATCTGGAGTCAGAGCTATTGATACAATATTGGAACTTGATAAAGATATCAATATTGATTTTTATACTTGTTGCAGAACATTTGCAAGGAATTTAGGTGCGCGTTACGCACCTTATAGAAATCTGCAAAGGCATATAACTGATTCAGAAGATGTTTCCTTTAAATATATACACCCGTTCAATCTCTCTGGTATAAACCCGAGACCTGATTATTTTATTCAAAACCGGAAAGTTATAGATGTAGAAGGTGAGGATGTATTGGTGTTCGGCATGTTAGAGGCAGGGTTTCGTATAAAAGCAAACCGAGCTGTATATGATCCACAAACCTCTGTACGACCAACATTATTTAGCACAACAGGTTCACAAGTCGAGAATTTAGTTTACGTACTTAATGTGCATGAAGCAAAAGTCCTTACTGGATTGGAGGATTTAGACGAACAGGCGGCGTACTTATTTGAAAAGGAGAATTGTAGAGGTGTTGTCATTAAAAACGGAGCGAAGGGAGCATACGTCTACGACAACAATGTGGATTCAAAGTATAATATTCCGGTATACATTACTCCAAAGGTATCATGCATTGGATCGGGAGATGTCTTTTCCGCATCTTTTTCTTATTTCTGGTTTAATGGTCATTCAGTAGAAGAAGCAGCTTCCTTATCTTCTAAATTAGTGGCATGCTATGCAGCATTGGGAACAACTAATAATCTACTTCAAGAATTAGAGAGTTTTTCATATCCAGCGCTAATTCCTAAACGACAAGGTCAAATTTATCTTGCCGGTCCATTTTTCTCTTTTTCACAACGATGGTTAATTGGTGAATTTTACAAGGCTTTTCTTCAAGAAAATGTTAGCATATTCTCTCCTCTGCATAATGTCGGAATCGGAGGAACTGAAACCGTTGAACCTGATATTGCAGGCTTAGAGGGTTCTGATGTAATGCTGGCAATCGCAGACGGATTAGATGCTGGAACTATGTTCGAGGTAGGATATGCCGTCAAGAAGGGAATTCCAGTTGTTGTATTCAATTCTTGTGAACATAGCAATGACCTGCAGATGTTGTCCGGAACTGGATGCGAAATAGTAGATGATTTTGCTACTGCAGTATATAAAACTATCTGGTAGGCCATCCAATAAAACTGCAATATTATTATCCGGAGGAATGGATTCTATCGCAATTGCTTACTGGAAGAAACCGGACATAGCAATAACTATAGATTATGGACAAAAGTGTGCAACTGCAGAGATACGGGCTGCTGCGTTTGTTGCAAAAGAGCTCAACATGGAACATCACGTCATTCATGTTGATTGTTCCTCTCTTGGCAGTGGTTGTTTACATGGCAGTGAACCTTTACCGATTGCACCTATGCGTGAATGGTGGCCATACCGAAATCAGCTGTTGGTAACATTAGCTTGCATGAAAGAAATATCTTTTGGTGTCAAGACCATATATGTAGGCTCTGTCAAGCAAGATGGAGACAGACATAAAGATGGCACACAGGAGTTCTACAATCTGCTATCATCACTGATTGAATACCAGGAGGGTGGAATAAAGATTGAAATGCCTGCCGCTGAACTGAACACAACAGATATTATCAAGAAATATAAGGTTCCATTATTTCTGATACTTCATAGCCATTCATGTCATACTTCAAACATTCCATGCTTAGAATGTCCCGGATGTGTAAAGAATTACAGGGTAAGACAAGAATTAGGGATTGAATGATGTCCAAGTTTTATATAAGCCAAAATGTCTAACTTCGGATCGTATATCAATAATCCTGCCGATCCTACAGGACGCCGTGACCTTTCCTGAAAATGGTTGACTCGATTTAGTATGTTTTCTAAGTTGGGTTTA
>CAYROR010000041.1:0-23920 GCA_964425935.1 uncultured Sangeribacter sp.
CAAGACAGCGGCAGAGGCCGATTCCCTTGCAAGGGCAATGGTGAGGGCGCGCGAACTCATGCTTTCAGACATAGAAGGCTACGAGAGCAATAGATAAAAAAAGCAGGGACGTAGGGATTGATTATCTTTACGTCTCCGCTCCAATCACAAAAACATAAATGGCATGGCAAAGAAGAAACTACATAGGGTAAGCCGGATCTTACCGAAAGGGAAATATGACTCCGTGGCGGAACAGAAAATTCGCCGGGGTGAGAAGAAGGCGTTTGATGTCCTGATGGAGGCACAACACTACTGGATGCAGATGGACCGATTCCGCAGGGACAGAGAGCGCAACAAGAACTATACATACGGCAAGCAATGGAACGACATAGTATGTGTTGACGGCCAGCGTATGCGTGAGTCGGAACTTATAAAAAAACAAGGGAACATACCGCTTAAGAATAACCTGATCCGACGGATGATCCGGTCAGTCTTAGGGGTCTATCAGAGTCAGGCGAAGGAGCCGACCTGCACAGCACGAGACCGCGATGAGCAGAAATATGGCGAGACAATGTCAACCGTGCTCCAATACAACATGCAGCGAAACCGCATGGGCAAACTGAATGCCCGGAGTATGGAAGAATTCCTAATCTCTGGTTTTGTGGTTCATCGTAAATGGCATGGTTGGCGCAAGAATATGCTTGACTGCTGGACTGACTATGTTCAGCCGAACAATTTCTTCATAGACCCGAACATGCGTGACTTCCGGGGCTGGGACGTGAGCTGCCTGGGTGAGATCCATGATATCACATACGGTGAATTGATCAGCAAGTATGCAAGCACTCCCGCTGAAGAGCGCCGATTGAGAGAAATTTACCATCACGCCTCGAATCCCAATGTGGTTGGTATGGCCTACGAACAATTCGGATACCCTCTCAACAACCAATATGATTTCCTGGTGCCCTCAGACACGAGCCTATGCCGTGTAATTGAGGTTTGGAGGAAGGAGAGCAAGGCACGCTACCGCTGCCATGACATAAACAGCGGTGAAGTCTTCAAGATAGAGATCGAGGACTATCAGGAAGAAGTTGCGAAAGTGAATGATGAACGCAGAAGAGAGGGATTGGCATTAGGAATACCGGAGGAAGAGATACCTTACATCAAGGCAGAATGGTTTATTGATTCATATTGGTATTACTATTTCCTGACTCCATTCGGGGATGTTCTCGAAGAGGGAGAGACCCCATACGAGCATAAAGAACACCCATACGTCTTTGCAGCCTATCCCTTTATCGACGGAGAGATCCATTCCTTTGTGGCCGACGTGATAGATCAGCAGCGATACGTCAACCGTCTGATCATGCTATACGATTTCATCATGAAAACCTCTGCAAAAGGAGTGCTCATATTCCCGGAGGACGCTCTTCCTGACAACATGAGCATGGAAGATATCGCAGACGAATGGGCCCGCGCGGATGGCATAATTGTAGTAAAGCCCAACAAGAGCGGAACATTGCCGAAACAGATAGCCAACAACTGCACGCAGATCGGTATATCTGAATTACTTAACATGCAGTTGAAATTTTTCGAGGATATATCAGGAGTGAATGGAGCAATTCAGGGTAAGCCTGGTTTTGCCGGCATGAGCGCGAGCCTATACAGCCAGCAGACACAGAATGCCACCACTTCCCTCTTAGACCTTCTGGAGACCTTCTCGGATTTCGTGAAGGAGGGAGCATACAAGGACGTGAAGAATATCCAACAGTATTACGACGACAAGCGCACCTGCAACATAGCCGGGAAGGAGGCAATCTATGACCCGGAAAAACTGAGCGATGTGGAATTTGACCTCAGCATCACCGAAAGCACCGCGACACCGGCTTACAGGGCAATGGCAAATGACTTCCTATTGGAAATCTTCAAGATGGGACAGATAACACTTCAGCAGCTTCTGGAGCATGGAGATTTCCCATTTGCAGACTCTTTATTGCAGAGCGTGAAGAGCCAGCAGGAGGAGATGGAAAGAGGTGGAACACCACAAGACATTTCTCCAGAGCTGATGAGACAGGCACGACAGGGAGCAAACATGGATGCGGTGACCAGAGCTCAGGCAATGCTGGCCGCAGCATAAATCCGACAGCTAAAACTGCCGGGCATAATACAAAAATAATCAAATTCGGATCAGATGGAGGCTTCGGAAACGTGGCCTCTTCTTTTTTTGTGGCGCACATCGGCGAGTTTGATTATCTTCGGCATATCCATTTCATAAAGAGAAATGTGAAGGCCTATGGCGCGAGTCATAAGAAGGTCGTCATGGCGTCCGACGATTGCGCCGTATGCGCCGTTCTGTTTTCTTTCATAGGTCAGGAATTCGTCGAGAACCTGCTTGTCTCTTTCGGTGTAGAGATGATCGCGGACGCACTTAATAAGCGTCGTGATAATCATAGGCTTTGTGGCTGCATTTGTGTGAAAGCCATATTTACGAGGTATCCCTTGCCTTATCTCATCTTCCGACTGGCGCCGTGCGTATAGGTTGGAGTAAAAATCGGAAACCTGATTGAGGATATATTGAGACTGGTCGCCTCCTTCAATCTGCCGTTCCCGGTCGTGAGTCTCCAGAGTGTTGCTTTCAATGACGAGAAGGGCATTGTCGTAGTATGCCGCTATCTGGGCGGCACGCCAGGCGAGTCGGTCAATATCGCAGTGGCCACGCCATTGCGCGACGATTGCCTGACGGTCGCCATCAATCATATTAAGGCGATCAAACACCGCGATAACGGACCAGTCCGCATTGTCGGAACGACCTCCGATATCCACGACTACAAGATAGCGGTTGGTAATCTTCACCTCAGGATCAATCTCCGGCTTCGCCCATATCCAGAGATTGGCCTGTCCGTCTTCCCGGAAGCGTAGGTTCTTGAGACATTGGCGGCCTTCATCGGCATCCCCATACACCTCTCCCACGAATCGAGGAATAGAGCATGCAGCTTCAAACTCCTTGACAAGGTACTTATCGAACACCATGGATCCAGAATGCACAAACGCCTCAACATCGTCTGAAGGAAACTCAGAAGCCATTACAGCATGGGAGTTTTTTCCGGCACGTTCATGCACATACCAATTAATTGCCTCCAATGAGGCGCCCTTCTCCCAGAGCCACCAGAGATATCGTCCACTTTCTTCACGTGCTGACATTGCAGAGCGGTTCTCGCGGTTTTTCCAGAGATCGTATGCAAAATTGACAAGATCATCAGTGGTTTTAAACGGGAGGGAATATTGCTCAATCTCAAACCAGGCGATAAAGAGAGGTGAAAATTGAGATTTTACTTTCGCATCGGGATCCGGAAAGGCGGCAGCCTGATATTCGGAATGAAAGAAATTACCTGTACCATTGGCCGTGGACTCATAGACAATCATCGTGTAAGGACGATAGAGAATACCGGAACATGCGGATCGAACAATATCTTCAGGCTCCTTACCTTCCGTCTTCTTCCACAGGCCGACCTCAGAGAGATGCACGAGGTTATAGTCGCCACCACGGCAGGAATTAGGGCGCTCCGCAGTTCCAATCTTAATCTTGCAGTTACGTTGCGGCACGCGATGAATGGAGCCGGATTTGCCGACACCTACCATCTTGGCCTCATTTTCCGACCAGACATCTCCGAGGGGATGAAGCATCTCCACCGGATAATCAGCAATCATGCGGTCAAACATATCCTTGATCTCATCTGATGCCGCACCCTGATGAGCGATAATAAGAGAGTTGAGACCCTTCCGATGAAGAAACTGAAGCCACGCCATATAGAGCTGAGTTGTGGTTGATCCCCCCCACTGACGTGCCTTAAGCATGATGATACGTATAGGCTCACCGGCCAACCGACTTTTCTCAAACATCTCCACGAGGCGACGCTGAGGGTACCAAAGATTGAACAAGACATCGTCACCCCCGCCCTTTTTCTTAACCTTAACCAGAAATGCGCACCAGAAAGGGAAGTCATGGCGACAACGAATCCTGATAAATTGTTGGCAGACTTTCGAGACATCTGTCTCATTAGGCAAAACTGCTAAAACGTCAGAAAGGAATCGCTCTATTGAACCAGCTTCCACAAGACACCTGACAAATTCCACTTTCATCATGCTTTCAGGAATCCATTGAACCGGAATGATGAAGTCCGGAATGGCAACACGAACGCGAGGGCCGACGGAGCCTTCGCCGGTGATAGGGTCGAACTTGGCATACATCACCTCGTTGCGACGGTCGTTTTCCTTCAACATGTCGGCCACGACCTTTAGGCGCGATTTTAAATCACTGGCAATATCCATCACTTCTTTTCCTCCTTACGGTCATAGAACCCTGTACGCATCCGTGAAATGAACTGCCCTATAGTCCGTGGGGTGTAATAGAATTTTGGAGCAGGTTGATTTACGATGATACCTGCAAGACTCTTAATGGTCATATCTGGATAGAGAGGGCGCAACTCTTTGTAACGTCTGAATATCTCGGTAAACATTTCACGTTTAGATTCCGTCATACAGGGCAAAGCACGTCCGGCTTCCATAGCAGAAATGACAATGGCCGCACGCTCTTCACTCACCCAGAACCGGGACGAAGGAGACTCGGCCACCTGACGGCAAATTTCGTCCATGCGTATAACGTCGGCCTCGACTATCTTTTGCCGATAGACGCGCATGATTTCAGCATTGCGTTGATGCGTGAAATGTATTGTTGAACCAAAGTATTTCATGTGATTTTCCGAATACAAAAATAATCAATTCATTCCGCAACGGATAAAACTGAGTTAAGAATATAAAGAGTTATTTTTGCAACCAGTAATTTACATACTCATACACTTATAAGAATATGGCTGAAAATAACCCGGTTAGAAGCAGACGCGACCAACACATAGACCGACTGCGCAAGAAACATCCTGACAAGCAATTTGAAGATGACGAAGCAATCTTCGGTCAGATTTCAGACGATTACGACCAATTTGAGCAAACCTCTCAGGAGAATGAGGCAATGAAAGCGCGCGAGAAGTCGATGAGCGACATGTTCAGGGCAAACCCGAACGCCGCCTTTTTTCTGAACGACATGCGCGAGGGTAAAGACCCTGTAATGAGCCTCGTGAGACGCTTGGGGATAGAGGTGAAGGACGTACTTGACGATCCCGCGATGCAGGACAAAATCGAAGAAGCCAACAAGGAATATCTTGAAAGGGTAGCCAAAAGCCGACAACTCGATGAAGAGTATGAGAAGAACATGGACGTGACCCTCACCAAGACCCTTCCGGAGTATCAGCAGCAGCACGGTCTCACCGACGAAGAGATAGATGCAATCGGAGCAGCATGGATCCAGATAATCCGAGAGGGGATCATGGGGACACTTTCGACGGAAACAATAGCCCTTATCGCCAACGGCATCAACCATGATACTGACGTGGCAAACGCACAAGAGGAGGGGGAAGTAGCCGGACGAAATGCCAAAATCACGGAGAATCTTCGCAAAAGCAAAAAGGGAGATGGCATTACGAACCTTAACGGGCGAAACAGCACACCAGAACAGAACAACCGAACGAAAACCATCTTCGATCTCGCACGCGAAGCAGATTAACCATGGGCATTGTAGTTAGAGTAGCGAAATCACTTCCACTGGAGGCTAATTCAGGAAGCGGAGGGCTAAAAAGCCAATTGCCGGGAAGTCCATTGACAGTTAGTGCGGTTGCATTAGCGTCCGGAGGAATCAGATCAGGTGGGCTTATTGAGACAGACAGAAAATAACAAATATCATAATAAAATAGACAATATGGCAGAGGAAACAACACCATCAGCAGGATCAACAACAGCAGCTCCCGCTGCTACAGGTTCATATCTTAACAGTGGTCCGGCCAGCATTTCGAGTGAAACCTTGACACCTTCACCAGGAACGGGAGGTCTGGGGACGCAGGTGCCGGGACAGGCTGCAACCGTGAGCGCGGCAGCGAACGCAACGGGAGACATCGGCCCGGGCCATTTCATCGAGAGCGACATTGACCGAGAGATCTATCAGTTCAACAGTGACGACACCCCCCTGATGCAACTCATGCTAAGTGCCAAACGAGTAAGGGTCACCTCCCCGGAAGTGGAACACTATGCTCTTGATGAGCCGAAATGTCAGGCTGTGACCACAGCAAAGATCGGTGGCCAGGGTGATGAGAACTGCGTTTTGAAGCTCGACAGGTCAGACCGAGGGCTCTTCCAGCCTTTCACGACAGTGCTTGTGAAAGGAGTTGACGGATATGATGCCAAAGGGAAGAACCTTACTCCCGGTAAAGAGCTTATGCTCTTTGTGACAGGCATAACCGATGTGGATAAAGAACCTATAGTGTTGGCGGTAAATGGTCAGAAAGAGAATGAAACTGACGCTATCGGCACCATTCCGACCATTCCTGCAGGCACAACCCTTATCATTCTGGGAAATGCTCTCTATGAAACCCAGAAGAATGTGGCCCCGAACATCATCGTTCCGTCGCCGTATCTTCTTTATTGCCAGAAGCGAGGTTTCTCCAATATCGTCAGTGACTACTTCGAGGCTCAGCGCAAGCACATTCCCTTCGGCAAAGCATTGATCGCTCAGATGCAGATCAAGAAATTCAAATGTGACGGCAACCGAACGCTTTGGGCAGGGCGTCCTTCAAAATTCCCCATAGAAACAAAACTGGGAACCCAGTATATCTACACGACAGAGGGAGTGCGCTGGCAGATCCGCCGTCATCTTGACAAAACAGGGAAATGGACTTACGAAGAATTCATTGCGCTTGCCAAGATGATCTTCACCGGCGATGACGTGCCCAAGTCTGTGATAATACTTGCAGGAAAGAATTTCATCGAGAATATCCAGACGATTGACTTCTCCAAGCATCCTGAAGTTCAGATCGCCGTCAAGACCAACAAGATCGGCTGGGAGGTCACCAACATCCACACCATCTTCGGAGATCTTGAGTTCAAACTTGAGCCATGTCTGAACCGTCTGGGCTGGAGCAATTCAGCGGCAGTTATCAACTACTCCAACGGCCTTGTGCATTACGTATATTCAGCCGAGCACAAGAGCAGCGAGGATATTGAAGGAGAAGAGGCCAAGAGAGAGAGCACAGTGGTATGGGATGCTCTCGGACTGAAAGGGAACGCTCATATCTGGATTGACGGCGAGGGGAACTGCTCAGTCGAGGGACAGACAACATTTGAACTGTGGGGAGACAGCGCAGCTCCAACAAATCCCACCAACGGTAAGGTCTACGTCCTTATGGTGGATTGTCCCGGCATCTCTGCCGGCGCCATGACAGGCCAGAGCTGGCAGGCAAAAGTGACGACAACCGGAGAAGGCACTTCGGCCACTACCACCGTGACGTGGTCAGAATATGTAGGTGAGATCAAAACCAACTAATCAGAAAACCCTTTTTGAGATTTGGGAGCGGAGAAGACCTATAGGCTATCCGGACGCGGATAGGATCTCCGCTCCCATATAACTATTCAACATCAATGAAGAAATATAAAAAAACATACGCCATCTACCATCTGGCAGAGAAACACACCGTCTTTTTTCTTGGTAAGACGAGAGTACACGTTTCATTCACCGGAGGTATGGTGTCGAAGAAGGGTGTGACTCCTGCTACATTCACAACTGTTGATCCTATAGTTCAGCTCGCCATCGAGAACAGTGCAGATTTTCGCAATGGAGTAATCACACTCAAGAGTAAATATCCACTTGGAGGAGAAGTCAAGATAGGCAAAAACGAACCGGAACCTGCAACTCAGCAATCAACCATTGAGACCAAGCTTAACAGTTTGACATCTCCGGATCCGGCGGCTATTCCTGTGCCTCTACTCATGACCGAGCAAGTTTCAGCTCCTATTCAAAAAGAAAATGCAGCGCATGAAGAGGAAGAAGAGGAGGATCCCGTGGATGAGGACGAAGAAACAGAGGAACACTCTGCGCTCGAAGGAGAGAAGGATGAAAAGGATCTTGAAGTTGTGGAAGTGAGCTGCAAGGACGTCGCCAAGCAGTATCTCCAGGATCATTACGGGGAAAAGCCCGCCCCACTCCGCACCCGAAATGATGTTCAGGAATGTGCAGCCAAGCATGGCATTATATTCAAATTCATATAAAACGACTATATGATATATCGCACGGATGATCTAATAAGAGACGTCAGAATCGCCATGGATATGAACGAGAGTGACGGATCACTTGCCGAAGTAGGAGACAGCACTACCCTAACTCTCGACGAGATCATCAGGAGTAAGCTGGAATCAGCTGCAAGAATCATAGAAGGGAATGCCCCGATATGGTTATTGGACAGCGGGAAGCCACTAAGCGGGAGCATAACATTCCGGGAAGAGATTGGGAAAGGGAGAGGAAGGATGCAGCTTCCGGATGATTTTCTACGATTGATCACCTTCAAAATGAGCGATTGGGAAAGAGCAGTTACGGAGCCAATAGTTGAATCCGATCCTCAATATCTTCATCAGTCATCACGATTCGCAGGACTCAGAGGGAATCCACAAAAGCCTGTTGTAGCAATAGTCAGTGAGCCTACCGGCCTGGTGCTTGAATTCTGGAGCTGTACGGGAGGAAACGGAGTGACACTTCAACGCGGAAGATATCTTCCCATTCCCAAAATAAAGGGGGAAGGAATTGAGATCTGCGAGAAGTTACGAAGTGCAGTTGTGGCTTATACCGGATATCTGAGTGCACAAACAATCGGAGAAAGAGATTTAGCAACCTTTTTACTTGAAGAGAGCAAGGAACTTAGCAATTAAATAAATTGGAAGATACGATCATCATAGAGGCTATGGCGGAAACACCAGAATCAACCGGGGGCTCACTTTCAGATACAAGTGAGAGATCGGAGAATGGCGTTTTGCTTCAAACCGGAGGGGAGTTTTCTGAAAATGATGCATTCGTATCTGCTGGAGGAGAGATACCTGGTAACGAAGAAATAGAAGTTGGAATATCCGGCGATGGAGAACCTCCAGAGCTACTTCGTGAGCCACGTAACAACCATGACCATTATGGAGATCACACGTTTCATAACAATGTGACCATAGCCGGGACTCTCCGGACGAAGCGCTGGGTACATCCGTATGGCTGCATGTTCCAGACAAAGGAGAAACTTCTGGAGGAATATCCCAATCCAACTAAAGGAATGTGGGCCTTTGTAGGAACATCATTCCCGGGGCGGATATGGATCTGTATGAAAGACGGAGAATGGGTTGAGGGGGATAGTCATTTAAAAGAATTTGATAATATTCTCAAAGACTATGCCAAAACAGAAGACCTTCCTGACCTTACCTCTTATGCCACTCAACAATGGGTAAAGAATCAGGGCTATCTGAAAGATGGCGATCTAAGATTAGAAGAAATCTTAAACCGAACAGATATAACCCGCCTTGAAAATCTTATCAAAAAAGCTGCTCCCAAAGACCATACACACGTCATCTCCGAAGTTACAGGTCTTCAGGATGTCCTTGATGATAAACTCGACGGATCAATATTCTCGGATCTATTTGAGAAGGTCAACATTGGATCTGAAGAATCTCCTCGATGGGCCATCAAAGCTAAGTATGGCCTATACACCGACCAATTCCTGTCGGCCCGCGGTCTCAACCCGAACGAATCTGCCGTCAATCCCGGCCTCGACGAGACTCAGCTCGCGCAGTATCTCACGGCCAACAACTATGCCACACAGAGCTGGGTCCAGTCGCAGGGATATCTCACCTCTCTTCCGGATCTATCTCCATACGCTCTCAAGACAGACATCCCGGATCTATCTCCATACGCCCTCAAGACAGATATCCCGGATCTCTCTCCATACGCCCTCAAGACGGATATACCCTCCCTGACAGGGTATGCAACTGAAACATGGGTAACAGGAAAAGGATATCTAACCAAATCCGAAGCTGACTCTGCTTATCTTACAATTTCAAACTTCAACTCTTTCAAGGCTCTTTTCGACTCCATGTTCCTCAAGGAGCCGGACGGCAAAGGCGGGTCACGCATCAAGGCTCTCTTCGGACTCTACACCGACCAATTCCTGTCGGCCCGCGGTCTCAATCCGAACGAATCTGCCGTCAATCCCGGCCTCGACGAGACACAGCTCGCGCAGTATCTCACGGCCAACAACTACGCGAAGAAGAGCGACATCCCGAGTCTTGACGGGTACGCCCTGAAATCGGAGCTTGTCTCGAGCGCGGAACGGTCCCTTTGGAACCAGACGGCCACAAATCTGTCTGCAATCCTCGGGAGCGACGCCGACAGCGTGATAAACAAGTGGGATGAGATCGTCGCTTTCCTCGACACATACACCGAAGCCGACACACTCGCCAACCTGCTATCAAACAAGGCAAATGCCCTGCACTCCCACGCCATTTCAGACGTGTCGGGATTGCAGTCAGCTCTCGATGCGAAACTCCCGGTCACAACCTTCGACACATTCAAGAGCGGATATGACTCCTGGAAGTCAGACATTGACGCTTTCGTGACTAAGTTCAACTCCATGTTCATCAAGGAGCCGGACGGCAAAGGAGGCTCCCGCATCAAGGCTCTCTTCGGCCTCTACACCGACCAATTCCTGTCGGCCCGCGGTCTCAACCCGAACGAATCTGCCGTCAATCCCGGCCTCGACGAGACACAGCTCGCGCAATATCTCACGGCCAACAACTATGCCAAGAAAACGGACATCCCCTCTCTGGCCGGATATGCCACCGAAACATGGGTAACAGGCAAAGGCTACCTCACAAGCTCGTCGCTTACCGGATATGCCACTCAGACATGGGTCGAGAACAAGGGTTACGCCCTCTCCTCGTCGCTGGGGAACTACCTTCCGCTGACGGGAGGGACGCTGACGGGAATTCTTACAATCAAGCCCACAAACACATCAGGCCTCCAGGACGGACTCATCCTCCATGACCAAGGCTCAGGATCCGGAGAAGGTCTGAGGATCCGCTGGACTTCCGCATCTTACACCTCCGGGATCACGCTGGGAGCAAACACAAGCGATGACACGCTGATCTGCTCCGGAGCATTGCAGGCTGGCAAACTTATAGCACAAGGCGGCGCGGACGCCAAGATTGTCCTCAACAATACCGACACGGAGAATTATTGGTCATACATCTCATTCCGGCAGAACGGCACCGAATACGGAAGGCTCGGAATACAAGGCTCCACCATATTGAGTTGGAATGGCAATAAGATCTGGCACTCGGGCAACCAGGGCTCCGGCTCAGGATTGGATGCTGATACGGTGGACGGAGTACATAACGGGGCTTTGACAGCAAAATATATTGGAGTGAGAGATGTGCGAGATGCTGAGAGGTTGCCGTCTTATTTTGAAGATTATACCGCTTCATTCTGGTTCAATAGTGTTGGGACTCCATCTAATAATTGGTATTCTGGGCTACAGATCAAGGGATGGAGTGGAGCTTATGCTTCTTGGCAGATATGCTCAAATGCTACTACTTCAACTAATGATAATGTTCATCTTCACTTCCGGACAGGTAACGGAGATTCTTGGTATCCGTGGAAAACACTTGCCTTCACATCTTCCAACGTCGCCTCCGCGACCAAGCTCCAGACCGCGCGCACGATATGGGGACAATCATTTGATGGTTCTGCAAATGTCAGTGGAGCATTGTCAGGAGTAACAAACATTGTCGCAAGCGGAATGATAAACATCCCAAGGGCAGATATATCAACATATCTGTTCTTTCAGAATCCAAATGCTTCAGATGGGAAAGGCATTTACTTCTCATCGCAATCAGATGGAGGGTTGGTAATTGCCACACATACAAAGACATCATGGACTAAATCCATCATAAAAATTGGACAAGGAGGTAATTTTGGAATTGGAACCATGTCCCCGGCTTACGATCTCGACGTAAACGGAACAGCTCGGGCAACCGCATTGCGCATCGGCGATTGCGAGATAACCTACGACTCAAACGCCGGAATGCTCAAATTCTCAAAGGGTATCTATTCCGTCGGGGCTGTATCTGCCAGAGGAGCCAACTCGTCAGGAGGCTCAGGCAGCGGTGGCACAGCCTTCAATCTCCTGAAATCGTGGCCGTCAACCGACCCCGGTTCCGGAACAACCGATGCCCTAGGCGCAAACCTCGGATGGGAGCTCTACCAGAACAAACTCAGCAAGACAGATGCACAATCCCTCTATCTCGGCAAATCGGCACAAGCCGCAGACTCCGCCAAACTTGGAGGAATCCCCCTGTCAAGATTCGTGTATGGCACAGGCGACACCGCAACCATAGACCAGGGCGGAACTGCCGACGGAGTCCGCAAGTCCGGATTCTACAGAATCAACGCCGACCCCAACGCACAATTGGTGATTCACTCGTCACACTCCTCCAACAACTACGCTTTCCAACTCGGCACGACATACGGCTCCAACCAGCCTCTCAAATTCCGGCATTTCGTCAACAACGTATGGGATGGATGGAAAACGCTCGCTTTCACCTCCGACATCCCCACCAAGGTCTCCCAGCTGACCAACGACAGCGGGTATCTGACCTCGCATCAGTCGCTTGCTAATTATGTCACGCTGAACACCGCGCAGACGATAAGCGCATTGAAAACCCATACCGCAGGACTGAAAGTAAGCGGACGTGTCCAAAATAGCGGTGACGATGAGGGCATTGTTATCGGACGAGCATCCAACAACTATGCGGGTCTGATATTGGGAGAGCCGAGCGGAGTACGGAGTGTTTTCTATCTCCTTCCTAGCAACAATGCCGTTTGGCGATTCAATGACGGCACAACGTCGTTCGAAATAGCGCATCCTAAAAAGTCAGGCACTATCGCTTTGACCTCCGACATAACATCGGCAGTAGCCAACTATCTTCCGCTGACGGGAGGGACGCTGAAGAATGGCGCGGCCTCCTCTCCTCTGATACTGGATACTAATGCGACTACTGAAATTGGCATGAGACTGGCTATTGGAGGAACAATCAAGGGATGGGTAGGCTACAACGCAACGTCAGGAGTATATCTATGGAATGCCACAAAGCAATGGTATCTCGGACTAAAGGATAATGGCAGTCTGTACTACAATGGAGGCACCATCTGGCACTCGGGCAACCAGGGCTCCGGCTCAGGATTGGATGCTGATACGGTGGACGGAGTACATAACGGGGCTTTGACAGCAAAATATATTGGAGTGAGAGATGTGCGAGATGCTGAGAGGTTGCCGTCTTATTTTGAAGATTATACCGCTTCATTCTGGTTCAATAGTGTTGGGACTCCATCTAATAATTGGTATTCTGGGCTACAGATCAAGGGATGGAGTGGAGCTTATGCTTCTTGGCAGATATGCTCAAATGCTACTACTTCAACTAATGATAATGTTCATCTTCACTTCCGGACAGGTAACGGAGATTCTTGGTATCCGTGGAAAACACTTGCCTTCACATCTTCCAACGTCGCCTCCGCGACCAAGCTCCAGACCGCGCGCACGATATGGGGACAATCATTTGATGGTTCTGCAAATGTCAGTGGAGCATTGTCAGGAGTAACAAACATTGTCGCAAGCGGAATGATAAACATCCCAAGGGCAGATATATCAACATATCTGTTCTTTCAGAATCCAAATGCTTCAGATGGGAAAGGCATTTACTTCTCATCGCAATCAGATGGAGGGTTGGTAATTGCCACACATACAAAGACATCATGGACTAAATCCATCATAAAAATTGGACAAGGAGGTAATTTTGGAATTGGAACCATGTCCCCGGCTTACGATCTCGACGTAAACGGAACAGCATACGCCACAAAAGGCATGTTCGGCACATCCTCTTCATCATACGCCCTAAACACAGCATCTTTCATTTGCGATTCATGGGTGCGGACCACCGGCTCAACCGGATGGTATAACGAATCATACGGCGGCGGGTGGTACATGAAAGACGCGACATATATCCGAAATTACAACAACAAGCGCCTGCTGATTGAGGGTGTGGGCGATTACTACGCCGTATGGCTATCATCCGGCGGTTTTTGTTGCGAGGGTTACGCAGGCGCAAGCTGGAACAACGGATATGGCTCTCTAAATGTCGGGATTGCGGACAACAACGCGCAGACTCCTATTATAGTCGCTTACCGCAATGGATCAGCAGCCGCCCACACCGGAGCCAACCGCCTATTTGCCCTCGAGCTCCTCAACAGCGGCACAGATCTTCACTTCGCATTCGGAGGAACAAACAAATTCAACATGTCCTCCGCAGGAGTATTCTACGCATCCGCCGGAATATACTCCGACGGGTATGTCTCCGCAAGAGGCCAGAATACGTCGGACATCAGGCTCAAAACAGAAATCCGCGACTTCAACGCCTCCGAAATCATCAAGGCTCTCAACCCGAAGCAATTCAAGTGGAACAAGCTCGCAAGGAGCAAGTTCGCCGTATTCGACACCGACGAGGTGCAGTTTGGACTGATTGCGCAGGAGACCAAGCCCGTCGCCCCGTGGCTCGTTGACGAGAACATGTTCAACGACGGATTATGGGGAGTGCATTACGGAGTCCTCATCCCCGTGCTTACAAAGGCTCAGAAAGAACAGATATTCCGCATCGACCAGCTGATCGTGTCGGTAAAGAGCCACGAGGATAGGATCGCGGAGCTGGAGAAAGAGAACAGAGAACTGAAACGAGAAATCGAACAACTTAAATATAAGTAATCATGGCAACAACCAATCAGAATGTGACCGCCGACCAGCTTATCTCGGCAACGGTCAAGTACAGCAACAAGGATGACGCATCCCGCGGCTACGACATCTCGGCCAACGTCCGCATCGAATATGGCAACGTGGTCCGCTTTGAAAGCGGAGAGGTGAGGAAATCATCGGAATCGCCCGAGAACATGGAGGGCGGGAACATCGCGTCGTTTGACTCAAACGGCCAGAAGCAGCTCAATCTCTACATCCACAACGCCGACGAGACCGAATCTCAGGCAATCCTCACCGCAATCCACGCATTCATGACCGACGTGAAGGCAAATGTAAACTCTAACCCTGTAACAGCATAAAATCATGGCAACAAAGAAAGGAAACAACATCAAGATGACAACCCGCAAAGTCGTGGACGCTTACCGCATCCTTGACAAATCGAAGATGCAGAAACTTGAATCAGACGAGAAATTCCCATACCTGAAGACAATCCGTCCGCTCCGCGAAATCACCGAGAAATTCGACGCCGACTTCAAGGACGCACAGAAGCGTCTCAAGCCCGAGGGCTTCGACGTTATCGCGGAGAAATTCAACCGCGAGCAGGAGCTTACGGAAGAGGAGCGGGAGACGTTCATCAAGTATGACCGGGAGCTCGCCAAAGTGTCGGAGGGATTACTCGATCCGGAGGTTGAGATCTCCATCCAGCCTCTCAAACACGAGACCCTCGGGCGGCTCATCGACAGCAATGACTGGACCACCGGACAGATATTAGCCGTCATGGACGTAATCGCAGAGCTCTAAACCATGCCTTACAATCCGACAACCGGCATCATCACGGCCCCGGTCAACTCCGACGACGTGGTGGCGGCTATTGGGATTGCTTCACACAACTGGGAAGACCAGTGTTCCTCCGAATGGATAAACATGTGGTCATGGGCGAAGCCCATCCGAAAGGACACGGTCGACCTTCTGCATATCTGGAAGGCATCACAGGCCGACGCACAATCCGATTTCGCCGCCGCCAACTTCGGGATCACGGTTCCGAGGTCATGCAGTCCTACAAGCATGGCCGAACATGCGTTTACATACGAGCGCGTGCGCAAAGGAATTGACCCTGCAAGAATAACAGACTTCGAGAACTACTGCCACATAGCCAAGCCATCCGATTATGTGGATGATTATTCAAAGGAGGCATTCTTTGATACCCCGATGGGTCTTCACTTCACGTTTGAGGGCTACTTCCGCACAACGCAGGACGGGGGACTCATCGGCGAGGGCGGGGGCACAGGAGAAGGAGAAGACGCGAAATTCTATCGTGTCAACCTTGATTCTATCCTCCAGAAGGCCGGAATCTCCGATATTGTCAACCTTTATCCGATGGTGCTTGTCGAAACCACATCCCAGCCCGGAGCCCCATCTGTGGCAGGAACGAGGGTGGCTTTCATGCACGCCCTCAAATGTCAGGAGACCGGGACATACCGGACCCTCGGGAACACCGCCGCAAACGTCAAGAAGTATTACAAAGACTGGTATGTTGACATCACCGACCTCCGGAGCCTCGGAATGTACCCCGGGAGCATTTACCGCGTCACGGTATGGCTCAACAGCGACCTGAAAGTTCCGAACATCGACAACAACACGGCTCCTGCAAATCCTTTGCTTGACGCTTCAACCGCATGGCGCGAGGTGACCGGTTCCAGCTATCCGCTGATAGGCATCGCCATGCCTCTCGGGGTAGGTTTGAACATCAAGTTCTCCAATCCATCCTACGCCGCCTTCTACTTTGCCGGAATCTTCAGGAATCTCGACAACAACAAGGCGATGTTTCAGTTTCAGGGGGCGTGGACGAGTCAAGCGACGAGTGGAGAAAAAATCTATGCAAGACCTGTTGATACAAATTCCTATTGGTATGACAATGCTACGCCGACGGTCCACAATAAAATCTCTTGGGACGAGTCTCGCGTTCAGTCGCTAACAGTCAACAAAAGCGGATCGGCCTCCGTGTCGATGAATCTTTACACACTGATTGAGTGGGCTACGGCCAACAACAAAGGCCGGACGTATGTGGTGACTCTCGGACTTTCCACAACACTCAACGGCGCAATCGACCGGGGAAGCTACACCATGACTATCAAACCGTAAAACAGAACAGACGAAATGATAAATGAATTGTCTTCAAGTCTCATCACGGGCATCTCCACGTTCGTCGGAACCGGAGGGCTTGCCTCCCTTTTCCTCTGGAGGCACAACAGGAAGATGCGCGATCTGGAAGCCCAGCTCAAATCCGCCGAAGTGTCGAAAGCCAAGATCGAGGGCAAGACTGACGAATGGCATCTTTATAAAGAGCAGCTCGACACGGCGAACCAGCGTATCATAGACCTTCTGAAGGTGAACGCCGAGAAGGAAGACCGCCATCAGCAGGACATCAAGGATTGGGAGGAACGCTTCACCAACCAGACCACTTATCTCCGTTCAGTTCAACGCGATCTCATAGCGGCCAACGAACGCGAGAAGAACCTGATCCAAAAAATCGGACTCCTCTTGCGGCGCATACAATATCTGACCATGTGGATATGCAAACGTGGGGATTGCGACCACGGCGAACCTCCGAGGGAACGTCTGTCGGGCCATGTCTTCGATAACTCCCAGACCACCGAGATAGACAAAGAGAATGACACACCATTAACATGACCGAACAATGTTCAGACACAACATAAAAGTGCCGATTGACGCGGGGCACGGGATCGGCACTCCCGGGAAACGCAGTCCTGACGGACAGCTACGCGAATATACATACGCCCGCAAGGTTGCCAGGGAAGTAGTCAGGAGACTACGCGGACAGGGCATCGACGCAATCGAGCTTGTGCCGGAGGATGCCGACATCCCTCTCGGTGAGAGAGCCGCAAGAGTGAACGCCATCTGTGACCAGGTGGGGAAGGATAACGTTTGTCTTGTCAGCATCCATCTCAATGCCGCCGGGAATGGAAAGGATTGGATGACGGCCTCCGGTTGGGAGGCGTGGACCACGAAAGGACAGACACAGAGCGACCGATTGGCCGATTGTCTCTATGACGCGGCTGAGAAAGTGCTTGGGGGCCTCTTCCCCGGCAAGCTGAAGATCCGCACCGACATGACCGACGGCGACCGCGACAAGGAGGAGAACTGGACTATCCTCTACCGGAGCAAATGCGCCGCCGTCCTGACCGAGAATTTCTTCATGGATAACCGTGCGGATGCTTCATGGCTCCAGAGCGACACCGGATTTGACGCGATCGTGCGCCTCCATGTGGAGGGGATAATCGCATATTGCAAGAGCAGGTAAAAAAGGCGAGGACATCCTCACGAATACCCTCGCCCGTATAATAACCCAAAATCGTGAAACACGATTTTCTACACAAAAGTAGTAATTATCGCACTTGTGTGCAAAAAAAATTACCGGAATGGAAGAGAAAGATGAAATGATGCACGATGCCATGCGCAATGTCTGGCGGGAGATCGGAGGGATGATCGCCGGGGCAATCCTCGTTGTCGTCGCCGCGTTGCTGATAGGTGCGTTGACCGGGTGCGGACGGAAGACGGTATATGTCCCCATGGAATCGGTGCGCACCGAATATAAGGAAGCAGACACAACGGGAATCTACAACCGCCTTCTGAGGCTCTTCGAGTCGCGCAATCAGAAAGAGGTCCGCTCCGATTCGCTTTTTGACCGCACGAAAGAGACCGTGATCCTGCGGGAGAACGGCGACACGGCCCGGCACGACACCGAGCGGATTGTCTACCGCGCCACGAATCATGAGAAAGAGCTGGAGCAAAAGCTTACCGAGCAGGACAGCATAATCCAAGAGCTCCGCACACAGCTGTCAATGCAGAAGACGGATTCCATTCAGGTGCCCTATCCGGTTGAACGCGCCCTGACGAAATGGGAGAAGACAAAGATGGATTTCGGCGGCATCGCAATCGGAGGACTGGGCGCGTCGGTGGTGCTGATTGCAATCCTCGCATGGTTGGCAAAAAAGCGACGTGAGTAGAATTAAAAAATAAGAGAACAGGAGAATGATAACAATTTCATTATTAATTGAAAAACAGAAAGTGTATGAAGAGGTGGCGCAGACGACTTCATATACAGGCGCAAAGCTGAAGGATGAAGATCCGAAGGCGTATGACCGCATGATGACAACCGATGCGGATCAGAGTCAGCTTGAGCGCTTTTGGACAGAGAGCTGCGTAGCAACGTGTGAGGCTTTAAAGAAGTATTTGGATGAAGAGGAGACCGACTCGACAGGATTTCACCTGACCCTCTCCTTGTCGTCCTCATTTGACGAAAGCCTGCGAGACAGTATGGAGAAGGAGCTATTCAGCTTCTTCGTAATGAACATCACAGCTAAATGGTACGTCTTCACTAACAAGCGCGAAGCCGGTGAATATGCGGCATCGGCAGCTTCGTTTCTTGAAGGTGTTCACCGGAAAGCGTGTTACAAGAAAAGACCAAAGCGTCCGACCTTCGGGAAATAAACGCGATGGGATCTTATCCTAACGAATAAATCTATAACCAAAAACAAGAAGAAAATGGCAGAGAAGAAAAAAAGTCTGACAGTAGAGCTTCAGGTGAAGGAGATGATGTATGACATCACAAACAAGGCCTATTTGACCGGGCGGGCACGTGAAGCTGAAAAAGCAAAGGATTATGAGGCAGCTTCAAACATGCAGGCCTCCGAGGACGAGGAAGACTCAACGCAGCTGCGTCGGTCCATGGCCACACATTTCACGAGCCTGAAGAGTCTGCTCGGTGAATATCTGGACGAAGACAAGAGCACCTCTGACAATCTCATAAATGAAGAGATTGACAACGACGGGGTTCTGAGCCTCAAGTTCAAGCTGCCGAGCAACTATAACAACGCCTCGGCAGACAGCCTCGGGAAGGGAATACACTCCTACATCGTATGTCTGACTCTGGCCGACTGGTTCACCATTACCAACAAAGCGGACGCCAAAGATTATATCGATTTGGCCGCCGTAAGTCTGGAGAACGTGAAGCGCGCTCTCTACAAGCGCAGCCGTCCCATCCGTCCGACATATTCACAAAACTAACCTCCAGGGACGATGATCGAATGTGGAGAGAGAAACGAGGAGGGGTATCGCATTGCGGTGCTCCTCTTTAAACATAAGGAACTTCTCTATGATATAGCCAATTTGGCATTCGTAGAGGGGCATATAATGGTAGAGGTTGACGATGAGATCCGGCATACTCTTCAGGATATAGTCCAGGAGGGGAACCGAGATCGAGTTGAAAGGATCCTCGACAAGGCACACGCCGTTCTCACTGAGCTACTCTATCCTTATACTAAAGTAGAACTCAGAAAGAAAGTGCTGAATGACAGACTCCCCAGGAGGAGCGTCTTCGGTATCAGGCTGAGGCTACCGGACGACTTCTCGCAGACAACCCTCAACTTAATGGAGAGGCTCGTGCATGAATATCTGGTTTGTGATGTGTTGCAGGATTGGCTGTCGATCACGCATCCGGAAAAAACGCGGATATGGATAGAGAAACGGGAGGAGGCAAAAGTCGCTTTGAGAGCCTGTGTGAACTCTCGTCGCGGGAGCCGACACCGCCTGAGAATCAGACCACATCTATTTTAACTGAGAGAGGGGAGTCATTTTGAAACGGCTCCCCTCCCCTATTACATACCCAAATTATCTATCGCAGGCGATTGGTTAATCGCAAATCCAATTGTACAGAAGCACCGGTGAGCGACTTTTCTGGAGCAAGAGTACCGAATACAACTAATCGGAACATCTTATAGGGGGATCCGTGAAAATTTCGCAAGGCAGCCTCTTCCGAAGAACGGATGCAGATCCACGAGGAAAGGTCACGCGATCCGAAAAGGACACACTGGAGATCATTTCTCCCAAAGACACCGCGCTGGATCATCGTCCGGATAGTCTTCATGACATCCGGCATTCCGAAAGAGAAAGGACGTGTCATAAGGAAAACTTTTACCGCAACGCCGGATGAAAGAGAAAGATCAAGGAGATCTCCAGCAGTATCAATTGCATAAGCATGAGTATATGCGTTAACAGCGGAGACTAAAGAAGATGATGCCATCCCCCATTTCTTAGACTCCAGGGAGAAGATGAAGGAATAACGGTATTCCGGATTGAAGAGGATAATCCGTTTGAGATTGTAAACGTATGCCAACCTGCAACCATCCATGAACTGAGAGAACGGCACAACCTTCAACTCCGGGAAAGAGCATCCTGATGCGGCCCTAATCTGAGGCCAAAATGGCAATGCTGATTCAGCAGGGAAAGGGAATTCTTCCTCAATAATCTCCGAGAATGAAGAAGAAGAGGAACCAGAGAGCAACATTATCCCTTTTTTTGATGGGAACAGGACAGCATCATCCACCTGAGTTATGGCATCAGGATCCGTGCAGACATCTCTTGACACAGGGCGCACAGATGAGAACGTTCCGGAACCGGAGGTGTCGAGAGCCCAGACACCATCAGAGGCAAAAGCATAGACCGGGAACTGACCGAACTGACCCTGAGAGAGAGCCCGGACGGCAGCCGAGGTGGCCATGACATCGCCAGATCCGACTGAGACACGGCCTTCGAGAGGGAACAGGAATGGATTCCCGACCTCTGACTGAAAAATTTTGTTGCGCTCGCTCACACGCGGCAATGAGTCAGATGTGGTTGAGGGTGCTTCGAGATCGGATTGCTTAGGGGTTCTTTCCTCTCCAAGGCCATCAAACCAATAAGCGCCGTTCAGGAAATCATGTGTTTTCAGAGGAAGCAACCATCCTCCGGAACCATCCGCACAGATTATCCGACATTCCGTTGCGTTGGGATCCGGATAGAACAGGTAACGCGGGATTCTTCCTCCTGGAAGAGAAGATTGGGAAACAACCCATAACGACTTGGAATTGCGCACAATCTTTATCCACACATCACACACAACGGCATCCGGATTATCGGAATTGCGGAAGAACTGAGACATGGAAGGGATCTTAAATCCCTTGAACAAAGAGGCTATAACGCCGGAAAGGATAAGGCGTGAGTTATAGGAATAGGCATGAGAGAACAGAAGAGTGTCATGAGAACGCCAGTCGTCAGATAGCCGCGGACGCACTACAATATTGGAAAGAGCGGAATCCGAAATGTCAAGTTTGAGGAAATCGGGCATCGTATCGTCAGCAATGTCAAGATCTTCCACCGGGAGAGATGAGATAAGATAGAAATTTGAGACCGAAGAAATCTTATCCTCGACATTTTTGATCGGGAAAGAGGCGGGAACCACAGAAGAGGAGGAAGGGTAGTTCACTTGCTGTTCACCATTTCCATCGCTGAATTTATAGAATTTATTGGAAGAGGAAACAATCGATGCAGGATGACGATGGCCATTATCATCGACATATCCTGATTGTGATTCTCCAGAAGTATCCTCTGCCGATGCCACAGGATATAGCAGGCCAGAGAATGAGAAGGGTTTTTCTTC
The DNA here is from genome assembly GCA_964425935.1 of uncultured Sangeribacter sp. Classification (GTDB taxonomy): domain Bacteria; phylum Bacteroidota; class Bacteroidia; order Bacteroidales; family Muribaculaceae; genus Lepagella. The sequence continues at coordinate 22,180 of CAYROR010000041.1, forward strand.
CTTCACACGATGGTAGGCACTCACATTTCCACTTTGATCATAATTGTAGATCGGAGGAGAAACAAAGAAATCAATAGACTTCACGATGTCTTTCCATTTGGATAGAGCTGCGAGCCCCGATGCCTTGAAAAGCATTGAACATTTCCTGAGCGGAAGAGTCGCGGTCAATACAATACAACCATTCTCCGCTTTTGATGAGAAAAAGAGCCGGGGCATCAGGGAATTGGGTAGCATGAGAATGGGAGCGGACTGATGGATATAAGATCCATCGAAGAGGCGGAGAGCCCAACGGGCCATAAACGGCATTACGAACAGATCCTCAGCATGAGCATCGGCCACTGATTTATTCAGGAATCCAAGGATCGCATTATTGACAGCCTCTATAAAGATTCCCTGATTATCGCGGGGAGGAACCACCCGACTTCCCCCCGAGAGACCTCCAATCAGACTTATTGCAAGATCACCTGAAACACCCTCCGGGAGCGGTATGGATAGCGTGTCGCTAAGTGGATTGCTTGTTGTGTGACCGAGGGCAATATCAATATCGATTTCCGGGATCTCCTGTCCGAGCTTTATATATTCGCCCTCCTCTCCTTTCCAAAGGAAATAAGTTGAGGAAATATTATCAGAGATGAAAAGAGTATTCCCCAGAACTGCAATGGCAGGCCGGGAGCTGCACGTTGAAAGAGGGATATTTCCTGCATCCGCATCATCAAGGGAGCGATATAGAATCCTGCCTCCGTCTTCATCATAAAGGATAAGATTGGTCTGAGCCGAAGTAATGTGGATTGCAAGAGGAGAAAAGGTAAGCCCGGCTATCTTAACCGCAGGATCCATGACCGGCCGCAGGGCTCCGGAAATGTCGGGGAGAAGATTCAAGGCTATTGAGAGTTCGCCGTCATGAGCATCATGGTCAGAATGGACCATGGAGACCCCTGAATATGTTATCTCTTTTATCATAGTATTGCTTTTGTTATGATTGGAAGATATGGTTTGCCATTTATCAAGATAGCCTCTCCACACATCAGGGCAGCCTTTCCTGAAACTCCGCAGGCGTCAAGGATAGCTTTGGATAGCTTCACAGAGTTTGCGCGGAAATACCTTCCTCCGACGTTTACAGGATAACAGCGGCCAGTATGATTGCCAATCATTCCATCGTAGCGTTCGGACATAAGCAGGTACTCCCCTTTTTCAATCGCCACATTGATACATGAATCTTTATCGAGATCCAGAATCCGGACTACGCGAGCTGTTATGTAGATTTCTCCGGAAGAATGAAATGTTATGTCTGGCCGTCGTGTGGTAGAGATTATCTTTTCCATTGCGCAAAATTAAATACAGTGTTAAAAATAGTTGTTTTAAGTGTTGAAGTAGGAGGAACAGGAGAAGCCTTTGCGCGGTTCAAAGTCGGCGAAGTCAGGCACGCGGCCAAATATCTGAGGCTTGTTGACCCAAGCGGCGAGGTCTTTGCAATACTGGGAAGGCTGTGTCTGGTTTTCGTAATCCCTGTAAGGCATGACGAAAGGCAGCACTTTAAATTCCCGGCATCTCTGAATACGGTATAAATCCTGTTCGATATTCGAGTTGAAGCCGACAAGTATGTAGCAGGTCATTTTCCACGGAGCAATATATCGTGTTACTTCGCGGAGTTTGTCGGTAAGGTCGATGTTTGGTAAATCCCAAGCTATATGAACATGAGAGCGTTTGAGACGGAGTTTATTAAGCCAGAAGGCCTGTTCCT
>CAYROR010000042.1:0-23419 GCA_964425935.1 uncultured Sangeribacter sp.
CACGGATAGGCTTGCCGTTTACGATGAGGAGGCTCTTGTCCATATCGTAGTCTACGGTGCCGTCGAAACGGCCGTGCATTGTGTCATACTTGAGCATGTATGCCATGTAGTCAACCGGGAGAAGGTCGTTGATTGCAACAACCTCGATGTCGTCTCTCTTAGTGGAGGCGCGGAACACGAAACGTCCGATACGGCCAAAGCCGTTGATACCAATCTTTGTCATTGTGTTAAATTTATATTGGGTTCTGTATTGTATATGTTAACGTTAAATCAAAATTGTCTATCAAGCCGGGGCTTCCCGGCCAAACCTGCAGGGGGCGGCTGGTTGGATGAGTTCTCAAGCTTCCGCTCCTTTACCGCGTGCAAAATTATAAAAAAAAATCGGCATCGCAAGAATAAATGAACGATTTTTAACCATTCGGTGTTTTAATTTCATAAAAAATGCGGCCGGGGTGTATGGCCCGGCCGGATTCCAGGCTTCATTGAAAATAATAACAACATCAAACAATACACTTTTATGGGAAAGTTTTTAGAAGATTTCAAAGCATTCGCCCTCAAAGGGAATGTGGTTGACATGGCTGTCGGTGTTATCGTCGGCGGTGCGTTCGGAAAAATCGTTTCGTCGTTGGTCAACGACATCATCATGCCGGTCATCACCCTCTGCACCGGAGGTGGCGGCTATGAGAATCTCAAATACGTGATCCGTGAGGGTTCAGCGGCAACAGCCGACGGAGTGGCTGCTGTGGAAGAAGTGGCCATCAACTATGGCACGTTCATCATGAACATCGTTGACTTCTTCATCATCGCCTTCTCGATCTTCGTTGCCATCCGCGTGATGATGAAGTTCAAGAAGAAAGAGGAAGAGGCGCCCGCTCCGGCTCCCGAACCTACTAAAGAGGAGGTGCTCCTCACCGAGATCCGCGATCTCCTGAAGCAGAATGTGGAGAAATGATCTTCTGAGGATCATTCCGTAAAGAAATAGAATCCCGCGGATTCAGAAATAATGCACCCGGCTGAATGATATTCGGCCGGGTGCATTATTTCTGAAGGGCGCATCATATTGGAATAGGGGTGAAAGGGGGGCGATGTTTTCATGGCGTGTGGTTTTATGAGCGTGGTGGGGTAAATCGTGGAGGGTAAATTTAGTAAAAAAAACGTGTCCACACAATTTAATGGGCTCCGGATACGATATAATAATAGGAATAAATAAATCCGGAAAGATCATGAGGGATTTTCTGTTCAGATGTTTATTAATGAGCGTTGCGTTTGCGGCGGCTCCGGGATTTCAGGATGCCTTCGCATCCATGCCAGGGAAAATCGAATCGGGCACTCTTTGGAAAGACGTGGCCGGCGACACTATCAACGCCCACGGTGGATGCGTGATTTTCGCCGATGGTAAATATTATTGGTATGGTGAACACCGCTGTGCCTCCGGGCCGAACATCCAGGAGGGAGTGACCGTCTATTCATCGCCCGATCTGTCGGAATGGACCTACGAGGGTCTTGCTTTCCGCACGGAGTCGGTGGCCGGGAGCGACGTTGAGAGAGGCTGCATCGTGGAGCGTCCGAAGGTTGTCTTCAACAAGGCCACCGGAAAATACGTGATGTGGTTTCATCTCGAGCTCAAGGGACAGGGCTATGGCGCTGCAAGATGTGCGGTGGCAGAGGCCGACTCTCCCGCGGGACCATTCCATTTCGTGAGATCCGGGAGGGTGAATCCCGGAATAATGCCGATGAATCTCTGTGCCGACACCCTTTCCCATGCTGATCCGGAGAGGATGGAATGGTGGACTCCCGAGTGGCGTAGGGAAGTGGAGCGCGGAATGTTTGTGACTCGCGATCTTCCGGGAGGCCAGATGTCGAGAGACATGACAATCTATGTCGACGACGACGGGAAAGCCTACCACATCTATTCCTCGGAGGAGAACCTGACTCTCCATATAGCCGAGCTTTCGGACGATTATCTCTCCCACACCGGCCGATATATACGCATCTTCCCCGGCGGCCATAACGAGGCTCCGGCCATTTTCAAGCATGACGGCAAATATTGGATGATCACCTCCGGCTGCACCGGCTGGGATCCCAATGAGGCGCGCCTCATGACGGCCGACGACATCTTCGGGGAGTGGCGTCAGCTTCCCAATCCCTGTGTCGGGGAAAACGCTTCGAAGACGTTTCTGGCACAGAGCAACTACGTGATGCGCCTTCCGGGGAGCCGTGATGCCTTCATCGCGATGTTTGACAGATGGCGCCCTAAGTCGTTGAAAAATTCGCGCCATGTCTGGCTCCCGGTTTCATTCGGGGATGATGGCGTTCCGCGGGTGGTCTGGAATCCCTCATGGTCGCTTGATGAGATTCCGAAGTGAGGGGACTCCAGTTTCTATTAGCACCTAACAACCTGAAATTTAAATCATGATCATGGAAAATATGTTTTCACTTGAGGGGAAAGTGGCCCTCGTCACCGGCGCAGCCTACGGCATAGGTCTGGCCATAGCCAAGGCGCTCGCCAAGGCAGGAGCGAAAATTGTGTTCAACACCTCGCGTCAGGAAACGCTTGACCGCGGCATCGCGGCCTATAAGGAACTGGGTATTGATGCCCGTGCCTATCTCTGCGATGTCACTGATGAGGCTGCCGTGAAGGCTATGGTGGCGGATATCGAGAAGAATCTCGGCACGGTCGACATCCTCGTGAACAATGCCGGCATCATCAAGAGAATCCCGATGGAAGAGATGGACGCAGCTGATTTTCGCAAGGTGATCGACATCGACCTCGTGGGGCCCTTCATCTGCGCCAAGGCGGTGATTCCTGGGATGATAGCCAAGGGAGCCGGCAAGATCATCAACATCTGTTCCATGATGAGCGAGCTCGGACGTGAAACCGTCTCGGCCTACGCCTCTGCCAAGGGGGGCCTGAAGATGCTGACCCGTAACATCTGTTCCGAATATGGGGAACATAACATCCAGTGTAATGCCATAGGCCCCGGCTATATAGCCACCGAGCAGACCGCCCCGCTGCGTGAGCGTCAGGCCGACGGGAGCCGCCATCCATTCGATTCCTTCATTATCGCGAAGACTCCTGCCGCCCGCTGGGGCACACCGGAGGATCTTGAAGGCCCAGCTGTTTTCCTGGCCTCCAGAGCCAGCGATTTCGTAAACGGCCATATTCTTTACGTAGATGGCGGCATTCTCGCCTACATAGGGAAGCAACCGAAATGAGATTCCCGGCAATGAGACGACTATTATCCATTCCCGCCATGATGTTAGCGCTCTGCGGACAGGCACAGGTGGCGGAGATCAGGCTTGAGAACCCCGCGCCGTTCAGCAGAGATGCAGAGATGGTGGAGGTGAGCGAGTCCGACCTCAAGGGGATTGTCGGGAGCGAATCGTTCGTGATCCGCGATGCCTCCGGGAGGGAGATTCCCTGGCAGGCCACCCACGACGGAAAGGTTATTTTCCAGATTTCGCTGGCTCCGGGTGCCTCGGAGGTAGTCACCGCACAGGCTGGCACGCCGGCTCCTTTCGTGCGAAAGACCTACGGCAGGCTCTTCCCGGAGAGGCTCGACGATATGACGTGGGAAAACGACCTCATGTCATACCGCGCCTACGGCCCCGCGCTGCAGCGAACGGGGGAACGCGCGTTCGGCTATGACGTCTGGACGAAAAACGTGGATTATCCGGTTCTCGAGAAACGATACACGGGGTCGCGCCATGGAATCTCCTTCCATGAAGATCATGGCGACGGCATGGACGTCTATGCCGTCGGCCCGACGCTGGGGGGTGGCACCACAGCTCTGCTCGACAGCAACGGCGGCATTATCTACCCCTGGTGTTTCTCGCAACATCTGGTGCTTGACAATGGTCCGCTCCGCTTCACGGTGCTGCTTCACTATCCCTCCATGAGCGCGGAGAACGGGGTGCCGGCTGATGAAACCCGCGTCATTACGCTCGATGCCGGAGATCCCTTCAACCGGACAGTGGTGACCTATAACGCCATGACTGAGGCTATGCCTGCGGTTGCGGGCCAGGTGGTGCACAGGCAGAATCCTGACGCATATATGCTCGACGGGGAGAACTGTCTGGCCGCCTACGCCGATCTCACCCAGGACGCGGGGAAGGGGAACGGGACAATATTTGTGGGTATGCTCGGTCTTGACGGATGGACACCGGGCTATATTCTTATGGAGAGCCCGGCAGGTGATGCTATCGGCCACACCGTTCTGCAGACCACGGCTGAAAATGGGAAACCGCTGACCTACTGGTGGGGGGCCGCATGGAGCAAGGCAGCCACCGATTCCATGGATAAATGGAAGGAAACGCTCCTCCATAAACGCCGGTGTCTCCTGAATCCGATAAAGGTGAGCGTGGCGGAAAGAAAATAAAAAAGGGTTTTCAAACAGCAAACTGTCCTGACATTGATTATGGAAGAAGTTTTCAAATATATTATCGGACTCGGAGCGGCCGTGATGATGCCCGTGATCTTCACAGTCCTGGGGCTCTGCATCGGCATCCGTTTCGGCGAGTCGATGAAGGCGGGTCTTAAGGTGGGAGTTGGATTTGTTGGCCTTTCGATTGTGACTGCGTTGCTCACGTCGGCTCTCGGTCCTGCCCTCAACCTCATAGTGAGCCACTACGAGCTTCATCTCCACGTTTTCGACATGGGTTGGCCTGCGGCGGCTGCCGTGGCCTACAACACGGCGGTCGGAGCCTTCATCATCCCCGTGTGTCTTGGGGTCAATCTCCTGATGCTGCTGACAAAGACCACCCGCACTGTCAACATCGACCTCTGGAACTACTGGCATTTCGCATTTATAGGCGCCGTGGTTTATTTCGCGATGGATTCCCTCGCATGGGGTTTCTTCGCAGCAATCGTCTGCTATATCCTGACTCTCGTGATCGCCGATCTCACTTCTAAGAAATTCCAGAGTTTCTATGAAGGGATGGAGGGGATCTCCATTCCGCAGCCGTTTTGCGCGGGAATGGTTCCTTTCGCGGTGGTCATCAACAAGGTGCTCGACTCCATTCCCGGTTTCGGGAAGCTTGAGATCGATGCCGAAGGGATGAAGAGAAAATTCGGAGTGATGGGGGAGCCCCTGTTTCTCGGCGTTGTAGTTGGCATTGGAATCGGGTTGCTCACGTGTTCCGGATGGTCGGAAATAGTCGATAAGATTCCCTATATCCTTGGCCTCGGCATTAAGATGGGGGCTGTCATGGAGCTGATTCCTCGGGTTACGGTGCTCTTCATCGAAGGACTGAAACCTATCAGCGAAGCCACCCGCCGGCTCATCGCCCGCAAGTTTAATGGAGCGGAAGCTCTCAACATCGGCATGTCGCCGGCGCTTGTGATCGGTCATCCCACAACGCTTGTGGTTTCTCTGCTTCTCATCCCGGTCACTCTTGTGATCGCCGTGATCATGCCAGGGAATGAATTTCTTCCTCTGGCTTCGCTGGCAGGGATGTTCTACGTTTTTCCGCTGGTGTTGCCTTTCACGAAGGGTAACGTCTTGAAAACGTTTATCATCGGACTCGTGATTCTTATCTGCGGGTTGCTGATGGTGACCAATCTCGCGCCCTATTTCACTCTCGCTGCGCGCGACGTCTACGAAGCCACGGGCGACGCTGCCGTAGCCATCCCGGAGGGATTCCACGGTGGATCGCTTGATTTCGCTTCGAGTCCGCTGGCATGGGTGATTTTCAAGTGTTGCGGGAATATGCGCTATGTAGGCGCCGGCATCCTTGTGGTGCTCTCGATGGGAATGATATGGTGGAACCGCGTCAGCATGATGCGCCGCCAATAAAAAAACAGGATTCTTTTTTGAAATGATTGATATGAAGAGACTCAGTATTATAATTATGGCGCTTCTCGCAGTCGGGATAGCCGCCATGCAGGGGAAGGAGAGGAAACGGATTGCCTGTGTGGGCAACAGCATCACCTACGGTTTCCGGGTGGAAGATCGCGAACAGAACAGCTATCCGGCACAGCTTGACAGGATGCTCCCCGGTTTTGAAGTGGGGAATTTCGGTCATTCCGGCGCAACGCTCCTGAACAAAGGGCATAACCCCTATATGAAGCTTCCGGAGTTCAAGGAGGCGCTTGCCTTCAATCCCGATTATGTGGTGATTCATCTTGGAATCAACGACACAGATCCGAGAAACTGGCCTGATTACAGGGATGAATTCGTGGGCGACTATCTCGCTCTCATCGATTCTTTCCGCAACGTCAATCCCCGCGTGAGGGTGATCCTTGCCAACCTTTCGCCGATCAATGCCACTCACCACAGATTCCGGAGCGGCACACGCGACTGGCGGCTTCAGGTGCGTCGGGCCATCGAGGCAGTGGCTGAGGCAAGCGGCGCGGAGCTCATTGATTTCGAGACCCCGCTTCAGGACCGCCGGGATCTGATGCCCGACGGGCTGCATCCCAATGCGAAAGGCGCTGGATTGCTTGCCAAGACAGTGAGAGATGCCATCACCGGCGACTACGGTGGCCTTTCAATGTCGCCTGTCTATCAGTCGGGAATGGTTCTGCAGCGCGACCGTCCGCTCCTGATAGAGGGGAGGGCCGATGCCGGTGCGAAAGTTGCCCTCACTCTCGACGGGAAAAAATATGAAACCACTGCCGACAATCTTGGCAACTGGGCGGTGACCACCTCACCGCTGGCTACCGGGAAGACATACGAGATGAAGGTGGAATCCGGGAAACGGAAGCTCCATTTCAAAGATATTCTCGCCGGAGAGGTGTGGCTCGCCAGCGGACAGAGCAACATGGCCTTCATGATCTCGGAGGATGCCCTTAAGGATGAAACGCTGGCCGGGTGTGAGGACCCGGAGCTGAGATTTTTCGACATGAAACCGATTGCACTGACCAACAATCAGGAGTGGCCAGATTCCATCCGCGCAAAGGTGGATGATCTTGATTACTATAAGGAAGCGCGATGGCAGAGCGTCAGCCCCGGAAATGCCGGACCCCTCTCTGCAGTGGCCTATTATTTCGCCAGGCAGCTCCGCGATTCTCTGAATGTGCCGGTGGGAATCATTTCCAATGCCATCGGTGGCAGCGGAACGGAAGACTGGGTGTCGGTTGAGAAACTTGAGGAGGTGATGCCCGAGATTCTGGTAGACTGGCGCCATAACGACTACGTCATGCCCTGGTCGCAGCAGAGAGCCTCCAAGAATTCCCCGACAGGGCGCCATCCCTACGAACCCTCCTATCTCTTTTCTGCAGCCACGAGGAAGATCGGATATTTCCCGATCCGGGGAATTGTGTGGTATCAGGGTGAGAGCAACGCCCACAACATAGAGCTTCATGAGGCCCTCTTCACGGCATTGGTCGAGAACTGGAGGGAATGGTTCAGGAATCCTGATCTCCCGGTTTGTTTCGTTCAGCTGAGCAGCATCAACCGTCCTTCGTGGCCCTCCTTCCGCGACAGCCAGCGGAAGCTCGCCTCTTCACTCCCTAACATGGCCATGGCAGTGAGCCATGACTATGGCAATCCCACGGATGTTCACCCGAAGATGAAAAAGCCCGTTGGCGACCGGCTTGCCATGGCTGCCCTCGGAAAGGTGTATGGCCACGACGTTGTTCCCTCCGGGCCGCTTCCCCTCTCCGCGGAAATGCATGACGGGAAGATGATAGTCAAAATGGACTATGCCGACGGAATGCGACCCGCCGAAGGAGATTCCCTGATAGGCTTCGAGGTGGCGGAGATCGAGGGATGCTATTATCCTGCAACGGCTGAGATCGGCGCGGATAATACCCTTGTGGTTCATAGCGACAAAGTGAAGTCTCCCCGCTATGTCCGCTACGCATGGCAACCCTACACCAAGGCCAATCTCGTGAATAAGGCTGGCCTCCCGGCCTCAACGTTTTCAATCTCCGCTCAAACGAAATAAAGAACTCATAAAATATCCTTAATGATGAAGAAATATATTCTTATGGCAATGATGGCAGCCGCTATCGTTGCGAACGCTCAGACCGAATATAAGGTGTTGCGTGCCTGCCATCCTGACGACGTGAAAGGCTACGACACCGAGCAGCTACGTTCCCATTTCATGATGCCCAAGGTGATGCAGGAAGACAAGGTCACCATCACTTATTCCCTCTACGACCGTCTGATTTTCGGAGGAGTGGTGCCTGTGTCGAAGACCGTGGAGCTTGAAACAATCGATCCCCTGAAGTCGGAATATTTCCTGCAGCGTCGTGAACTCGGAGTCATCAATTCCGGAGGAGGCGCGGGGATCGTGAGTGTAGACGGAAAGGAATATGAGCTGAATTTTAAGGATGCCCTCTATGTGGGTCAGGGCAATAAGAAAGTCACATTCCGGAGCAAGGATCCCAAGAATCCGACAAAGTTTTATATCGCCTCGACACCGGCCCACAAGCATTATAAGACCCAGCTCATCACCCTCGATGGCCGGAAGGGCTCGATCAAGGGCAACCGGATGGAAGCCGGATCGCTTGCCGAGAGCAATGCCCGCGTGATCAATCAGCTTATTGTGAACAATGTGCTTGAGGAGGGACCTTGTCAGCTCCAGATGGGGCTCACGGAACTCCAGACAGGAAGCGTCTGGAACACAATGCCGGCTCATGTTCACGACCGCCGGGTGGAGGCATACTACTATTTCAACCTGTCGGAGGGAAACAGAGTGTGCCACATCATGGGAGAGCCGGAAGAAAACCGTCTCATCTGGCTCAACAATGAGCAGGCTGTGATCTCTCCGGAATGGAGCATCCATTGCGGAGCCGGCACCAGCAACTACACCTTTATCTGGAGCATGGGGGGTGAGAACCTTGACTATGGCGACATGGACAAGCTCCAGCCAAAGGATATGAAGTGACATTAATCATCAAATTTTTTTTGGTTGCGTGCAGTATAGTGGGGATTTTGCCATCTATATAGTGTGAATGTAAATCTCCATATCGACAACCATGCTCTGGTGGAAGAGTGCAGAAACGGAGATAAGGAGGCGCTAAACCTCTTTTATCTCCGTTTCGCGCCCCGTATGCTCTGCGTCATACGCCGATATATCACCGAGCCGAAGGATGCTGAGGATATTCTCCATGATGGTTTTATAGTGGCTTTCACCAGGCTCGGTTCTTTACGCGATCCCGACAAGGTGGAATATTGGCTTGCCACCGTCATGAGGAATCTTGCGCTTCAGTTTCTCCAGAACCAGGATGTGGTGGAGATCCTTCATGATATTCCCGAGGTTGAGGAGGCGCCGGAGATCGAGGATATTATTGATCTTGAGACTCTGGAAATGCTCATGAGGAAACTCCCCGCGGGCTATCAGAAAGTGTTTCGGCTTGCCGTGCTTGAGAATAAATCTCACAAGGAGATCGGCCGGCTCCTGGGGATCGCCCCCAATTCATCTTCCTCACAACTTTTCCACGCGCGAATGATGATGCGGCGCCTGATAGCTGAATATAAGGCCGGGGTGCTGACGGTCATGCTTGCAGGCGTGCTGATATTTCTTTTCCTGCGTTTTGGGAATGATGATGTTGCGCCCCTTCTGTCGGATGCGGAGGAGAGCGTTTCACTCCGTTCGGATTTTATGATTCCGGAAAGAGATGAGGAGGTGGAGAAGATTGTTGTCCCGGAGAGGGAGTCTGTCATCGAGAAGCCATTTTTTGCAGAGAGTGAGGGTTCTCACTCGCTTCCGGATGGCGGAAAACCTGAAGAGAGAGGGGTTGTATTGCCGGAATCTGTTGGGAATATGATAGCCGATGCCATGGATGTGGCGCCTGAAACGCCGGTTGAAACGGGGAATAAAGACAGCAGAGATGTTCCTTCGGTGGTGGAGCCGCTGATTTCTGAAGAGCCGGTGGCGGAATATTATGATCCCAGGGTTGTGATTAAGGAGAAATCACGATGGTCGATCGGTGGAGGCGTGTCATTCAATATAGATGTCAGCAATCTGGGTTCTGAAGGAGATTTGTTGTGTTGTGATTTTAATAATAATTTCTGGGCGGGTGATTCAGAAACAAATTCTTCTGACGGAGATAAAGCGCCCACCACAAGATCATGGCCCGGCGCTACAGTCGACAAGACAATGCAGAATCTGATGGAGGCATCTCATAAGAATGATCAGCCCATCTCGTTTTCTCTGGCAGTCAGTCGTTCGTTTTCAGATTTGATTAGTCTGGAAACCGGCCTGACATATACGTATCTCCATTCCACGTTCGAAACCCTGATGTCAGAAAGCGATTGCCGGTGGCACTATCTGGGAATCCCGCTGAAGGTGAAATTCAAGACGGTCGGGGGAAAGAGATGGAGACTCGATGCTTCGGCAGGGATGGAATTTGAGATTCCTCTGGTGGCCAAATCAGAGGTTTCTACTTCCTTCAGTCAGCCGGATTTATACTACGGAAGATTCCGGGCCTATTCGTTGTGGACTGCTTCGGCCTCATATAGTTTCTCCTACCGACTGACGGATAAGATCAACGTATTCATTGAACCTACTTTGCAATACCGATTCCATCACAAGTATAAAGTGCCTAACGTATGGACCGACGACCGGATAGGGTTCACGTTGCCAATCGGTTTCCGGTTCGATCTATGACATAATTGATCAATCTTAGTAGAAGTAAGACTTGCATTTTGAATTGCCTCTTTTATTTATAGGTCAGATCATTTGAAAGAAGATGGGGATGCTCCGGCATCCCCATTACTTCATCCCTCTCCCGGCATTGACATAAGCCACAGAGGTTTCCTCATCTGGCGGCTAAGCACAGCAACCCGGAGGATTGCTGTTTCACTTAGTCATGCAGTCTTTTTCCCAGGCGAGGTAGCCACCCTTCATGTCGGTGACCCTGAAACCCTGATTGGTCATTTCCTTAGCTGCGTCCGCACTACGACGTCCACTGCGGCAGTAGATATAATAGTGCTTCTTTGGATTCAGTTTCCCGATAGCCTCGTCAAAGGTCTTTCGGTTAAGGAAATCGATGTTAACGGCGCCGTCAAGATGTCCGGCGGCAAATTCTTCGGGCGTTCGCACGTCAAGCACAACAGCGCTGGTGTCGTTTTTCACTGCAGTCTGGAAATCCTTCGGCTCAAGAATCGCAGCCTCCGGTTTCTTTCCACATCCGATGCATATTCCCATAAAAATCAAAAAAGGGATAATCCAGTTAAACATAAATGAAAATTCAATTAAAACACTACAAAGTTAGCTCTCCGACCTTCCATCCTTCCAAGGTGCGCGTTTTAGTGGAAAAATTAATCCCAGCCAAAATCTTTCTTCTTCTATCAGACCTGAACGGAATTGCATATCCCTTTTCAATAATCTGGGCAAAAGCTTTTTCAGGAGATCCATCAACTTTAAATTCAAAAATATAGATAAAGGACGAAGTTTCAATCACAAGATCACATCTTCCCTGTGAAGATTGCCTTTCTATCGCCACAGCATATCCCAGCATGTGAACCACAATGGCAACCATATTCTGGAAATGAACTTCTTTGTCTGGCTCTGTCATTGATCCGGCCTCCGCGAATAGAGATTGTAGGCGTAACAAAAATCCTTCCGCATTTCCTTTTTCCAGATCGCTGGTTAACTCCCTGAGACTGAATCGGCCGTTTTCTGTTTGCCGGGGGAAGAAATGCTTTGCAAGACTCTCCCAGAAACTTGTGGAGACCTCCTTATTAGGGAACCCAAGAATATATTCACGCGTCTCATTGTCATAATCTTTTATCGTGAGATAGCCCGACTGATAAAGAAGTGGAACAATATCTCGGTCGCATGGAGAAATGTCACCCAGCTGTCCGGCCGACCGGCGCGACCCATCGATCCTGTCAATCTCAAAGGAATGTCTGGTGATAAGCTTAAAAAGGAAATTCGGTCTTCCTGTTTCAAACCAATAATCGCGGATATCATATTCCTCAAAGCTTTTCATCACGCTTATCGGATTATAAATATCCTCGGCATTCCGGGAAAAATGATAACCGTCATACCACAGTTTAAGTTCTTGCCAGACTTCTTCTTCCTCAATTCCCTCCTTTTCTGAATAATCTCTAACCGAATCCTTAAAATAGAGGTGCATTTCATCTTCGGTTATGCCACAGATCGAATTATAATCCTCGCGTAAGGAGATGTCGTTAAGATTATTGAGCCCGCTGAACACAGAAACCTGACTGAACTTGGTGACACCGGTCAGCATCGCAAACCTTATATATTCGTCAACTGTCTTCAACACAGAATAGAACCCCCTCAATTCTGCCTTGATTCTTTCATGCAGGTCATCATCGTTCAGGCAGTCAAGCATAGGCTTGTCATACTCGTCAATGAGAACCACCACACCTTTGCCCCATTTATTCCACATCTGTTCGATAAGCGACCTGAATCTTTTGGCTATCGTGCCTTCTGAAAATAGGGAATAGCGAGATTCAATGGAATCAAGTTCTCCTCCGATATGAGATAGCAGACGGTCGGGATGATTGAAATTCTCTCCACTGAGATCAAACCTGAAAACCGGATAGCATTCCCACTCCTTTTCAAGATTCTCAATGGCAAGTCCCTTAAACAAATCCTTTGCTCCTTTGAAATAGGATTCAAGTGTCGACATGAGAAGGCTTTTCCCGAATCTGCGCGGGCGGCTTAGGAAAAAAGTGTTGGAATTAGAGGCGAGTCTGTGGATAATTGATGTTTTATCTACGTAGAGATAGCCATTCGTCCTCAATTTAGAAAACGACTGTATTCCGATGGGATATTTGATTCTTTCCGACATGGCCTCCACTCCGATTTGTGTGCAAAAGTAACTAAAACCCTACAATTATCCAAATTCTTGTTCATAGGTGAGCCTGGAAACGGATCAGGAAATTCTGGGGTTGCTGATTAAATTAAAAAAAATACACGTTTGGCTGTCACACTTTCAGCAATTCTGCATCTAATACATAGACACCGTAAAAATAATAATGACAGAAGAGGATTTCAGAACGAGAGTGATGAGTCATCGCCAGCTTATGATGGCGGTCGCCATGACGGTTCTTTGCAACCGTGATGACGCTCTTGATTGTCTTCAGGATACTTTTGTAAGCCTCTGGAGAAACCGTGAGAAAATCGCGGGAGTCGAGAACATCAGGCAATATTGTGTGACGGCTGTTAGAAACACTGCTCTCGGGATGCTCCGCAAGGAGCCCGCCGGGTCGCTGGAGAAAGCCGAAGAACTTTTTGCCGACGGAAATCCTGAGTCCGGGCTTGAGACCCGCGAAAATTTCCAGGTCTTGACTTCAGGATTGAAAGGTCTCCCTGAAAGACAGCGACAGGTGGTGCTCATGAGTGCGATTTCCGGGCTTTCTGCTCCTGAGATTTCTGTAATCACCGATTTGTCGCCTTCCAACGTAAGAACACTCCTCTCACGAGGCCGCCGGTCATTGAAGGAGTTTTTCATCAGAAATAGATAAACACCAAATAATATTATATGAGAGACGAAATGATACATAGATATGCCGTGGAGAAGCTTGACCGCTGGCTGTCGCTCTGGGAGAGTGGGGAACTGCCCGATCCGGAAGAGAGGGAGCTGTCGGATTTAGTTGGCAATCTGAGAGAGGAGGATGGCCTTCTTGACTCCGTGGCAGATTCTCTTAGTTCCGATTCCCGGGAACGCCTTAGAATATATACGGCTTTAGAAGATCTGAAACTCAGTGATTCCGAGTGTGCCCGTTTGGATTCAATTGTTGAATCGCTTGCGGAGGAAGACCGGAAACGTTCTAAATTTCACTTCCCCAAACTGGATTGGCTGCGAATTTCGGTAATCGCATCCGTTGCCTGTGTTCTCCTTCTGTTCGGGATGATTCTATTTTTCGAAAATGACATTCATTTCGGAAAGCGTCCGCAGTCAGCGTCCTTAATCCTTGAGAATGACTCGTTGGATGGTCAGGTTTCAAAGATGATGGCAATGGAATCCGGGAAATATTCGATGAGGAGTGTCTCTTCTGCAAGGGTGCACGCTCCGGCAACGGTTAACAGTAAAACGGTTAACAGTAAAAAGGTTAACGCTAAAAGGAGCTCGAGGTCAAAGGTTAGAAACAATAAGAGAGAAAGGGGAGAGGTGATTGAGTCTGATTGGGAAAGATGTAAGAGACTTCTGAAAGAGATGGATCTCAATTCCACTACCGTGAGCCGAGAAGCATTGATAATGCTCAACAATGATTTCGACGGAAACATCTCCACTAAGGTTGTGGTTTCTGATATGCTCCAGGAGATGGCTCCTCTGAATGTTTTCACCATGTAATTACAATATTCAAACAATCTAAATCCGAATAATATGAAATATTTAAGATTAATTATCCTGATGTTGCTTCCGGTCTTGATCCCTCTGGTGGTTTCTGCAGAGACGAAAGAGACGACACGCCCTTATTTCTCCAAATATCAGAATGAACAGCAGGCGGAATACGCTTATATGTCGCCATTGATGATCAAGGCAATGAATATGAACGATAGTGACTTGGAAGGCTTTCCCGCAAAGAAGGTTTCCACGATAGAGGTTCTATCATTGAAGTATAATGCTGCTTCAATCCTGAAAAATGCTATTGAGAGTTGTATCAAGGAAAATGATATGACACTTATAGGATCTGTGAAGAATAAGGCAAAAAACGGTTCGAATACAGTTGGTAGCGAACTCTATGCCAAGGTGGAGGGCAACGACAGAATAAAGCAGCTTCTAATTTTGAAATGGGGGCCATATAATAACTCGGTTAGACTTCTCCATATAGTAGGTAATTTCTCACTTGATGATATCAAGGATAAACTTTAACATGAAGAATTTAATTATTGCCATCTCCGTTTGCTTGTTTGGGCTGACGGCTACGGCAGAGAAGAAACTGCCGGTGATGATTGACAATTCGGTCTATGATATCATGAAGGTGCAGTTCACCGACACTGCCACCATCCTGACGATGCGGGTAAACAGCAAATACGAGACCGCTGCACTGATAGGGACCCCATACCTCCGAAAAGAGGGAGTCAAACAGGGATTCAAATTCCGTCATGGTCATATAAAAGATAAGGAGAAGACCCCACTTGCAACCTCTCAGAAAATAGCACCCGGACAGGAGGTGATGATGTATTTCGATCCGCTCCCCAAAAAAACAAAGGAGATCTCTTATGTTGAGCACGCTAAAGATTATAGTAACCATAGGCTACTGATTGGCATACGTGCTGACGGAAGAAAATACCGAGGCTCCTCTTTCCCGGAGCCCAACTATCCCCGGAGGGAGCATCTCCCTGCTTTTGAGGCAAAAGTGGATTCCTCTTATCTTTCCGCTGAAATGAATATGCCGAATATAACCTTTTCATGGAGCTCAATGTCCAGTCAATGGTCGGATGAATCCATGGGCTATAAGCCTAATATCGATTCATTGTCGAATGTAGATATAACGTATATCAATATGTTGCCTTCTTCAATGAATATGCAAATCAACGGGATATCGCTTCCATGGCTATCTGTGCCTGGTAATAAGACGCGTATCATCTTTGATGCTCCGGGCTATGCTGCCATGATTGCTGAAGGAGTAGATAAAAATGAAGCCTGTCTCAAATCTTTCAAGATATATGATGCCCCCGTTCCGGAATTCTACACAACCAGGAAGTATCCAAATTATAAATGGAATGGGGCTAAAACAGAATGGTTGTCACTCCCTTTTGAGACCTATATTGACTCGATCAGCCGGAAAATGGATGGTATTTCTCAGGAAATTGAGGCTATAGAGAATCTTTCCGGGGCGGAGAGGGAATTCCTTCATATCCTTAATGAAAAGTTTTATGTCGGGAATCGCTCTCTTTATTATCTTGTGAATAGGGATAAGCTTTCCGATGAGGAGAAAGAGTTTTTCAATTCAGCGGAATCCAAAATTGATAAGAAGGCAGCGTCGTTTTATTCTGCTAACAGTCCGGGGGCGATATATGTTTTCGGCACAGACGCTATCGGCATGGTCAATTTTTTGAAGGCCAATGGACTGGAGAATGCTCCACTATGCAAGATCATGGATAATTATCAGAGTGCTGTGGATTCAATCGCTTCCGCGCGGTCCCAACTCAAAGAGGACGATTCGCTTGGAATACGGTCGATCCCTGATTGTCCTTATCCCGAGATTCTTGACTCCATTGTCGCAAGCCACAAAGGGAAGACCGTGTTTGTGGATTATTGGAACACGTGGTGCGGCCCATGTATGAAGGGAATGGAGGAGATGGAGAAATATAAGGAAGATCTGATAAAGAAAGGGGTTGAGTTCGTATATATTGCAGATGAGTCTTCTCCTGACAAGGCATGGAGAAAGATGATAGAGAAACATAAAGGGAATCATTACTTAATCTTAAAAAAGATTATCAAGGAAATGAAGCTTCCCGGATTTGAAGGATCGATCCCTTTCTACATGATTTTCAGACCTGACGGAACTCTCCATTACACTCAATCGGGATGGAGTGGCCCGGAAGTGCTGCTTGAGAAAATTGAGGAAGCGAATCCGGTTGTTTCGGAATAATCTATTATTAAGTAAAAAATGTCAATAT
Source organism: uncultured Sangeribacter sp. (assembly GCA_964425935.1). GTDB lineage: Bacteria > Bacteroidota > Bacteroidia > Bacteroidales > Muribaculaceae > Lepagella. The sequence goes on from CAYROR010000042.1 coordinate 16,501, forward strand.
GAGGAAGTTAATTTGTTGGATGTTGCTGATTCTGTCAGTACAGATTTCAGCTTTCGCCTATGATTTCATTGAGGATGGGTTTGCCTTCAATATCCTTGAAGATGGAACTCTGAGTCTGACCAACAAGATGAAGAATTTCTCCTTGAACAAGGCGATGGACCAGTCGTTGGCTTATTCGGGCGATATAGTTGTACCGGCCACAGTGATTCATGACGGCAGACGCTATGAGGTTTCCTCTATAGGTGAAAATGCTTTCTACAATACCCAGGAGCTCGAATCCGTGATAATATCGGAGGGGATAAGAACCATAGATGAAGATGCCTTTTACTATAGCCGTCTGACTTCGCTCAACCTTCCTGCCTCCTTGACTGAGCTTGTTCCCGGATTCCTGCACCAGTGTCCCCGGCTGACGATCATCAATGTCGCTCCCAATAATATGCATTATAAATCTGAGGGAGACTGCATCTATGATAAAAGGATGACCCAGCTGATTTTTGTGAGTCCTGTGAAGCGCGACTATCGGTTCCCCTCCACGGTGACGAGTGTGAATGACTACGCTTTCAATGGCTCGAAGATAAGGAAGCTTGTGATTCCTGACCATCTCACTCATATCGGAGGGATGTCATTCTATTCCAGCAAAATTGAAAATATCGTCTGCAATAAATACCTGGAGAAACTTCCCGGATCCAGCAACTACTTGGGCGATTGCCCGTTGCCATTATGGGCTATGGATCCCGCAACGATAATGGAGAATGATTGTAAGGACGACGATCGTGAAGTTGGCCGCCGTCATAATGTCAGATATAATTCGGTTTTTGATCATCGTCTTGAAGAAGTGACACTCGCGACAAACGACAACGGGAAAGTAAGATTTCTGGGAAAGGATACTTGCGGAGTCTATATCGCGAATGCAAAATACAGGTGCAGCATAATCGTAAAGGAGATAAAGGATCTGGAATATCCCAGTGTCGGATGTGCGATGGCTAAGGATAGTGAGCAACTCCGCTTCGGAGGAGTCGGTCAGATGGTGGATTAGATAAAGGAAAATTTATTATGTAGGTTTTAAAAAAAATATTGATTATTCGTTTTTTAGACTCAAAAGGCTCATAGTGATTCCATGTTAAGTTATGTTAAAATGGGGGGGTAAATTAAAAGTTTCGCCTCTCCATTTTTTTTATTAACTTTGCGTCATGCTTCTAAGAAACCTGAGCAATCATATTAATATTCAGCCATATTCCCTCCCGGTTTGACCATCTTTATGTGGGGGACCGGATTTATAAAACAACTGTAACGATGAAAGACAAATTTCGAGGATCCGAAATCCTCAGAATCATGACTCTCCTCTTGGCGATTGCCTTTTATTCACAGTCGGCGATGTGCGACTTAATCAACCTCACAGGGTTAGTGAAAGACAAGACAACCTCCGCTGATCTCTATGGGGCGAAGGCCCGGTTGCTTAATGCTTCTGACAGCACTCTTGTGGGAGAAGTGAAGGCCGAAGTGAAATGGAGGTCAGGAAGCACGGGCAACTGGACCTACTTTTCCGAGCCGCGTTTCAATTTCTACAACAAGGCTGACAGAAATAAGAAATATATCCTCCAGCTCGTGAGGGAGAATTATGACACTCTCTATTATGACGTTGATCCTTCGCGGGCGTCGAAGCGGTCAGATTCGATGGACCTGGGAACTTTCTTCATGAAAAGGGGGGTGACCACTCTGGGGGAGATTACGGTTCAGGCCACCAAGGTGAAGTTTTATAACCGGGGCGACACCCTTGTCTACAACGCCGATGCTTTCAATCTTGCGGAGGGGAGCATGCTCGACGCGCTTATAAAGCAGCTGCCGGGAGCGGAGCTTAAGGAAGACGGGCGAATATTCGTCAACGGTAAGTTTGTGGAAAATCTTCTTCTCAACGGAAAGGATTTTTTCAAGGGAAACAATCAGATCATGCTTGAGAATCTCGGGGCCTATACGGTCAAGGAGATTCAGGTTTATGAGCGGCAGCACGAGATGGACCGTATCATGGGGAAAGACTATGGGAAGAAGACCTATAGCATGGACGTCAGGCTTAAGAAAGAATATTCCCAGGGTTTCATGGCCAATGTTGAAGCCGGCTATGGCACGGAAGACCGTTATCTTGCCCGTCTTTTTGCTCTCTGGTATGCCGATCATGCGCGCATCGGTTTCTATGGCAATGCCAACAACCTGAGCAACAATAGCAAACCCGGTCAGGACAATGCGTTTAATCCTGCGAGGATGAATTCGGGAGAATTCAGCAAGGTGACCGGAGGCCTCGACTATAACGCCGACATGCCAACCGACGGGGTCAATTTCTCCGGCAACGCGCAGTATGACTACACGAAGACCACTACTGAACGCCACGTCTATCGTACCAACTTCCTCACCGGAGGGGATACTTACGACTATGATTTCTTCACCGGTAGCCAACGCAACTGGGGGGTCTCGACGGCTCACACCGTGAGATTCACCAAAAAGAAATGGAACATGGAGGTAAAGCCGAGTTTCTCCTACACCCATCAGAATAGACTTAATGATGATGCCAACGCATCCTTTACCAAGGATTTTCAGGATGTCAGCAAGGATTTCATCTATAATCTCTATTCTGGAGCCTCGACCGATGTGATAGCCTCTCTGCTCAACAGGAGCCTCTCGATGACACGCCTGAAGGGGCACACGTCTAAGGGAGCTCTCTCGCTCAGCGGAAAGAGGAAGACAAACGAGACCGACGCCTTCACATGGATGGCAGGAGGGGATTATACCGGCAGGAAATTCGACCGCAACGAGGATTTCGCCATCAATTTCGGCGACGACCCTAAGCCAACTGATTCCGACAGCCGTTATTTCAGGAATCACCCGGACCACAAGATGAATATTTCAGGAGCCGCGGGCTATATAGTGGGTGTGCGGCCCGGGTTTTACGTCGGGGCCACCTATAGCTATGCCCGGGAATCAAGTCTTGCCACTTCAGATCTTTTCCGGGCGGAAAACATCTATTCTTCCCTCGGAGAATCGGGTGGGGCGGTGCTCCCTTCGCTTGCTGAGTTCGAGAGGAAGTTTGATCCCTCCAACAGTTATGAATCCCATTATGATTCCGATCTTCATGGCCTCCGTTTCAATATCGACTGGAACATCAAGCCTCTGGGAATGTTTTGGAATGTGTCTCTTCCATTCAACTACCGCCATCAGAAATTCCATTATATCCGTGGCGACATCGATCAGTGGATCCGCAGAAATAAGGTCTTCTTGGGAAAGGTATCAGTCAACATGAACTGGAGTCCCAAGTTGGGATGGATCTATCTCGGCATCGACAGGGAGGTTACGTCTCCGGATCTCGTGAATATGGTTGACATGACCGATGCCCTCGATCCTCTCAACATCATCCGTGGCGCCACCGGGCTTAAGGATGCCGAGAGTCTGAATGCGCGTCTCTATCTTCAGAGAAACAAACGGGATTGCTACACCCAGCATTACGGACTGACCTACAACGTTATCCGGAATGCTCTGGCCATGGGCTACAACTATGATTCATCCACGGGCGTTAGGGAGAGCAGGATGTATAACGTCAACGGCAACTGGGATTTCCAGGCAACCCAGAGCCTTTCCTATCAATTCGGCCACCTGAAGCGTTTTTCGGCCGGTAATAATACTCAGCTCTTCTACAAAAGGAGCGTCGACATGGTGGGTGAGAATAATGGCGGTATTGCGCGCAACGTCGTCAACAACTATCAGATCGGGGAGGGGCTCAACGCCGGATATACCGACAAGACGGTGCGCGTGGTGCTCAACGGAAACGTCGATTGGAACCGCTACACGAGCGGAATGGCCGGATTCAATCCTTTCAATGCCTGGACCTTCAGATATAGCGTGAACGGAAATGTCAAGCTTCCCGGGCATTTCGATCTTTCCACCGACTTCACTGTCTATAGCCGGAGGGGGTATTCCGACAAGGCTCTCAACACCGACAATTACGTCTGGAACGCCCGCCTGAGCTATTCAGCCTTCAAGAACCGATGGATTTTCATGGTAGATGGTTTCGACATTCTTCACAGTCTGAAGAATATCAGTCAGACGGTCAATGCCCAGGGTCGCACCGAGACCTGGAACAACGTTCTTCCGCGCTACATCCTTTTCCACGTTCAGTGGAAATTCCATAAGCTCCCCAAGAAGAAACTTTGAGACTTGGAAACCGATCTTTCATCATCAAGGAATGATGATAAACAAGAGGGGCTGCGCTGAAACGGAATTCAGCGCAGCCCCTCGGCTTCAGATATGTTTCTATTGGCTTAAAGTGTCTTAGTTTCCTGAGATCGACAGGATCATTCCGGGAATCTCGATATTGTTGATCACGCGTCCGAAATTCTCAGAGCCTGACCCTGCTGAATATACCGGCACGAATCCTCCCGTGTGGGAACCTGTGGTGAAGCCTACGGCAGCCTTCTTGGAGATCATGCGGAACACTTCTCCGGCAAATGAGTTGAAGTCGGAATAGAGGCTCTTCTCATCTTTAGCCTCTTTCTGACGGAACACCTTGTCGTAGCTGTCGGCCAGAAGCTGAGTCTCTTTGTCGGAGAGCTTAACGTTGGTCCAGAAGCCGAATTTCTCTTCGAGGATTTTCTTCATACCGTCCCAGTCGGGGATGTTGCCGCTTCTGGCAATCTCCTGACAATAGTCGGAGAACATCGATTTCGACATCTTCTGATGGCTGAGCACGTCAAGATGCATCGTGTAGCCGTTTGCTGCGTTGCCACATGTGAGGCCGCCCGTGTCGTGGTCCGCAGTCACTACGATGAGGGTTTCCTCAGGATGTTTCTGCATGAAGTCGTAGGCAACCTTAAGGGCATTGTTGAAATTGAAGATCTCGCTGATGGCCGATCCGGCATCATTGGCATGGAGGGCATGGTCGATGTTGCCACCCTCCACCATCATGAAGAACCCCTTAGGGGTTTTCATCATGAGATTGTCGAGGCAAGCCTGGGTCATCTCCGGCAGGGAGATCATTCCGGGGAGATTATCGATCATATAGCCGCAGTTTCCGGAATTGAATGGCTTTTCCGGGAGAAGAACCACCCTGTTTTTGCTTTTGGCGGCTGCCTTCGCGTCATTGACCACGTCGATCTTGTTCTGTTTGTAGGCCTCGAGTACCCCGGTTGAATTCCCGTCGCGGTCTTTCACTCCGTTGAGGGCTGAACCGGCAAGGAAGTCTACGTTGCTGTCGATGAACTGCATGTTGATATCCTTCCTCATGTTGCGGCTGGGCACATGGGCATAGAAAGCTCCTGGGGTGGCGTCGTCGGGCGCTACGTTTGTCACGAGGCCCACTCCGAATCCTTTCTGCTTCAGGGCATGGGCCACGGAAAAGACAGAGATGGTGTCGGGAGTGACCCCGAGCATGCCGTTGTTGGTCTTGTGGCCGGTGGCGAGGGCTGTTCCGGCAGCTGCGGAGTCAGTGACGTCGGAGGATGCGGAGAAGGTCATCACCTGCCCTGCAACCGGGAAAGACATCATCAGCGGCAGGTTGTCGTTGCCGAGCACCGACTTGTTGTAGAGGGCTGCGGCCATGACGGGATTCATTCCCATTCCGTCGCCGATGAAATAGAATATGTATTTCGGGGAAGCTGCCGAAGCGCCGATGGCGATGACCATGAGGGTCATCGCCAGAAGGTGGCGCAGTTTTTTGATGTGGTTCATGCTGATTCAGTGTTAGGGGAGATTAATATTCCTGCCATGAGGTTATTCCGATGCTCTTGACGGGCCTGTTGATAAACGCCTTGACGTAGGCGCTGGCGAGGCGGGCGTTGGTGAGCAGCGGAATGTTGTGGTCGATCGCCCAGCGGCGGATGCGGTAGCCGTTGGTGAGCTCGCGTTTGGTGTGGTTTTTCGGGATATTGATCACGAGGTCCACCTTGTGGCCGGCGATCAGGTTGAGCACGTTCTCTCCCTCTTCGTCGGGCCAGCATACGGCTTCCGCCTCCACTCCGTTGTTGTTGAGGAATGCAGCGGTGCCTTCAGTGGCGTAGATCTTATATCCGTTTTCTCCGAGCAGACGGCAGGCCTCAAGCATGTCAACCTTTCCACGGACATCGCCTGAGCTGACAAGCACTGATTTCTCGGGAACATGATGGCCCACTGAGATCATGGCGTTGAGAAGGGCCTCGTCGAAGTCTTTTCCGAGACATCCCACCTCTCCGGTCGACGACATGTCGACTCCGAGCACCGGGTCGGCCTTGTGGAGACGGGCGAAGGAGAACTGCGAAGCCTTGACGCCGATATAGTCGATGTCGAAGGTGGAGGAGTCCACTTTCTCCACTTTCTCCCCGAGCATGATCTTGGTAGCCGTCTCGATGAAGTTTTTCTTGAGCACCTTGCTGACGAAGGGGAACGATCTGGAGGCGCGGAGGTTACATTCGATCACCTTCACATAGTTGTCTTTTGCGAGGAACTGGATGTTGAAGGGACCGGAGATATTGAGCTCGCGGGCAATCTGGGCGCTGATGCGCTTGATGCGGCGTGCGGTGGCCATATAGATCTTCTGAGCGGGGAACACCAGGGTTGCGTCGCCGGAGTGAACACCGGCAAATTCCACGTGTTCTGAGATGGCATATTCCACTATTTCGCCGTTGCGGGCCACGGCGTCAAACTCTATCTCCTTGGCGTTCTGGAGGAATTCGGAAACCACAACGGGGAATTCCTTCGACACCTTGGCGGCCTGAGAAAGGAAGCGGTGGAGCTGGTCGTAGTCGTAGCATACGTTCATGGCGGCGCCTGAAAGCACGTAGCTGGGACGCACGAGAACGGGGAACCCTACCTCCTGGATGAAATGGTCGATCTCATCGAGGGTGGTCAGCTCCTTCCAGCGGGGCTGGTCGATGCCGAGCTGATCGAGCATAGCCGAGAATTT
>CAYROR010000043.1:0-22366 GCA_964425935.1 uncultured Sangeribacter sp.
CCGAACATTAAAGCCTTCATTTCGATTCTTCGGTTTCTAAGGTTTGTAGTTTGTTGAGTTCTTTCACATTCTTGATCGTGCGCAGGATCTCGCCGACATTTTTAGCGGTGCTGACAGCGCCTCGTCCGGTGAAGGGAGGATTGCCGTCATACATCTCTGATAGCGAGCCGATGCATCCTTCGGTCATCTCGTCTTCATATCCGATGAGCATACGCTCGATGAATCCAACACCGCTGAGTCCGAACACTTTGAAATATGCGTCGGCGTAGAAGCCGAAGAGCCACGGACGGGCCGGACCTTGATGGACTGCATATTCGCGCTGGATCGGGTCGCCGATATATGTGGGACGATATCCATAGCTCTTGGGGCTGAGAGACCGGAGACCTTTCGGAGTCAGAAGCTCTCTGGTGACGAGATCGAGCACTTTCTTCCTCTGGCGACGGTCGAGCGGTGAATATTCAAGCCCGATAGCGATGGCCAGATTTGGCCTCACTTCCAGATCAGTGTATGAACCGTTGACGTAGTCATAGAGGTAGCCATAGTCGTTGAGGAATGTGTCGATAAATGAAGATTTCACTGTTTCAGCGAGCTCAGTGAGGGTCTCCACATATTCCACACATGACTGGTCGCCTTCATAGAGGGAGATGAGGAATCGGAGGGCGTTATACCAGAGGGCGTTGAATTCCAGAATATATCCTGTGCGAGGGATGATTGGTTTTCCCTCGATGGAAGCCGACATCCAGGTGACAGGACTGTTCTGTCCGTTGGAAGAGAGGAGACCATTGGTGTTGAAGTAGAGATTCTCCACTTTTCCTTGTCTGATTTTCTCCACTATCCATTTCACCGTCTCTCCATATTTCTCACGACATTCGCGGGAGTTGGTTGATCTTCTGAACTGCTGGATTGCCCAGATTGTCCAGAGAGGGATATCCGGAAGGTCGATCTCTCCGATGGTCTTGTCTTTGATCCCTTCGTCAAGAAGGCGGCGGAGAGCTTTCAGGAATGTCTCGAGAATGAGTTCATAATCCTCGCGGTGGTCAATGGCGAGGGTGCATCCGGGGAGAGCCATGAGTTCATCGCGGGCGCGGACGTTATACCATGGGTAGCCGGCCATGATATACATCCCGTTCTTGTTTTTGAGATAGAACTGTTTCGCAGAATTCTTCAGGCAGTTGTAGAAACTTGTGCGGCAAGTGCGGGTCTTGAGCTCGTTGTCATAGGTCTCCTGGAATTTGGCTGGATCCTCTATCGAAGTGGAGGCGGAGAAGATGATGGATTCACCTTTCTTGATCGGGAGCTCGAAATATCCCGGAACCCACAGGTCTTCCTTGTAGGGAATGCCGCGGTCTTTATCTTTGTAGTATTCAACGCCTTTATACCAGTGTCCGTCGTTGATCCATTCAGCAGGCTTGGAGAACTGCATGTAGAGATTCGGATAGCCGTGGTAGAGACATGTGGAGATGCCGTTTTCAACATAGTCGATGGCTTTGTTGATGGCTGTGTTCTCGATGCAAAGGTCGTTGGCGTTTCGGAAAGCGAGGAAGGGCTTGAATCTCAAAGTTGTTTCGGAATGTGCATCAACAAGGGTGTATTTGATGAGGATCCGGTTTTCATGAGAAATAAACACTTTCTCTTTCGTCAGGATGACTCCACCAACGCGGAAAGTCATCGTAGGCACGGATTCGCAGTCGAACTGACGGATGTATTTGTGTCCGTTAGGGCTGAAAATGCCGTCGCCATATTGGTGGAGTCCTAAGTTGAAGGGAGCTCCGTGCTGAATCACGGTCTCGTCGAGCGATGACAGCAGCACATGAGCCTTGTCGTCCATCTCAGGGATGGGAATCACAAGCAACCCGTGCTGTTTCCGGGTGTTGCACCCCACTATCGTGGTGCAGTGGTAAGCTCCTGATTTATTGGTGCGTAGCATCTCCTTTGGAAGACTTTGCTCCAGATTGATCATCAGGTTCTTGTCAAATTTCAGATAACTCATATCGGATTATATCTGTTTAGGTAATTTTTTTAAATCTTGGGTTTGGAAAGCAAAACTTACAGAATTGCTCGGCCAAAACGAATTTGTCATGTAATTCACCCACAAAGATAGTGTTTTAGATTAAAATGTCAAAATTTTTTTCGACATTTTGACAATTCATCCGATTCTTTATCGAAAAGATGTTTAATAACATAATTTATAATCAGTTTTCATCTTTCTGCAACGCCGGAACATTCAGCTGGGAGAGGAGTTGGTCATCGAGAACCGAGTATGATTTTTCAAGCCATCCGTCGATGGTTTTAAGTTGGTCAGGATAAGCCTCGGCAAGCCCCGGAATGAAGTCGGCTTCCCCTACACTCCCGATCTTGCGGAGGAATGTACCAACGGTCATGTCATTGGTTTCACGTGCCGGTGCCACCCCGACCTTATCTTCCGGGAGGATGACGAAATTCACGAGTCCCGCTTTCTGGAATCTTTCACATAGCCCGCTGACGATCCTGATTGGAATGTCGTGGAAGAAGCTCAGTTGTGATCTCGTCAGTGCCGGTTTCCCTTCACGGAATCTCTGGGAGATGGCGGCATAAAGCAGGATGGCGAGTTTCCTTCCGTAGATTGAGGAAACAGAGAAAACGTCTCCGATAAAATTGAATCCCAATACGTTTTGCATTGAATAGGTCAGCACGCATCCGAGGAGAAGAATCAGCCATGAAAGTTGTAGCCATATCAGGAGGAGGGGTAGCAATGAGAAGGATCCGTAGATGGCGTTGTATTTGGAAACATACAGCTGTCCGTTGACGAAAAGGAGCTGCACGATCTGGAATGCTATGGCGCAGATGGCTCCCGAGATGGCCGCATATTTGAACTTGACTTTAGTGTTGGGAATAAGGAAATAAGACAATGTGAAGGCCAGCCATGCGAGCACCACGGGCGATGCCTCGAGCACTATGTTGACAATCGGGGTCAGAAATGCGAAATGGAGTTTGTCGAGAAGGGTTGCCGACATGAATATCGATAATCCGGAGGAGCATATCAGCAGGATAGGAACCATCAGGCATATTGCGGTGTAATCGGTGATTTTCTTATATAACGAGCGGTCGTGCTTGATGTCCCAGATATTATTGAATGCCTCCTCGATATAGGAGAGCAGGGATATGAGGGTCCAAAGCAGGAAAAGAAGTCCGATCCCGACAAACACACCCTGCGAGGCTTCCTGAAGATATGAGTCGACGAATTTCAGGGAAAACTGTATAAACTGTCGCTGTGCGGGAAAGCTGTCGAGAAGCTGTTTCTCAAGGAGATTCTGAAAACCGAAACCTCGGCCTATGGCGAAAAGGAGAGCCATGGCGGGAACAATGGCGAGCACCGTGGAATAGGTCAGGCTCATGGATCTCGACTGGAGCCCACGGTCGAGGAAGGATCTCACAGAAAGGTTGATGACCTTTATTATTTTCACCGACCTTTTTTGGCTGGGATCTTTCCATACTCCGGTCCAGCAATAATTGATGAACCGGGTGATTTTCTCTGTCAGCTTGCTTATTTTGGATTGTGGTTTTGTAGAATTAGGTTGCGTCATTGTGGAATCTGGTTGTCCGTTTTGCCGGAATTATGAAAAAGGTTTTATATTAAAATGAACGTCAGCATCCGATTGTTCAAATAAAAGGCCGTCCGGCATGAAGCATGCCGGACGGCGCCATGAAGCAGAAGTGCTGTAAGCCGGGTTATGTGCCGCGGAAGCGGTGTCTGTCATTTATCTAATCCACGCGGTTGCCCGCGGGCTCAAGCAGCCTACCCCCCGGCAATGGACGAGCAGCCCTTGACTGCCGGTATATTTGGCCTTGCAACACATGGGATGTGCGGCCTCCGGTGTCGCCATCGGAGCCGGTGGGCTCTTACCCCACCTTTTCACCCTTACCCAGCTTCATTAAGAAACGGGGCGGTTGTTTTCTGTCACTTATCCCCGGCGTCGCCGCCGGCTTCCCGTTAGGAAACATGTTGCTCTTTGTTGCCCGGACTTTCCTCTTGACGTTCCTGACGCCAAGCGACAGACCGAACTTCTGCTATGCCTTGCGTGCTTTGATGAAGCTGATTATTATGTCGGCGGCCACTTCGTCCGTGAGTCGGGAAGCGTCGAGAGAGAGATGATAGTTCGACGCTTTCCCCCAGCTGTTTCTCCCGGTGAAATAGTTATAATAATGTGCGCGGTTGCGGTCGCTCTTCCGGGCCATCTCCGTGGCTTGCTGGAGGGTTTTGGCGTCTCCTCGGTCAAGGATTTTCTGGGCTCGGAAGCCAACCGGAGCATGGAGGAAAACGCTCACGAGACCAGGATGGTCGCGCATGACGTAGTCGGCGGTGCGCCCTACGATCACACATGAATCCTTGGAACATATCTCTCTGATTGCCCGGCTTTGCGACTGATAGACCCCCTCTCCCGACATGGAATCGGTGTTGAAATTGTCGGGCACTCCATAGAGACCCTGCATGAGAGATCGGAACATCGAGGGCCGTTTCTCATCGGCTTCTGCAAAAATCCTATGGGAAAAGCCGAGGCGGTCGGCCGCTTCGGAAAGCAGCTCTTTGTCATAGTAGGGGATGCCGAGCCGGTTGGCCACAATGCGACCCACCGCACGCCCTCCGCTGCCGAATTCACGTCCGATCACAACCACAATTTTTCCTTCAGATTCTTTGCTCGTCATATCAATGCACGTTGTTTTGTTCCGCAAAATTAATAAAGAACCGCTGAAAAGTGAAAATTTAAGCTCCCTAATTTATCTTTAAACGAAAAATTATTTACTTTTGCATTACGAAAACTTCAGAACGATGAATGAGATATTGAAGAATCTTGAAAAAGACGCCGACGGAATGGCGACATACGAATATATAGCCAATAATTTTGAAACATGTGCCGATCTTATGCCGGAACTTGTGGAGAATCTGCTTCGCGCCGACACCACGGGACAGTTTCTCGCAAGCAGCGCACGCTTCCTCAATGCTGTAGACAGAGAGACTTTCGCCCCTTTTCTCCCCGCTCTGATCGAGGGGGCCATCGCCAAGGATCGCGAACGGCGCTACATCGGATCGCTCCTCAAGACAATCTGGGGTGATGACTATATGGAACGTGTGGAAGAATTGCGCGCCAGTGACGATAATTTCAGGCGAATCTACAAAAGAATCTATCCGGAGGGACAGCCGATGTGATTCCGATGCCGGAAACGCGAATCAATCCAACCATATTATTTAAAATGAAAAGAATTATAATCGCCGTGGCATCCATGATCATGGTTATCACCACGGCATTCGCACAGACAGATATGAATAAGAACACGGAAAACGATGGCGCGGTGGTCAGACTGACTACCACACTCGGCGACATCACCCTCAAACTTTATGACGATACTCCTCTTCATAAGGATAATTTCCTTAAGCTTGTGGAGGAAGGTTTCTACGACGGGCTCCTGTTTCACCGGGTGATCAGCGATTTCATGATCCAGGGTGGTGATCCCACTTCAAAGGATGCAAAGGAGGGCGATCATCTCGGAGGTGGAGATCCTGACTACACTATCCCTGCGGAGATCAACTATCCGAAGCATTATCATAAATATGGAGCCCTGGCAGCCGCACGCACAGGCGATGCTGTCAATCCGGAGAAAAGATCTTCAGGGTCGCAGTTCTATATTGTGAAGGGCCACCAGTATCCCGAGAAGCAGCTCGAAGCGATGCATGCAAGAAAAGTGCGTTCTCAGCTTGAGAGCACATTCCAGCAGCTTGCCATGGAATATCGCGACTCTATCCAGGCCATGCAGCGTGCGGGCGATAATGACGGACTCGAAGCTCTCCGCCAGAAACTCGCGAAGCAGACGGAGGAGACGGTGAAGCCGGAGCCATTGTCGCCGCAGATGGTTGAGGATTATTCCACCATAGGGGGCACTCCCCATCTCGATGGAGAATACACGGTGTTCGGAGAGGTCATCTCCGGCATGGATGTAGTGGAAGCCATAGAGAAAGTTGAGACCGACGATTTCGACCGTCCGAAGGAAGACGTCAGGATAATTTCTGCCAAAGTGATCTCAAAATAGGCCCTAAAAAACATAAAATGGCCTAATAGATAAGAAATAAAGCGTAAAAAATGTGGAATTATGAAAATGATTTTGTAATTTTACGCCCCAAACACCATCTAAACCTATCAGCATGAATGAGCTTGATAAGCAGTTGCCTGAGAATGGCAACGTGAACTTCGAGGTTGCGGCCGAGTCCGCAGCTGTGAATCCCGACGCGTGTGCCGCCGAAGCGGTATCCGTGGATTGTGACAATGTAAACGCCGTTGAGGGAGCGGAAAATGAGAGTGTCGAGTCCGTTGAGTCTGTCGGCGTTACGGAAGAAGCCGGAAAGACCACGGCGGAAGTGATTAACTTCCATGCGATGTCGCTGGAGGAGCTTGTTGAGGCTCTGCGTGGAATTGTCGCATCAGGAAATATGGAGGCTCACAAGGAGGTCAGCGCTATCAAGCAGGCTTACTATACGGCCGTCAACCGCAAGGCCATGACTGAGCTCGCCGCTTTTGTGGAGGCTGGAAATCCGGCCGACCAGTTCTCGGCCACTCCGGAGGCCACCGAAAGCGAGATCAAGATCCTTCTCGCGGATTTCAAGGAGAAGCGCAACGCTTATCTTGAAATGAAAGAGCAGGAGCGCAAGGAGAATCTTGAGAAAAAGAATGAGATTCTGCGCCAGCTCTCCGAGATTGTTGCCGATATAGATAATATTAATGTGCATTTCCCGAAATTCCAGGAATTGCAGAATGAATTCAAGGCTAATGCCGACGTCCCTGCCGGTTCGGAGACAGAACTCTGGAAGAATTATCAGGCAGTCGTGGAGCAGTTCTACGACCATCTGAAGATGAATAAGGTGCTCCGCGATCTTGACTTCAAGAAGAATCTTGAAATCAAAAAAGGTCTTGTGGAGAAAGCCCGTGAGCTCACGGAGGCAGATGATCCGATCGAGGCATTCAGGAAACTGCAGGCTCTTCATGAAGAATGGCGAGAGACGGGGCCTGTGGCAAAAGAGGTGAGGGAAGAGCTTTGGAATGATTTCAAGGAGGCTTCCGCTACTATAAATCGCCGTCATCAGGACTATTTCCAGGCCCGTAAGACAGAGGAGGCAGACAACGAAGCCAAGAAGACGGCTCTTTGCGAGAAGGTGGAGGCCATCGACATGGAAAGCCTCCGTTCTTTTGCCGACTGGGATGCAAAGACCAAGGAGATAATCGAAATTCAGAAGGAATATAAAGAGGTTGGTTTTGCCTCCAGGAAAGCCAACAGCATGCTTTTCGCCCGTTTCCGCAAGGCTTGTGACGAATTCTTCAACAAGAAAGGGGAATATTTCAAGAAGACCAAGGATGAGTTTAAGGAGAATCTTCAGAAGAAGGAGCTTCTTTGCGAGAAGGCTGAGGCTCTTGTGGCCCGGGCTAATGAGAAAAGTGCATTTGAAGAGCTTCAGGAACTCCAGAAAGAATGGCGCACTGTCGGTGTGGTCCGTCGCAAACAGGGAGATGACGTCTGGAAGCGCTTCTGCGCAGCTGCCGATGCGTTCCACGCGGCAAGAAAGCAGCATTTTGGCGCTCAACGTTCTGCCGAGATGGAAAACTTGGCTGCCAAACAGGCTGTCATCGCCGAGCTTAAGGCTATTCCAAGCGATTCCGAACGTAGCGAGGTGATCGGAAAGATACGTGAACTTCAGAATCGTTGGCTGCAGATCGGATTCGTGCCGTTTAAGCATAAAGATGCTGTGAATGCTGAATATCGTGCTGAACTCGACAGACTGTTCGGTTCGTTTGACGTTAAGGAAAACACGCGCCGCATGCGTCGATTCGAAAGCGATGTCAAGAAACTCGGAGGCGATGAGAACAAGCTTGGCCGTGAGCGCGAGCGGTTGGTTCGTGCAATCGAATCGCGTGAGGCTGAGATCAAGACTATTGAAAATAACCTTGGCTTCTTCAAGTTCCAGTCGAAGAAGGGAAATTCAATGGTCAGCGAGTTTGAACGTAAGATCGAAAAGATCAAGGAAGAGGTGGCTCAGCTTCACGAAAAGATCGCCCTTCTCGACAAGGAGGAGAAATAACGGGATATAACACAAGGTAAGATACTTTATATTTCGTTAATAATCCGTCGGAACTGAGAGTTTGTTTTATTATCGAAAGCGATGGAAACCACGGTTTGAAGTCGCTAAGGATAATAAATAAAACTTATAAAGTTATGGAAAAGAAATCGTATTATGTAAACATGATCGAGGCCACCGACGGAAAGATGGCTGAAGTTCTGAATTTCAATTTCGGAGGCCATCACGACATCGCCGCCATGGTTGAGAAAGCCAAGAGTCTTGGCTTCGCGAAAGACAAGCATGCAAAAGAGTTCGTCCTCGCCATGCGTTTCATGCATCATGTGATCAAGAAAAACAGCGACAATCCGATTTTCGGAGAATTCGCGTCGCAGTTTGAGGCTTTCAAGAAGAATGTGAAAGGTCAGCTTGGTTGCGGATGCAACTGTGAAGGCAAATAAGAGGATTCCTCTTTTTTGAATTTCAGGAATTGAAAAATGTTATTGAATCCTGTCTGAAGAGATCGTCTCTCTCAGGCAGGATTTTCCTATTTCTGTCATTATCGGTTGTTATGGGTGGTTGGGGCAGCCGGGAAATCGGGAGTGGTCCAGGCGGTGGAGTCGGAGAGGATGAGAAGAGCCTGGTATCGAAGCTTGGCGAGCATTGCTTTGGCAATGACACTTCCTCCTGCCATGCAGGCTGTAGCGGCTGCATCCGCTTCCATTGCCGTCGGAGCTATAACTGTGGCGCTAACTACGTCGGTTTCTATCGGGCGTCCGGTCTTTGGCGAAAGTGTGTGCCCCACGCTTTTCCCTCCGCTTTCCCGAAAGTTTCTGTAGTTGCCTGAAGTGGCTATGCCGGCATCAGTAACCGCTATTATAATGTAGGAGTCATGAATGATTTCCCTATTGTTTTTCACGGGGGCATCGATCGAGATTTTCCATTTTCCTCCCGACGGACTCTTGCCTCCTGATGCAAGCTCTCCCCCTATCTCCACAAGATAATCAGCGACCCCGTTTCTTTTGAGCATAGCTGCCACGGCATCACAACCATATCCTTTCGCGATGGCTGAGAAATTGAATTCTGTGCGGGGATCCTCTTTCAGAAGGGTCATTCCCTCAAGCCTGGTTTTGGCGATGCCGGTAAAAGAGAGAATGCTGTCAACGGCGATTGTGTCGTGGCTCTCTTTATGTCCGGGACCGAACCCCCATGCTTTTATGAGAGGAGACAGCGTGGGATCGAACATCCCCTCACTTGCCTCGTTCATCAGGCATGAGGTTTCATATACGGCCTTGAAATGGGCGTCGACTTCAATTGGGGAGCGGGAACGGTTGGCGGCAGCCACAAGCGACGTGGAATCAAAGACGTTAAGACTCTTCCCGACCTCGTCAATCACCCGTAGAATAGAGTCTTCCAAAGCTGAGCTCCCTTTATAGGTAATATTATAGGTGGTGTTCCAGACCATGCCGCTTGTCGTGAAATATCCGCGGTTGCGGCATGACGTAGTTGTTATGGCTAAAGAGAATGCAATAGCACTGAGAAAATAAAGGATATCGAATCGTTTCATGAGAGCTTAATTTGCGACAAAATTAGTAATAATCCCTCAAATGGGGTGACAGGTGAAGAATAAAAAATGAGTTTTCTGCCCGATGATTTGTAAGATTGGATTCTTATTGCTATATTTGGCCACTCAAAATATGAGCAAGACCTTATATAATACCATAACCTATTAAATTGAATTGATATGAATGAATCATTTGTTTTTCTTGCGGCAGGCTTTGAGGAGATTGAGGCTTTGACGGCAGTTGACGTTCTGCGCAGAGGCGGAATGCCGGTTAAGACTGTGTCGATCACCTCTTCTCTTCAGGTGACGGGCGCTCACGGAATAACCGTGACGGCCGATCTGCTTTTCGACAACATACATTTCTCCTCCCCCTCGTGGCTGATTGTTCCCGGCGGAATGCCCGGAGCTCTTAACCTCTATGAATATGCACCCCTCCAGGGACTTCTCCGGCGTCAGGCGGAATCAGAGACGGGGCGCATTGCCGCGATCTGTGCAGCTCCCGGGGTTGTCCTCGGGCGTCTCGGACTTCTCAATGGAAAGAAGGCCACGTGCTATCCCGGATTTGAGAATGAACTTGAGGGTGCGATATTCGATACTGCTCCAGTGGTTGTCGACGGAAAGTTTGTCACTGCCAACGGGCCTGCCAATGCTATGCTCTGGGCTCTCACGATCGTGAGGGAAGAGAAGGGCGTCGAGGCTGCCGGAAGCGTGGCCGGAGGAATGTTGATGTATCCTAAGGTTGACTCTTCGGTAGAGAATTTCTTCGGCTGATCATCTGATCGAAATGCTTTAATCAACCGTCGGCGATGCGGACACGTGGGCCGGCGGTGATTCTTTATGTGAATAAAAAATGGGCGACAGTTATTTTACGATCTGCAAGGAAGGGGAGGGACAGCTCAGGGAGAAGATGAGCCGCTTTATCGCGTATGCCTGCAAGATCAAGGATGCCGATGAGGCGCGTCAGATCATCAAGCGATATCAGAATGAATATCACGATGCGCGTCATGTCTGCTGGGCCTATATGATCGGGCCTTCGCGCTCGGAATGGCAGCTCAACGACAACGGGGAGCCGTCGGGAACGGCAGGAAAACCTATTCTCGGCCAGATTAACAGCCGGAATCTCACCGATGTGCTGGTTGTGGTGGTGAGATATTTCGGGGGAATAAAACTCGGCACTCCCGGCCTTATCGCCGCCTACCGGGAGGCTGCCTCGCTTGCTCTTGATGATGCCGGGGTGAAGGAGATGCACCGGATGAGGAGCGTGGTTGTCAGTTTTCCTTACGTTGCAGCAGATGGCGTAATGAGGGTGGTGAAATCTGCGGAGATTGACGTGTCCGACCGCAGTTTTGACAATCTATGCTCCATGACTCTCAGTTTCCGGGAGGATCACGCGGCTGAAATTCTCGGTCGGCTTTCAGCTGTTGAGGGGGTCGCAATCGAGGAGAGGGAGGATTGATTCGAGTTTCGCCACAGATCCGAGCCATAGCCGAGGGTTGATTCCGTTAGCCCGGAGTTCGCTGAGGCTCCAGGGGAAAGGTTTCTCTCCCGGATTCATCCATATCGCCCTCCAGCCTGCCCTGAGCGCGCCCAGGATATCGGTTTCCACATTATCACCTATAAAAATAGGAGAGGGTTTTGTTCCGGTTTCCGTTTCCGCATATCTGAAAATACGAGGATCCGGTTTCTGGATTCCGATTTCATCGCTAATCACCATTCTTGTGATATACCGGTCGAGGCCTGACACCTGTAGCTTGCTATATTGAGTGTCTGTAAACCCGTTTGAAATTATCCCGATCAGATACTCTTTTGAGAGATTATTCAGGATTCCTGCGGCTCCCTCCAAAGTGGCAGGGAGTGAGCAAAGCTTGGAGAGGTAGGCGGAATCGAGTTTGCGGCACAGATCAGCATCGGGCTTCATCCCTGCCTGCAGGAGGGTCAGTCTCCAACGTTCCGGCCGGAGAAAGGAGGATGTAATTGTCCCTTGATGATGCTGGCTCCACAATGCGGAATTATGGACGTGGTAGGCGGCAATGAAATCCTCTTCCGAATTGAAGCTTGAGCTAATTTCACGAAACTCCGAATAGAGCCAACGCAGGCTTCGTAGAGAGTTTCCGGCGAAGTCCCAGAGGGTGTCGTCGAGATCAAAAAAAAGCCAGTTCATGCCCTGACAGGGGTGTTTTAAGGGTGTCATAGGTCTATATCCTTGTATTTTCGCGCAAAATTAACCAAAAAATAGGGTTTTTTATTGACATCCTTGTTAATGATTGAAAAAAAATTGCGATATTTGCATCGCCAAACTAAGGGAAGGCGGGAAAATGCCTTTCCGCTCCCCATTGTGAGGCATAAAAACAAGTAACACTAATCTTTTTTAAGAACAATGACAAAAGCTGAGATCGTAAACGAAATCTCTCGTAGCACCGGGCTTGAGAAGGCAGCCGTTCTGGCGACTGTAGAGAAGTTCATGGAGGTGGTAAAGGATTCAATGGCTGGTGGCCAGAACGTATATCTTCGTGGATTCGGAAGCTTCATCGTGAAGACGAGAAAAGAGAAAACCGCCCGCAACATCTCCAAAAACACAACCATCAAAATTCCGGAGCACAAAGTTCCCGCTTTCAAGCCCTCCAGAGTTTTCCTTGATCAGGTGAAATAAATCCCCTTCGGTTCACCGTCAGGATATTCTGTCTGTCCGGGAGTCTGATCCCGGACGACAGATTGTCGGGTAAGGATGGAAAAGATTAATGCCGCAGTCGATCATGGATGGAAAGCCTGCTGCAAGAGTTATAATAATCAATAGTTAAGTTTATCATTATGCCAAGCGGAAAGAAAAGAAAAGGCCACAAGATGGCTACCCACAAGCGCAAAAAAAGACTGAGAAAGAATCGTCATAAGAAGAAATAAAAAAGGATGTCGATCCTTGACAACCACTCAGTGATTTAACACACGGGGAACAAGCTGGACATGGGCGAAGGATTCTTCACCCATGGCAGTTTGTTCTTCATTTATGGAATTCAGCTGGCAGATCACTTGTCGTTCTCCAATGGGATAGCGAGAGAAAGCCGCGTGAATTCATTTGAAATTTTAAACATGAAAAGCGAATTAGTAGTAGACGTTCAGCAACAGGAGATATCGATTGCGCTGCTCGAGGATTCCCGGCTCGTCTCCCTTCAGAAGGAAAGTCGCAATATCGCTTATGCGGTTGGCGACCTCTATCTTGCGAAGGTGAAGAAGATCATGCCTGGCCTAAACGCGGCGTTTTTGGATGTCGGCTATGAAAAAGACGCTTTTCTTCATTATCTCGATCTCGGCCCGCAGTTCAACAGCTACAGCGCCTTCCTCAAGGAGGCCATGGCCGACAAGAAAAATGTTCCGAATATATCCAAATTCAAGCTTCTTCCCGACATTCCCAAACAGGGCACGATCCAGAACGTGATCCAGCCGGGAGAGCATCTTCTCGTGCAGATCGCCAAGGAGCCGATCTCGTCAAAGGGCCCGCGGCTAACTACGGAGCTTTCCTTCACGGGCCGCTTTATGGTTCTCATGCCTTTCGGCGACAAGATTTCCATCTCTCAGAAGATCAAATCCACGGAAGAGAAAATCCGTTTGCGGCAACTGATCGGAAGTATCAAGCCCAAGGGATTCAGTGTGATCGTGCGCACTTCGGCCGAAAACAAGAGAGTGGCCGAACTCAACCATGAGATGAGGTCGCTCGTGAAAAGCTGGGAGGATTCAATAGCAAAAATGCAGAGAAGTCAGCCTCCGATGCTCATTTATGAGGAAGACTCAAGAGCTGTCAGCGTGATCCGCGACATCTTCAGCCCTACTTTCGAGAACATTTTTGTCAACGACAGGGAGACTTTCGCCAATATTCAGAACTACGTTGCCCAGATTGCGCCGGAAAATAAGGATATCGTAAAACTCTATGAAAAGGATATCCCCATTTTCGATCATTTCAACATCACCCGCCAGATCAAGAGCTCTTTCGGGAAGACCGTCTCTTTCAAGAGCGGCGCTTATATCATCATTGAGCACACCGAAGCTCTCCATGTGATCGACGTCAATTCAGGAAACAGAAGCAAGGCAAGTCCGGATCAGGAATCTAACGCGCTTGACGTCAATCTCAAGGCTGCCGATGAAATAGCCCGTCAGCTGCGTCTCAGGGATATGGGCGGAATCATTGTCATCGATTTCATCGACATGAACAAGCCCGAGCATCGCCAGACTCTCTTCGACCACATGAAGGAGGTGATGGCCAACGATAGGGCGCGCCACAACATTCTGCCCCTGAGTAAATTCGGACTTATGCAGATCACTCGCCAGAGAGTGAGACCCGTGCTCGACATCACCACAAGCGAAACTTGTCCGTCATGTTTCGGAAAGGGAGAGATCCAGCCGTCGCTTCTATTCACCGACAAACTCGGAGAGAAACTGGATTATCTTGTCAATAGTCTGCAGGTCAGGAAATTCAACATGTATGTTCATCCCTACGTTGAAGCCTACATCAAAAAAGGGATGTTTTCCCTCTATGGAAAATGGCGCAGAAGATTCGGCCGCGGCTTCAAGGTGGTGGCCGATGAATCTCTTGCCTATCTGCAATATAAGGTGATCGATAACGAGGGAAAGGAGATCGACCTCAAGGAGGAGAGTGATCTCAGTTCCAATCAGACCAAACGCCATGCGCGTCAGAAGAATCGAGATAAAGAAGAAAAAGACTGAACATTGAGGGCGCATGTCGGAGACTGACACCGCCTTTATGAAAATCCAAAAGAGAAACCGGAACTCCACTGCTGGCAGTTCCGGTTTCTCTTTTGGGCAATACAAGGATATTAGATCATTGGCGCGAGGCAAGGAAATCGGCCACAATGAAGGTGGACCCTCCGACATAGATTATGTCTTCAGGAGAAGAATCGGCAAGGGCCTGGCGGAAAGCTGCCGCCACATCCTCAAAGCTCATGGCCGCTATTCCCGCCGCCTCAAAACGTTTCGCCAGTTCCTCCACCGGGAGGGCGCGTGGAATGGAAGCATTGGTGATGTAGTAGTCCGCATCGCGGTGGAGGAGCGCGAGGATCTTGTCGATTGCCTTGTCGGCCACAAATCCGATTACGATGCGGAGCCGTCCGGACGGCTTTGACTTCATCAGCCTTCTCAATTGATCCATATTGCTGGATATCCCTGCTACGTTATGGCCCGTGTCGGCAATGACGAGAGGGTTGTGGCCAAGAATCGACCAGCGACCTGCCAGACCCGTCAGGGAAACCACATTCTCCAATCCTTTTGTCACAGAATCATCGTCAATAGCAATTCCTCTCTCCTTCATTACCTTGACAGCTGTCAGCACAGTGTTAAGGTTTTTTTTCTGGTAATCTCCACCGAGAGGAAGATGGAATTTTCCCTCCTCCGTTAGGCAGTCCCAGCCTCCGTCGTTGGCCTCTGTCATGGAAATCAACCGGGGAGAATCCTCTGCGAAGAGAACCGGAGCCCCTGCTTCCGAACCCTTCCGGGCAAAAACCTCCCTTATCTCCCCCTGCGCCTCTCCGATGACAGCCGGAATCCCCGCCTTGATTATGCCAGCTTTCTCGGCCGCAATCTGAGGGAGCGTGTCACCGAGAAACTGGGTATGATCCGGAGAGATATTTGTGATCACACAAACTTCCGGGGTGATTACGTTGGTGGAGTCGAGGCGCCCTCCCATTCCCACCTCAATCACGGCATAGTCTACACTCTCTTTTGCAAACCAGTCGAACGCCATCATCATCGTGAGCTCAAAGAATGATGGATTCATGTTGTCCGAGCCCGAGATCCATCGGTTTAGGAAATCCACCACCTCTGATTCCGGAATCATTTTCCCGTTGATCCGCATTCTCTCGCGGAAATCCACAAGATGGGGAGAGGTGTAGAGTCCGGTTTTATAGCCCGCGGTCTGAAGAATGGAGGCGAGCATGTGGGAAGTGCTTCCTTTCCCGTTGGTGCCACCCACGTGGATAGCCTTGAATTTTCTGTGGGGATTCCCGAAATGGTTGTCGAGCGCGATGGTTGTTTCGAGTCCCGGTTTATATGCGGCAGCCCCAATGCGCGAGAACATCGGCAGTTGCCTGTAAAGCCATTCAGTAGCCTCTTTATAACTTCCGAAGAGGTTTCTGTTGTTGTCCATAGATCGATTGTTTAGGAGTCATGCTCATGATTTCCCGGATCACATTCCATAGAGAATGAATCCAGTGATTCCGGCAAGAATTATCAGAAGAATAGGGTGGAGACGGATGGATTTCTCCTTGATCCTTATCGGGAAGTAGGCGAGACAGAATGTGACTGCGCAAATCGCCACATTCGTCCATAATTGCCAGCTTATTCCGTTGGGATTGAAATTGGCTGCATTCATCAGCATAATAGCAGCCGAGGCGATAAGCCCCACAACCACGGGACGCAGCCCGGAGAAGATGGCTTTGATAGCTCCGCTTTCGCTGTGGCGCCTGATAAAATGAGAGCTGTAGAGCACAAGGAAAAAACTCGGAAGCACCACGGCAAGGGTTGCGAGCATGGAGCCGAGCAGTCCCCATTGCACTCCGGAGAGTTCAGGGTTCACGCTTCCCGGTGCTACAAATCCGATATAAGTCGCGGAGTTTATCCCGATGGGCCCAGGGGTCATCTGCGAGATAGCCACGATGTCGGTAAACATCGTCTCGGATATCCAGCCAGGGGTCACCACGGCTTTTTCCACGAGTGAAAGCATGGCATATCCTCCTCCGAATCCGAAAATTCCAATTTTAATGTATGCCCAGATGAGTTGTACGTAGATCTGCATATCGGTCAGCTTTAATTTGTTTTTGTTTTGCGCGACGCCATCCACCAGATGGTGTAACCTCCGAGGGCTCCGAGCACAATATAGAGGATAGGAGAGGAGATGAAGCCGGCGTCGATTGAGATCAGCAGGGCCACGACAAAGGGAATCCAAACGGTTTTCCATTTGAGTTTGGCAGCTTTCGCCGATGTGATCACGGGAGCGATGATCAGCGCAACCACAGCCGGACGTATCCCCATAAATACGGAGGAGATGATGCGGTTGTTCTTGATGAGGTCGGGAGTCAGGAAGATCGCGATCACAAGAATTATTAGGAAAGAGGGGAGGATTGTCCCGAGAGCAGCGATTCCACTCCCTTTCCCTCCGCGGATCTTGTCGCCCACAGCGGTAGCGATGTTTACGGCGAGAATGCCCGGGAGAGACTGGGCGATAGCGAGGAGATCGAGAAACTCATCTCTGTCAATCCAGTGATGTTTGTCTACTATCTCCCGCTCAATTATGGATATCATGGCCCAGCCACCTCCGAAAGTGAAGGCTCCGATTTTAAAAAACGTGGAAAAGAGGCTCCAAAGGGAGCCTCCTTTCTTTTCGGGGGTCACGGACTGAACCGTATTTCCGTTTTCCTGATTCATCTTTAATATTTATGGGTTGAGTTTTCAAGTTCTCCGGGAGTGAGTTTCTTGCGGTCCATCGAATGCCAGACGTAAACAATATAAGCCAGCACGAACGGAATGACAAGGCTAACGTAGCTCATCACAGTCAGGGTGAATTCAGAAGAGGATGAATTTCTGATGGTGAGTGATGATGCCGGATCGAGCAAAGATGGATAGTAGGGGGTGTCGTTGAACCCTGCCACCCAGAAAAGGGAGAGAACGGCGAGAACGGTGCCCAGTCCTGTGAACCAAATTCCATTTGTCCAATATTTTGTAAAGACAGAACGGAAAAGACCATAGAGCACGAGCACTACTCCCAGAAGCAGTGCCACTGCCGCCCACCACAGGTGAATGTAGTTATTGAAAAATTTAAAGCTCTCAACCGTTACTGAAACCGAGTAGTCGGGGTTGAGGGTGGCCGAGTAGCCGTCAGCGGTCAGAAGAACCGCCAGGAAAAGCAGGAAGAACACGACGAAAATAATGCCGTTGACCAATGCCTGGTTTCTCATGGTATAGAAGAAGTCAGGATCGTCGGTGACGTTGTTCATCATGTAGAGGGCTGCCTGCATACGGGCGAGGAAAAGGACGGCCAGACCCAGAATCAGATTTTTCCAGCAGAAGATCGCCTCGAAACCATGGGAAGATGCCCACTGGGAGATCACGGGGGAGCCGTAGTCAAGAAGATTCCCGCGGCTTACGCTGAATTCAGCGCCGAAGAAGAACATCGATACGGCCACTCCCAGCAGAATACAGCCTACACAGCCGTTGATGAAGAGGAAGATGTCGTAGGTCGGCGTGCCGTAGACGTTTCCGCTTTTATTGCGGTATTCGTAGCTGACTGCCTGAACAATGAAGCTGAAAAGAATGAGGATCCAGAGCCAGTAGGCACCGCCGAAGCTCGTGGAATAGAAAAGGGGGAAAGAAGCGAAGAACGCTCCTCCGAACACCACCAGAGTGGTGAACGTCAGTTCCCATTTCCTCCCCATTGAGTTTATGATGAGATCTTTCTGAATTTTCGACCGGGTGGTCAGAAGCATTGATTGTCCACCCTGCACGAACAGCATGAAAACCAGGATGGCTCCGAGCACTGAAATCAGCACCCACCAGTAATTTTGAAGATATTCCAATGTCATTGCAGTAAAATTGAAGGGTGATTAATGCGACTGTTCTTTCTCGAGGTCGGTCATCGATCGTTTGCTGATTTGCTTGAGCATAATGCTCACCTCAGCCACGAGGAGAACCGTGAAGATGGCGGCGAAGAGCCAGAACGTGAGGATCACGGATCCTGAAGGAATCTGAGAGATGGCGGCTTTGGTAGGAAGAAGATCCTGAACCGTCCAGGGCTGGCGTCCAACTTCTGCCACGGCCCATCCTGCTTCGGAACAAACCCACATGAATGGCACTGAAACCATTGCCACAATCTGAATCCATTTATTCTTCTGGAGCCATTCCTTACGATAGACGGCGAAAAGGGCCACTATAAGGAAAAGGAGGAAATAGCTTCCGAGAATCACCATCACACGAAATGAATAGAACGTCACTCCAACAGGGGGGATAGCTTCTTCGACAGAGTCGAAATAGCCATATCCGAAATATGGATAGTTTTCCCTGAGTTCCGCCACAGCTTCTGTCATGGCGACCGTGTCGCCGGCATTGCGTGCCGCGTCGTATGCCCTCAGTGCTGCGTGCGAAAGTTTGCCGAGGCGGATTCGTTCCTCATAGCTGACAGTATTGATCGTGTCGCCATTTTCATCAATAGAGATGCCTTCCACAATGTCGGCGATGCCTGGCACGAAAGCATGCGGGTCATGTTTGGCAAGAATTGAAAGACCATAGGGGATCTCGACAGCGAAAAGATAATCATCTTCAGTATTGTTCCATGTCTTTTTAGGATTGACGAGACCCATCGCCACGATTCCCTGCTCGGTCTGGCCCCTGTAAAGACCTTCCATGGCTGCCAGTTTCATTGGCTGGTGTTTGGTTACCTCAACTGCGGAACCATCACCGGTCCACATTGTCAGGAGCATTCCTATCAGGCCTACCCATGCTCCTACCTTGGTGGATCTCACGGCGAAGGGAATGTTGCGTTTCTTGAAGAAGAACCAAGCGCTCACTCCTACCACGAAAACTCCTGCAAGAGCCCATCCCGAGAACACGGCATGGAAAAATTTATTGACGGCGATTCCTGAGAAAAGATCCCAGAAGTTGTCCATCACGTTTCTCATCTGGGCCGGGTCGAATTCCATTCCAGCAGGATACTGCATCCAGGCATTGGCCACAAGAATCCAGAGTGCGGAAACAGATGCTCCGATTGTAGTGAGCCAGGTGGCGGTGAGGTGGAATTTCTTGCTGACTCTTCCCCAGCCGAAAAACATCACAGCCACGAATGTGGCTTCCATGAAAAATGCGAAGAGACCCTCGATTGCAAGGGGCGCTCCGAAAATGTCGCCGACAAACCAGGAGTAGTTGCTCCAGTTGGTTCCGAATTCAAATTCCAGAATGATGCCGGTGGCAACTCCGATGGCGAAGTTGATCCCGAAGAGCGTCATCCAGAACTTTGTGGCGGCGAGCCATTTTTCGGAATTTGTCTTAACATAGATGCTTTCCATCACGGCCACAATCACAGAAAGGCCGAGAGTAAGCGGAACAAATAGCCAGTGGTAGATGGCTGTCAATGCGAATTGCCATCTCGACCAGTCGACTACGGTCATTAGATCATCCATAGGAAATCGGTTTTAAGGTTATTTGCGGTTTGAATAAATGGTGGGGAGAGCGGGATGTCTTATTTGCCGAGAAGCTCATTCCTGACGTGTTGCGCGCGCTCCTCGTCGTTGTCGAAATCCCGGGAGAGGATATTGGGAAAGAAGAGAAGCTTCATCACGACAAAGAAGATAAAGAGCTTGAGGAGAATAATGAGCCATAAGGTTTTTCCGACGGTCATTTCGCGGAATCCGTCGTAATAGAACATCCAGAGTCTTCTGGCCGATGAGCCGGCGGATGTCATGAAGCTGCGCGGAAGTGGAATCATTGCTGGTTCTATTGTCGGAGGGTTTATAGTTAACGTTAATAATAATGAGAAGAGCAATTCTTCCGCAAAAATAATCAAAAATAGGAAAAAGAAGGCGAGGAGAAGAGTTAAAAAAAAATTTAATCGGTAAAATTGTCCGTAGATCCGTTCATTTGTATTATCTTTGCGAAGCGAAAAGGTCTTCCATGGAGGTTTCCCCATCTTTTTTGGGGAGGCTTGAGGCAGATCTTGCGATAATGTTTAATCCAAACTTAGCAGACAGCAATGGCATTGTGGTTTGAATGTAAAGTGCGCTACGACAAGATGATGGAGAATGGTGCCGTCAAGAAGGTCAATGAGCCTTATCTTGTCGATGCCCTCACTTTCACTGAGGCAGAGGCGCGCATAATAGAGGAGATGACCCCCTTCATCAGCGGGGAATTCTCCATCTCAGCTGTGAAGAAAACCAAGATCAGCGAGATTTTCTTCGACGATTCCGCCGACAAATATTATATGGTTAAGGTGAATTTCATCACTCTTGATGAAAAGAGTGGGGTAGAGAAGAAATCGGCTTCTTTTATCCTTACTCAGGCCAGCGATCTTGAAGGAGCCCTTTCCAGATTCAAGGAGGGGATGAAAGGCACAATGGCCGACTATGACATCGCATCGATTGCCGAGACTCCTCTGATGGATGTCTATCCTCTCGATCTCTCGGCTGAGAAGAAAACGGAGCAGAATTCCTGAAACCTGACCATGAGTGTATCCGGAAATCTGAAAGAAATCCTGTCGTCGCTCCCGGATGGCGTGGAACTGGTGGCTGTCTCTAAGTTTCATCCTGTGGAGGAAATTCGGGAGGCATACGATGCAGGTCAGCGTTGTTTCGGAGAGAGCAGGGTGCAGGAACTTCTTGCAAAGATCCCGCAGCTCCCGACAGACGTCAGATGGCATTTCATAGGCCACTTGCAGACAAACAAGGTGCGCCAGCTGATAGGAAAGGTGGCTCTCATTGAGAGTGTCGATTCAGAGAAGCTTCTGAATCTTATCGATTCAGAGTCGGAGAAAGCCGGGGTTGTCACCAGAGTTCTGATGCAGGTCCATGTGGCCAGGGAGGAAACCAAGTTCGGTTTTTATCCGGAAGAGCTTTTCGATTATTTCCAATCACGGAAATTCGAGAACCTCAAGGCCACCCATATCTGCGGCATCATGGGGATGGCATCAAACACCGACGATCTCGACCGGATCCGTCGCGATTTCCATGACATCGCGGAGATCTACCGAAGCATTTCCACAGATGAAAAGCTCGGATTGAGAGGATTCGACATCCTCTCGATGGGAATGAGCGGAGATTGGCCGATTGCAGTTTCGGAGGGCTCTGACCTGATAAGGATCGGCACGGCGATTTTTGGACCGAGGCAATATTGATCTTCAAAGCGGAGATCCCCAAAAATAGAAATAGACAGTTAAAACACTTAAAATCTTTTTCAAATGACCAACACATCACAAAACCGACAGACAGTCGCGATCATCACGATGTTCTTCATCTTCGCGATGATCTCCTTCGTCACCAACATGGCCGCTCCTTTCGGCAATATCTGGGGATTCAGATATGCCTGGGCCGGCATGGCAGGTAACCTCATGAACTTCACGGCCTACCTATTCATGGGTATTCCGGCTGGAAACATGCTCATCCGTTTCGGATACAAGAAGACCACCCTCATCGCCCTTGCAGTTGGTGCGATCGGTCTTGCAATTCAGCTCCTTTCGAGCGTTGTGGGCGACAATGTTATTGTTATCGGCGGTGAGAACCCCACCACCCTCAACCTCTTCATCTATCTCTTCGGTGCTCTCGTCTGCGGTGTCTGCGTCTGCATGCTCAACACCGTTGTGAACCCGATGCTTAACCTCCTCGGAGGCGGTGGCAACCGTGGCAATCAGCTCATCCAGACCGGTGGCACGCTCAATTCACTCGCCGGCACTCTGACCCCGATGCTCGTGGGCGTTTTGATCGGCACTCTCACCAAGGAGACCACAATGGCTTCCGTTGCTCCCCTGGTGCTGACAGGTATCGTGATCTTCGTTCTTGCATTCATCATCATCTCCTTTATCAAGATTCAGGAGCCCCATGCAAGCATGAAGAACGTGAAATATGAGCACAGCCCTCTTTCATTCCGCCACTGCACACTCGGCATCATCGCCATCTTCTTCTATGTAGGTGTGGAGATCGGTATCCCCGGTGAGCTCAACGCATGGATCAGCCGTGAGAACTTTGAGG
>CAYROR010000044.1:0-22145 GCA_964425935.1 uncultured Sangeribacter sp.
CGGAACCCTTGAGGGAATAGATGCTGCCTGCGAGAAGATGCTCGCCAACGGCGCGAAGAGAGCCCTGAAGCTCAAAGTGGGCGGTGCTTTCCACAGCCCCCTCATGAAACCTGCACAGGAGGAGCTTGCAGAGGCAATCGCTGCCGCAAAGTTCGAGACTCCCGTCTGCCCGGTTTATCAGAACGTCGATGCAAAACCCCACACCGATCCCGAGGAGATCAAGGCCAACCTCATCAAGCAGCTCACTGCCCCCGTGCGCTGGACTCAGGACGTGGAGGCCATGATCGCTGACGGAGCCGATGAATTCATCGAGGTCGGGCCCGGCTCCGTGCTTCAGGGGCTTGTGAAAAAGATCAACAGGAACGTCGTTACCTCAGGTAAACAGTAACACGCGACCACTGGCAACTGACAGAGGCGCCCCTGCATGTCAGAGGCGCCTCTTTTTGATAGAACAAATAAATATCTCACATTCAAATACTGATTGAAACATGAACGTAGCCATCGTTGGCGCCAGCGGCGCCGTAGGCCAGGAGCTCCTCCGGGTGCTGAAAGAACAGAATTTCCCTGTCACCAATCTCCGGCTTTTCGGATCGCCGAGAAGCGCCGGTTCGGAATATGAATTCAACGGGAAGAAAATCAAAGTTGAGCTTCTGAACCATGACTCCGACTTTTCCGGCATCGACATCGCTTTCACTTCTGCCGGAGCCGGCACATCAAAGGAATATGCCGACGTCATCACCCGTCATGGAGCCGTGATGATCGACAACAGCAGTGCCTTCCGCATGGATCCCGACGTGCCTCTGGTTGTGCCTGAAGTGAACGGAACCGATGCTCTCGACCGTCCGCGAAACATCATCGGCAATCCAAACTGCACCACCATTCAGATGGTGGTCGCACTGAAGCCGATCCACGACCTCTCCCCCATCCGCCGGGTTCACGTGGCAACCTATCAGGCGGCGAGCGGTGCCGGAGCGTCGGCCATGCAGGAACTCATCAACCAGTTCCGCGAGCTTGGAGAAGGAAGCGAGCCCACAATCGAGAAATTCGCCTATCAGCTTGCCTACAACCTCATCCCCCACGTAGATGTCTTCACCGAAAACGGCTATACTAAAGAGGAGATGAAGATGTATAACGAAACACGCAAGATCATGCACGACGACAATATTAAGGTCAGCGCAACGTGTGTTCGCGTTCCGGTGCTCCGTGCCCACAGCGAGGCAATCTGGGTGGAGACTGAGAAACCTCTTTCCACAGAGGAAGTGATGGAGGCCTTCCTCAAAGCTCCGGGACTCGTAGTCAAAGACAATCCCGCAGAGAAGGAATATCCTATGCCGCTCGACATAACCGGTCAGGATCCGGTCTATGTGGGCCGTCTGCGTAAGGACCTCACCGATCCGTGTGGACTTAGCTTCTGGGTGGTCGGCGACCAGATCAAGAAAGGCGCAGCCCTCAACGCTGTGCAGATCGCCCAGTGGCTTCTCGCCAATGATCCCTCTCTCAACCACTGAATTCCAGCATAGTAGCCTTAATAAGGCTTATGATCTATCGTCATGGCGCCGGCAGCTACTGGTTTGCCGGCGCCTTATTTATCACCCCGGTCCGTGAGTAAAAGGAAAAAAAGAAAGGGGAACCCTTATGTTAGTCTATCATACCTCAGATAGTTTCAGGCAAACTGATACGGAAGCTGACGAAGCCCCGGATGGGGCGTGGAGAATATTATCCCCGGGCAAAGCCCGGGGTCTGAGCCATCCACACAATTCACGATCCCGGAGGGATCGAACATAATTATTTCTCTTGGCAATTTAAATAGAATCCTCAGTTGGCCGGAACGAGAAGTAACTAAGCTGAAGTATATTTAACCTCTTCTTATTATAAATAGAGATATAATGGATCCCTGAATTTCTTCAACCTAGTGCAAGAAAATTGAGATACTCGCGTTCTATTTTTATACGATCTGAAATAAATCTGGCCTTTATTATCTTGTCAGACACGAAATGAGTCAACATTCCTAATACAATGAACTTATGAAAAAATCAATAGTTCTCATTTTTTTATTTACAACATGGCTGGTATCCCAGGCATTTGTCATCAAGATTTCAAATATTCATGAACCTGTGAGGAAGTACCCGATTACTCTTGTGTCAGAACTTGATAAGCGAACCCTGGATTCAATTCACGCAGATGGGCTCATCGCCACGTTGCATGGGAAAGTTGATAAAACCGAATTATGTGTTTTGAAATATTCCTTCGAGGATGAAGGAGGAGTAATAACTAATATAATTCCCATTTTTTTAGGAGAAGCTGACGATACAATAAATATTAGACTGACTGATAAATCAAAACTTTGGTTATCAAAAGTTTCCGGAGGCGAACTTAACTTAAGATATGATAGCATTCTGAAGCATCAGGCATCTATTAAAGAAGATGACCCGTTTAAATATTTTATTAAACAAGCTCGCGAGAACAGGTCGAATCCTCTTGGAGTTTACCTCGTAACCGCCCTTTCTTCAATCCTTAAGCCTGAAGTTTGGATGGGTTTATATCATGAATTAACACCAGAAATGGCTAAATATCCGATGCTGATTGATGCATCTGAGAGAATTAGAGCTAAAGAAGCGAGTGAAGAGGGAAAAATGTTTCAGGATCTTGCGTGTCTGACTCCAGAAGGCGCGGAGGTAAAGCTTTCCGACTTTGTCGGGAAGGGTAAATACGTATTGTTGGATTTTTGGGCATCTTGGTGCGGCCCATGCAGAAAAGAAGCCAAAGAGACATTACGACCGCTATTTGAAAAATATCAGGATAATGACAATTTCCGCATCATCGGAGTAATGACATCCGACAATACTGAGAATCATTTTAAAGATCTCAAGACCATTGATTATCCTTGGCTACAACTCATTGACTCCAACAGGGAAGCTGGAAAGAAATATGGCTTCCAGTTTATTCCATGTATTATGTTGATCTCGCCCGACGGAAAGATTATCAGAAGCAACCTGCGCGGTGAAGAGATATGGAAATATGTGGAGCTCGAACTCTCAGATCCGACGATTAACCTATAACTCCTTTACAAGGCACAAATGCTTGGATGGATAGTTTCAAAGCCGTCCTCACACGATTCCATACCACTATTGCCAGCTGGAAGGGCTGGAACTTCCTTGCTTTTATCGTTATTTTCCTTAAAAAATTTCACAAATCAAATTAGTTTAAACAACTTCAAATGATAATTTGATATGAATACTCTAAAATATAAAGGATTTATTGGTTCAGTTGCTTTTAGCGAAGCAGATAATGTGTTTTATGGTAAAGTTGAAGGAATAAATGGTCTTGTAAATTTTGAAGGAGATAGTGTTGAGGGGCTTACTAATGCCTTTCATGAAGCCATAGATGACTATTTGGCTTATTGTGAGGATGAAGGTATCGAACCACACAAAAGTTATTCGGGTACATTTAATGTTCGTTTATCTCCCGACTTACACAGCAGAATCGCTTATTTAGCTAAACAAACTGGGGTCTCCATCAACTCATTTATACGTACAGCTGTTGAAAATCAAATAGCAGCAATGTTGTAATAATCTTTTTCTTGGTTGGTGTTTTGGTTGGCTTTTCTGATATGGCCTGGGGTGTCTGATTTTGCCTTCTAAACCATTTGCCGACGCTATGGAGTGTGCCTTTGTATTCCGGAATTTAGTTGACTATTTTATAAAACGTCCCGAAAGGAAGATTATACTCTTCATCAAGCTGGGAAAATCCCTTCATAGTGTCATACCAGATCCTTATAAAGCTTAGCTCGGTATCGTCCCAAATCTCTTTGATTTTTTCAATCATTATCCTTAAATAGTCTTAACCATAAAGTCAAGCTATCTCCGGACAAGACAAGGTGAGTTTTATCTATAGAAAACTTCACAAAAAACCATGTTAATAAAAGACTGTGTCATAACTTAATAAATCAAAGTTATGACACAGTCTTTTATTAACACCACACCTTAGTGCGGGAAACACTCCTCAAGCATATTTTTGACTGCAGTGACAGAAAGCCACTTCTCAAGCCTGAGTTCAATCGCAGAACAACATCCAGGATTTTGATTCCCTATTATTCCAGTAATTTGAAATTAATAGTGATCAGGAAGCTTTCTTATTCTTCCCAAGGACGGTATTTTCGGTCATAATCCCGAAGATACTCTTCTGCTTCACGACGTTCGTTGAGCTCTTCCTCGCTCAATTCTTCATCATCATACATAGTGATCTTTCTTTTAAAATTAAACACTAATGGATCGCATCTCAAAGGAAATTATTATGCCAGATTCTATTCTATATCCTCCACATCTCCTTCCAGGCCACATCCATTACAATAAAACTCTCCGTCGTCATCGATATCCAGATCGTCACATCCACAACGAGGACATGTCAACTCACAGTCATCCTCGTCATCGGCGCCTGGATCCCAAATGCAACCACAGGTGTTACACTCAATGGTTGTAGGGCCAACATACTCAGTGTCCCAACTATTACACTTAGGACAAAGAAATCCTGATTTACTCATAACTGAATTCTTTAATCAATTTATTGACAATCACACGATATATCATTCAGAACAGGTATCGCTCCAAATACGCCACCATGGATTCTCCGGGCATTTTCTCATCCTCAGATGATTCGCACTGAACGACCAATACCCGCAGTATTTACAAGTATGTTTCATATTAAATAGTTGCCGCCTCGCCTCATCCCCATGCTCGGCAAAAAATCGATAAAAAAATGGCATAATAAAAGCGTGGGACGATGGATTTACTGAATACTGAATTCGAGGCATCGCCAAACGCCCTAAAGAAGGTAAACAGTCCGCTCCCACGCTAATCGAATATCTTAATCCCCTTTCGGGGAAAGGATATACGACAAGCACGAAACGTTTTATGACTGCTTATCCCTTCTTAGATAATTTTGGCGATTTTCGAATTCAGGATATAGCAAAACGCTTCCTATTATGTCTTGGAAACCATATCAGGGTTTCCAGACACAAAATTAAGCCAATTTCATCAAAAATCCAAATTCTTTTATTCCTATTTTCTCATTTTTTACAGTCCTTTCATGAGGATTTAGCGACAGCACATACCACACCGACTTTATAGTCTTCTTTTGATAATTTCGAAAGACCCCAGTTTACATCACAATAATCCGGGAATTTCGCAATAACACTATTTATACCGGTTATTTCTGCCATGTTAGGTTCGTAGGATCCTCCTATTCTAATTACAAGAATAGCCTTTTTCGCATTCTCAAATAGATCAACTTCGTCTGCGAGTTCCTGAACTGCATCCTCTACTGAATCTCCATGTTTTACACACGCCTGTAGAATTTCTGCATTCTCAACCAGATCATCCACATCCTCCTCTTTGATAGATATTATCTGAGGAGAACCAGTATGAAGGATCAGTCGTTTTATCGGATCCGGGTTAGAATCTTTTATATTGATAGTTAGTGCCATGATACGCAATAATTTAGATTATTTTCTCGCAACTTTTATGGTCGGTTTTATCATAAGAGCAATAAACATGATAAAAACAATAATAAATTTTAACGACGGATCAATAAAATGTGGTGAATCGGGAGCAGGGGGAAGCAGAATGGAATAGGCTCCCGCAAATACTCCGACATAGATCATCGCCACAAATGGCCAAACACGATATTGCGATCTGAATGACACCTGAGGATCATAATCAAAAAATTCTATGAGCTTTAGAGCCATTTTCGTCAATGTCATATCAATAAAATTTTAGTATATAATTTAAGAACCATCCGGATATAAGATTATGGAAGAATTTTCTATTAATCCCGTTTATCCGAATATAATCAGAAAGATATAAATTAAGAGACATCTGTTGATTCACCAAATTTCCATTACAGATATGATGTCCAATATCAATAATCTCATTCACTTGAAATGAATTTATGTACTCCTCAATTCATATCTGCTTCATAGCCCATACACGCATACCCGTTTGAAACACTCTGCAAAATTGACAGCACAATAATTCTGCAGAGTCTCGTTTACTTTTTTCTCGCAATTATTGTCATCGGTTTCATCGCAAGAACAATAAACAGGATAAAAACAACCCAAAATTTAAATTCTTGATTAATAAAATGAGGTGAATCCGGAGCAAGGGGAAGCCAAGAGGAAAAATATCCCAACAAAAATCCAACTATATACATCAAGACAAAAGGCCAGATACGGTATTCTGATCTGAATGATGCCTGAGATTCCTCCTCATCTTCCTCAAAAAATTCTCTGAGCTTTAGAGCAATTTTCTGCCGTGTCATATCAATAAAATTATAGTTAATAACTTTGTAGCTATCCGGATAATAGGATTATGATATAATCTATCATTCATCCCGTTTATCCGGATATAATCAGAAAGATATAAATTTAGAGACATCATCTGTTGATTCACCAAATTCCCATTATTGATATCTCTCCAATATCAATAATCCCATTCATTTGAAGTGAATTTATGTTCTCTTCAATTCATATCTGCTTCACCGACCTTATGCGCATACCCGTATGAAACACATTGCAAAATTATAGCTGAGAATTCATATCTGCAAGACTTTAAACAAGTTTCACTGAAAATATTGACTTAATTAAGTGATGTATCTTCATATATTGCAGATACTTGCCCCTTATATCATCATCTCGGCATTAATTAAAGTCTCAAGATGCAACCTTAGTTCCTTGCTCTGAAATTTACCCGGGCCATATTTAAACTGCTCGGCTCCCGCATTGGGAGGCAAGCGCGATCCATCGGCTCTCAGAAAGATGTCGTAAAGCTTCGCCCACTGAACTTTGAGTTGAGACTTCCTTAACCTTTTAAATTTAGCATCACTGTAAAGATCATAATGAATACCTTTATAGAGCTTATTGACATGCAGACTCAGATCTGGATTAAAAAGGGTCTGGATGAAATATCTCGCATGGAAATTTGAGATATTAAACCGATACACGCCATTCCCCATATCGCTAAGAAGAGGTTTCCCCTCAGAGGTGTATGGTCTTGAGCAGGCCCGCTCTATAAAGACTTTCACAAACCTCTCAGCAGTCACAGTCTTTCCATCTATTGTCCATTTGTTCTTATAACCCTTGGTCTGCATCCATGCCATCAATTCATCCATCTGCCTGACCGCTCTCGATTCAGAGGAAGCTCCACTCTGGTCTTCCATATTTCCTCTTAGATAATTGAGGAAACTATCAATGTAGGCCTTATTTAGAGCCGTTGCGACAGTCTTTTTAATCCCTGCCCAATCATCCATGTCGACTCTTACCCACCCTATCCAGAATGTTCCGTCACATGCATTGTTCGTAAATTTCATTTTATCATAACACTTTGAAAAATAAGAACTATGCAGTTTCAGATTCTCTAATTTCCGGCTTTTTTTAAGAGAAATGAGTTCAAACCATTTGGAGCTGAGCATGGTCGTATATGCCACAAACTCTTCCTTTGTCTTCTTATCATCAGAAATAGCTTTTATCCCATAATAGCAATCCTCTTCCGGCTCCAGGAGACTATACTCGATAAGGATCTCAAAAGTTATCTTTTTCTCTTCATCTCTCGTTTGATCCAGCTTATACATAAGATGAAATGGCTGAAATTCCTTATCAGCCCCTCCATTTGTATGTTCGTGAAGATAGCCCCGAAGATCATCAGGAAAGGGGCACATCCCTTCAAGTTCATCCAGATGCTCTTTCAGCTCCCCCTTCTTATGAAGATCAATTATCCTGACAATATACCTGTCTACAGGGTTAGACTCATCAACGTCGTGGTTTATATTATCTTCAAAATATTCTCTTTGACAATATTTATAGGGATCAGCCGAAAGCTCAAGCATTTTCCTGCAAACACGCTTTGCGGATAAAACTGCCATCCTTTTCCAGAATACATGATATGAATTTCCCATAGATTAATCGGTTAGCGAAGTGATATAGTCGTGGAGGCGGCGGTAGAAAGGATGGGTGGTGAGGGTCGGGACATCGCCGATTATGAGAAGCTTCATGCGGGCTCTCGTCATCGCCACATTCATGCGGCGGAGGTCACGCAGGAACCCGATGTTGCCTTCTTCATTACTTCTGACCAGAGAAATCACGATCACATCCCGCTCCTGACCTTGAAAGCCATCGACGGTGTTAACAGAAACAGCACTCCGGAACGGTCGGAAAAATGGTGTCCGCTTGAGCAGATGACGAAGATATTTCACCTGAGCTCGATATGGAGAAATCAATCCAACATCTATCTTCTCCTCAAGAAAACGCTCCTTACCTATTCTCTCGATATAATTCTGAAGCGTGAGCATCGTCAGAAGAGCTTCATCTCTGTTGATCCTTCCGAATGAACTTCCCGACAAAGCCTCCTTGAACGATTGAGCCGGATCCTCCGGAAGCATGTCGGCCTCAAGCTTCACCTCTGAAGTGTCGATCCACTCTATCGGAGTGTCGAAATCAAGAATTCCACGACAGCCCACTTCCGGAGCCGCCTTCATAGCCCCGGCATAAAACCA
The DNA here is from genome assembly GCA_964425935.1 of uncultured Sangeribacter sp. Classification (GTDB taxonomy): domain Bacteria; phylum Bacteroidota; class Bacteroidia; order Bacteroidales; family Muribaculaceae; genus Lepagella. Next base: position 8,545 of record CAYROR010000044.1, read on the forward strand.
GTCGCTTGAAAACCTCATTATCTCCTCGTTCATCCGATATTGCGTTGTCAGCAGAGAGACTGCCTCCGGATGGTTGGCCACCAACCTCTCCATCAGGGAGACTCCCAGCCCCTTTTTCATGGCCTCATAACTCTTCACGGTTGGAGGAAGCTGACAATGATCTCCGGCGAGTATCAGCCTCCCGGCCCTTCTCAGCGGAATCCAGCATGCGGCCTCAAGAGCTTGTGCGGCCTCATCGATAAAAACAGTTGAGAATCGCTTCCCCTCAAGAAGCCGGCTGGAACTCCCCACCAGCGTGGAGGCAACAACGTGGGCCGAGTTGAAAAGATCATTGTTTATCCGGATCTCAAGTTCCATAGCCCTGCTTTTAAGGCGATCCATCTTCTGATGCCACTGCTCGGTTGCATGGCGCCGGGATCCCTGCAATTCCCTTATCGCTTTCCTAATGCTCCAGAGATCAGGATAATCAGGATGGGATTCAAAACGGCGTTCGTAGGTGAAAGAGAGCATCTTGTCGTTGACGCGCGAAGGGTTTCCGAGTCTGAGCACATGGATGCCCCTATCCACAAGTTTCTCACATATCCAGTCGACCGCCATATTGCTTTGCGCACAAACCAGCACCTGGCTCTCCCGCCTCAACGTCTCGTTGATTGCCTCCACAAGCGTAGTGGTCTTCCCTGTGCCGGGAGGGCCATGGACAATCGCGACATCCTTCGCATAAAGAACCTTGTTCACTCCATCTTCCTGCGACTTATTGAGATAAGGAAACCTCATGGGAGCAAACGACAATTCCCCTGCCTTGAGCTTTGAATAAAAAAGATCTCTCAGTTCCGCAATCCTCCCTTTCCCGCGCATGGCATAGTCGAGAGCCTCGAACATCGTGCGGTAGGTGGTTTCATCAAAAGAGAGCATCACTCCGGCCGAATCTGCATCCGACAGCACATTGACATCGGCACTTTCGGGTATGGCCACTACCATACGGTTTCCGTCGACGTAGCTCACTGTGCCAGAGAAGAGGCGTTTCACCATCCGCTCTCCATAACCCTCCTCTATAAAAAATGAAACAGGCTTACCGAAATCGAAATTATGGTCTTCATCGGCATCGGAGTTTCTGGAGATCTCTACAACCCGCTGATTTAAGGAGTTGTGGTAGCTACGCCCCATCCTTACGGGGAGCCATACATTTCCCTGCTCAACAAGCCGCGAAAGACCGATCTTCTCCGTAGCCAGCGAAAACGCCTCCTTCTCCGCTTCATATTCCATCTGAAGCAGCTGTCTCTGCGCCTGCAGCTCCTTTATCGCATCACTCATTCCTCTCATCTTGTTTTAGACTGGAGTTTTATTTGTTTCGTAAATTTATCGGATAGCCATGCTATGAACAACTTGTCATATAGCTTCATTGACGCGTTAGCCAAACCCAGACCTCAAAAGAAAGATGCTCCATGCGTTCTGAATCAATATCGAGCAAAATACATGTCTCCGGATTTCAAATAGCCTCGCAGTTAATCTTTAAGTGTTGTTATCGGCACCACAAATATGCCGTCAGGTCTCATATATGCAAATGGTCCCACAGCAGTGAGAACCATCTTGAAACTTGGTTTTTTCATTCGGCTTGTGTCTATCTTTTTTGTCAGAGCATCAAGTGTCTTAGCTCCTTTATCAATTGCATCATCTCCTCCAAGTTTAATTTCTATCAGTCCATAAGATCCGTTTCTTAAATGGACGACTGCATCACACTCCAGTCCGCTGCTGTCACGATAATGGTAAACCGTGCCACCAAGAGCTTCAGAATACACCCGAAGATCCCTTGCACATAGGGCCTCAAATAATAATCCATAAGTCTCCAAATCATTCATTAGATCCGAAGGACCCACTCCCAATGATGCCGCAGCAATTGAGGGATCGGAAAAATATCTTGTGTCAGAAGAACGAATTGCGATTTTTGAACGAAGATTCGGATTCCACGATGGCATATCCTCAATTACAAATATTTTTTTTAAGGTTTCTATATATGCCGATATCGTGCGGTCATCCATCGTCAGGATTTCATTAGATTTTATGTCATCGCGTATAGCCGATATCGATGTCTGGGCTCCTTGATGACGGGCATAGGATCGCAATATCATTTTCACCCGATCCGGGTTGGAGAGAGTTTTATCAGTGCGCGAGATATCAGTATTCACAATGGCATCATAGTAGTCAAAGGCCCTTCCCAAGGCTATTTGAGGTCTTTGAGAAATGCTCTTGGGCCAACCGCCCCTACAAATATAATATGCAATTTTTTCAAGATCCGTCTCACCTGTACCCATTATATCTGACTGATTGGAAAAAAGATTTTTTAGAGATACCTCCCCGGAGGACTCTTTAGACTCCCATAATGACATTGTACGCATTTTGACACGTCCGATCCTCCCAGTCCCAGTATGACTGATTTTTTGTTTTTCATCGTAAGTCAATGGGACAGCGGATCCAGTGAGGATAAACATACCATCTTGATCTCCATGATCCACTGCAAAGCGCACAGCATCCCAGAGCTCTGGAACAATCTGCCATTCATCAAGAAGGCGAGGATAGTTTCCTTTCAGCAATCGTTGCGGATCCAATGCCGCAATATCTATATATTGTCGTTTCTTTCCTGGCTCATCAAGATAAAGGATACTATGCGCTTTTTGTTCGGCAGTAGTTGTTTTTCCACACCATTTCATTCCTTCAATCAAGACTGCACCCATGCCCTCCAATTTTTCAGAAAGCAATTGGTCAGCTATTCGTGGTTTATATTCTCTCATGCTATTTTTTTACAAAAGTAGCAAAATTTTCAGATATATCAAAAAAAATTGATAACTTTAATTATCAACCATTTATAACAATCAATATACCAAACGCTGATTTCTCATTGTACCAAACGCTGATTTTTTATTGTACCAAATGCTGATTTTTTATTGTACCAAACGCTGATTTTTTATTGTACCAAATGCTGATTTCCTAATATACCAAATGCTGGTTTTTCATTGTACTAAACGCTGATTTCTCATATCTCCTGACATGAGATCAAGTAGGAAGTTTGACACTAATCATACGTGTTTTGGCGCATTCGGGAGTTATACCCGCCAGTTTATGCCTATGTCTGGCGAATCAAAATGGGTCGCTGACCCTCATTGAATCAGCGACCCTTTGTATTCTCCAGGAAAAACCGGAGCAAAAGTTTCTCAATCTGTTAGTGGATTATTTTCCTTTCAGAGGAGTGATGCGGAAAGAATAGCCCAACTTCTTGCCCTGCGGAATCTCGTAGGCCTTACGCGGGCCCGGGCCACAGCTTGCATTGCCAATTCCTCTCTGGGCGCAGTCAAGATTCAACACTACCTCCGCACGCTCAATGTTGGGAAGGTCATGTCCATATTTCACTCTCCAGAGATCGGGATCCGTATAGTTCAGAGCGGAGAAATCAAGCAATCCGTCAGCTTCAATCTTAAGTCCGTTGCCATTGTCGTCAGTAAGAGTGAGCCAGCGTGTATCAGTGCGTTCTCCCATGCTCTGAGCACGAACGTAATACTCCTTCATGTCAGCCACTTTCGATTTATAGAGACCCACGTCGGCACAGTTCTTTCTGTCCTGATAGTTCTCCATCGGGCCACGTCCGAACCATTCCAGATTCTTCAGTGCCGGATTGAGCATCGTCTGAAGTCCGAGACGTGGGAGATTGAAGTTCTCCGGTGTACTGAAATCAGCCTTCACGTCGATCGTGCCATCTCCATACACCATATAGGTTATGGTATGGGGAACAGAAGTCTTGCCGATGAATGATTCCAGTTCAGCCACTATCTCCACAGCTGTCTTGTCATCATTCTGGGTCCACTTGAGATTCTTCAGAGTGGTGCGTGTAGGCTCATAATTCCTGGAATCATTGTTGATCGAGCGATACCAGTTGAAGAGCGGACCCTGCTGATCATGCAGCATCTCCTTCCCTCCATAGCGCATACTCATCAGCTGACCGTTGTTCTTATTGAAACTGATCTGCATACCTGAATTCCTGAGATGCAGATAATCACGTCCCTCTTGATAAACCTTGATAGGCTCGCAGTTCTCAGGAGCGACTCCAGTGGCCAGCGGACGGTTGGCCGGCCCATTCACCTCAAACTGAGCAGCGGCAACTACATGGCCGGCTTTCGCCCAGGAAACATCGTTCTTCAGCGAAGCGGAATAGTTGACGTGGTATTCGGCTCCGTCGGAAGTGTCAACCTTCACCGGCGACATCATCACTACATGCATCCCCGGAGCACAGTCAGGCATCGGCATGCTTCCTTCAGAAACAACCTTTCCATCCCTCTCAACCTTATAATTAAGATTGAAATTGTCAAGATTGAGATGAGTGTAGCGGTTGATGATTTCGAGCTGATCGTTGTTGAGCTGCTTGAACGTGATATACTGATATACCCGCTTCACCTCCTCCAGTTTCGGAGTGATCCGGCGATCGGGAGTGACGATACCGTTGATGCAGAAATCATTGTCGTTGGGAGCATCGCCGAAGCTGCCACCGAAATAGAATCGGTCGGTAGCCTCCCCGGGCTTACACAGGCCCTGATCTACGAAATCCCAGATGCAGCCGCCAATCATGCGGACCGACTTATTCTCGATATAGTCCCAATACTCCTCGAGATTTCCGATTGCATTGCCCATGGCATGAGCATACTCACAAAGGAAGAACGGCTTCTGATTCCCATCCTTATCCTGATCAATCATGCTCTCGATGGAAGGATACATCCTCGAATCCATGTCGGCCTGCTGGTTCATCCCCTCATAATGGATCGGGCGGTCATCTATCGCACGGATAGCGTCATATTCCGCCACGATGTTGCATCCTCCGCCGGATTCGTTGCCGAGCGACCAGAAGATCACGCTGGGATGATTCTTATCGCGCTCTGCCATGCGGATTGCCCTGTCGACGTAGGCCCCCTGCCAGGAAGGATTGTCGGTGAGAGAGTGGTTGCCATGACATTCCTGGTCAGCCTCATCCATCACGTAGATTCCATAATAATCACACAAGGCATACATCTTCGGCGATTTGGGATAGTGGCTCGTGCGCAAGGTATTGATGTTGAAACGCTTGAACAGGAGCACATCGTTCTCCATCACGTCAGCATCAACAGCCTTTCCGAGCGTGGGATGGGTGTCATGATGGTTAACTCCCTTGAACATCGTGCGTTTTCCATTGATATAGACTCCCTTCGCATCGAGCTTGATTTCGCGGAGTCCATACTTCTGGGTGGTGGCCTCAAGGAGATTGCCGTCGGGTCCGAGGAGTTCAATGTTTACAGTGTATAGCTCGGGGGTCTCAGCGCTCCAGAGGGCTGCATTCTTGATTCCGCACTCCCCTTCGAGCAATAGCTGCGAACCGGGGGCGGACTGAGAGGGAGTGGTTGTGAAGCTGGCCACGTCCTTGCCGTCGGGGGCAATAACGTTGACGCGCATCGACACATTCTCTCGCTTTCCTCCGCGGTTCATGACTTTCCCCTCCACTTTCAGAGTGGCCGCAGTCATGTTGTCGGTCAGCTTGGAGGTCAGCTTGATGTCGCCGAGATACGTCTTCGGAGAAGCTGTCAGGTAAACGTCTCTGTGAATACCGCTAAGGCGGAACATATCCTGATCCTCAAGATAGCTGCCGTCGCTCCAGCGGTAGACTTCGACTGCGAGAAGATTCTTTCCGGGATGCACATACTTCGTGATGTCGAAACGTGCGTCATTGCTTGCCCCCTGGCTGTAGCCAACCTTCTTACCGTTGACCCAGACATACATCGCGCTATATACACCCTCGAAGTTAATGAATATCTCCTTGTCTTTCCAGTCCTTCGGAAGGGTAAACTCGCGACGGTATGATCCAACAGCGTTGGGTTCATCCGTCACCGTATATCCCTTCTGACTCTGAATGAAGGGAGGATTATTGCGGAAAGGATAGGTGATGTTGGTATAGATCGGCGTGCCATATCCGTGCATCTCCCAGTTTGATGGCACAGGAATCGTGGCCCAATCCTTATCAGAATAGTTGGTGCGGTAAAAATCTTTCGGTCTCTCCTCAGGCGACTTCACCCAATTGAATTTCCAGTCGCCATTGAGAAGCATATACCTGCTTGAATTTGTCGGCTTCCAGGGATGGGCGTAAGCGGGGTCTGCCTTCATCTCCGCCACACTTGCATAAGGGATGAAGGTGGCCTTGCCATCCTCCTTGTTGATTCCGAAAATTTTCTCGTTTTCCCAATCGTTGTCGCTATGGGTTTTGATTGCCTCCACCTTAACGACTGTGTTCGATTTCACTATTTTCCACTTGGTGTCGCCATCTTTGTTGGCGGGGAGCTGATAAAGAGGTTCCCCCACAAGACATGACCCCGGGAAACCGAGCAGGTAGCCCCCCTCCATGCTTCTGAACACCACCGTGCCGTCAGGCTGTTCGTCAACCTTCCAGTATTGGTTGCGGTTGGTCTTGGAGGCATCCCATTGGAGCACGGTGCGTCTTTTCGCTCCATCTCCGCCATTGTCGATGGCCTGGCCGTTTGCAGGATTGAAGATCACGTAGACGTTTTCCATCCCCTCTATGGGCATGAACTGCCACACCTGCGATTCCTTCCCCTTCTCTGGCTTGCTGATGAAAAGATTGGAGCCGGCGGTGAAACTTCCCTCATTGTCGATCACGAGCCCACATTCCGACTGGATCTCATACATCAATTTCGGGTCAATCTCCTTTGCGTCTGAAATCAACGGAATTCCAGCGGCAATCGCGAGAGCGAGCACTCCCGGAATGTGCCCCGGATTCCTTTCAAAGGAAAAGAGTTTCCTGAATCTGCTTTTTATACTCATTATGAATAAATGTTAGGTATTATATGGTTTCTCTTATTTCAACGGCTTCACTCTCTTGCTGTCCCAGATGAGATAGCAGATCAGGGCGGCGTAGGCCACGCAGCCGAGAATCTGGGTCAGCTCCTCGCTGCCGGGAGTGGTATAGTCAAATCCGGCAAACTTGGTGATGGCCGCGAAGACTCCGAAAAGGGCGCCGCCGGCGATAAGACCCGAAGAAAGGAGGGTTCCGCGATCGCGACGAGCATCGTTGACCGCCGGATCGTTGCTTGAATGGCTTACGTAGTAGGCGATGGCTCCGCCAACAAGCATCGGCGTGTTGAGTGAAAGAGGAATGAACATTCCAAGGCAGAACGCCAGAGCCGGCACTCCCAGCCAGTTGAGGATGCAGGCAAGGATCGCACCTGTCATATAGAGAATCCAGGGAGTGTCGCCCCCCATCATCAGAGGCTCAATCACCTTCGCCATAGCATTGGCCTGTGGAGCCACAAGGGCATCCGGACCAGTGAAACCGTAAACCTTGTTGAGCACTATGATCACGCCGCCGACGGTGGCCGCCGAAACGAGAGTGCCGAGGAATTTCCAGCTCTCCTGTTTGCGTGGAGTGCTGCCGAGCCAATAGCCAACCTTGAGGTCGGTCACGAATCCTCCGGCCATAGAGAGTGCCGTGCAGACAACTCCTCCTATAACCATGGAGGCAACGATTCCGCTCGTGCCGTTCAGACCGATGGCGACGAAAATGGCAGAAGCGATGATCAGTGTCATCAGCGTCATGCCCGAAACAGGGTTAGAGCCGACAATCGCTATCGCATTGGCGGCAACGGTGGTGAAAAGGAAAGCGATCAGGGTCACTACAAGCCATGCCACGGCTGCCTGCCAGAACGTGTGGATCACCCCGAACCAGAAGAAAAGCAACACGGCTGCGAGTGCCAGAACGATAAAGACAACTATATGCTTCATCGAGATGTCGAGCTGCCATCTCATCTCCTTGGTGCCTGAGGTCTTCCCTTTAAGCTCACGCCCTGCAAGACCGACGGCCTGCGTGATGATCGACCATGATTTGATGATTCCGATCACTCCGGCCATCGCGATGCCTCCGATGCCGATCAGGCGCGCGTAATCCCGGAAAAGGTTCTCCGGATCGAGCGCCACGAGTTCTGCTCCGCCGTATGTGCCCATGAGAGGGATGATCACCCACCAGACGAAGATTGAACCTGCGAAAATCACGAACGCATATTTGAGTCCGACAATGTAGCCGAGTCCGAGAAGGGCGGCTCCGGTGTTGCAGCTGAGCACGAGCTTCGTTTTTTCAGCCACAGCCTGGCCGGCCGATGATGCAAGGGATGTCACCGTCTCCGCCCACCAGCCGAAAGTGGCGACAATATAGTCATAGACTCCTCCGATTAGAGAGGCCACTATCAGGGTCTTGGCCTGTCCTCCTTCCTCAGCCTTGGAACCCTCGCCGGAAACAAGCACCTGCGTGGTGGCCGTGGCTTCAGGGAAAGGATATTTGCCATGCATATCCTTCACGAAATATTTTCTGAACGGGATGAAGAAAAGGATTCCCAGAATGCCTCCCAGCAATGAGGAGAGGAAAATCTGATAGAATTGCACCGTGATGTCAGGATATTTCGCCTGAAGGATAAAGAGCGCCGGAAGAGTGAAGATGGCGCCTGCGGTGATAACTCCGGAGCAGGCACCGATGCTCTGTATGATCACGTTCTGCCCCAGAGGATTCCGTTTCCCGAGAGCATTGCTTAGCCCCACGGCGATAATGGCGATCGGAATCGCCGCTTCAAACACCTGGCCGACCTTCAGCCCCAGATAGGCCGCGGCAGCCGAAAAAACTATTGCCATCAGCAATCCCATCCCCACGGAATAAGGAGTCACCTCCTGCTGATCGTGGGCCGGATGCATCACCGGAGTATACTTCTCGTCGGCGCCGAGCTCGCGAAATGCGTTCTCAGGCAAGCCTGTCCCGGTGGTAAGATTCTCATTCTCTTGCATTTTATTTCAGGTTAGTTTTAATAATGACAAATTATGCATTTTATGAAGGCGAATTTAACGTTTTTCAATAAAATATCAAAATAATACTCACGTTATTATCTCAAATAACCAAAAAATTTCACCTCCCATGAATCAAGACAACGTCGCCCTCATGCGAAAAGCGAAAGCCCAGCTTTCCAACCATTGGCTCGATGCCGTTCTCGCCACCCTCATCTACATCGTTATTTCAGCGGCCGCCGGTTCTACTGGTATCGTAGCCCTCATCATCGAGGGTCCCCTCACGTTCGGCTATATCCTTTATCTCGCCTGTCTGGCCGACACCGGCAACAGTAAGTTCGAACTCCTTTTCCAGGGGTTCAACCGGTTTGTGGAAACCCTGATAGCCGGTCTGATTGTTTCTGTCATCACCGCCGTCGGCACAGCTCTTCTGATTGTGCCCGGAATAATCGCCGCAACAGGGTTGTCGATGACTTTCTTTATCATGGCCGACGATCCGAACATCTCAGGAATCGACGCCGTAAAACTCAGCTGGAAGATGATGAACGGTCATAAAGCCAACCTGTTCTGCTTCTGGCTTCGATTCATCGGATGGTTGCTTCTCTGCATCCTCACTTGCGGAATCGGAATCCTTTGGCTCAACCCCTATATCACTCTCTCAACACTGAATTATTACCGTAGACTGCGCTACGGCACATTCTGACACCTCCCGGTTTAACATTTTTTAAAACCTCCGGAATAAACCATCCGTGATCCGCAATGTCTGAATCTCGGGGTTCTTCGCGAACCCCGAGATTCCATTTTAACGCAACATTATGAACTTAAGATTTTTAATTCCATGCTTCATGGGAGCTTGCTCTCTTTGCGCTTTGGCAAACGGCGACATCACGGGAAAGGTGCTCAATAAAGAGACCGGGGAACCTATGGACTATGTCACCATCCAGCTTGTCGATGCAAAAACAAAAAAACCGCTCCCTGTGGGCACCAACACCGATGAAAACGGAGTCTTCACTCTCAAAGGAGTGAAAGATGGATCCTACATAATCAAGATCACCAATATCGGAAGCATCTCGCAGGAAAGGGATGCCAAAGTGGCGGGTACAGACGTCAACATCGGCACTATCAGACTTGCAGACGACACCAAACTTCTCCAGGAAGTCATCGTGGAGGGAATCAAAGGACAGATGAGATTCGAACTCGACAAGAAGGTTTTCTCAGTGGATGCTAACGTCACCGCAGCCGGACAGTCGGCTTCCGAACTTCTGGAAGTGATTCCGTCGGTGGAGGTGGATCAGGACGGTGAGGTGTCGCTGAGAGGTAATTCTTCCGTCACGATCTGGATCAACGGCAAGGAATCCGGACTCACAGCCGACAACCGTGCCCAGATTCTCGAGCAGATCCCTGCGGAGACGATCGACCGCATCGAGGTCATCACCAATCCCTCGGCCAAATATAGCCCGGAAGGCACTGCCGGAATCATCAACATCATCCTCAAGAAGGATCGTAAGGCCGGATATTACGGTAGCGCCGAGATAAGCGGAAATTCAAGAGGAGGAGGAAACGCCAGTGCGAACGTGAACTACAATTCCTCAAAAATCGATGCGTTCGCCGGTCTCGGATTCCGGATGCGCCACAACACCGGCGGATCAAAGATGAACCGCGAATTCTTCAACCCTGAAACCGGACAACCCAACGGACTCTTCACCCGTTCGGAGGGAGAAAGTCCCAATCATGGAAACAATATCTTCGCCCGCCTCGGCCTGACCTACCACATCACCGATAAAGACGACCTGTCGGCGAGCGGCTTCGGGATGTTCGGCCACAGCTGGGGACACTCCACTACCCTCTACAAATCAAACGTGCCGGACAACTGGAGCGTCAACAACGACCTCTCCCGCAACCGCGGAGATCATCGCGGAATGCACGGAGAGCTCGGCTACACCCACAAATGGTCTGACAATCATCACCTCGACATGACAGCATCCTACAACCATTGGGGCGGCCCGAACTGGCGTTCCTACATGGAGGATATTTTCTATGACGACCGTGAGGAGAAAAAATATCAGGAACAGTCGATGGACCTTTCCTCAAATTCCTGGGAAGCTAAGATCGACTATACCAACCAACTTTCCGAATGGCTTAAGATCGAGGCCGGCTACAACGGCCGATATAGCCATGAAGACACCCCGACCGACACTTATACAGGAACCGGACTCGCCGACCTCAAACAGAATGAGGATCTCTACAACCGGTTCATCTACAATAACAACGTCACCGCGTTCTACACTACGCTCGGAGGAAAAGTGAGGAATCTCAGCTTCTCCGCCGGACTCAGGGCTGAGACATGGCAGATCCGCACCCGCTCGCTCGGTTTCGGGGAAACGGAATCAGAAGTGCCGGAATTCAAGAAAAATGATTTCGCCCTTTTCCCGAGCGCGTTCCTTTCATGGAGCCTGCCACACGACAATGAGATGCAGGTCAACTTCACACGCCGGATCCGCAGGCCCTGGGGAGGGATGCTAAACTCCTTCCACGACATCTCGGACCCAACTAACGTATCATACGGAAATCCGGAACTGCAGCCGATGTATTCCAACGCCTTTGAACTGAACTATATCAAAAGCTGGACTTTCCACATGATCAGCCTCTCGGCCTACATGCGCACAAGCACCGACATGATGAACCGGATAAGCTATCTCGACAACGACGTGATGTATAGCACCTGGGCAAATATCGCCGATCAGATCAACTCCGGATGCGAGATTGTTTCAAAAAACTCCCTCTTCCGGAGTAAACTCGACCTGACGACAACCGTCAACCTCTACAACAATCATATAAGCGCCTGGACCTACGATTTCAAGGCTGACAGCGGAAACCTAATCCCCCTCAGCGGAAAGAAACAAGACAGCTTCGCCTGGGACGCGAGGATGATGGCAAGCATCCGGCTCCCCTGGTCGCTCTCGATGCAGGCAACCGGCAACTACAATTCAAAGATGCTATCCGCCCAGGGATCACGTCAGGGAGGCTGGAGCGTCGACCTGGGACTGCGCAAAGTGGTCGGAGCATGGTCTTTCTCACTCAACTGCCGCGACCTCTTCGATTCACGCCGCTTCAAGAGCACCACCAACGGGCTCGACTATTCCCAGTTCAACGAACGATGGCGCGGAGGCAGGACCATCCGGCTTTCAATCAAATTCTCATTCGGAAACATGAACGCCAAGAAAGAAAGGCCTGACGGCGACGGGGAACCCGCCGACACGTCAGGCTATGACGGTGGTGGAGAAATGTGATCAATTCATATAAAACTGGATACTAAAGGTTGAAATAATACGTGCCGGTTGAAAGCGGAACGTAGAAATCGTAGGTGACACCGTTCATATAGTAAGTGGTATTGTAAGCCGGCACGTCGATTCCCCTGTTCCAGAAACCACCCCATGGATTCCAGGCGTTGATCACCGTCACGTTGTAGCTTATGCCGTTGTAGGAATAGCTCACGTAGAGAGGGATCGTGCGCCACACTCCCTGGGCGTCATATCCTGACGCGAGCACATTCTCAGTGCCTTGCGATGTCCATTGGGTCTGGTTGTTCCAGCTGTTTCCCCAGTTGTTGTTCCATCCCTGGGCGGGGCCGTAGCCCCAGGGGCCTTGCGGGCCCTGTGGCCCTTGCGGACCGCCGGGATTTCCGAAGCCCCCGATCGGGGCCGGACGGAAGCTCCCCCCTGTTCCGGGAGCAGGAAGGCTGTTCTGAGTCGGCCGGATGTCATTTCCGCCGGGTCGCGGAAGACTGTTCTGGCCATTCATGTATAAAGAGGATGCCAATATCAGCGCTCCTGCGGCAATCCATTTCAATGCGCCGCTCCAGCGACCGCTTTTTTCATTATCGTTGAATGTTTTCATAATATCATCTGTTTTTTCTTTGATCCCGGGGATCCGTGTCGGATTTCCGGGATCACTGTTTTTTATTCTCTTTTTCTCTGAAACAAATTTATCGGCCAATTGGTTTTCCGATATTCAGCGGGCTCGACGCTCCAAATGTTAAAGACGGAAATCCTGCTGAACCATATCCTCTCCCCTTTTGTTTTATAAGTGAAAAACATGAAACGCAAGGCCAAAACCGCCAAGATATAATATGAAAAACACTTCAAGAGGAACGTTCCCTCCAAGCCCGACGATGGTCCGGGCTTTTCTTTTTCTCTCCGATTTGGACGAAGGGTTTTGCTTTTAGGGGATTTTTTTGTAACTTTGCACTTTGGAGCCGTATAGAAAGCCTGCGTGTGAAAAAAATGCGGCAAAAGGCTCCTTTTATTCAACCGGGCGCCTCTCCGGGCGCCGTCAACTCTCAGAATAATGGCAAAACAGGAAGACGTCTTCAAAACCATTGTGGCCCATGCTAAGGAATATGGGTTCGTTTTTCAATCGAGCGAAATCTACGACGGGCTGTCGGCAGTCTATGACTACGGTCAGAACGGAGTGGAACTAAAAAACAATATCAAACGCTATTGGTGGGAAGCAATGACCATGCTCCACGACAACATCGTGGGCATCGACTCAGCCATCTTCATGCATCCCACAATCTGGAAAGCCTCCGGACACGTGGATGCCTTCAACGATCCCCTGATCGACAATAAGGACTCCAAGAAACGCTATCGCGCCGACGTGCTCATCGAGGAGGAGATTGCCAAATTCGACGATAAGGTCAACAAAGAGGTGGCGAAAGCCAAGAAACGCTTCGGAGACTCTTTCGACGAAGCTAT
>CAYROR010000045.1:0-22007 GCA_964425935.1 uncultured Sangeribacter sp.
GAAACGATGGGAGCCACGACGATTGATTCTCCGGTGTGGATCCCGAGGGGGTCGAAGTTCTCCATCGGCACCACCGTGAAGCAATGGTCGTTGGCATCGCGGATCACCTCAAACTCGATCTCTTTCCATCCCTTGAGGGATTCCTCCACAAGAATCTGCTTTGAATAGGCGAGGGCGCTCTCACAGTGGCGGATGAATTCCTCGTCGTTGTTGCAGATGCCGGAGCCGAGACCGCCGAGTGCATAGCCTGAGCGAACCATTACAGGGTAGCCAATGCGATGGGCCACCTTGATGGCGTCGTCGAGCGATTCCACGGCCTGCGAAACCGGGGTCTTGATGTCGATTTCGCTCAGTTTCTTCACGAAGAGATCGCGGTCTTCGGTGATCATGATGGCTTCCACGGATGTGCCGAGCACCTTGACGCCATATTTGTCGAGGGTGCCGTTGAGATAGAGCTCGGTGCCGCAGTTGAGGGCTGTCTGTCCGCCGAATGCGAGCAGGATGCCGTCGGGTCGCTCTTTTTTGATTACCTCCTCCACGAATTCAGGGGTGATAGGAAGAAAATAGACCTTGTCGGCCACGCCTTCCGAAGTCTGGATGGTAGCGATGTTGGGGTTGATGAGCACTGATGAAATGCCTTCTTCACGCAGAGCCTTGAGAGCCTGTGATCCCGAGTAATCGAATTCTCCGGCCTGTCCGATTTTAAGGGCGCCGGATCCGAGTAGCAGAACCTTTTTCATTTTCTTTCAATATGATGTGTTTGTTTTAATTTCGGTTGTTCAGAGGGGAGTGGAGGGATAGAGTGCTTCCCACCATGAGGGGTCGTCTTTCAGATGGCGGGCGAACCAAGCGAAGATGGTGTCCTGCCATTTGATGCGTTTGTCGTAGTCGAGTATATGGTGGTCCTGATCGGCCACTGCCACGAAAGCCGTGGGGCGTCCGAGCAGTTTCAGGGCCGTGAACATCTGGATGCTCTCTCTTACGGGCACGTTGTTGTCGTGGTCGCCGTGGAGGAAAAGGAGCGGGGTGTGGATCTTGTCGGCGTTGTAGAGCGGGCTCTGTTTCACGTAGAGCTCCTGGTCTGACCAGGGATAGGAATTGGCCATCGACACCTCGCTGTAGGAATAGCCCCAATAGCCTTCACCCCAGTAGCTCGTGTGGTCGCTGATTCCGGCGTGGGAGATCGCTGCCGCGAAGATGTCGGTGACGGTCTGGAGATATTGTGTCATGAATCCACCGTAGGAGGCTCCGATACAGCCGATCTTCTTGTCGTTGACGTAGGGGTGCTGGCGGCAGAATTCCTTCACTCCCTCGATGATGTCCTGAGCCACTCCCTCTCCGGCCGTGTTGACGTGGCGAGAGGCGAATTCCTGGCCGAAGCCTGTTGCTCCGCTGGGCTCGATGACATAGACCACGTAGCCCTGTGCCGCGTATGCGTTGTGGGGATATCGGCTCTCGAAGTTGCGGCTTGTGGGGCTGCACCCGCCGTAATAGTTCACGATCATCGGATATTTCTTTGTCGGATCGAAATCCGGCGGAAGATAGAAACGTCCGCAGATCGTGTCGCCGCGTGAGCTGACGAAGTCCCATGCCTCGCAGGCGCCGAGTTTGACGTCGGAGATCTGCTCCCCCTTGGGAGTTTCGAGAAGGGTAGACTTCAGGGTTTTGGTGTCGAGCGCGTAGACCGACTGAGGCTTCGAGACGCTCTCTCCGTGCCAAACCATCCGGCGTCCTGTGCGGGGGAGCGAATAGCCTGTGATGTGGTCTTCGGGAATGATGATCTGCGAGAAGGCTCCGGTGGCGGGGTTGAGGCGGAAGAGCGACACTTCGTCGCGGTTTTCGGCCGTCAGATAAATCTGGCCGTCGGCCCGGCTCCAGGAGAAGCTCCCCACGGAGGGATTGAAGTCGCGGGTGAGCGGTTTAGCCTCTTTGGTAGCTATGTCAATCAGATAGAGTTGATTGTCGGTCATGCTTGGAGTCCTCCCCTCGGGCACGTTCTTGCCTATTGACGATAGCGATTCGGGAGTTCCTGAGAGCAAGACTTTCGTCCCGTCGGGGGAGAATATGCCGTGTCCGATGAATCCGTCGTCCACAACGAGAGTGTCTACGCTCATGTCGTCGAGGTTGAGGCAGTAGAGGGAGAAAAGAGTGGTGGGCCGGCGCTCCAGGCGGCTCCGGGAGGTGGAGAAAAGGATTTTCTTCGAGTCGTCGGAGATGTCGTTGAAAGAGACGTTGTGGTTTCCGAACGTCAGCGGACGTCTCATCCCTGTGGCGAGGTCGAGAATAGAGAGCGAGGAGCGGTTTCTCCATCCGGGCTGTCGGTCTTCAGGCTCAAGGATCTGGTAGACTCCCGGATCCTCCTGATGCCCCTCCTCGGAGGTGAAGAGAATGAGTGATTTTTCATCCGGAGTGAAGAAATATGCCACGTCGGTGGGCACATCGGATGCCACTGTGGTCTTAACGCCGGTTGCTGCGTCGGTGGCCACGATGTCGGTACCATCTACGTTTTCGGATAAATAATAGTATCTCGAGCCATTTGGCATCCAGGAGATCCAATTCGGGGTTTCGGCAATGAGTTTCCCGTCGTCGAGCGATGTGACGCGGAAAGTTCTCGATCCTTTTCCGCCGCGACGCGTCACGGTTTCATTCCAGATTGCGAATTTGCCGTCGGGAGAGACGCTGACAGAGTTGACGTGAGGCCCATGGAGCACGTCTTCCAGAGTGAAACGCCTCTTGCCATCGGTGCGCGCGCTGAGTCCGGCTTCATTGTCGGCTTTTATGGTGACGGCCACGTTTCTGGCTTCGCTTCCGGCCGGAGAGTGGTATCTCACCGCTAAGGAGTGGGTCGACGGTTTGAGTGTCAGCTTATTCCCCTCCACTTTCGCTCCGTCGAGGTAGAGGGTGAAGTCTTCCACTCCGGCCACTTCCACCGCAGGACTGGCGAAAGAAGTGTTTTCGAAATCAAACGTCAGGATGCCAACGGCCGGAGACTTCGTGGCGTTGGGCGCCGTGGTTTTAGTGTTTTGAACGGGCTCCCCTTTAAGCGCCAGTCTTTTAGGGGCGTGGGAAAGATCGCCGGAACCGATCTTTTTCCCTTTGACGTCGACTGAATCGATCATCAGCGGAGGAGTCACTGCGTAGGGGCCGTAATGAGAGAAGGATTCCACCTTCAGGACATCGGCCTGGACATTTGCCGCCAAGGCGGCCGCGAGTGCTATGAGAATCGTTTTGGTCATTATGATGTGTGGTTGCTTGTTTTATGTTTTTTTATCGGTTAATGCTTTTCCGGGAGAGCTATTGCTGTCCCACTTGCTGGAGATCGACGAGCCGTCGGTAATGGCCGCCCAGAGCCATCAGTTGGTCATGGGTTCCCTGTTCGATTATCCTGCCTTCGCTCATCACGCAGATAAGGTCGGCATTGGAAATTGTTGAGAGCCTGTGGGCAATGACGATTGTGGTGCGGTCTTTCATCAGGGTGTCGAGGGCATCCTGCACGAGGCGTTCGCTTTCAGTGTCGAGGGCGGAAGTGGCTTCGTCGAGAATAAGGATCGGGGGATTCTTGAGCACGGCGCGCGCGATGCTGATTCGTTGCCGCTGTCCTCCCGAGAGCCTGCTGCCGCGGTCGCCCACGATGGTGTTGAAACCGTCGGGGGTGTCCATGATGAAATCGTAGGCGTTCGCGATGCGCGCGGCCTCCTCCACCTCTTCCATCGTGGCGCCGGGTGCGCCGAAGGCAATGTTGTTGAAGAACGTGTCGTTGAAAAGGATTGCTTCCTGATTTACGTTGCCCATCAGCGAGCGAAGGTCGGAAACACGGTAGTCCCTGACGTCGTGGCCGTCGACCTCCACGCTCCCCGATTCCACGTCCCAGAACCGCGGCACAAGGTCGGCGAGTGTGGATTTCCCTGATCCCGACTGCCCCACGAGGGCGACGGTCATCCCGGGTTTCACTTCCAGCGACACGTGGTCGATCACTTTTCTGACGCCGTCGTAGCTGAAGCAGACGTCGCGGAAATTGATGCTTCCGCTCCGCTTATCCTCAGCGGGGAGCGACACTGGGCGTGGAGAATCCTTGATGGGATTGTCGGCCTCAAGAATCTTGTCGATACGATGGAGCGAGGCCAGACCTTTCTGAATGGTATATCCGATTTTAGAGAGGTCTTTGGCCGGGTTGATGATGCTGTAGAAGATCACCATATAATATATGAATCCGGGAGCGTCGATCGATGAACTGCCGTCAAGAATCAACGTTCCTCCGAACCAGAGCACTATCGAAATGGCGATCGTGCCTAAGAATTCGCTCATGGGATGGGCAAGGGAATAACGACGCTGGATGGCGTTGCTGACTTCAAGAAATTCCTGAGTCTGGGAGTCAAACATTCTTTCCATCTGCTTCTCGGCGTTGAAGGCTTTCACGATCCGCAGCCCTCCGATGGTCTCTTCGGTGGTGGAGAGGATGACTCCGAGGAGTTCCTGAGCTCGCAAGGAGTGGGCCTTGAGTTTTTTCCCGACGGTGCCCATCACCCATCCGGCAATCGGGAGGAGCACGAAAACAAAGAGGGTGAGCTTCCAGCTGATCAGCAGCATCATCGCCAGGCATCCTATAATCATGATCGGCTGCTTCACAAGGGCGGCAAGACTGGAAGCCACCGAGACCTCGATCTCTGTTACGTCGCCGCTCAGGCGGCTCATGATGTCGCCCTTGCGTTCGCTGGTGTAGAAACCGATGGGCAGCGTCACAATTTTCGCGTAGAGGGTGTCGCGGATGTCTCTGACCACTCCGTTGCGCAGAGGAATCATAAACCATTCGCTGAAATAAGCGGTGATTACCTTCAGGAATGTGCCGGCCACGAGAAGCAGCGCGAGCAGGGCAAGAGTGGTCGAGGCTCCCCATTTCTCGGTGAGCTGAGTGGCATACCAGTAAAAATTGTTGATAAGGACGTCTTTGACATCGCCCTGCCCGAATTCCATGTAGGAATATTTCGTGGTGTCGATGCTGAAAAGGATCCTCAGGATCGGCATGATGAAAGCGAATGAAAAGAGAGTGAAGAAAGTGGTGAGGAAGTTGAATACAACGCTCCACACGACGTTCCATTTGTAGGGGCGCGCAAAGCGCCTGATGAACATGAATAAATCTTTCATCTGTCCGATCTGTTTCCGGTTTAACCGGCGGCAGGATCCGAAGAGCCCGCGTTTGGTCCGTGCAAAGTTAGTTAAAATCATCCAATGTGGCAACATTCCGGCCCCGTAGTTTTTTATTGTTAATGTAAAAGCAGGATAAAACGGGGATGACACAGGTCTGTCAGCCGCCCGCTCCGTGGACAGATGCCATTCGGCTCAAGGCGTCCTTGGGGATAATGTCAGATGCGCATTAGTCCATATCCTCGGCCAATATGCAGATTCGGATGTGGATTCATGTCGTGAGAAGTTGGTATATCTAAGATTTTCCATTATCTTTGCAACCTAATTCGGGGGACGTCACACCCACGGAGTGGGTGTCTGGTTCATTAACCCCGGGTCTTGACCCGGGGCATCGGATCCCACCCAGCCCCGCACCCCGGAGGGGTGCCTGATTTATCAGAATATTATGAGTAAAACTGCCTTATACGTTCATCTTGTCTTTGCTACTAAACGTCGCGAAGGAACACTGACTTTTCCTGTCAGGGAACGACTATATGACTACATCATCGGTATATTCAGGAGGAATAATTGCTTCGTCTATGCCATAAATGGAGTGTCTGATCATATCCATATTCTTTTTGACCTGCATCCATCGGTGGCACTCGCACATCTTGTCAGGGAATTAAAGACCGTGTCAAGTGGGTGGATCAAAAAGGAGTGGTTATTCCCAATGTTTTGCGGATGGAATGATGGTTATTATGCGGGAAGCCTAAGTCCTGCACATAAGGATGCCTGCATAAGATATATAAAGGAACAGGAGGAGCATCATTCCCGAGCTGATTTCATGACTGAGATGCAGATGATGGCCGATAAGTATGCTCTCCTTTCATGTCGATGACTGGAGGTGAATCAGGCACCCCTCCGGGGTGCGGGGTTGTTAGTTGACGACTACCTCGGGTCAAGACCCGGGGTTAATAAACCCGAAAGCCCACTCCGTGGGCGGCTTCTAAATCGCCAGCCATCCACTCCGTGGGTGGCTCCTGCGTATTATCTGTTTTATTCACCCTAACCCGGAGGGTATTACACCCGCGGAGTGGGCTTAATTTTGACCTCTGATTATGGAAAGACAGAATAAGACCAAATTCGGCACATGGTGTCTCAATGCTCTTTTCGGCGCGATTGGCTC
Organism: uncultured Sangeribacter sp.; assembly: GCA_964425935.1. Taxonomy (GTDB): domain Bacteria; phylum Bacteroidota; class Bacteroidia; order Bacteroidales; family Muribaculaceae; genus Lepagella. The sequence goes on from CAYROR010000045.1 coordinate 6,308, forward strand.
TCTGCCTCTGTGGTTTCTCTATAGGGTTTCGGGCTGCATCGCGTTCGTTTTCGGCAGGGTGGCGGGCTATCGCAGAAAGGTGATCCGCAGAAATCTCGCGAACTCTTTTCCTGAAAAAAGTGAAAAGGAGAGAAGGGAGATCGAACGCGGATTCTATAGTTTCCTCTGCGACTATTTCGTGGAGACCCTCAAGCTCGGACGCATGAGCCGGCGCCAGATCCTGAGAAGAATGAAGTTTGAGGGATTTGATGAAGTGAACTCTTATCTGAACGCGGGGCAGAACGTTTCGCTCCTGCTCGGCCACACGGGCAACTGGGAATGGATAAGCTCCATCCCGCTCCACATGCCGGAGGGGATGAAGGGGGGCCAGATCTATCATCCGCTGGAGAATGAGGCGGCCGACGAGGCGTTTCTCAAGATCAGGGGACGCTTTGGGGCGTATTCGATAAAGATGCGCGACACTCTTCCCACCATCATGAAATGGCGCAGGGAAGGGAAGCCTTTCATGATCGGCTACATAGCCGACCAGGCACCCTTGCTTGACGCCATCCATTATTTCGCCGATTTCCTGAATCAGGACACTCCGGCCCTCACGGGGCATGAACGCCTCTCGAGGATGCTCCATGCTGCGGTGTTTTATTGCGATGTGTCGCGACCGAAACGCGGTGAATATCTATGCCGGTTTGTGAAGATCACCGATGATGCCGCATCGCTTCCCCAGTTTGAGCTCACCTCTATATATTATAGGATGCTTGAGGAATCGATTCGCCGGAATCCGACGATCTGGCTCTGGAGCCACAACCGCTGGAAGCGGACTCGCAAGATGTTTCTCGACTGTTTCGGCCCCGAGGAGTCTGCCCGCCGCCTTTCCCATCTGTAACCATCTGACTAATTCTATCGAAAAAATGCTTTTTACTGCTGATTTTTATTATGGAGTTTTGATTTCGATGGCATTGCTTGCCGTTGTGGTTTTCTTTGCATTGCAAAAAATAGAGGCTCCATACGGGATGACGTTCTCTCGGAGGTGGGGACCATCAATAGGAAATAAAGCCGGATGGATAATAATGGAATTGCCTGCGTTCGTGCTCGTTGCGCTGATATGGATCCTCAGTCCCCGGCGGGGAGAGGTGGCTCCGGAGGTCATGGCTTCTCTCTTTCTTCTGCATTATTTTCAGCGAACGTTCATTTTTCCGCTTCTGATGCGTGGCAAAAGCCGCATGTCGTTCGTAATAGTAATATGTGGAATGCTTTTCAACTCGATAAACGCATATCTGATCGGAGGCTGGCTCTTTTTCCTGGCTCCCGAGGGGATGTATGCGCCGGGATGGCTTCTCTCCCCGCAGTTCATCATCGGCACGGCAATCTTCTTTGGGGGCATGGCCATCAATCTCCACTCCGACCATGTGGTGAGGAATCTCCGGGCCCCCGGCGACACCCGCCACTACATTCCCATGCGAGGCTTTTACCGCTACGTGACAGCCGCCAACTATTTCGGGGAATTCACCGAATGGGTGGGCTTCGCGGTGCTTACGTGGTCGCTTCCGGGAGTGGTGTTCGCGCTGTGGACGTTCGCAAACCTCGCGCCCCGGGCCAAGACTCTCAATTCAAGATATGTGGCCGAGTTCGGCGATCAGTTCACTTCCCTCCGTCGCCGCTACATCCTCCCCTTCATCTACTGATCCCTCCTTAATTATATTATATATCCCCTCTCAATTATCAACTCCAACTCCCCCTTCCTCTCCCCTTGAATGTCCCGTAATTCACGGCTTTGCCGTGGACCAAAATAACACCAAAACAATGAAACAACTTTCAATTTTCCTGATCGCTTTGTTGGCCGGATTCGCTGGCCTTCATGCCAGAAACATATCAGGAGTGGTCATCGCGGAAAATGATTCCACTCCTTTCCCCGGAGCTGTTTGCTCACTGATTGTAAACGAACGTACTGTTGTGGCGGCTGAGGCAGATGCCAACGGAAAATTCTCCCTTCAGACCACGCTGAAATCCGATCTCACGCTTGAAGTGGGGATGGCAGGATTCAATCCCACACAGATCATCATTGAGGCGGGGGCGAAAAACGTAGATCTCGGAAAGATTTATCTCATGCCGGTGACCACTCTCGGAGAGGTGACTGTCACGGCCAGTTCAGTGTCAGACGTAAAGGGGCGCATGGTGATCTATCCCTCCACGGCCGATGTCAAGGCCTCGGCCTCGTCGATCAGTCTTTTTCAGAAGCTTCCGCTCGCCGGCCTCGAAGCCAATCCTATCAACCGCACGCTGACTGTGGCCGGATCATCCCCATTTATTCTCATCAATGGCGTTCCCGCTTCGATCGACGACGTCAATGCCCTGCAGCCAAAGGATATCGCGAAGATAGAATATTCCAGGATCACCCCGGCCAGATATGCCGACAAGGGCACCAACGGTTTCATCAGCATAACGCTCAAGAAACGTAACGACGGCGGACAGATCTATGCCTGGGCCCGCAGCGCTCTCAACACTGCTTTTGTCGACGGCAACTTCCGAGGTTCCTATCATCAGGGACCCTCGCAGTTCACGTTTTATTATAATCCCTCGTGGCGCAACTACCAGAAGGTGTATGACGAGAGCCGGTCGAGCTATATCGGCGACGATTTCAGGGTGAACCTTGAATCGACCGACCGCAACCCATTCAATTATTTCTCCAACAGCTTCCGCCTGAAATATGACTACACTCCTGATCCGTCGCTTATCTTCTCGGCAACCGTCAGGGCCAACCCGATGACTTCCAAAAGATCGGTTTATGGTCTGACGAAGGACTCGGAGCTCGGCGACTACGACATCAACAGTTCATCTTCAAGTAAGGATTTCACCCCCTCTCTCGATCTTTTCCTGCGTAAGGATTTCAATGCCTCCAACTCTCTGGAGGTGCAGCTCGTCGGAACGCTCGCTTCAAGCGACTATCGCCGAAGCAACAATTATGAATTTGAAGATGGCGATGAAAGCAACTACGTGATGGACGTCGACAGCCGCCGGCGCTCCCTGATCAGCGAGGTGAGCTATATCCACACCTTTTCTGATAATACAACTCTCTCGGGAGGCTTCCAGAACACCGTGTCGCGAAGCGTGAACACATATCTGACTTCCGATTACAAACCGGTGCTTACGGAAAACAACAATTATCTTTATGCCAGATTTTCCCATCAGTTGAAGCGCGTGTATATGTCGGTGTCGACCGGCGCGAAGATGTATTGGATTGAAAACGACGTCAACAAGCGCCATTATATCCGCAACCTCTCGAACGCCTATCTGTCATGGTCGCCTAATCAGACGTGGAATGTCAGCGGCTCCTTCAACTATTCTCCGGGAATCCCTTCACTCTCCTCTCTGACAGACTACGCCCAGCAGACGTCTCCCTACCTTATCACCAACGGGAATCCCGACCTGAAAGTGGCGGAATATTTCAGCTATTATCTCTCGGGCTCCTATAAGTATAAGAAAATCTTCGTGATGGCTGAGTCCTATTTCATGAATGCCAAAAACACGGTGTTTGGCGACATCACATATCTTGGCGACAGGATGTTTCTCTCTCAGTCGGTCAATTCCAAGAAGTTCCATCAGTTCCAGAACGCGCTGTCGTTCAAACTCAGCGATATAAACGGCTTTGGCGCGAACCTCAATGTCTATCTGACCAATTACAGATGTGCCGGCGTCAACTGGGAACACACTTTGACATCCTTGAGCGGCTCGATGAGCCTCTGGTGGAGCAAAGGGCCGTTCACCGTTTCCTATTGGAGGAAGCTTCCCGGCAAATACCTGAGCGGTCATTACGTCAGCAAGGAGGAAAACGGCGACCAGCTCTCCGTTGACTACCGTCCCGACAAACATTGGACCATCACTGCCGGATGGATGTATATGTTCGACCGGAAAGGCACCCGCTATCCCTCCTGGAGCTATTCCGAGGTTAATCCGTCGGTCAATAAACGCAACATTAGCAACAACGCCAACATGGTGGTGCTCTCCCTCACCTACGCCACCGATTTCGGCTCCATTTTCCGCACCGGCCGCCGCAGCCTCAACAACTCCGACAACGGCTCCTCCCTCCTAAAGATGTAGCCCACCTATCCACAACCGAGATGGCGGAGCGACATTCCGACTATGTGATTCTCATGGCTGAAAAAGGAAAACTAAAAAAATCTTAAAAATATTTTATAAATCTAACATGATGATAATCAGTGATTAGGATTTATTTTGTATTTTTTGGGACAAATTTTGAACAAAAAATATTTGGCCGATATACTAAAACATGCTACTTTTGTGTTAGAAAATCATCGCCGGCACAGGCAGTGACGTCAGTCGCTACCTTCAGTCGGAGTCGCTCCTTAATTCTCTCCCGCGCGCAACTGATAGGGGAGCGGCAACGGCAATGACGGCGAAAATCTCGTGATAACTAACCAAACAAATAACTTAACCTAACAGTATCACCATGAGAAAAAATTATCTGATGCCTTTGGCGGCAACCGTTTTTCTCTCTGCTTCGGTAGTGCCTCAGATCAAGGCAGCCGACGCGGGTGCTGCCAATGTCACGGTAGCGGTCGCTGCTTCTGAAGCAGCTGCGACTCCCGCTCCCGCCGCGCCTGAAAAGCGCACCATCACTGGTGTCGTTAAGGACGCTACGGACGGTGAACCGCTGATCGGCGCTACAGTTCAGCTTGTCGACGACAAGTCTGTTTACGCTGTGACTGACATTGACGGCAAGTTCACCATGAGCTTTGTTCCCAAAAAGAACTCCAAGCTGGTTGTAACCTATGTGGGTTATAAGCCGAGGGAGGTCCCTGTTGAGAACACTGGCCACTTCGACATCCTTATGACAACAGACGACAATTCTCTGCAGGAGGTCGTTGTCGTTGGTGCAGGTGTGCAGAAGAAGGTTTCTGTGACAGGTGCTATCTCCTCTGTAAAAGGTGAGGCCCTCAAGACCAATGCCTCAACCCTTACCAACAACCTCGCCGGTAAATTCGCCGGTGTGTTTGCCAACAACACCACAGGCCGTCCCGGTTCAGGTGCTGAATTCTACATTCGCGGTATCTCCAACTTCTCCAACAAGTCGGCGACACCTCTTATTCTTCTCGATGACGTTGAGATCTCCTCTGGCGACCTCAACTATATCCCCGCTGAGAACATCAAGAGCTTCTCAGTGTTGAAGGACGCATCCGCAACCGCCATCTATGGTGCCCGCGGTGCCAATGGTGTTATGATCATCACTACTAAGGGTGGTGACTATGACACTTCTACCAAGCTTAATGTCTCTGTAGAGAACTCTTTCAACTTCCTTGATAAGCTCCCTGAATATCTTGACGGCCCGACGTTCATGACCCTTTACAACAAGGCTCAGTATTCTCGCACACCGGGAGAGATGCCCCGCTACACGCAGGAACAGATCGAACGGACGGCAAGTGGCATTAACCCCTACCTTTATCCTAATGTGAACTGGAACGATGAGCTCTTCAAAAAGATGGCGATGCGTCAGCGTGCCAATATCAACGTTTCCGGTGGTGGTAGCAAGGTGAAATACTACATGTCGATTGAGATGCAGCATGAAGACGGTAACCTTAAGCCTGAGAAATACTATTCATGGAACAACAACATCCAGATCTATAACTATACGTTCCAAAACAATATCTCCTACAAGCTGACACCGACCACTACCGTATCAGTCAACATGAATGCTCAGATCCGTCAGGGACAGCAACCTTATATGGGTGATGATGGCACTACGGTTGATGCTTGGTTTTCAAGAGCTCGTACTTACAACCCAATCAATTTCCCTCTGATGTATCCCTCTCGCGATGGTTATGATCATCCTCTCTTCGGTACTGCTTTCACAGCTGGTAGCGAGTATATGGGTTCTCCTTGGGCTTCGTTGAACTCCAGTTTCTTCCAGCATAACGAAAATACTGTGAACACAGTGCTTAAAGTTGACCAGAAGCTTGATATGATCACCGATGGCCTTAATTTCAACATGTGGATCAACTTCAAGAACTGGTCATATTCAGAATATTCGAGAAGCATTACTCCTTATATGTATACTCCTGCAAATTCAGTAACAGATGCTGACTATGAGAATCTCATGTTCCCGCTTCGTCTTGCTCAGGAGGGTACAGAATATATCAGTGATGGTGATCTCAAACGTAATGCCGACAATACTTTCGAACTTCAGGCCAACCTGAACTATAAGCGTAGATTTGGCGAAAGCGAGGTTGGCGCGATGGCTCTTTACCGTATGCGTGAGTATCGTAACAGCATCCTCCCCCACCGTAATCAGGGCTTCTCTGGTCGTGCCACATACGAGTATGGCAGCAAGTATTTCCTTGAGTTCAACTTCGGTTACAACGGAACCGAACGTCTGGCCAAGGGTTATCGCTTCGGATTCTTCCCTGCAGGATCTATTGGTTGGGCTGTTTCAAGTGAGAGTTTCTGGGAGAAGATGCCTTGGGCTTCATGGTGGAACTATTTTAAAATCCGTGGTTCGTATGGTCTCGTAGGTTCTGACGATATTTCTAAGGTGAATGGAAAATACTTCCTCTATTTTGATCAGATTACGGACAACGACCTTAACCTCCTGAAATGGAAACCGGCAACCGGTGGTTCACAGGGTTATGGTAATGAGTATGGTGGTCCTCAGATGGCATATTATGCTGTCCGCGATCTGACTTGGGAGAAAGTTCGCAAGACCAACATCGGTCTCGACTTCCGTTTCCTTAACGATCTTGAGGTTGTTCTCGAAGCATTCTGGGATCATCGCTACAACATCTTCATGCAGCGTAATGCATTCCCCTCATCTCTTGGTTATGGTGCCGTTAAACCTTGGGCTCCTATCGGTGTAGTTGACAACAAAGGTTTGGAAGCCAGTGTTAAGTACACTGCTAACTTCGGAAACGATCTTTCCGTATCGTTCACCGGAAACATCACTTACAACAAGAATAAGCTGACCAACGCTGATGAGCTCAACTATCCCTACGCTTGGCAGCGTGAGACAGGTCTCCCCATCAGCTTCCAGAAAGGTTATATTTGCGAAGGTCTCTTCAAGAGCCAGGAGGAAATTGACAATAGCCCGGTTCAGAACCTCGGTTCGCAGGTGATGGTCGGCGACCTCAAATATCGCGACCTCAACGGTGATGGCCAGATCAATGACGACGACCAGACCATGATCTCCAAGTATGGCACAACTCCTCGTCTTCAGTACGGTTTTGGAGCTACAGCCAACTGGAAGAATTGGGACTTCGGTTTCTTCTTCACTGGTTCAGGCAAACGCACTATCTCCATGGCAGGAGCAGTCGATCCTTTCCAGGATCAGCGTATGCCCTACAATACACTTGGCTGGGTTGCTGATAACTACTTTGATCCGGATAAAGGTAACTTCGATGCAGCTTATCCCCGTCTTGGACTCTCGGCTCAGAACGTTCAGAATAACCAGGTTAACTCAACCTATTGGTTGCGAGACGGAAGCTTCATGCGTCTGAAGAATCTTGAACTTGGTTATACCTTCCCGATCTGTCGAATCTATGTGGCTGCAACCAACCTCCTTACTTTCTCCAAATTCAAACTCTGGGATCCCGAGTTGAAATATTACTGGAGCTATCCTATGCAGAAGAGTGTGAATGTCGGAGTACAGTTTAATATCGAATAATTGAACATTACAATGAAACTCAAGAATATACTTAACAAGGCAGCTATGGCTCTCATGCTTGCCGCAACGATGGGCGTTACTTCATGTAACTACCTTGATATCGTTCCGGCTGAACAGGTGACCATTGACGATGCCATGAAGACTCCAACAAGGGTGTTGGGCTTCCTCTACTCCTGCTATCAGCCCTCTCTGGGCCAGAATGGCAATGAGCACTACACTGATGTGCCCTACGGAGATTATCTGAAAGACTGCAATGCCGCAGGCGATGATATGCTCAATCCGGATGCATGGGCAGCTGACTCTTGGTCAGCGTCATCTCGCTACATAAACTATGGGACTCTCTCCGCATCAGCATGTCTCGATTTCTGGCATTACTGGTATTCCGGTATCGGACAGTGCCATCTTTTCCTGAAGAAGCTTGAGGAGCACTATGACTTCCTTATGGAGCGTCAGATCATTACTCAGGCAGACTATGATGAGTATCATGCCGAATGTTGGGCTTTGGTGGCTTACTATCACTACGCTCTTCTGAAACGTTATGGACCGATCGTTATCCTTGATCACCTCCCCGACATGTCGATTGCCTCTGGCGATATGCCCGGTCGTATGCACGTGGATTATGTTGCTGATTGGATTTGCGATAAACTGGATGAGTCTGCAAGATCTCTTCCGGCTTGGCGTGATCGCGACTTCCGTGGCCGTATGACTTCTACCATTTGTAAGGCTATCAAGGCTAAAGTTCGTCTTCTTGTTGCTTCTCCTCTCTTCAATGGTAAGTTCCCGTTTGATCATTTTGAGAATACCAACTATGAGACTCCTGGTTATGGTAAGGAACTTGTAAGCCGCACCTATAACAAGGATAAATATCAGAAAGCTTACGAGGCCGCTGACGAAGCTATCAAGCTTGCCGAGGGAGCAGGTAATCTTGAGCTCTACAGAGATGACCGTTACGTTAATGAAGATAAGGATGCTATTAATGATCTCTACATCCCCGGTGACGTAGATGAAGATTTCAAGAAGGCAGTTCTTCGCATGCGTTATCTCCACTATGCAATGTGGGGTGAAGGTAACCATGAGTTTGTATTCCAGACTGACTCGAATGGTACTCTCTGGTCCCTTATGAGTGCTGCTTGTCCCAATAACATTCTCCAGAAACAGAATGGTCAGTGGGAATCTGGCTGGTCAGGTATGAATCCGACTCTCAACATGGTTGAACACTTCCTGACAGCTGACGGTTATCTTCCGGAAAATGATCCCAACTTTGTTGATCAGTCCGAATGGTTCCAGAGCGCTGGTCTCAGTGGCGCTGCTGATGAGGGCCGTGAGCGAATCATTAATCTCTGTGTAGGACGTGAGCCCCGCTTCTATGCTTGGGTCGCTTTCGATGGTGGTGACTTCGGTATTAGAACTGTAGACGGTTCCCCCCTCCATCTTAATATGATTGATCCGCAGCATAATGGCTACAATCGTTCGATCCGTAACAACTCAATCACCGGTTTCTGCAGCATGAAGTATCTCCCACCGATGCTTAAATTCAGCAGAAGTGATGGTGGTAGAGGTAACTGGCAGTGGACCGCCCGTGCGATCATCCGTCTTGCCGAGCTTTATCTCGTGCGCGCTGAGGCTGCAGCTGAACTTGGCAACACACAGCAGGCCGTGAGCGATATCAATACGCTCCGTGAGCGTGCAGGTGCCGGCCTTCTCACAGATGATCATCTTGCAAAGATGCCTATCATGGATTGGGTGAAGAACGAGCGTATGGTTGAGTTCGCATTTGAGGGCAAGCGTCTCACCGACCTTATCCGTTGGGTCGAGGCCGACAAGTATCTTGCTGCCGGAATGCGTAGAGGCTTGAATGCTGATGTGCAGAGTCCTACTTTTGAGGAGTTCAATACCCCGGAACCGATCCCATACAATTATATGTGGGCACGTCGAATGTATCTCTATCCGCTGCCGACACGTGAGGTTTATTCCAACCCGCAGATCGTGCAAAACCCAGGATATTAATTGTTAACTGACAAAAAAAACTGAATTTTTGCAATGAAAAAGATAATATTAGCTTCGGCTACGGTAGCGTTGGCGCTCGGCGGGTTCTCCTGCTCCGAAACCTACGATGTCTACCCCGAGTCGATGTCCAAGGTCTTCATGATCAAGGATGCCGGCACACAGAATGTGGTTATCTATTCAGCGCAGGATGAGGCTAAAGGAAGCGTCACCGTCCTCAAGGGCGGTGTCGCTCCCGACCAGGCTGGTAAAGCTACTCTCCGCGCATTGAGTGATGCCGAGTATAATGAACTTGCTGAGACAAGCGGTGTTGCATATGGGTTACTCCCTTCCAACTGCTATTCTATTGAAGGAGGCGATCTCGCTTTTAATGGAGGAGAGGGATATAAGAAGGTGGGTTACTCTCTTGATGTCAAGAATATCAAAGATTATCTTGACAATCTTCCTGCCGGTAGCCTTACTCCTGCCATCTACATGACACTTGAATCATTAGATGGAACTGTGAATGAGGATAATAATTCGATTATTATTGTGCCTGATTATCGTGAGCTTACCATTGGCTTTACCGATGGTAATGGTGCTCTTACTTCAAGCAAGAATGGAGATGTCGTGACTTATACAGGAACGCTTTCCACTCCTATCGACAATCAGTGGGATTTCACTGCCAATGTTAGTGTGGCTTCAAGCATGCCAGAGGATTTTGCCAATGAGATGTTCAGCCAGTTCACAATGATGCCTGCTGACGCGTATGAGATTGTTAAGCAACCTACGTTTATTGCCGGGACAAATACAGCTGAGTTCCAGATTAATATTAATCTGGCAAAGATGTCTCATGTCATTGATGCTGTTCCCTTGACTATCACCTCAACGACTCTTGACGGTGTGGTTGGTAACTCAGAAAACATAGCTCTTTCTCCTACCGATTACATTAAGGAAATTGCTCTAACTGAAGATATGCTTTCTACAAATGCTCAGGAGCCTTCTGAGGGCCCTATTGCAAATGTTCTTGACGGTAATGTGAATAGCTTCTTCCATACGGCTTGGTCTGTTGGGGTGGATGGTGACCATTACATCGAGGTTACTCTTCCTGAAAAGTATTCACTTATAGCATGGGTCTGGACCAACCGTAACACCGGTTCTAATAATACTCCGGCCTGGTTTGATTTCTATGCTGGAACGAGTGATGATAATCTTGAGATTGTAAAGCATGTGGAATGGGATGATGAGAATCCTGAACACTTCCTTCAGTGGGGTGCTGCTCAGATGAACGTCATGGCTCCTGAAAAATTGGATTCACCATGCAACGTTTTCCGTTTGACAAATAATCAGTCAGGCGGTGGCAACAAGTTCTTCTGCATGAGTACTCTCAAGCTTTATACACTCTGATAAATCTCTGGATTGATGTCCAATATGAAAAAGGGGCAGATGGTAACCATCTGCCCCTTTTTACACAAATCAAATTCTCATTTCCACGGCAAAGCCGTGAATGACGGGAACATTCAGCAAGGAAATCTGCTGGCGTTTATTCAGCAAGGAAATCTGTAAGTGTTTTTTTCGATCTGCATGAGGAGCCAGGAGAGGCAGGTGATTGAAATGAAAAGAGCCTTACGGAGAAACTGCTGAATGTCCTGTTGTTCACGGCTTTGCCGTGGAAATAACGTTGTGAAAAAAGAACTCCACATCTGAGAAAGGGTGGCATAGATGAAATTTCGCTCTTTTCAGAGGAATTTGCTTCCCAGATCGGCAATCTCTTTTGCAAGATCGTTCAGGCGGTTGCAAACTTCACGGTTGAATGTCGGAGTGTTGGAATACTCTATGTCTGAGATCATCAGCAGCCGTCCTTCTGCACAAGACTCCATGAATTCCTTATTTACTTTCGTGAAGTTGTTGAAACCGTAGGAAGCGATGTATATGCATGAATAACCACTATCTAATGCCGCTCGCATCACGGCTTTCTCTCCCTTGCTGATTGCCGGAGAAACAAGAACAGCCCCTTCGGTTGCTTTTGCCATAAAAGTATTTATCTTCTCATCAATTTCGGCATCAGAAAGAGACCTGGATAGTCTCACCTGTTCTTTCCATGGCTGTTGCGCTAAAAAACGATTGCCGATGGAGTCATATTCTCGCCCGCCTATAATAAGACTTCTTTTAACTCGAAACAAATCAGGAAATGCTCTTTTCACAGCAAGCCGTAACGGATTATTCCGGAGGTAATCAAACCATTTGTTAAGTTGTCCCTGTCCTGAAAGTATGGAATCACAATAGCCTAATTCGAATACACAGCCCTTATCCTCAATCTCTTTTAGTTTTATCTGCTCAGCATGATTCTCTTTCCATGCCAGATATGACTTATATTCCTCTGGCATTATCTCTCGGAATAATTCTCTAACTTCAGATTTAAAACCGGTGATAACTTCGGATAAATGAATCGGTAGTCTCTCTTTTACGTATAGAATTCCATGAATATGATCCGGCATGATCTCGCATCGCCAGGTTTGAATCTGCGGATAAAGAAAGGGAATCTTATTCCATATCCTTTTCACTTTCCTTCCGAAAAGGGAATATTTCACGTAGGCATTTTGATTCTCCCGAAATAATGAATCCGAATCATAGAAAAGCTCTCCGAGAAGCGGCTTCCTGTCCTGAATGATAAGAGTAATCATGTAGATACAGACTCCCTGATAGTCGTGTCCCGGCTTCCTCCTTTTCATCGAAGGGCGGCACATCAGGTTGTGGACATGGCAATAATTGATCTTTTGCGCTAATCTTTCAGGAGTCATGATAAGCGGGGATTGGGATAATTGTTCTGCAAAAATAATCATTTTTTCAAGAAGTTTAATCAGGATAGTGAATTTATTGGGGAGGCTCGGAAGGCTCTTTTTTTCACGGGGGATGCTTCTTTCCACGGCAAAGCCGTGAATGACGTAACATTCAGCAGATTCTTGCGGTTCCCTTGCTGTTTGAACCTTCGGGCGCTATTTCAGGGGGTGGAGTGAAAGATTTGGGGGTGGGTTGCATAGTTCGGGGGTTTGTTGTATCTTTGCCGATGTTTAATAAGCTCTATTATTGACTATGAAAGGTATTGTGCTTGCGGGGGGATCCGGAACCAGGCTTTATCCGATCACGAAGGGAGTTTCCAAACAGTTGCTCCCGATTTATGATAAACCGATGGTCTACTATCCCATCTCTACGCTGATGAACGCGGGGATAAGGGAGATTCTGATCATCTCTACACCTGACGACCTTCCGGGTTTCAAACGTTTGCTTGGAGATGGGTCAGATTTCGGTGTGAGCTTCTCCTACGCGGTGCAACCCAGTCCTGACGGGCTTGCCCAGGCATTTATCATCGGAAGGGATTTCATAGGTGATGATAGTGTCTGTCTGGTTTTGGGAGATAATATTTTTCATGGTGCCGGTTTTTCCCCTTTATTGAAGGAGGCTGTGGCTACTGCGGAAGTCGAGAAGAAAGCTACGGTGTTCGGTTATTGGGTGAATGACCCGGAGCGTTATGGCGTGGCTGAGTTTGATCAGGAGGGAAACTGTCTGTCGATTGTAGAGAAACCGGCACATCCCAAAAGTAATTACGCCGTGGTGGGCCTTTATTTCTATCCCAACAGGGTGGTGGAAGTGGCTTCCGACATTAAGCCGTCTGCACGCGGGGAGCTTGAAATCACTTCAGTCAATGAGACCTTCCTGAGGGATGGGCTGTTGAAAGTCAAGATTTTGCCGAGAGGCTTCGCGTGGCTTGACACCGGCACTCATGATTCTCTTGCTGAAGCTTCGATCTATGTTGAGGTGCTTGAGAAACGCCAGGGCTTAAAGATCGGCTGCCTTGAAGGGATTGCCTATCGCCAGGGTTGGATTTCTAAAGAGAGGATAAGGGAGATAGCGCGGCCGATGCTTAAAAACCAATACGGGCAATACCTCATGAAGATCATAGACGAGAGGAGTGGACCCCTAAGCCCGTAAGCCCCCCGCCCCCCTAAAGGGGGAGATTCAGAGCGTGGACTATCGTCCGGCTTTGGTCCGACATTGGTCCGACCTCTCTAAAAACTCTTAAAACTCTCACAACTCCAAAACTCTCACAACTCTTAAAACTCTTAAAACTTTCACAACTCTCAAAACTCTAACAACTCCAAAACAATGAATATAATAAAAACTGATATAGAGGGTGTTGTCATTATCGAACCTCGTGTGTATCATGATGCCCGTGGATATTTCTTTGAAAGTTATTCCAAAAGGGAATTTGATCAACAGGTTTGTCCTGTTGATTTTGTTCAGGATAATGAAAGTTGTTCAGTGAGGGGAGTTGTGCGGGGGCTGCATTTCCAGCGTCCTCCCTATTGTCAGAAGAAGTTGCTGAGATGTGTGAAGGGTTCAGTGCTTGATGTTGCAGTTGATATAAGGCGGGGATCTCCAACCTACGGAAAGCACGTAGCGGTTGAATTGTCGGAAGATAATAAGCTTGAATTGTTTATCCCTGATGGCTTTGCACATGGATTTGCGGTGTTGAGTGATGTAGCCGTATTTCAGTATAAGTGTAGTGAGTTCTATCATCCGGAGGCAGATGCGGGCATTTCAGTGCTTGATGCCTCTCTCGGAATTGAGTGGCCGTTTGATCTAACGCAGGCTATTCTTTCGGAGAAGGATCTGAAGCAGCCCTCTCTCTCTGATTTTGAGTCGCCGTTCGAGTTCGATCCCCGGGTCAAGACCCGGGGTTAATAAACCAGAAGCCCTTTCCAAGGGCTTTGATAATAATATTAGTTAATTTCTCTCACTTCCCCTTTAGGGGACTGGGGGGCTAATACAAAAATTATGCGAATAATAGTTACCGGTGGGGAAGGCCAGTTAGGGAGGTGTCTCTGCAAAGCTGCGGAACACTCGGATGACGAATATGTTTTCACTGATGTTGACGACGTTGACATCACTGATGCTGAAGCTGTTGACCTTTGCATGAAGGTTAACTGCTTTGATGTGGCAATCAACTGTGCGGCCTTCACAAACGTTGAACGGGCCGAAGAACCCGGGATGGCCCCATACGTTGAAAGATTGAACGTTGAAGGAGTGGAAAACCTTGCAAGGGCATGCAAGGAAAACGATATGACTTTAATCCACATATCAACCGACTACGTTTTCGGAGGATCGCAGGGAAATACTCCACGTAGTGAAACGGAGCCCACATCTCCGACGGGAGTCTACGGCCTCACTAAACTGCGGGGAGAAGAGGCAGTGGAGAGGATCGGTTGCAAAGCCTTGATTTTCCGCACTGCATGGCTTTATTCCGAATATGGAAAGAATTTCGTGAAGACAATGCGTGGCCTGATCTCTTCCCGGGATAGCCTGAAAGTGGTGGTCGACCAGGTTGGCTCGCCTACCTACGCGCAAGATCTCGCAGATGCTATCGTCAGCATAATCTCAAGCCGGAAATTCCGGGGGAATGAGGGTCTCTATAATTATACTGACGAGGGCCTTTGTTCCTGGTTCGACTTTGCCAAAATGATAGCGGAAATCTCGGGAAACGATAGCTGCGACATCCAGCCCTGCCGAAGCGAAGAGTTTCCATCGAAGGTGGTACGGCCGGCATATTCAGTGCTCGATAAAACAAAGTTCAAGCAAACTTTTGGTCTTAGGGTGCCCTATTGGGTTGACTCATTAAAGACCTGCATTAATAATCTGAAGGAAGATGAAGCGTAATATCCTCATCACCGGCGGTGCCGGATTCATAGGCTCGCATGTTGTGCGGCTTTTCGTAAACAAATATCCGGATTACCATATCGTCAATCTCGACAAACTCACCTACGCCGGAAATCTCGCCAATCTCAAGGACGTTGAGGAAAAGCCTAACTATACTTTCGTCAAAGCCGATATCGCCGACCTTGACGAGATGCGCCGGATAATGCGTGACTATGACATTGACGGCATCATCCACCTTGCCGCGGAAAGTCATGTAGACCGTTCGATCAAGGATCCATTCACCTTCGCCCGCACCAACGTGATGGGCACGCTCGCTCTTCTTCAGGCCGCAAAGGA
>CAYROR010000046.1:0-21468 GCA_964425935.1 uncultured Sangeribacter sp.
CCTCTCAGCACTCGCACCTGAAACGAGCGCGTCTACCATTCCGCCACCTGGGCCTTTGCTCTGCAAAATTACTGCTTCTGGATGACTTGTGCAAGTTT
This sequence comes from uncultured Sangeribacter sp., assembly GCA_964425935.1. GTDB lineage: Bacteria > Bacteroidota > Bacteroidia > Bacteroidales > Muribaculaceae > Lepagella. The sequence goes on from CAYROR010000046.1 coordinate 99, forward strand.
TTCGGCCTTTTTTTCTCTGTTAAAAAATTTATGGTTAACTTTGAAGCGGCATTAGTGCCTCGGCAACGTTTCTCTCCCTCCTCTTATTTATTGTGCTTATGAGAAAGATAGCTGTTATTAGTTCCGGAAATGGCGATAAGACGTCGCGCCTGGTTTCCCTCTTCAATGAGGGCAACCGAATCCGGGTCTCTCTGGTCCTGACCGACAGGGAAAATGCGGAAATCGGGAAGAATATTTCCGATCCCACTGTTTCTGTGGTTTTTCTTCCCCGCGAAATATGGAGAACGCAGCCGGAGCAGGTTTTGGAGATGCTCCGGAATGATGATATCGAGCTTGTGGCGGTCGACGATTTCCGCGAGCTGATGCCTGTGCCGCTTCAGGAGGAGTTTGAAGGGCGGATAGTTTTGCTGTCGTCGCCGGAGGAGGCTCCGCGAGAGGTGGTGGCTGCTTTCGGCAAGCTTGATGCTTCGCGTGAAGCTGCGGGTTCGCCAGCGGCTGAGACTCCCAAGAGTGCCGACGAGGAGTGGGCAGATGTGCTGAAGATTAATTTTGATAGTTCCTCGTTGCCTCATACTCCTCCTCCGGTGCCTCACTCTGCTCCGGATCAACCGGAGGATATCGTCAGCAAGGTGAATCCTTTCAAGACGCGGACGCATGAGACTCTGCAAGGAGCTCAGGAGAAGCCGCCGGTTCCTCCGTCATATCTTGTGTGGTCGGTTATCATGACCATCGTGTGCTGCACGATTCCAGGAATTGTGGCGATAGTTTTTTCCTCACAGGTTACTTCAAAATATATGGTCGGGGATTATGAAGGAGCGGTGAAGGCGTCGCGCAATGCCGAGATATGGATAATCGTCTCATTTGTGCTCGGAGTGCTTTCTTCGACGCTCTATCTTCCGATCATGCTGGCGTCGTGACGCATCACGTTCCCGGAATTAAAATAAGACGACCATAATCAATTGATTATGGTCGTCTTATTTTAATTCCCAAAGATTATCTGCGGCGTTTCTTTTTTGCGGTCCCGGTCGATGTTTTTGCGGGAGCTGCCTTTTTAGCGGGAATCTTGATTGATTGTCCGGCGCGCAGACGGTCGGATGTCATCCCGTTGGCCCGCTTGATCTCGTCGATCGACACTCCATGCCGTTTCGCAATAGATGAGAGGGTGTCGCCTGATTTGATCTTATATGTGGTTGGTCCGGATGATGCATTTGACGTGGAGGGTTTCTGCTGAGTTTCAGCGGCCTTCGGTTTAGTGGTGGTTTTTTCGCGTGCGGGAGCCGGCTGAGTGGTAGAGATATTCTGGGCTACATTCTGCTCTCCAGCCACGGATGTGGCCACCTTCAGCTGCTGACCCACCCTGACAGCGTTGCGGCGAAGATTGTTGGTTCTTTTGATATCATCGGGAGTGACCTGATACTTCTCCGCAATGGAGGCAAGCGTTTCTCCGGCCACCACCTTATGCACAACGATCGACTGCTGGCCGTGAGAAGCTGCGAGAGCTATGTCGGCTTCTTCCTCTTCTTCCCGGGCCTTGTCGGCCGTAGTCTCCATTGCCACCATTGTATCTGTCGGGGCGTCGCCCGGCTCCACAGTGGCCCTCTGAGTATATTTCCCCGGCTCGCAATTCTTGATCTCCTTCTCGCTCATTATATAGGCATGAACCTGCTGGGAGGGGAGGATCAGGGTGTATGGCATGTCGGGAGTTCCGGGAATCACGTCGGCCCTGAACTGGGGGTTGAGGATGCGGAGTTCATCAACCGGGATGTCGAGCACCTGAGAAATCTGATTGAAATGAATGCGGTCGGAAACATGTATCGTGTCGGTTACAAGCGGTTTCACCGGCAACACCGGGGAGATATTATGTTTCGGATAATAGTTCATCACGTAGTTGGCAGCAATGAAACTGGGGACGTATCCTCTTGTTTCCGGGGTGAGATATTCATATATCGACCAGAAATCGTGGCCCTTGGCATCACCCCCTGCGCGGCGGATGGCTTTATTGACAGCTCCTGGGCCGCAGTTATAGGCTGCGATTGCGAGCGACCAGTCGCCATAGGTGGCATAGAGGTCCTTGAGATAGGAGGCCGCTCTTTCAGAGGCCGCGTATGGATCCCGGCGTTCGTCGACGAGAGAGTTCACCTCCAGGCCGAGCCCTTTAGCCGTTCCAACCATGAATTGCCAGAGTCCAGCCGCTCCGTGGCGTGAAACTGCGTTTGGATCGAGGGCTGATTCAATCACCGGGAGATATTTCAGCTCCAGGGGCAGGCCCTGTTCTTCGAGAGCCTGTTCGAAGATAGGCATATAGTAAAGGCTGAGGCCGAGAATGGCGGCCACCTGCGCACGGCCGTCGCGGGTGTATTTATCGATGTAGCTCCTCACGATCTGGTTGTAGGGCATCTCGATCACTGTCGGGAGCGCCTTCAGGCGTTCGGTGATCTCAGCGTCTGACGCGTTGACGTCAGGCTCCGTGGCATATCGTTTGTCGGTGGCGGTGTAGTTCTTTATGAACCAGCTTTCGAGGAGCTTCTGGGTGTCGGCTTCGAAGCTTTCCGGATAAACGATGGCTTTGTCTGTGATGCTCGTCTTGAGGTCGAGCACGTTAGGTTTCTTGTCTTGGCGAGCCATTCCAGGGAGGGCGGCCACAGCCATCAGGATAAAAAGGAGATGCTTTTTCATGAGGTTTTCAGTTTAGAAATTGAATGCCCAGTTTAGGCCGAGACTCACCTTCTTGTCGGAAGGGTTCACGATCATTGCCGGGCTCCAGTCAACGGAGAGGTCGGGAGAGATGTCGAAGTGGGCGAGAGAGGCGTCGACGTAGGCGTCGACCATGCAGAATATATACATTCCCACCATGCAGATGATGCAAAGGTCGCGGTTGCGGCGGTAATAGTCGCGGCGCGTCTTCATCACGTTGGTGAGCCATGATTTGTCGAGGCTGCTTTCCTGAGTGGTCGAGGGGAAGAAGTTCATGTAGGAATTTGTGGAGGGATCATTGTCCATGATGTCGCGGTAGGCCTGCGAATAATCCTGAAGCTGGATATTGTTCCAGTTGGTTCCGTAGGCAAGTCCCATGAAAGCCCCGACAACGATAGGGAGTTTCCAATACCGGCGGTTGTAGACTTGTCCGAGACCGGGGAACAGAGCCGAGAGCCACACGGCGCGCGTGGGGGAGGGGTTGAATATTTTCTTTCCGTCAAGACCATAGGGGGATCCGTCGGCCACCACCACGGTCGGCACGCTGTCGGCCGCTTCGTCGTAGTCTCCGCCGAGTGGTTCCCTCACCATCACCCCGGCGTCAAGAAACACTGTTGAATCCGGGGACACCGTCTTTTTGATCTGAGGTGGAGCTGCCGGGGAAGCCGCCGCGCATGCCGCCACCAAAGTGAAAGCCGTCACCCACACCATTCTCAGCAGACGGTGTGCAGCCTTGTGTAGCCCTTCGGGGATTGAATGTGAGATGTCGGTTTTCAGGCGCATGGTCAGTTTTTCATCTTTTCAAAGAGTTCGACGAGTTTTCTCAGATCCTCATCAGACGTGAATTTAAAAGTTATGCTTCCCTTTCCTGCATCATCGCGCGAGAACTTCACGGGAGTTGGCGACAACGATTTCAGGGAATCGGCAAACCCTCCGAATTCACCGAGATTCGCGGCGTTTTTCCTCGGCTTTGCCGTTTCGCCATTCTCGGCGGCAAGCTGGCGGGTGAGCTCCTCCACCCGGCGCACCGAAAGGCCATCGCGAAGAATCAGGTTGTAGAGCTTGAGCTGATTCTTGGGATCTTCCACCGACAGGAGGGCACGGGCGTGCCCCATGTCGAGCTTCCCGTCGCGCAATCCGAGCTGGATTTCAGCGGGGAGCTTCAGGAGCCTCAGATGGTTGGCGATGGTAGACCGTTTCTTCCCGAGACGCTCCGACAGGCGTTCCTGTGTGAGATCGTAGGAATCGATCAGCTTCCTGAAAGCGAGCGCCACCTCGATGGCATTCAGATCTTCACGCTGAATATTCTCGATGAGGGCCATCTCGGTCACCTCGGAATCGGAAGCCGTGCGGATATATGCGGGCACGCTGTGGAGCCCGGCGAGCTTGGCCGCTCTCCATCGGCGCTCCCCGGCGATGATCTGATATGAACCGTCGCCGGAGTCGCGGAGCGAGAGGGGCTGCACGATTCCCAGCTCCCTGATCGATGCGGCGAGCTCCTCGAGCGTTTCCTCGTCGAAAGTGCGGCGAGGTTGTCCCGGATTGGGAGTGATCAGGTTGACGTCGATCTCGTTGATGGCGGATCCTCCGTCGGTCTGTATTTCATTTATCGAGATCAGGGAATCGAGACCCCGTCCCAGCGCGTTTCTTTTGATTGCCATGACTGTTATTTCTTTCTGCGGTTTCTGGCCACGAGTTCGCGGGCGAGCTGGCCGTAAGCAATTGATCCCCGGCTCTCGGGGTCGTAGAGAATCACCGGGAGACCATGGCTCGGTGACTCTGAGAGTTTGATATTTCGCGGGATTACGGTAGAGAAGACCATATCTCCGAAATGCCCCTTCAGTTCCTCGAAGATCTGGTTTGCGAGTCGCAACCGGGCGTCATACATCGTGAGGAGGAATCCTTCGATTTCAAGGGCCGGACTCAGCCGGCTTTTGATTATGCGGATTGTGTTGAGGAGCTGGGAAATACCTTCGAGAGCGAAATATTCCGCCTGCACCGGGATGATCACCGAGTCGGCAGCCGTCAGGGCGTTGACGGTGATGATTCCGAGCGAGGGGCTGCAGTCAATGAGGATATAGTCGTAGGCTTCCCTGAGCGGCTCGAGCATTCTGGAGAGTGCCCTCTCTCGCTCCTTGCGGTTCATGAGTTCCACTTCCGCGCCCACGAGGTCGATTTTCGAGCAGATGATGTCAAGGCCGTCCACGCAAGTGGGCATCACGGCCGAAGCCGCCTCCATTCCGTCGACAAGACATTCATAAACCGAAGTCTTCACTTCGTCCTGACTGATTCCCATGCCCGATGTGGCGTTTGCCTGAGGGTCTGCATCCACGAGCAGCACCTTCTTCCCGTCTGTTGCCAGACACGAACCGAGATTGAAGGCAGTCGTGGTCTTCCCGACTCCCCCCTTCTGGTTGGCTATTGCTATTATTTTACCCATTGGCTTCGTATGATATTCGTCACTTAAGAGTCTGTTCTGAGTTGGTTATAAGGGAAGTGGGAGTCAGCAGTCTGCAATCCGGGAGGAATTTGCAGGGCTGTTTCCAGTTTCCTCATATAGTTTCAGGTTGCAAAGTAACAATTTTTATCTGAAATTACACAATTTTTTATCTTAAAGAGTATTAACCGGACGTTATTTCCTCTGCAGGCTGAGTTGCCCGCGTCCTTTTCCGGAGCATTCTCCTGAAGGCGGCGATCAGGAGCAGAGAGGCCGTGAGGAGCGCCACCGAGAAACTATAGTAGACTCCCTGCGTCTCCATCCCGAGGGTTTCAGCCATAAACAGGAGAGCCGGGATTCCCACGGCGATATAGCTTGTCAGCGAAATCCAGAGGAGCGGTTTCACGTCGGATGCGCCTCTGAGGGCATTGACGAAAGTGAGCTGAGTGCCGTCGCAATACTGATAGAGGATCAGGGGAGCCACAAGCAGCAGGGCCTCGCGTGCCACGTCTTCTTCCGGAGTGAAAAGATGGGTGAGAGGAGTGGTGAAGAAGAAAAAGGCCAGCGAGGAGAGGGTGGCCAGCAGCAAAACGATGTGTAGCCCGGCGTAGGTTGTGCGTCTGACTCCGTCATAGTTTCCTGTCCCGGTGAAGTTGGCCACTCTGATAGAAGTGGCCCATCCTATGCTCATATAGATCATGAAGCCGAGCTGTCCGATCGTGTTCATCACCTGATAGGAGGCGAGCTGCACCTTTCCATGCCATCCGCTGACTACTGCGCCAAACGACCATAGCCCACATTCCACCCCGCTCTGAATCATCAGCGGATAAGATGTGGTCCAAACTGTCTTCCGCCGTTCCGCTCCGGCGTGTGTCTTCCTGAGTGCCAGCCAATAGACCCGGTAGCGTCTGCGGAAGGCGAAGACTGCCACAATCCCGATCGCGGCGGCCGTGCGGGCAGCGAGAGTGCTCCATCCGGCGCCCGCGAGCCCCAGCTCCGGGAATCCGCAATGTCCGAAAATCAGCAGGTAGTTTCCCGCGATGTTGAGCACGTCGCCGCCGAGGATCATCCACATCGGAGAGGCAGTGTCGGTGGTTCCGTTGGCCGCCTGCTGGAAACAATTGAAAACTGCGAGGGGCACGATGGTGAGAAGAATGATGAGATAATATTCCCGGGCGATCGGAAGCAGCTCCTCGTCCTGTCCGAAGCGGTCGAGAAAGAAATAGAGAATGCCCATGACCAGGGTGAATATTCCGGCCATCAGCAGATTGATCTGCAGAGAGGCGCGGAGCATGGTTCCCCCCTCCTCATGGTCGCCCTTCCCAAACAGGGCTCCGATTATCGGGGTGACTCCTCCTGCAAATCCCATCAGCATCACGAGGGCCACCAGGAAAAGAGAGTTGACGAAAGCCGCCGCGGCGAGCTCGTTGAGTCCGTAGGCTCCGACCATCATCGTGTCGGCGAAACTCACGACGATAATCCCGAGCTGCGTGACGAGCACGGGGAATCCGAGTCTGACCAGGTTTTTGTAGGCGTCGGCGTAGGTTCCGGGAAGCGATTTGCGAAGGATGCCTTTCATAAAAAAATAAATGCGGATAGAATCCGGGTGCAAAGTTAGGCATTTCCTCCGACTAATGCAAAATCGGCTCCGGAGAGTGATTGGCGATTTTGGAATATTTGGCCGAATAGTTGTTCCGTGAAAGTGATAATCACATTTAATGGCCCGGGGGATAAACAAAAGTCATGTTAAATTGTAATCTATATTATAAGGAGCCGCCCTTGGCGTATCCTTATGGCATAAACCTCAGATTCCACTTCCGGCCGGTCCGGAAAATTCCATACTGATTATGAGAGTAGTTCTATTGCTGACGGCGCTTGCGTCGCTGAGTGTTCCAGCCGGAGCCTCCGTCACACTCGATTCCTGCCGCAACATGGCGGTCAGAAACAACAAGACAATAAAAATGGCGGAGGAGAATATCCGCAGCGCGTCCTATTATAAGGATGCCGCGCGCACGGCCTATCTGCCGCAGGTTGATTTCACGGGCACATACATGTATAACCAGCACAACATCAGTCTGCTCGGAGAAGATGCCAAACTGCCGACGATGAGCTTCGACCCAACCACGCAGTCTTATAAATATAACATCCTCAAGGGCCCCGACGGAACTCCCATCAAGGATCCCTCAACCGGGAGCTATATCCCGACGGAGGTTGCTGTGATTCCCAAGGAGGCGATGAGTTTTGACATGCACAACGTGTTTGCCGGAGCCTTCACCCTGACGCAGCCCGTGTGGATGGGCGGCCAGATACGCGCGCTCAATAAGATCGCCGATCATGGCGAGATGATGGCAAAAGCCGCGAGAAATACCCTCACTCAGGGAATCGTTCTGGCAGTCGACGAGTCTTATTGGCTTGTGGTTTCCCTGAATGAGAAGAAGAAACTTGCCGAGAGTCTGGTGAAGCTTGTGGAGACCCTCGATCATGACGTGAAGGCCATGCTTGAAGAGGGAGTGGCCACCCGCAGCGACCTGCTCACCGTGGAGGTGAAACTCAACGAGGCCCGGATCGCGCTGACAAAAGTCGAGAATGGCCTGACGCTTTCCCGGATGGCACTGGCGCAGCTCTGCGGCCTCCCGGTCGACACGAAGATGGAACTCGAGGATGAAGAGCTCAAGACCTCTTCGTCGATCCGTGAGACAGAGTCGGTGAATATGGGTGATGTCTATGCCAAGCGTCAGGATCTGGAGGTGATCCGGCAGACAATCAATATGCTTTCCAGCCGCGAGAAACTTACCATGAGCGAGATGATGCCAAAGATAGCCATTGTCGGAGCCTATTCGTTTTCCAATCCAAACGTGATCGATGGTTTCGAGAAAAGGTTTGGCGGAGGTTTCTCGGTTGGAGCCGCGCTCACGGTTCCAATCTGGCATTGGGGCGGCGACTACAAAAGATACAAGGCGGCCAAGTCGCAGACCACTGCCCAGCGCCTCCTCCTGGAAGACACCGAGGAGAAAGTGAACCTTCAGGTTAGCCAGGCCCAATTCAGCTTCGAGGAAGCCCGCAAGACCTACGATATGACCGTTTCCAATCAGGCCAAAGCCGACGAAAACCTGCGTCAGGCAAACCTCGGATTCAAAGAGGGAGTGCTGACAACCAACGACGTGATTCTCGCTCAGACCGCCTGGATTCAGGCAAATTCGGAGAAGATCGATGCTGAAATCGGAATCCGCCTCTGCCACACTTATCTGAAGAAAGTGCTCGGCGACCTTATATATTGAGAATATCCAACCGTAAATAACCATAAAAATTCTTCCACACGATATGGCAACTACCGACAACAAATCCGGCATCGACTTCCAGACGTCGGCCGCGAATTCCACCCAGCCGGTCGCAGTCCCCGAGAGTGAGGCTGTCACCGCAAAAGACCGTATGCTCATCCTCACCATCGTAATAGTTATCGGCATCATCGCCGCCCTCGCCATCGTTGGTTTCCTATGCATCAAGCAGGGACCCGACACCGTTCAGGGGCAGGCGGATGCGACTGAGATCCGTATTTCAGGAAAACTTCCGGGCCGTGTGGCCGAACTTTTCGTGGAGGAGGGACAGCGCGTGAAAGCCGGCGACACCCTCGTTAGAATCCACTCCTCACTGGCCGATGCCCGCATGTCGCAGGCTGAAGCAATGGAGAGCGCCGCCACCGCCGCCAACAAGAAAGTGGATGCAGGCACCCGCAAACAGATTGTCAGCGCTGCCCGCGACCTCTGGAATCAGGCAAAGGCTGCATCCGGAATAGCCGGAAAAACCTATCAGCGAATGCAGAATCTCTATGAGAAGGGGGTGATCAGCGAGCAGAAACGCGATGAGGCTAAAGCTGCCTTCGATGCAGCCTCCGCCGGAGAAGCAGCGGCCAAAAGCCAATATGATCTGGCAGTGGCCGGAGCGCAGAAAGAGGATAAGCAGGCTGCCGAAGCAATGGTGAATGTGGCCAAGGGGGGAGTGCAGGAAGTTGCCGCCTTGCTCGAAGACCAGTATCTGACGGCACCCTGCGACGGAGAGATCACCGTGATCTATCCCAACGTTTCCGAACTTGTAGCCCTCGGTGCGCCCATCATGAGTCTTCAGAAGGATGACCATTTCGTGGTCTTCAACGTGCGTGAAACCCTGCTGAAAGACATCAAGATCGGCACGGTGCTCAAGGTGAAGATCCCTGCTCTCGACGTGACGACCGACGTAAAGGTTTACTACATAAAGGATCTCGGCACCTACGCCAACTGGCAGGCTACAAAGTCGACCGGCGATTTCGACGCCCGCACCTTCCAGATCAAGGCCCGCGCCGACAAGCCTATAGAGAATCTGCGTCCCGGCATGAGCGTGATTCTTGAACAGTGATGGATAAAGAGGTTTCCAAAATTCCGGATATGAAAAAGACAGGATTCAGAGCGATATTCATGCGGAGCGTCCTCCAGATCGTGAGGAGGCCCATCTATTGGGTCGCGTTCTTCATTCTGCCGCTCTTCTCGTTTCTCTTTTTCTCCGACCTGATGGTGAACGGGATTCCCATAAAGATTCCCGCCGGGCTCATCGACCGCGACGGCACGGCCCTCTCCCGGGAAGTGTCGCAGACTCTTGCCGGCATGGAGCTTGTAGACATAAAGGGGAACTACAACAGCTTCACGGAAGCGCGACATAAGATGCAGGAAGGGGAGATCTACGGCTATTTCATGATTCCCGAAAACTTCCAGCGCGACCTGCTTGCCGGGAAGGGTCCTTCGATCGCCTTCTATACCAACATGACCTACTACGTGCCGGGCTCTCTGCTTCTGAAGACCTTCAAGTCTACCGCGCTCTACACTAAAGCCGGCGTAGCACTCCAGGTGCTCGAATCGGTGGGTGCCTCGGCAGAATCAGTCACGCCGATGCTTCTGCCTGTCAATATCGAGGCGCGTGCCCTTGGGAATCCGGGCCTGAACTATGGCGTTTATCTCGGCAACTCCTTCATCCCGTGTGTGCTGCAGCTGATGATTATGCTCGTGACCTGTTTCAGTCTCGGCCAGGAGATCAAATATGGCACTTCGGTCAGGCTGATGCGCATGGCAGGGGGCTCCATATATAAGGCGGTCTTCTCGAAGCTTCTGCCGCAGACCATCATCTGGATCGTCATAGCTCTCTTCATGGAGGCCTGGCTCTACCGCTACAACGGTTTCCCGATGCGTGGGTCATGGTTCTGGTTCACCCTTTCGGAGGTGATGTTTGTGTTGGCCTGCCAGGGTGTGGCGCTGTTCTTCTTCGGAGTGTTTCCGAATCTGCGCATGTCGTTGTCGGTCAGTGCTCTCCTGGGCATCCTGTCGTTTTCCATCGCGGCCTTCTCCTTCCCGGTCGAGAGCATGTATCCGGCCGTAGGGATTTTCAGCTGGATCATGCCGATCCGCTATAATTTCCTTATCTATATCGATCAGGCACTCAATGGCATCCCTCTCTACTATTCCAGAGTGTGGTTTGCCGCCTACATAGTGTTCATGCTTATCCCGTTGCTGTTTATGTGGAGAATCGGGAAAAACATGGAAAAACCAGTCTACGCTCCCTGATTGCGCATTGCGGAATCAGGAGGGCCAATTCTAAAAAGCCACAAACGTTATGTCAAAGCTGAAGCAATTCCTGCATAATCTGTTCCATGTCTATTGCCGCGAGTTCAAGCTCGTGAAAAACGATATCGGACTTCTGCTGTTCTTTCTGTTCCTCCCGGTTGCCTATCCGGTGGTTTATTCGCTGATATATAATCCGGAGCTGGTGAGAAACGTTCGGGCGGTGGTTGTCGACAACGATCGCAGTTCGCTTAGCCGTGAGCTGGTGAGAAACCTTGATGCCACGCAGGAGGTATGGATCACAGGCTATGCCGCCGACATGCACGAGGCTCGCCGGGCAATGAATTCACATGATTGCTATGCCATCGTGGAGATTCCGGAAGGTTTCGGACGGAAGGTTGGCAGCGGGGAACAGGGAAACGTCACGGTTTTCTGCGAATCAAGTCTCCTTCTCCGCTATCGTGGATTTCTGATGGCCTCCACCAATGTGGCCCAGGCCATGGGGGCTGAGCTGATGACGGAAAAGATAGACGAGGTGGCTCCGGTGGCGGAGACCTTGATGACAGGCGATCTCCTTCCCGTGCAGAGCATTGCGATGGGCAACATAACCAGCGGTTTCGATTCCTTCATCATGCCCGGAGTCTTGATCCTGATTCTCCAGCAGAGCATTATCCTCGCTCTCGGGATGGCCGGGGGCGCCAAGAGGGAGAGGCCGACGCTGATCGGTTATCGGGGAGTCAACGCCGTCAGAAGCGTTGCTACCACCATGTTGGGTCAGCTTCTGTGTTATGCCACGATTATGGTCGTGCCTATCCTCTTCCTTGTGCACTATGTGCCGCTCATCTTCCAGTTTCCGATGGTCAATGCCGGAATAGAGGTGCTTGCGTTGCTCCTCCCTCTGACTCTGGCTTCCTGCGGGATGGGTTTCTGTCTGCAGGGAATTGTCTGGGAAAGGGAAACCGTGTTTGTGCTTTGGGTGGTGACGTCAGTGATATTCCTGTTTCTCTCAGGCCTTACCTGGCCACGTTTTGCTATGGCCCCGTTCTGGCATTTTGTCAGCGACTGCGTTCCGGCCACATGGGGCGTCAACGCCTTCATAAAGATGCACACCAACGGCGCTTCGCTGGCACAGGTCAGGGGGGAATACGTTGCGTTGTGGATTCTTGCGGGAGTTTATCTCCTTGCCGGCTACTGTGTGCAGAGGTGGGTTGTCCGTCCCTCGATCGAGGATCGCTCATTCTCTTATGATTCGGTTCGCCGCAAGTCGTTCTGACCATCGTCATAGATTTGGCCGAGCCGGCTAATGAAACATTCCCAGGAAAGATTCATCCTGAAAGAGGCTGCGGCGCGTTCACCCATGCGGATGCGGAGGTCGTGGTCGGAAGCGAGCTTGCGCATGGCGTCGGCGAGTGCCGCGGAATTAGCCGGGGGAACAAGGAATCCCTCCCTGCCGTCGGTGATATATTCCGGCTGAGCCCCGCTTGATGAGCACACCTGAGGTTTCCCCATGGCCATATATTCAATGTTGGCGAGTCCGAACGCCTCCTCCACCACGGAGGGGAGCACTCCGAAATCGGCCGATGCAATGAGTTCCAGCGGATTCTCTTCATGCTTCCGCCAGTCGATCATCTCCATCACTCCGCGAGAGATTGCCCGGCGTCTGATCCTGTCGATGTAGTCGGCTTGACCTCCTCCCACGATCCTCATTCTCATTCTCGCTCCCTTGAGCATCTGGAGAGCGTCGACAAGCGTCTCCAACCCTTTCCCCGGAGCGATGACCCCATGAAACATCGCGCAGACCGGACGACGTGTCTCGGCCTCGGCCTCGGTTTCGGGAGTGGAATAGATGCTGTTGTGGATCACGTGGATCTTTTCCTCGGCAAAGGGGAGTTCGCGGGCATGCCAGGTCGACAGAAAGCGGGCTCTGGCAATCTCCGAAACGAAAATGATGGCGTCGAGGTTGCGGTAGATCCTGCGTGAGAGCCGGGAGTCGCTTCCTTTCCTCACCTTGTGGCGGGTCATCACCACTTTCACGTCTTTTCTGCGGGCCATCTTTCTGGCCAGCAGGGCTGTGAAGGCGTTGCGGAAGCTATGCGCATGAACCACGGCGCTTCCCGTCGGCAGCGATTTGAAGAAGGCTGCCAGAGAGAAAGCGGAGCTGATGTCGGCGGCTCCCGAAAGAGGGGCGTGGAGAAGCCTGATCCCCTCGCGCCTGAAAGGATCGTCAACGGCCTTGGCGTCGCGGGTGAAGACGGCCACCTCCCAACCTGCCTTCCGGTAGTGGCGGCAGATATCGAGGACGTAGCGCGGCACTCCCCCCCAGCTGTTTTCTGATAATATGTGGATCAGTGTCCTTTTCAATTCGTGGCGGCGATCATCACTTTGATGTCAACGCTCGGCATCCCGAGATAGGAGGCCACGAGCTTGTCGACAAGCTTACCCCTGTAGCAGATGATTCCTTCCTGAACCCCTGGCGAATTTGCCACCATGGCTTCCACTCCTCCCTTGATGAGCATCTCCTCAAAGAAGTTGACCAATACGTTTGATAGCGCCATCGCTACCGTGCGGGGCACTGACAGCGAGGGTTTGGTCTCGCCGAAGCTCATGATATAGGCGTTGTCTTTCACGGCTACCGAGAGATTCTTCGGAAACTCAAACGGGCGCGTGCATTCCCCGATGAGTATCACGTCGGCGGTCTTAACCTTGTTGAAGAGCACGCGGGGATGTATGGCGGTCGTATTGACAGCATCTCCGCAGTATTGCTTTGCGGCCATCAATGAACTGATATCGTTGTTCATGAGCGTGACGTATGCCCCGGCGGCATTGGCGGCCTTTGCCGCTGCATAGACATTGATTCCGTCTCCGATCACAAGCACCTCGCAGGGGTTAAGCCCGGCCACTCCGGCGAGAAGCACTCCTTTTCCGCCTCCAACGTATGACAGGAACTCCTGGGCGTAGACGATCGCTGTGCGTCCGTCGATTTCGTCGACGATGTCGGCGAAGATGGGCACTCCCTTGAAGCTATGCATGTTGTCGAGCGAACCGGCTGTGATGTTTTTCTTAAGGAGCTCGCTGATGATCTTTTTCTCAAAAAGCGCCTCATCCATCATTGTGAAAAGGGCGGCGCCGTCGTTCATCTTTTTGATATCTTTTGTTCGCAGCGGAAGATAAGAGAGCACTACGTCGGCTTTCAAAGCCTCATCCCGGCTAACGATTCTGACTCCGAATTCAGAATAGGCCGAATCTGGGAAACTGATGTCGGTAGCGGCACCGGTTTCCATCATGATGTCGATTCCTGAAGACGTAAGAAGTCCACACCCTTCGGGAGTGAGCAGAAAGCGGGTTTCGTCGGTGTCCTCATAGTTGCCGACAAGACCTATTTTGAGAGATTTTCCGTTCTCTGTCAGAGCCTCGACCGCGGTCTGTGTGTCCGGATCGGTGATGATGCTTTTTTCTTCTTTATTCATGGGCGTGGATAATTAGGTTCAGATAATCCGGATTCCGTCGCTATTTTATCAGTGTCAGCGCGGAATCTCTGTCACAAAATTAGAAAAAAACTGCAAGTCCCCAAAGAAAGACCCGCAAAAAAACGTCTTCTCCCGCTCCTGATCCTTTTCACCTCACAATCGCAAGGAGCACGATTGTTCCAGATGAGACAATTTTTCTTACTCAGAAAGCAATGGCAGAGTTGTTTGGTATTGAAGTTAACACTATCAATTACCATTTGAAAGAGATATTCTCAACCGGGGAATTGACAGAGGATGCAACTATTCGAAAAATTCGAACAGTTCAGACAGAAGGCAATCGTCAAGTCGAACGTGAAAGAGCTTTTTATAACCTTGATGCAATTATTAGTGTTGGCTACCGCGTTAATAGTCAGCGCGCTACTCTGTTTAGGCAATGGGCTACCCGTATACTGAACGAATTTATCCGCAAAGGCTTTGTTCTTGATGATGACCGTCTGAAGCAGGGCAACGCAGTGTTTGGACGTGACTATTTCCGTGAACTTCTTGAGCGTGTGCGCTCAATCCGAGCAAGTGAGCGACGGATTTGGCAACAGATAACTGATATTTATGCTGAATGCAGTATTGACTACGACCGCGTTGCTCCAACTACAAAGGAGTTTTATGCAATGGTACAGAATCGGTTTCATTATGCTATAACCGGACATACAGCAGCTGAAATAATCCATGCCGGAGCAGACCATACGAAACCACACATGGGTCTGACAACATGGAAATATGCACCTGAAGGCCGCATCTTGAAATCGGATGTCTCAGTCGCTAAAAATTATCTCTCAGAGAAAGAGATACGTTCACTCGAACGCACCGTAACATCCTACTTCGATTATATAGAAGGTCAGATTGAGCGTGGCAATGTATTCAACATGGAGCAGTTTGCCGCAAGTGTCAATAAATTCCTGACCTTCAACGACTATAAGATATTGCCTAATCGTGGAAGTATCTCTGCCGCACAAGCCAGGGCTAAAGCCGAAGCTGAATACGACCTTTTCAATCCAACCCAGCAAATCGACTCTGATTTCGACAAAGAAATCAGAGGTATACTTGATAAATAGGTCATTATGGAATTTCTTCCGGCGTTCTCAGCGATGCCGACGAAGCGGAAGAGATTGACGATGGTTGGTATATAGCTGGCACAGAATATAACACACCGTCAATCGTAAGAGTCTTTGCAGGCTAATCGGATTTATAGTTTGATTATTAAAAAAATATACCCGATAATAGTGTATTGATTAATGAAAGTTTTATTTCAATATGCCGGATGATGCACCTGATTGTTTTGAAATGTCATTGTTATGATTGATTTTCTTGCCAAACCCGAAAGTGTATGTCGCTGACAACTGTATAAAGGCATGACGAGATGCATTGTTAGTCCATCTGCTCACGGAGTAATTGCTACTGCTCATAGAGTCGTGTGATGCACGCCAGTTCCAACGCTGAAGATTTTGTGCCGTCAAAATGATATTCCATATTCCGTTGCTCCAGCCTGCCTGAACAACGAAAACATCCTTGTTTCGCGTCCATAAACCCGACATTGAGTCGTAGTTATCCGTTGCATTTGCTGATTGGTAAGACAACGCGAAATTAAAATTCCCGAGATAGTACAGAGCCTGCAAATAATAGCTGATACTCGAATGGTTGATATTGTAGGGCTGACCATTTTTAACGTATAGCTGCGCCAGTTGTCCGGATAGGTATAATTTGCTGTCAAATAGGTTTGTCGATGCATTTATGCCGTAATTATAATGGCGGAATGAGCCGATAGGCTGTTGGATAGTTCGTAATATCCCCTCGGAAGTCGCCTCATATACAAAGGCAGCTCTGTTTCCGACAAGCCATGAATTGGCAAACAAGGTTATATAGTATTTATTCGACGGGATAAATGTGTAATTAATCCCTATATCATAACTTCTATGAGATTTTAAGAGAGGATTGCCAGTATGCCATAGGAAAGGAGAGACATGAATGACATTCTCGCTTTTATAGTTGGAAGATGGAGGCCATACCGAATAGTGGAACACTGCACCAAAAGAATTTCTCTTATGTGGCAAATAACTGACGGATGCGTCGACGTAAGGATAATTTGAATCGGAAGTGTTGTCGTTTAAGCGAGTCGACAACCAGTTCCAGCCTATCCCGAAAGAAGCTGATAGTTTTTCTGAAGAAAAGTTATAGGTCGCACCAATCTGTTCGAATTTAGTTGAAGAATTATCCAATGCAATTACTGATCCCCTGTAATCTGTTCGGTTATGCTCATAAATACCTCTGGCGTGCGCCATAAACGAATGCCTGTCAGAGAAAGTATGATTATAATTCAGAGCTGCACTCCCTTCATGGGTATTGTCATCGGCGGCGTTATATATGGGAGATAGCTGAGATTCAAGATAGCTTGAACCTTGATCTGTATGGGAATAGGAATAGCCTAATGAAGCAGATAGAGAATTGTTTTTAGGAAGACTGAAAAAGTAGTTTCCGGTATAGTTCAGATATTTTGCTTTCTGATTTGATTCCGAAGAGTATTCATCGCTTGTCATAAGGTTATCCGTATATTCCACCTTACCGACATTGTCGTTATGAGGCATACGGTCAAGACCGAATGCTATCAGGTTGTTGGCAGTAATCTTGTCTCCGGAATAAAGAGCCCTTAGACTTCCCTCATAATTCTGTTTACGATATTTGGAACTTTCAGTCGTTGACTCCCTCTGGAAACTTTTTATCTCTCCGTTTCCCTGTGGCAGATGAAACGTCTCTATCTGATCAACACCAAAATGATCGTTAGCCATGTAATATCCATATCTCATTATGTCATAGGACATTTTATTCTTTGTAATTCTGGCATTGACCTGAGCGAACCCCGAATTGGCAATGAAATTCTCAACTCCAAGTGTCTTTACATAGCCTCCGTACTCATACTTTATCATCCTGAAATTGATAACAAAGCGGTTGCCTTGAAATCTTGGATCAGACGGATATTCCAGATATTCCACCGTCTTTACATCCGATACTTTCATCATTTTTAAGTCAGAATCGGTTGCAGGCACGAAGTCAATGAACATTGCCACAGGCTGTCCTGCCGCTGTCGTAACGACTGAAGATCCGAGCCGCGTATTAAGTTGTGGGATAGCCATTCTGACAAGCAGATCAGTGCCGGTCTGCGATGCATTCTTCTGGCGTTGTGTCGGACGGTAAACAATTCTATCTGAGAATAGGGTGGCATTATCTCCTTCTACCGACACTGTCTTCAATTGGATCGGAAGTTCAGTTATATGGATAGTGCCGACATTGAATGAGTGAAATTTCCTATATGTCGTTTTATATCCCATACAAGAGAGTTTTGCAATTACTCCCTGACGGTCGCAAGGGATAGAGAAGCGGCCAGCGTCATCGGTAATGCCGTAGGTCAGCACCGTGGAATCCTTCGGCGCAAGGAGCATGACAGTAGCAGCGACGACTGGTTCATTATCGCTTCCAATAGCTTTCCCGGTATATACATATTTTCCATGCTGGAGCGCCTCAAGATAATAAGTGTTGCGAGACTTAACAACCGTCACCGGATTCACCCCGATAGTTTGGCGCAGCGCTTCGTAGGCATCGTTGGTCTTAACGGTGGCACTTGTCTTATATGTCTCAAGTTCATTGTAGATGAAATTTATGTCAAGTTCGGGATGGTCTTCCATTATTTCCCTTATTGCCTTAGGAAGTGGAGTGGAGTTGAAACGATATGAGAAGGACTCGGCATTGGCCATTAGAAAAGTCAAGATCGCTGTTATAATGGTAATAATACGCAACATGGTGTCAGTCAGTTTTTAACGGTGTTCTCCTTAATGACGATATGGTTCTGCTTGAAGTTGTCGATACGTTCTACAACTTCCTCTATGGCCTTTATCAACGCGATCGTCCGGTCATCAGGCCAGACATCCTTCTTGATTTCGGTCTCATCGACTGAATAGGCCGCCTTCAAGCGTAGTTCTATGTAATGTGTTGTCGTCATACATATATAATACCCCTCACTCACGAAAAAACTAACCTCCCAATGAAAAAAAACAACTATTTTGCAACCTCATAAGAACTACAGGCTCCATTTTTGAGTTCCTACGGCTCTCCAACAAACACAAGTAAAGCCCCCGACATTATGTCGGAAGCTTTACTTAATGGGTTCTGCAATCATTATTTAATGATTGCAGAACCACTATGATTCTTTATCTGACAAAAGTAGTGAGAATAATGGCAACGGCTACTAATTAACTTCTGTTATTTCGACGATTGGTTATGTGTTCTTTGTTTGCCTTGTAGGTTGTGATTGTGATAAGCGCTACAAATGTTATCGCACACAAACCGGCACATCCACGCATTATCAACATGGCTTTTGGCGGGATGTTATCAGTCCCGAAAGTAATGCAAAGAAGGAGAATAATTGCAACTGCGATAACTGCCAAGGCAACATATTTCAATGTAAGGTGTTTTGGAGCATTATACTGCTCATTCATTTTTTCTCGTTCTTGCAGATATTTATCCAGGTATTTATTCATAAATTGTATGTTTGTGTCATTAATTAATGAATATCATGAGATTAACAATCGGAATCTTTGGCAAAGTTAATAAAAATTAAAATAAGAATCTCGGCAAATGTTGAGAGACAAGGATTTTTAACACTTTTTTCCGTTATGAGTCCGTAATCGGCTCAGACGAGTAGGCGTAATATGGAGAAAGGAGGCGATGTCTTTAAACTTGCTCAGTAAAACTGATAAATCGACATTTTCAATATTAATTATAGGTTGGCCAAGAAACGTTGAGAGCATGGCGAGGGTGGAGATAGTGAAATTATTCTCTCAGAAGATTATCTGGTTAAGAGTCTTTTACGGAAGACGGGAATCTATATTGAACTTTTATCTTTTTCACTTGAGGACAAGTTTAATCATTAGTGGATCTATAGTAATCCTTTACGGTATTTATACAATTATACGTCAATCTTTGGAGACTTATATCCTCGTATATTGTAACATCGTGTTTCATGTTTATAACGAGCGACAGCTATCGATGCACTGATTCCATTCTTCTTAGCTTCTTTTGCAATTGTATGGACAATAACGTGAGGGGAAAGGTTTGTGGGTTTCGTGGACATTATTTGATTCCATTTTTGAGGAGGTATTAAGGCATCATTAGCAAACCGATTGGCTTCCAACTCTTCTTTCGACTGAGAATAATAGTCATTTTCCACCGAAATATAAGATTTCTCATTAGTTATATGAAGTATTATATGACCTATCTCATGTAAAACATCAAATACCAATTTGTCTAAATCATTGTGGCGATATGTCACAACGATTGCAGGATTAGAACCTGCCAACATCGAATATGCATCAATAGGAGCGGCCTCAAGTTTTGGGATTTGAATATAGATAATCCCGTTTTTATTAAGTGTGTCTTTTAAGAAGGGCGTAGTGATAATGCCTGCGTTTGCGGCTTCCGCGATTTCCTTGGCCGCCTCCCATCCTTTTTGTGGAGAATACCTTTCTGATAGTTGAGATTTAATCGCCTCAGACCAAGCCATTAGAAGCCAAGTGCGCATATTTATCTCGTCGATTCTAAGTCTTTCACTTCGTTTAAAATAGCCATTGGTATTCATTTCCAATAAATGCAATCCATTTAGATCTATCTTTAGCTGCTCCTTAAGTGCATCCAACCTATCTGAAATTCTTGTTGAAGCTATGTGATGGTATTTGTAGAGTACGGGCATATTAAGACGTGAACGCAACGACAGTTCTTCTGACTCTGCGTTCCGCTCTATAGCATCACGTTCTTCATGTCTCTTTTTGACGTAATGATAACGATTCTGAAGATTCATCCAGTTTTGGAAAGGTATTCCAAGTGCTTCTTCTAATTTTATTGCAATGGATTCGGTTACATTGCGTTTACCTTTTATCAATTCACTCAGATTGGGCGCGGGCATACCAATAGCTTCAGCAAAGTCTTTTTGCTTAATGCCGCGTGCCTTGAGCTCTTTCTTAAGCACACTTCCCGGATGGGTCGCTATTGCCGGGACTATAGGTTTAGCGTTTGTTGCCATAGTGAGTCGAATCTATTTCTATCAATTTTACTTCTATACCGTCTTTATGTTCAGTGAATATTAGTCGCTCAACACGTCCGTTATCAATTCTTACAGAACTTTCCGAGCGGTATTTTAATTTTTCATAATGTAGATAACTATAATTCTTGGCGTATAGGTCAAAATGGAGGCTAAAATCGCTGTAAATATCGTGCAAATCAGTATGTTATCACACTTCAAAAGTTTTGAACGTATATGTTAGACTTAATAAGTGTATATAACTCGCTGATATTTAGCATTATGCAATTTGGTAGATGCCAAGAAAAACCCATGAATAGCCTCCCATTTGACCTATAAGCCTAATTCTTCAGGTCTTCAGTCTTATCAACAGAAAACATCAAATCTATTACCCCAATATAATCCTCAATGAAGCTTTTATTGCGGCATAATTTTTTATATCTACTGTCTTTGGTTTTGCCTGTCTCATATAGTTCTTCCAGTGCATTATCTGTGAATATAACGTTCATACGCGATGAAATGATGCGCAAAGATAATAAAAAAATTACCAATTGTAGGTAATTTTAGTCGTTGAAAAAACTTCATAGTCGAAATAAAAGTCTCTTGGATTGTCAATCAAGGAGACTGACAAGTTCTTTCTTCATGTCTTGACAGAGGTTGCCCCTGTGGGGAGATTCTGCGAAATCTATTGCCTGAGTAGAAGATATAATGGGGTAGTGTAAAGAGAGGAAGAGCACCCACAAAATGTGTGGGTGCTCTTTTCAAGGGTAATAAAGACGCGGTTATAAGTTCAAGTATTCTTTAAGAACTTCGACGTATTCTTCAAACGCCTTGCGTCCTTTATCTGTTATTTGGCAAACCGTACGGGTTTTCTTGCCAGCGAATCCTTTCTCGGTTGAGATATAACCGGCAGTCGTAAGTTTGTCAATCTGTACGCTGAGATTGCCTGCGGTGGCGTCAGTTTTCTCTTTGAGATAAACGAAATCCGCTTCGTCAACATTCATTAGAATTGACATTACCGCAAGTCGAAGTTGCGAATGCAACAGCGGATCAAGTTCTTTCATTGTTCCTG
>CAYROR010000047.1:0-21195 GCA_964425935.1 uncultured Sangeribacter sp.
TAATAAAAAAGTCACCATCTTTGGCACGCAACATATCGGTGAGACAAATGTAGTCTTCTCCGTTTACTTTTACAACATTAACTTCAGTATCTCTTACAGTTATTTTAGCCATTTGTAGATAAGCATTTGTTTTAAAATGCAAAATTACATAAAAAGTCTGACATATCAGCGTAGTAGGCTGCTTTTCAGAAAGATTTATCTATTGTTTATTCAGATGGTGTTCGATTGCATCTGCAAGATGTGTTTTTGTCGGACATTCGCGCTGCATAGCGGTACGGCTTATTTGCTTTTCAGTTAAAATAAGGCTATCTTTGCGGAAAAAATGCAGATAGATGTCAATTGTCAAAGTTTGCCGGATAACTAAGTTTTTGTGCCTCATGGCATCTTTATGGACCATTGGATGCCGTGAGGAGCATTCGAAGAGAATTGAGCAGGATCTTGAGCGTGTGGCTGAATTGAGAGAAATCGGAGAAAATGAGAAGGCTCTCGAAATCCTTCTCGACGCACAGTCTCGCCTTGATGAAACTGCCACACCCAAGCTGAGGGTGAATCTATATACGGCTCTTCTTGTGCCTTATTACGATTCATATTCCCATCGCTACGGCATAGCCAAGGAATATGCAAAGAAAGCTGTGGAAGTGGCAAGAGAGGCTGACAGCCTGCAGTGGTTGCCAGGGTTGCTTTGGAACGTTGTCTTAAATACAGATTCCAACGACACTGTCATCACTCTGCTCAGCGAATGTCGCGATCTCAGCGACCTTTATGGCGACAGGATTATGGCCATACGGTCCAGAATTTTCTTGGCGAAGGCTATATATCTTAAGGGAGATTTCGAGGAGGCAGAGAGAATCTTCGACAGTATCGCTGGAATGAATAGGAAGCTCGTCAGCTACAACCGCATAGAGCTCGACATGGAGAGAGCCTGGATGTATCGCCGTGAGGGTGACACGGAAAAAGCTTTGTCAATCTTGTCGTCTCTGGATTCTGACAGTCTGAGTCTTGACGGGAAAACCATGCGTTTTGAGGAGCTCTATGAAATTAATCGTAAAGCAGGAAGATTCCGGGAGGCTTTGGCCTATGGTGACTCTCTCGCTCTTTGCCGTGACTCAATAAATAAGGTTATCTCCACCGAGAAGCTCTCACGGGTGGAGAACAAATTTTCCGTAAAACTCATAAGGGAGGAGGAGAAGCAGCGGTTGTTCTGGTGGGTGTCTGGAGCGGCGGCCTTGATTATGATAATGATAATCGTATTTTTGTACAAGAGCCGGGCAATGAAGAGCCGGCAGGTGAGGCTGATTAAAAAAATATCAGAACTCAATGTGCGTCTTGCGGCACTCGAAAATGCCACGGATCTTCAACCCGATGACAAGATTGCACCTTTGTTTGAGAAGATGCGCCTCACAAAGGAATTTTATTTCACCCTCCAGGAATCCTCACTTGTGAGCCAGGTCAATATGGTGCCCAATCCTGATGATATTCCCAAGGAGAAACTTAAAGCCCTCACGGAATCTGTTATCGGAAGTTTTTCGGAGGTAAGTGCCCATCTGCGCCAAGCGGCTCCTCCGCTAACGCAAGACGACGCTCTCTTCTGTCTCCTCAGTTATGTCGGCCTCGAGAAAGGCGCCCTCGGAGCCGTGATGCGATCGAGCGACGAAGCCCTCCGAAAACGCAAGAGCCGGGTGAAGCAAAAGCTTCCGGGTGAGCTCTTCGACGCAATATTCAGTAAATCAATGTGACAAAAGCGTGACATCACGGAAGATGTCACGCTTTTGTCCGTTATAGCCGCGCTTTGACTTGCTAACTTTGCGGCATCAAATTTTACTGAAATATGAAAAGGAGAATTCTTTTAACGATCGCAGCCCTGGCTTGGGCTGCGACATCAGCAAAAGCTGCGGCGGATACGATCCCGACAGCGGAGCTTGACGAATTGGTTGTGACCGCCATTAAGAAAAGCGTGAAACCTACCTCTCGCGGTATTAAAGTTGACATGGCCGATAATCCTCTCAGCGAAATCGGAAGTGCCACGGAAGCCATACGCCAGATGCCCTTGATTGATGCGTCGGCCGGAGGCATAAATGTGGTAGGGAAGGGGACGCCTGTCATCTATATCAATGGTCGACTCATGCGCGACGACTCGGAATTAGCTATCCTCACATCGAAAGATCTCGACAGCGTGGAGATAATAACTAATCCATCTTCAAAGTATGGACCGGAGGTTTCGTGCGTGCTTCTGATCAAAACCTGCAAAAGAAATCAGGGAGCGTATGCCAACATCGGAGGCACAGTGACGGCGTCTGATGTGATGTCGGAATCGGCCAACGGAGGCTTGGGATTTCAGATGGAAAACGGGCTTAATTTCTTCGGCAATTTCTCATTAAGCGACAGCCGCTTCAAACAGAAGCGGGAATACCATGAAACGGTATCGTTGCCCTCAGTCGGAGACGAATTCACTTCAGCTGAAGAGAGTCCTGAAAGCTCACCAAATCCTTATTATGAGGAGCGATTAGGAACAAGCCTGACTAAAGCCGAACCCTTCAATCACACTTTCGGCCTCATGGGGTCAGTCGGCGCTAACTATGAACTCCATGGAAATTCCATGGGTGTGAAATATACTTTCACCCGAACCCCTTTCATGCACTTCGACGATCGACTCCGTTCCTATACCAATATGCTTCCGGAAACGGAGATCAGCTCTCAGAGCCGAATCTTTTCACAGTCGGAACGTCATCTGCTAAACGGTTATGCTTACTTCTCCTTGTCTAATTCACTTGACCTTAACCTTGATCTTGATTATGTGAAAAACAAGAGCCTTTCTGTCAACGACACCGATGAAGAACAGACTGCCACAACTATAAAAAACACCGGGCACACGGATGCTGATCTTTATGCCGGCAAAATAGAATTAGAGCAAAGATGGGATAAATTCAAACTTTCCGTAGGCGCAGATTACACGTTCACGCGTAACTTGCAGACTTTTTCAAGCCATGCCGAGGGAGATGCGGCTGCAATACTTTTACCGGCAACAGATGACGTGACCCAGCGCCTCTATTCAGGATTCTTATCTTTTGACTGGAGCGTGGCGGAGAAGTGGAAATTCTACGGAGGTTTGCGTTATGACGTCACACGAACGAGATATGTTAGAAACTCCGAATTTCAGAAAACGTTGTCAAAGAATTATGACGATTTCCTGCCAAACATCGGCGTGAATTTCTCTTCGCCTGTGACGTTGAGTCTTTATTATAAGCAAGCCGTTTATCGTCCGTCTTACACATCTCTTGACAATAATTTCACTTACGTAACCCCCACCCATTGGGAAAGCGGGAATCCTGCACTGCAGAGGATGAAAGCTCATGAGATGGGATTCAATCTTTTTTACAAGAAATTTATTTTCCAGGGAGAGTGGACGCACTACAATCGCAAGATCGGATTGATCTGCTATTACGACCCTGCGATCGGAGCCTCTGTGACGCAGACAGTGAATCTGCCAACCTATAATATGCTCCAGTTTGTTGGAGTGCAGCGTCTTGACGTTAATCGATGGCATCCTTCTCTTACGGGAGTAATGGTATTTCAGAATCTCTGCTATGGTGAGCCACGTCGCTCATATAAAACCCCTTTTTATCAACTTTCACTTAACAACCGTTTCGATCTTCCAAAAAGTTTCCACGCTTATCTCTCACTTTTCCTACGTGGTACCGGGAATATTGAGACTCAATATTGCGGAGCTTCTTGGCAAACGGCCGTCACGCTCAGCAAACAATATAAGGACTGGAATTTCTCGCTTGTGGCCAACGATATTTTCGGCACATGGAAGCAGAAAGTGACCACTCACACCAATAGCGTGAAATATTCCTACAACATTAAGGGAGCCTCGCAATTTGTATCGTTGTCAGTGCTTTATCAGTTCCGATCAGCCAAACGTCAATATAAAGGAAAAAGCGTCAGAGACGATGAAATCAACCGCCTTTGATGGCACGCGGAGCCATATTCAGGGGGAAATTTGAAACGTATCCATAGCACGACAATTGATAAGACGTATCCGTATAAAAAACCGTATGCCTGACGACACGTCTCCTGGTAGAAGGGATGGAGAAGACGAAAGTAGGAGATAAACGTTGGTGATTATTAGATCATCGTTTACCTCCTACTCAATTTTTCAGTTGGCGGACTCCCGTATTTCAAATAATGTGGTGAGTCTCTGAGGTTCTATCGTGATATTTTCAGTGGTGCCGTAATAGGTTGCTAAGACATACATGTCAAGTTTTTCCTTATCGAGAGATCCGGGCTGGTTTGAGATCGACAGATTTAACACCGGTTCAACCGGATATTTTGAACCCCATGAAATTCTTGTAACCTCGCTCTGAAGAGTGGAATTAGAACTCCAGGTGTCGGCGCCACCTCCTAATGTGAGCTCAATGGTTGAGGCAGTGCCGGATGTGGGTGTCCAATAAAGCTTATCTTGAGGAATCAACACTACTCCTGCCTCATTCGATTCAACATCAAATCTCTGGGAAAACTCCTCGCCGGATGTTGAAACGCTTTTAACGGAAACATTTATATGTGCCTTGCAATCGAGCTTGGGAGTCTGGGAAAAAACGATAACCTGAATGTTATCTTCGATAAGTATTTGTGCATCGCGGCAGTTCTTCTGGATCAGATTTCCAATAATGGAGAAATAGACACGCCCCTGCATGTAGGTAAGAGGCACCCTGAATTCCAGATTCTCTCCGGAGAAAGGCTTGTCGAGAATCTTTTGTCCACTCTCATAGAGACTGATGCTACGAAGCACGATTCCTTTGGGAGCAACCATGTTGACGTTTGAAACACGTATTGTCACTTCTTCGGTAGGATTAAGCCATTTTGCAGAAGGCACGACGTCGATATCTGCGTTAATCTTAACATCAGTCGTGTTGATGGGAGTTAGCTCTGGATCATCATGATCGGCACAAGATGTGGCAATACAGCAGATGCCAAGCAATAGAATTTGAATTATTTTTTTCATATTTAGTGAGTTTAGAAATTATACCCAATACTGAATGTGACGCGATTTTCATGAAATTTTGTATCTGAGTCGCGAAACATGTTGAGCATGCCTATTCCTCCGTTTACTCCAAAGAACAACTGTCGGTAGGCTATGCCAGCGCCAATCCCCCATGACAGGTTGACCCGGCTCATCCCTCCATCTTCGCCATACACGCTTTCCGACATTTCAATATTATGGCCTTTGATGTAACCCTTTGCCGAAAAGCCGAATTCGAGTTCAGGACCGGTGGAAAGAGACACTTTTAGATCGTCAGTGAAGTCAAAATGATATCCGGCCATAATAGGAATACGAATTCCGAATTTTTTCAGCGACACGCTGTCAAAGATAATATCATCCTCCACATCCTCCACAAATTCATCCTTTAGAGAATATGTGTTATAAAATAACTTCAGCCCCGGCTCAATAAAGAAATTGGCTGCCACTGGAAGGTTATATATTCCGCCGAATTCTATGCCTCCTCCATTCTTGAATGCGCTAATTCCAATGTTGCCGTCAGTGATTTTGCCGGGACATGTAATCTCTCCTCCGACACGGATGCCGAAGTAGGCCTTATTGGCTGGATTGTTGAGGATAGTGTTTTGTGCCATGCCGGTCAAGCCGGAGGAAATGGCAAGCATCATTAATGCAAGAACCTTTCTCATAATATTTCTCTTTCCCCTGGCCCTAAGGAATTTTCTGGAGAATACAAGAAACGTGAGCCAACTATGCCACGTCGTAATTGGAGGTCGTAGGAGAACCTGATGCACAGATGTAACAATAGCAGCCCACGCTGTATGCGTGAGTTCCACTATGCTATCCTTGTGCTTCTTGAAAATTTCCTACGTTCCCAATTACAAGATAGACATAACGCTTCTCAAAATATCTTGGAACGGACAAGCATTCCGGTTGCAAAATTAATAAAAATTTAAATGTTTGTTCTCATCGAGCCCTCAAATTGACAAAAAAATAAGAATAAAAAGGATTTACCTACGGCAAATGCCAGGGAGTGGCCTTCATGGCCAATTTTTGCCAATTATCGCTCAAATTTTTTTATGGTTCTGAATTTATTTGTAATTTTGAGGCGATAATTTATTGAAGTGTAAAAAGAAAACTTTCCAAAAGTAATTATTGGTGATACTTATGAGACTAAGGCAATTTCTTGGAGTCTCGCTTCTTGCTTTGACTCAAACCATCAATGCCCAGGTGGTTATAAATGTAGATGCTTCCCGGCGCGGACCGGAAGTGAGCCCTACGCATTATGGAATCTTCTATGAGGACATTAATCATGCGGCCGATGGTGGACTTTATGCAGAGTTGATTCGCAACCGTTCTTTTGAGGACGACCTAATGTCAGCACACGGGGATCATATCAGTAATTGGTTTGCTGTCGGGAATGCCAAAATAGGATTGGTAAAAGATGGATTGCTCAATGAGGTTCAGCATAATGCGTTGCGTGTCAAGATTGTGAGCCCCGGGGATGGTGTGCGCAATGAAGGTTTCTGGGGAATAAATGCAGTGAAAGGGAGAAAATATAAGCTCTCGTTCTGGGCCAAAAGTGATTCAAAATACAAGGGCATTATAACCGCCCGACTTCAAACGATTTCAGGTCAATCTTTGGGAGAGGAAAGAATGAAAGTCTCTTTCTCAAAAGATTGGAAAAAATATACGGCTACCATTATTGCAACAGGAGACGATCCGAAGGCAGAGTTCACTCTTTCTGCCGACAAGGCAGGAGAATTTATGCTTGATGTTGTCAGCCTCTTCCCCCCTACTTTCAAGGATCGTGAGAACGGAATGCGGCCTGATCTCGCGCAGATGCTTGCAGAAATGAGTCCGCGATTCATGCGTTTCCCGGGGGGATGTTTTGTTGAAGGAGAGCAGAGCCCTGACAATGCTTTCAGATGGAAGCGCACCATCGGGCCGATTGAGCAGAGGGAAGGTCATCAAAATGTCAACTGGGGTTATCGCACAAGTGATGGAATCGGTTTCCATGAGTATCTTCAGTTGGCGGAAGATTTGGGAGCGAAGCCATTGTTTGTTGTGAATGTCGGCATCTGGCATGGAGGCTGCACGCCCTACGATCAAATAGAGGATTGGATCCAGGAATGTATGGATGCGCTTGAATATGCAAATGGCGACGTCACAACTAAATATGGGAAAATGCGCGCTGACAACGGACATCCGGAGCCATTTAATCTGGAGTTTATTGAGATTGGAAATGAAAACTACAATTTCAATATGCAAGACAATTCAGACCAGAGCGACCACTATCCTGAACGCTACATTCAGTTTTATAATGCCATTAAGGCTAAATATCCGAATGTGAAGTGTATCGGAAATGTTGAGGCATGGGCAACTGACTATCCATCATGGCGCAACGATTACCCTGTGGAAATTGTTGACGAACATTACTATCGCAATCCGAAATGGTTTGCAGAGAGGTTTGATAAATATGATGATTACGATAGGTCAAAAAATAAAGTATATGTAGGTGAATATGCCGTGACCAGCAATTTCGGAGACATTGGCAACCTCAATGCTGCTTTAGGCGAAGCCGTCTATATGATGGGGATGGAAAACAACTCTGACGTGGTTGTGATGAACTCATACGCTCCCATATTCGTGAATGAGAATGATGCCCGCTGGCGTCCTGACATGATTCGTTTCAATTCGTCGGAGGTTATGGGCACACCCTCATATTATGTACAGCAGCTATTTGCAAACAATATCGGCACTCAGGTTGTCAAGACAGACCTGACCTACAATTTGATAAAACCTCAGCCTGTGGAAGAGAAGATAAGGGTTCCGGTTCATGTCGGCCTCGCAACATGGAACACAGATGTAGCTTATCGTGATGCTCAGCTGATTATTAATGGTGAGAGTGTCAATATCGGAGATTATTCAAAATGGGATCCGAAGTCGGGCAACTGGAAAGCCTCAGCAGGCGAAATCGTTCAGACCGGAGGTCAGCAGCCGGCAATGATTGTATGTCCTGAGCCAATCAATTCTGATAAATACACTTTCAATGTGAAGGCAAAGAAAAATTCGGGCGCGGAGGGCTTCATGGTCATGTTCGGATATAAGGATGCGGCAAACTATCAGTGGTTTAATGTCGGTGGATGGTCGAATACTCAAAACAACGTCGAGCAGGCCATAGATGGTTATCGTGTGCCGCTTTGCAAAGACCGTCGTTATAGTGTTGACTCAGATCGTTGGTATGATCTAAAGGTAGAGATAGAAGGTGATAGCGTGTGCTGCTATATCGACGGCAAACTTGACCTTTCCTGCAAGACCCAAAAGAGCACTGCTCTTGAAGGCGTCTATGCCTCCACTACTATTGATGATGATGGAAAGATGATGTATGTCAAGGTTGTAAATGTTGGCGAAGGATATGCCGATGGTGTTATAAACTTGTCAAATTGCCAGATAGATGATTCTCAGGAAGATGCATTACAGCTGATTCGTCTGTCGGCCGAAAAGGGAACAGAGGAAAACACGATCGCTGATCCGGAGCATATCTATCCGGTACTGGGTGAGGTTAAATCCGGAAAATCAAACGACGTTCATTTCAAAGTTCCGGCTTACTCTGTGAATATAATAAAGATAAGGATAAAGTAGTTTCTACTTTATCCTTATCTCCCGGGGAGGTATGACTGAGTATCATTTAGTGCGTTCCATGTCGGCGAGTGCCGGAAGACGGCTGGCCATCCATGCGAGGATAAGCGAAACGGAGGTTACCGCTACAAATGCGATTGCGGCAGAATGGAACATATTTCCAAGACCTACAAGAGGCGAGACCACGGCGGCGAAAGCATATTTCACTACGCTCAATATCGCGGAAGCCGTGCCTGCCTCTTCCCTTCCTACTTCCATTGACAGGGTGTTGGCGCTTGAGAAAATCATTCCGGAGAAGAGCAGCATTGGAACTGCACAAATTTCATAGAGAAGGAATGATGACTCATGCCACATCACCACAGCCTCTGCAACTGCAAATATAAACATCCCTACACATCCTACTACCATCCCTTGCTTCATGACCTTGAATTTCAACGCGAGCGAAGAACCGATGCTCAAAGCCAATGCGTTGCCTCCGAAAATCAATCCGAATGTCATGGCGCTGAATCCATAATGGGTTTGGATGATGAAAGGAGCGGAGGCAATATAAGCATAGAGCAGACCGATCGCCACTGCTTTGATAGTGACATAGATCATAAACCTTTTGTTTGTAAACAGCGAGCGATAGGCTTTCAGATAATCCCTGAAACTTTTCACCTGAAGTCTGCGCTGTGGGGGAAGAGTCTCCTTGTAATGAGTGGTCCAGAATGTCATGACTACCCCAATGACAAGAAGCACAACGAAAATACCTTTCCAGCCAACCCAGTCTGCCATGAATCCGCCGACCACCGGACCAAGGGCAGGCGCTACTCCGTTGATCGCGCCGACAATCGCCATAAGTTTGGCAAGCTGACGTCCCATATATACATCTGCAGGAATCGACGTGGAGAGCACCATTGCACCTCCGGCTCCAAGTCCTTGGAAAAGACGCCAGGTGATAAAAAAGGTTATTGATTTGGAGAATAGCGAGAAGGCTGTGGCAATTACAAATATGACGAGAGAGATAATCAAAATAGGCTTTCGTCCATATCGGTCGCTGGCTGATCCCCACAAAACGGATCCCAGTCCCATTCCGGCCATGGCCATGGATATGCCCATCTGTGTCATTGATGGAGTGGTGTGAAACTCCTTCATCATCGACGGGATGGTGGGAAGGTACATATCATTTACCAGCGATGAGAACGCTCCGATTATGGCTATGAAGGTGACGAATAGTGCATAATTTTTCGGAGCTTGTGATAGCGGGGAGGAAGAGGGTTTTAAGGATTGTGTAGATGCCATGTTTTGATTTTTTTATTATTGTAACAAAATTTCACAATCGGATGTTCATTTGAAATTTAATGCTTAAATTTGCATGCATAAGTATAAAGCGCTGAGTGTTTATGAATTGGAAAGTAGATGATTTTGAATTTAATCCCGAGTCGCATGAAATGCTGAGGCGGATTTTGTCATATAAAATCGGGAGGGAAACAATAGAGAGGATCTGTAGACTCTGCTCTTCTTCGGAGGCGTCGATGGACACACTATTCGCTTTTATTGGCTCTCCCGATGATCGGGTTGGCTACAATGCGCTATGGGTTATGACTCATTTTGATAGTAGCCAACGTTGTCGGATAGAGGGTAAGAAGTCTGACCTTATCGATTTTGTCTTGAAAGAGAAGCACACGGGGAAGAGAAGACTATTGCTTGCCATTATTGAAAAAATGCCCATATATAATAAGGAGGAGGTAAGAGGAGACTTTATAGACTTCTGCCTGTCGAAAATTAATTCAGATGAACCATACGGAGTAAGGGCATTATGCATGAAACTGGCTTTTGCGCAATGCCGATTCTTCCCGGAACTGATAAATGAACTTGAAGCGGAACTGGAGATGATGGAACAAGAACAATTGTCGCCCGGCCTTCTTGCAGCGAAAAGAAACGTCATGCGTCATTTGGTTAATATTAAATAAATTATTACTTTTGTAACATAATTTAAGATATCGCAAAATAATATGAAGATATTGTAAATCGGAATTTATTTTGAGAATAAATATTAGCAATATGAAACGAGTATTAATTGTTTTAGGCTTCCTGATGCTGACAGTATCCGGCCTTAAGGCACAGGAAGTTGTCACCGGGAAGGTTATTGACGGAAAGAACCTTCCGATGCCCGGAGTCAGGGTGGAAATCGTAGGGCGCTCTGAGACCGCTATGACCGACATTGACGGAATCTTCAGAATTGAACTTCCGGAGCCGGCCAAAAAGGTCAGGTTTCATTATGTAGGGTATAAGCCATTGGAAAGAAAGATCACACCGGATATGGTGGTGAAACTTGGGCATGGATGGGCAGGGAAGAATTCCGGCTATCGCGGATTTTTCGACATCATGGGAGGTTTCGGCACCGGAGGTGTGTTAAATGTGACCGATGGGGAATATGCAATGAAAAACGTAGGACGATCGTCTATTGCTTTCGGGTGGACCATGACTCATGGCTATCAGATCAATCACAATTTCTTTGCAGGTCTGGGCTTTGGAGCGAATTGTGTGATGCTTTATAGTGAAGATTATGAATGGGATTACTCTAATGCTTCGCATAAATTTTATGGTTTGGCATTACCTGTATATGCCGATTTCCGTTGGGATTATGATTTAACAGCAAAAACTGCTCCGTTCGTTGATCTTAAATTAGGCTATCAGTATGTTGTAGCCATTGACGATGATGATTATTATGATTGGTATTATAATAATCATTTTTCGGTGAGACCGGAATCTATCGGTGGCCTTTTCATTATGCCAGCTATAGGACTCCGCACTGCTATCGGATCTAAAAGAGCTATTAATATAGGGTTATCTTACAATATATCCCTTAAAAGAAAATTCAGCACGGAATCCCATTACTATCATACCTTGCCAAATGGTGAAATAATAAATGGAGGAGACACTCGATCTTTTTCTTCAACAGGAGGCGTAGCGATGTTTACTATCGGTTTTGATTTTTAAATTTGTAAACGATGAAAAATTATATTATCATATTTTTGGGCATTATTGCAGTGTCCTTGACAGGATGTACGGAGGAGAAGGATTACCGGCTTGAATCAACCATTTATGGCAATGTCGGATTCATGGCATCGAATATCACGGTCTCTGCAAATGAAACAGTGGATTATGCTGAATCAACAAGGTATGACGATTATTTTTATGAGAATGGTTATAGAGAGGGTAATTCCGAATTTACTTTGAAGTTCATGTACCGCTATGATTATGAGAATCAGACCGGCTCGACTTATCCCTTAACTATTAACCTTTCATATTATGCTCTAAATACACTTTGGGCAGGTGGCAATAATGATATAAAGGTGGTCTTCTCACCCTCATGTCAGGAGGAGAAATCAGCTAAATTTACCTTCCCGGATGGACAATCGGTGGAATTGTCAAGAGAAAATCCTTCCTACATCTGGCAACTCAACAAAGACTCTTATCATAAGGCCGTTGGATCCGGATATAGTCAGACATTGCCTATTTATGCTATAAGTGAATATTTTAAAGATGGTTTTAGGTGTGTCAATTGTGGTTATGTTCTGATCAGCCTTAATAATGAGGGTGAGAATATTGTCTACGATAAGGATGCCGGGATTTGGTTTTTAGAGAAATGGACAAATTGAAATTTTTGAAGATGAAAAGAATAACTTATATTTTGCTTATGGCTGTAGCAGCATTATCAGCCTCTGCACAAGAATTCCGGGGATTCATTGATCTATATGGCGGTATATCCCCATCAAAAGGATATGATGCAGGAATGGTGTCTTATAATGAAATTTCTGATATACGTCCGATAGTTGCATTCGGTATGAATATTACAGAAGGATACCAAATCAACAAAATGTTATTTGCTGGAGTTGGTTTCGGAGGATATGCTGTCATAGACCATTATCGGGAAAGGTATGAAACTGATGGTTACAGCTATGGGGAAACGTTTTTCCCTGCGATCATGTTGCCCGTGTTTGCCGATTTAAGATGGACACTTGATATAGGCAAGACAGTCACCCCTTTTGTTGATCTCAAAGTTGGCTATCAGTTTCGTGCCCAGCTCTCAGACGGTGAGATCTCGTGGGCGTATAAAGATGAGGAGAAACTGTATCTCCGGGAGATCGCAGGCTTCTATTTCCAGCCGACAGTGGGACTACGTTTTGGGAAAGCGTCAGCTTTCAATCTGGGCGTAACTTATAACCCGACAATCAATCAGAAAATTTTCCGTGGTTTAGACAGTAATAGTGCAACTCCCGTCAAGGATTTGAAAAGTGGGGCTCTGATGCTCTCATTGGGTGCTGACTTCTAACCGACCAGTAAAAAAAGAGAGGGGCGCTTCCACGACGCCCCTCTCACGATTCCACTATAAACTATATCTAACTAAACTTAAACCATATTCAAACTTTCTCCCGAAACCTTGAATATTTTTCCATATTGCTTCATTGCTTTTTGTACTAATAAAACGTATCGCAAGCGTTAATGTTGAATGCTTTATACAGGTTTAATTTTATTAAACACCTGTTAACAATGATGGGCTGGAATGATGAAAATGTGTTTTGATTTATACTTTTTTCTCTCCTAAGTGTTATCATAGTTAAAAAACAACCAATAAAACTATGCGACTGAACGGAAGAAGAGAGAGCAGTAATGTGGAAGACCGGAGAGGGAGAGGATCCGGCGCCAAAATTGCGGGAGTAGGAGGAATCGGCTCCCTGATCATAGCGGCGATAATTGTTTGGCTGTCGGGAGGAGATCCTGTATCGGTATTGAATCAAGGTTCCGGGTTTGCTACTGCCGAGCAGATCAGGAGTGGATATGAGCCCACCGCTCAGGAAGAGGAATATGCTTCCTTTGCCAAGAAAATACTTGCCGGCACTGAAGACGTATGGAGTGAGGAATTTAAGCGACTTGGACTGACTTATCGCCCCCCCAAGATGGTTCTGTATTCAGGATCCGTACAATCCGGATGTGGATCGGCCACATCGGCAGTCGGTCCTTTTTATTGTTCGGCAGATGAAACCGTTTATATCGACCTCTCATTCTTTGATCAGATGGAGCGCCAGATGAAGGCCGGGGGAGATTTTGCGTTTGCCTACGTAATAGCCCATGAAGTGGGACATCATGTCCAGCATCTTCTCGGCACTTTATCAGATGCACATCAGGCCATGGCAAGAATGTCGGAAACCGAGGCAAACAAAATAAGTGTAAGGCTCGAACTCCAGGCAGATTATTATGCGGGAGTCTGGGCATATCATGACAACCGGCTCTTCAATTCCCTTGAGCCCGGCGATATAGAGGAGGGGTTGAACGCCGCCTCAAAGATCGGAGACGACTATCTTCAGAAACAAGCTCAAGGATATGCTGTCCCGGAGACGTTTAATCACGGGCGGTCAGATCAGAGAGTGAAATGGCTGAAACTTGGAGCTTCTACCGGCGATATCTCAAGAGGAGACACGTTCTCACCATCCTATGGCGCGCTCTGATCATTCTGCGGAGAAACTTCCGCTTTCAGGATTATAGAAATATCCGATTCCCGCGAGCTTTTTCTCTATTTCAGATTTGTCAGCTTCGAGGGAGTCACACAGCTGCTCAAGGCTGTCGAAGTCATCATCGCGCAATTTCATGTTGAGCATGCTCAGAAGCATGTAGGGATCCTGCGGTAGTGTCATATTGTGAACAATATTTGTTTAAAGACTTTAATTGTTGGATAATAAATATTTTTTGTAACTTTGTGGAAAAATATCCAAACAATGAATAAACGGATTTCTGTCTTGTTTTGTTGCGTTTCTCTGTTTGTGCTCCAGTCATTGGCGTGCACGTCGGCACTTGTCGGGGCAAAAGCCAATCCTTCAGGCCGGCCCATGCTTTGGAAAAACAGGGATACGAGTGCAATAGATAATAAAGTGGAATATGTAACCGGAAGGCCCGGAGAACACTCCTACGTCGGGCTCTTCAATGCTTCCGACAGGAAGCTGGAGGAGGCCTGGATGGGAATGAACGATGCCGGCTTTGCCATAATGAATACGGCTTCATATAACATAAAGGATGACAAGGTGCCGGCCTCGAAGATGGATAAAGAGGGTTTTGTGATGGCGAAAGCTCTCAAGACATGTGCCACAGTCGATGATTTTGAAAAGCTTCTGAAAACGCTTCCGAGGCCGATGGGCGTTGAGGCAAATTTCGGAGTTATCGATGCGTATGGCAACGGAGCTTTCTTTGAAACAAATAATCATTCCTTTGTCAGGACCGACCTGAAGGATGCTCCCGACGATGTGATCGTTCGCACAAATTACAGTCATTCGGGTCGTCCGGATGAAGGGTTCGGATTTGTCAGGGAGGCAAACGCATGCACTTTGCTGGATCCTTACATCAAATCAAAGAATGTAACTCCCGAAATCTTCACGGAGAAGCTGAGCCGGAGTTTCTGGCATGATCTCCGAGGATGTGATGATGCCGAGGGTCCGTCACGATGGGTGGTTGATCAGGATTTTATTCCACGCTATAAATCCACGGCTACAATCGTGATCGAGGGTTGCAAGCCCCTTTCTCCCGGGGAGAAGCCAACGAAGGATTTCATAGCCGAACAATATGTAATGTGGACTGGATTGGGCTATCCTCCATGCTCAGAAATAATTCCAGTCTGGTGCCGACCCGACGGAGTTGACAGGGCTTTGCGTGGCTTGAAAGCAAACGGACATTCGGAAATGGGCGATGTGGTGAAGGCTCGACGTGATTCTGTTTTCCCTCTAAAAAAAGGGAATGGTGATAAATATATCGATATGGAGAAACTCTTCAATAAGGATGGAACCGGATACGTTCAGACCCTTGTTCCGAAGAATATGGCCACCTATAAGAAATATAGAGAAATCAGGGATGGGCGCAGATAGCGTGGAAACAGAGATCTTCGCGATGAGCCGTAAGAAGTTCGCTTGGGTTCTGACCGTTCTTTACGGCGCCCCTTGGATATGGACGGTTGTGGCCGTATTTGCATGTGGGGTAGTGCTCGGTTTCACGTTTGATATTGCATGGGGACTTGGTTGTGTGTTTCTCGTGTTTCTTATTATTCCGCTCGCCATGACATATTTATATTATTCCTATGCGTTGCGGACTCCAACTTTCATGAATATTCTTCCACATCGTTTCTCTATGAGGGATGGGTTGGTTTCGGTGTGTGTGTATTTTAAAGAGAAGGAGGGAGAAGGTGAGGAAAGTGTGGAGAATAAAAGTGAGGAGAATAAAGGAGATGAGTACGTCAGAAGTTACGTGCGCGATATAAGATGTGAGGATTTTGGCAGGAGATATATTTTCCCGGATGGAATAGCGGTTAAGACCGTCAACCCTGAGGCAGGTTTCCTATGGTTCACACCTCACGTTTTTGAGAGTGTGGCGCAATTCAATGCGGCCATTGATGGAATAGCTGCCGAAAGCCGTTAGTTAATTTTAAAAGAATAAATATGAGGATATTAAAGGATAATAGAAAATATTGTTTCATAATGGATATGGAGGTTCGCGACTATGAATTGGATTGCGAACAGATTGTCAACAATGCCAATTATCTCCACTATATGGAGCATACGCGCCATAAATTCTGTGCCGATGCGGGGTTGTCGTTTATCGAGATGCACAACCGGGGGATCGATGCGGTCGTGAGGAAAGTGGAGATTGAATATAAGACCTCGCTGAGGGGAGGGGAGAGCTTTCTTAGCTGTCTGCGTCTGGAAAGAAAGGGACCGCGGTTTATTTTCCATCAGGACATCATGAAAAGCAATGGTGAGGTTGTGGCTGAAGGTGTGGTGACCGTAGTTGTCCTTAAAGATGGAAAGCTGTCAAGAGGAGATGAGCTGGCGAGAGTATTTGCTAAATATATAAAATGAGCTTATGCCCGGCAGGGATGATGAATATAAGATTGCTTTGTCGCTGACGAAGGGGGTCGCAGCCCCTTTGGTCAGGGAAATGGAAAGCAGAGGAATTTCTCCGGAGGATTTTTTCTCTAAAGAAACTCCTGAGTTGCTACGTGATCTTGGATTGTCTGGCCAACGTCTGTTCGGGAGGTGTGATCGCGACGAAGCGTTGTTTCGGGCGAGAAAAGAGTTGGATAATATGGCCCGTCATAGGATTCGCTTCTATTTTCTTCTGGATGATGACTATCCTTCGCGTCTCTCGGAAATCCACGATGCCCCGGTTTGTCTCTATCAATTGGGTGAGGCGGAAATTGACGTGCCCCATATAATAAGTGTGGTTGGCACTCGTCGCCCTTCATCCTACGGATTGAATTTCACGAAGACACTCATATCCGATCTTTCATCCTATTTTCCTGATCTCGTTGTGGTCAGCGGGCTTGCCTATGGAATTGACGTGACAGCCCATACTGCATCCCTGGATTCGAAACTTCCCACGGTTGCGGTCGTGGCCCATGGTCTTGACCGTATATATCCCGCCGACCACAGGGATGTTGCTCGCTCAATAGTGAGGAATGGTGGTGCGATTGTGACGGAATATCCTTTCGGGGTCAGTGCCTACCGTCAGCATTTTCTTGAACGCAATAGAATAATAGCGGCTCTCTCAGATATTACCGTCGTTGCTGAGACTCCTTTGAGAGGAGGATCTATGTCGACCGCCAATACCGCCGGATTATATTCTCGCGAGGTGATGGCTCTCCCCGGTCGAGCCACAGATGAGAATAGTGCCGGATGCAATATGCTTATCCGCACCCACAAGGCTCATTTGATAGGATGTGCGGCCGACCTCGTTGAAATTTCAGGATGGAAAGTTGCAGGAACGCCGTCAAGTTCCTTAAAAAGAAATCTTTTCCCGGAGCTTGACGGCGAAGCAAGAATTGTCTATGATGTCATACGCTTCAGTCAGGAACCTTTGCATGTCGACAGAATCAGTGTCCTGACTCAGCTTCCGGTTGCCGGATTGATGGCGTTGCTTGGAGAGATGGAGTTTGACGGGATCGTGATGCGTCATCCCGGCAATCGCTTCAGCGTATAGTGGCAAACCTATCCAGAACAGTGGTGACCAGGCGGGCCACGGCTGGTTTATAGTCTGTGTCGGCATCTTCCGCCCTTCGTTGCGCGATAATGCAGCAGACGGTCATGGCCCGGTGGCCGAGAAGCTTGGCCAATCCCTGAAGACATGCGGATTCCATTTCAAAATTTGTGATCGGTTTCCCGTCGAAGCGGAAGCTTTCGATCTTCTTTATAAGGTCAGGATCCTTCAGTTTCAGTCTCACTTCCCGACCTTGCGGAGCATAGAATCCTACGGCTGCAATTGTTTGCCCGCGCCGCATATCATCTTTCCCGATAATATCCACAAGATTTTCGTCTGCATCCACAACGTATGGGGCGGCCCATGTTTTCTGCCAATCCGTGTGGTCGCAGAATTCTTTTTCGAATCTCAGGTCGCAAACCTGGTCTCTTCCCTCATAAAAATTCAGGATTCCATCTGTGCCGAGAGCTTTCTGGGCTATCACGAAATCGCCGATCGCAAGATCTTCGACAAGTGCTCCGGATGTGCCTAATCTCACGAGGTTGAGCGTCCGGTGGTTATCCTTAATTTCGCGGGTTTTGAAATCAATATTTACCAGCGCGTCAAGCTCAGTCACTACAATTTCGATATTGTCGGCCCCGATGCCATGGGAGAGGCACATCATTTCGGTCCCTTTGTATCTTCCTCCGATTGCATGGAATTCGCGGGAGGAAACTTCATAGTCGATAGAGTCAAAATATGATGCCACCATGTCGACCCTGCCGGGATCTCCCACAAGGAGAATATTGTCGCGGATTTGATCTGGTTTCAGATGGATGTGGAATGCGCTTCCGTCATCATTAATGATCAGTTGCGACGGGGGAATTATTCTTTTCTTTTCCATATTTTATGTGGTTGGTTATTACGCTGGATTTTTCTGTTGAGAGATAGACACTCCCTGATATCATTATAACGTCGGGCAACCGGAAAAATCCGGTGGCAATGAGCAAAAGATGATGTTTTATTGCAAAAAACAAAAAAAATTGAGCCGTGACTAAAATAAGGTTGCACAAAATTGTCGGAAAGTGTAATTTTGCACCCTGAAAACTTTGAAAGAAAAAATTGATGAAAACTGGCTATCCCGCACTTTGGTTATTGCTTGCCACAGCGTTTGTGACGGTGTGTCTGCTTGCATTTGCAGAGGATATCAATATAGGCACTTATGTTGTCAAGAAGGCTCCGATTGTGGAGTTGCTGTTTCCGGATTCCGTTTCAACTCAGGATTGGAAGGAAATAGCAACTGACAGTGTGCCGGAAATTGAGGAACCGAAGATTGTGGAAGTGGATTCAACGCAGAAATCCATTCTTCTTTTTGGCGATTCCATGACGCTTAACCTGGCGTTGAGGCTTGCACGTTATGCCGCGCATAATGGCCACACAATGCATGCCGTTAACTGGGATTCAAGCAATACGAAAATATGGGCTGAGAGCGACACTCTCTCGCATTTCATCCGGAAATATGGCGCTGATTATATCTTCATCTCTCTTGGTAGCAATGAATTGTATATCAGGAAGCCGGAGACGAGGATGCCCTACGTGAAAAAAATCCTTGCCAAGATAGGGGATATCCCATACGTTTGGATCGGTCCGCCAAACTGGCAGGAAGATAGTGGTATCAATGATATGCTTGAGGCAACTTGTGCCCCTGGTTCCTTTTTCCGTTCCGCAGGAATGTCGTTCAAACGGAAATCTGATAAAATTCATCCTACGCGGTCTTCTTCTGCCGACTGGATGGATAGCATAATGCGATGGATGCCAAAATCCGGTCATCCGATCCTGTCGGATCTTCCTCCTGACAGCCTGAAGAAAGCTCCTGCCAACGTGATCTTCCTAAAGGCGCTGAATAAGTAAAAAAGAACAACATCCTATTTTCCACACCCACTCAAAAATGCAAACCGAGGCATTGTTTACACGAATCGTCGAGTTGCTCTCATACGATCCTGAGGCTCCGATGCTTTTCTCTAGCGGCTTGTTCTGGTCGCTCTTCCTCGTGTTCCTTCCGATCTATGGTTTCCTGAAGGGAACTAAATGGAAGATGGTTCTTTTCGTGGTATGTTTCTCGCTTTATTTCTATTATAAATCGAGTGGCCTCTTCTTCCTAATGTTGATCGGCACGTCGTTGATCGACTGGACCCTCTCTCATTTAATCTATCGTGCTCGCCCGAAGGGTCTCAAGCTGGCATTCCTATGGCTGTCGATCCTGGTATCTCTTTCCATACTTGGATATTTCAAATATGCCAATTTCTTCCTTTGGAACTGGAATGCCATGGTTGAGGGTAATTTCCAGCCCCTTGACATTATTCTCCCCGTCGGAATCTCTTTCTACACTTTCCAATCGATAAGCTATGTGGTAGACGTGTATAAGAAAAGGATAAAGCCTACGCGTAAATGGATCGACTACCTCTTTTTCTTATCCTTTTTTCCCGCCCTTGTGGCAGGTCCGATTGTGCGTGCGGACTATTTCCTCCCTCAGATTGAGGGGAAACGTCATGTTTCGCAGGCCGACGTCTGGGGTGGTCTTTGGCTTGTTATCGCCGGAATAATCAAGAAAGCGGTAATAGCTGACTATATAGCCCAATATAATGATCTGATTTTTAATAGTCCGGAATTATATACCGGTGTGCAGACCCTTATGGGAGTCCTGGGATATACAATGCAGATTTATTGTGATTTCTCAGGTTATTCTGATATGGCTATCGGAATCGCCTTGATTCTTGGATTCCGTCTCGGACTGAATTTCGATTCTCCCTATCAGAGCCGCAACCTCACGGAATTCTGGCGAAGATGGCATATTTCTCTCTCTTCCTGGCTCCGGGACTACGTTTATATTCCTTTAGGGGGTAACCGGCACGGCACGTTCCGCACCTACCTCAATAATTTTCTTACGATGCTAATAGGAGGCCTTTGGCATGGAGCGGCGTGGAAATTTATTTTCTGGGGAGCGATGCATGGCGTGGGGTTGGCGGTTCATAAAGCCTGCAAGGGATGGCTGGTGAAGATTCCCGATAATTTCTTTGTGTCTTTCGTATCCTGGCTGCTTACTTTTGTTTATGTCTCTTTGCTTTGGGTTTTCTTCAGGGCTGCTGATTTCTCCTCATCTTTGTTGATAATTCAGAATATATTTGTTGATTTCCAGTTGAATCAGATTCCGCAATTTGCTGTTGCACGCCCGGAATGGTGCGTGATGATGCTCCTTCTGATAATAGCCCATTTCATTCCGTCGTCGGTTATGGAAAGAATGAGAGTCATCTTTATCAAGTCATATTGGCTGATAAAACTTATCATATTTCTTTTGGTAGTGCAGTTGGTGATTGAATTTATGTCGGAAGAAGTCGCTCCGTTTATTTATTTCCAGTTTTAGTCAGTACAAATCGAGTTTCCCTATATAAAACTGAGGTGATCGTCGCGGATTGTCTCAGTTTTTTGTATTTCCCCATAAGTATACTACAAATATCCTGCCCATCTTGTTCTGTGATTTAACATTTCAAAAGAGAAATTAACATATTTTTATTTCAAAG